>NC_016586.1:15000-747500 GCF_000283655.1 Azospirillum lipoferum 4B | reverse complement strand
ACCATCGCCATGAACTCGCCATGCTCCAACACTGTCTTGGCATGGTTGAGATAGCGGCCGATCGCCAGGAAATTCTCCTCCGCCTCTGCCCACAGGCTGAGGATCACGTCGGCGAAGTTCGCACGGGTGCGAAGTCTGGCCGGGGCAGGCCGGCGCGACAGGCGCGGAGCCGGGACCTCCGACGGAGTGAGGATGTCCGATACCTCGTCGGCGGTGACGATGCGCGGGGTCAGCTTCCTAGCCATGGATCAGGTCTTCCACGCTTGCGGCCAGTTCGGCGAAGTCGCCGCGCACCATGGCATCGTCCAGCGGCAGGCCGGCAAAGGAATAGTTCTGATAGGCGGTGCGCAACGGGATTTCCGCCGGCAGCAGCGGCACCTTCAGGGCGGAGAGCTGTTCGCGGGCGAAGCCGGCAGCCTGGGCGCGGCGGTTCACCTGCATCAGAACCACGGCAGCCGGAATGCGCGCCTGCGGATCGCGGCGCTGCGCCATCTTCTGCTCCGCGATCACATGCTGATAGGTGCGCGCGGCTTCCAGCGCATCCTTCAGGTCGGGACGCGACGGGATGAGCACCGCATTGGCGACGCCGATGGAATGCACCAGCCCGCGCGCCAGCACGCCGGCGACATCGATGACGACCCAATCCGCCCGCTGTTCGGCCTCGGTCGCCGCCTCGATGATGTCGTCCTCGTCGACCGTGGTGCAGGTTATCGGCGCCCCGGCCGCCTTGATCCACTGGGTCAGGTTGCGGTTGGGATCGATGTCCAACAACTCCACTTTGCGGCCGGCCCGGCGCCAGTGGTCAGCAAGACAGAGCGACAGGGTCGTCTTTCCCGGCCCGCCCTTCGTGCTGGCTGACGTGATGATCGGCATGGCGTCCCACCCTGGCTGAGGTCAGGCCCGCAAGCTGCGCCAGAGCGGCGGCCAAAGTCAACGCACCCCATCGGCGGTATCAGCGTGGCTGACGCGGAGCCTCTGCCCCGCCCCCACCATTCGGCCGATGCCCTTGGCCCCTCATGATGGTTTCCGGATCCATCTTCCGGCGGCCTTCCGGCGACGATGTCCGCAGCCCGCCCGGTCCGGGTACAGGATCGGCCGTAACCCGTTGCGGGAGAACGGCTATAGCCAGAAAAAGACGATTGTGAATCAGGACTTCACAGATCCATCATACTGTCCGGGAAAATAAAAACGCCGGCCATTCCCGGATTTTTCCTTGCAATCGTCCGGACAAACGCCCAGGTTTGGCAGGTCGAAGTTGCTCTGGGTTTTGTGTTTTTCAGCTTCCAGAAGGCTGAACTTCCTGCCTTAGGTGAATTTGATGCTTGGCTCATGTTGAGCTCGGCAACCCGGGAAAGGACACTGCCCCATGGCCAACGGTACTGTTAAGTGGTTCAATTCAACCAAGGGCTTCGGTTTCATCCAGCCGGAAGACGGCTCCGATGACGTTTTCGTTCATATCTCCGCCGTCGAGCGTGCTGGGATGGGCAACCTGAACGAAGGCCAGAAGCTGTCGTTCGAATCCGTTCGCGATCCGCGCCGCGGCAAGGTTTCGGCCGAGAACCTGCGTGCGCTCTGAGCGTAGCGGAACGGCACGATCCTGATGCGATCCAGAAGGGCGGCCTCGGGCCGCCCTTTTGCTTTTCGTCCCCTGCACTTTTCTCCCGGGGTCCGGGACCGGAGTGGGCATGCCCCATAAGAAAGCCGTTCCGACATCGCCAGCAGGTTCCGCCGATCCGTGGATGCGTGTCGCCCACATGGCAGGGCGGCTGGCCGCCACCGCCGGCACCGCCAGTTCATCGAACCCGCACCCGCCCGACAGCGGTCTGGCGCAATGCTGGACCGCAGGATGGGACAGCAACGGCCCCGCCGCCCCTGCCCCTACCCCTGCCCCCCGGCAGGAAAGCCGGCGGCCGACGCTCCGGTCTCCATCGCGGCCATCGTCCCCTCCCCCGCACCCAAAGCAGGATTGCAGCATGATCGACCTGATCGACAGACTCCCGGGCATGGCCGACACCGACCTGACCACGCTGGCCACCAACGCCGAGCGGCTTGCCCTCAGCGGGACGCCGAAGCAGCGGACGGCCGCCGACGCCGCCCTGCCCGCCATCCGGGCGGAGGTCGCGGCCCGGAAGGAGAAACTGGCCGCCCTTCCCTCCACGCGCGCACCGCGCCGCAGCAAGAAGGTGGCGGCGGCAGTAGACGCTCCCCAGTAGACGGAACGCCCTCTGCCACGGCATTCTTGACCGGCGTAGCGTCTACCCCTACCCTCCCGCCCGGCTCATGTCGGGGAGGTGACGGTGAAGGGCGAGGAGTTGCGGACCTACCGCGAGGCGAAGGGGCTGTCGCAGTCCGAATTCGCCGTCTGGCTGAACGAACGGCTGCAGCGCCGCTACGACAAGCAGAAGGTCAGCCGCTGGGAGAATGATGCCGAGCGCATCCCGGCGGCGCTCGACGCGCTGATCCGGCGCGATGCCGCCGGGGTCGAGAAGCTGGGCGGGCCGGCGCTGGTCGTCGTCGTGGCGAACCAGAAGGGCGGCTGCGCCAAGACGGTGTCCGCCGTCAACATCGCCTCCGCCCTCGCCCTCCAGGGCTATGCGACGATGCTGATCGATTGCGATCCGCAGGCCAACGCGACGCAGCATCTCGGCATCGACTCCTACACGCTGGAGGCCGACGCCAAGACCCTCTACTACGTCATGCATGGCGACCTGGAATTGCGCGACATCCTGGTCACCGTCGAGGAGAGCGGGCTGCGGGTCGCCCCCTCCTCCATCCGGCTGGCCGAGACGGAGGTCGAACTGGGCAAGGAAGCCGGCGGCGACTTCATCATGAAGGAGAAGATCGCCGCGGCGAAGCGGACCTTCGACTTCATCATCATCGACACGCCGCCCAACATCGGCGAGCTGACGAAGAACGCCATGGTGGCCGCCCACACCGCCATCATCCCGTGCCAGACAGAAAAGTTCAGCCTGCTCGGCATGGGTTTCCTGCTGGAGAATGTCGCCAAGATCCGGCGCCGGATGAACACCGCCCTGTCGGTGCTGGGCATCGTTCCGACCATCTACAAACAGCGCGAGCGCAACGACCGCGAGGTTCTGGAGCAGATCCAGGAGCAGTACGGCCCCCATCTGCGGGTCTTCGATCCGGTACCGAAGGCTTCGGTCTATGCCCAGGCGACTTCGGTCGGCCGCGCCGCGGTCGAGGCCATGCCCGATGTCGCCGGTGCCGCCGTCTACCGTGATGTCGCCGCCGCCCTGGTCGAGGAACGCATCATCCGCATGAAGGAGGTCGACCGTGTCGCGTAGTCTGCTGGGCAAGGCGCAGAAATCCGCCCAGAGCGCCAACAGCACGGCCGCCGCCCGCGTGAAGGATGCGCTGTTCGGCCTCAGCCGCCATGCCCCCCATCTGGTCGAAGTGCCGCTGGACCGCATCGCCCCCAACCCGAACCAGCCGCGGCGCGAGTTCGACGAGGAGGAGTTGCAGGGCCTCGCCGCCTCCATCGAACGCCATGGGCTGCAGCAGCCGGTCGGCGTGCGCCAGATCGCCGACGACCGTTGGCAGCTGGTCTATGGCGAGCGGCGGCTGCGGGCGATGCGGCTGCTCGGGCGGGAAACCATCTTCGGCATCCTGTTCACCGGCGACGACGACGAGGAGATCGCCATCGTCGAGAACCTGCAGCGGAGCGACCTGAACCCTCTGGAGGAATCCGACGCCCTGTTCCGTCTGGCCGAGCGGCACGGCTATTCGCACCGGCAGCTCGCCGACGCGCTTGGCCGCAAGAAGACCTACGTCACCATGATGCTGTCCTTCCAGCGTCTGGCGCCGGCCATCCGCGCCGACTACGCCGCTTTGCGCCCGACCAAGTCGAAGCTGGAGGCACTGGCGGCAATCGAGGACCAGGACGAGCAGCTGCGGGCCTGGGAAAAGCTGAAGCGGTCGGATGCGGGCGCCCCACCCTCCCCCGCCGCCGATCCTGCTGCAGCGTCGCCGGAGACGGCGGCGAAGCGCCCAGCGGTCAGTGCGCCGGCCGGCGTGGCGTTCAGCGCCCTGCCCAAACGTGCGGCCAAGCCGGTGTTCCAGGCGCGTGACGTGCTGAGGGAGTTGCAGGAGAAGCCGCAGCCGCTGTCGGAGACCGACCGTCAGGCCTTGCTGGAGATGCGGGCATCCATCGACGCGGTGCTGGCGGCCACCGAATAGGACTGGTCGGAATCCGACCACCACGCGCTATGCAGGCGGGTGGTCGGATTCCGACCGGCAGGGTCACCGCGGGGCTGGGGCGGGCAGGGCCATTCCGCCGTGAGCCCCATCACCCACCCCCGTGCTGGCCAGCCAATGGCCGATGGGCTTCTGCGGATTGTCGGACGCCTCGCTCCACCCCGGCGGGACGCCCTGCATGTCGGGCAGGCGGTGGGCGATGCCCTTGTGGCAGTCGATGCAGGTTCGCTCGCCGGTGAACAGATACTGCTCGTGGATGCGCGCCGCCCGCGCGCCCTGCTTGGTGATGTCCATGGAATCGGCGCTGTGGCAGTTGCGGCATTCCAGGGAGTTGTTGGCCTTCAGCCGCGCCCATTCATGTTCCGCCAGTTCGCGGCGCATGGCGAGGAACTTGTCGCGGGTGTCGATGGTGCCGAAGATCTTGCCCCAGACCTCCTTCGATGCCTGCATCTTGCGGGCGATCTTGTCGGTCCACTCGTGCGGGACATGGCAGTCGGGACAGGTCGCCCGCACGCCGGACCGGTTGGTGAAGTGGATGGTCTGCTTCAGCTCCTCATAGACGTTCGCCTGCATCTCGTGGCAGCTGATGCAGAAGGCCTCGGTGTTGGTGGCCTCCAGCGCGGTGTTGAAGCCGCCCCAGAAGAACACCCCGGCCAGGAAGCCGCCCAGCGTCAGGAAGCCGAGGCTGAGGCTTCGGCTGGGACGGGAGATGGTCTGCCAGGCCCGCCGCACCGACACCGGGATGCGCGCCTTCATCGCCGGTCTCCCCGGTCGGATGGCCGGCTGACCAGGGTATCGAGATCGGTGAAGGTGTTGGGAACGATGGGCTGCGCCCTCGTCTGCGGCACATGGCACTGCATGCAGAAATAGCGCCGTGGCGAGACGGCACCCAGCGTCTGTCCCTCGCGGTCGACGTAATGGGTGATGCTGACCATCGGCGCCTGCACCGCCTCGGTGAAGCGGCGGCTGTGGCAGGTCAGGCACTGGTTGTTGTTCAGCGTGATCTGGTAGTCGCGGATATTGTGCGGGATGACCGGCGGCTGTTCCGGGTAATTGCGGGCGACCCGGCGGTCGTCGGTGACGTCGGGCGGGATCGGCGGCGGCGAGATCTGCTCGACGAAGTTCACCGGCGGCCGGAAGGGCGAGTCCAGCCGGCGCGGTTCGGCAGGTCCGCCGCTGCTCTGGGCCGACAGCATCGCCGGCACGAGGAAGGGCAGCACCGCCAGCGCGGCGAGGTGATGGGGACGCATGGCTCAACTCCTCCCTCAGACCGCGACGATCTTGACGGCGCACTTCTTGAAGTCGGACTGCTTGCTGATCGGGTCGGTGGCATCCAGCGTGCACTTGTTGATCAGCCGGGCGGAGTCGAACCAGGGCACGAAGACCACGCCGCGCGGCGGCTTGTTGCGCCCGCGCGTCTCCACCCGCGTCTGCATCTCGCCGCGCCGCGACATCACCTTCACCTCCGACCCGCGGCGCAGGCCGCGCGCCTTGGCGTCGTCGGGATGCATGAAGACCAGCGCCATCGGCATCGCCTTGTACAGCTCCGGCACCCGCATGGTCATGGAACCGCTGTGCCAATGCTCCAGCACCCGGCCCGTCACCAGCCACAGGTCGAAATCCTTGTCGGGTTCCTCGGCCGGCGGCTCGTAGGGGAAGGCGAAGATGTTGGCCTTGCCGTCCGGGTTGCCGTAGAAGCGGACGTCTTCGCCCGGCTTGACGAAGGGGTCCAGCCCCTCGCGGTAGCGCCAGCGCGTCTCCTTGCCGTCCACCACCGGCCATCGCAGGCCGCGCTCCTGATGGTACCTGTCGAAAGGCGCCAGATCGTGGCCGTGGCCGCGGCCGAAATCGGCATATTCCTCGAACAGGCCCTTCTGGACGTAGAAGCCGAAATCCATGGACTCGTCGTTGGCATAGTCGGGATCGACGTCCGACAGGGGGAAGCGGTCGACATTGCCGTTGCGGTACAGCACGTCGAACAGCGACTTGCCGCGATAGGAAGGGTTGGCGTCCAGCACGTCGGCCGGCCACACCTCGTCCGTGGTGAAGCGTTTGGAGAACTCCATCAGCTGCCACAGGTCGGAGCGCGCCTCGCCCGGTGCGGTGACCAGCTGGTGCCAGAAATGGGTGCGGCGTTCGGCATTGCCGTAGGCGCCTTCCTTCTCCACCCACATGGCGGCCGGCAGGATCAGGTCGGCGGCCGAGGCGGTGACGGTGGGGTAGGCGTCGGACACCACGATGAAATTCTCAGGATTGCGGTATCCGGGATAGGTCTCGTTGGCGCTGTTGGGAGCCGCCTGGAGGTTGTTGTTCACCATGATCCAGTAGGCGTTGAGCTTGCCGTCCTTCAGCATGCGGTCCTGCTGGACGGCGTGGTAGCCGATCTTGGCCGACAGCAGGTCCTTGGGCAGCTTCCACGCCCGCTCGGTGTGAGCGCGGTGGGTGGGGTTGGCGACCTGCATGTCCGCCGGCAGCCGGTGGGAGAAGGTGCCGACCTCGCGCGCGGTGCCGCAGGCGGACGGCTGGCCGGTCAGCGAGAAGGGGCTGTTGCCGGGCTCGGAGATTTTCCCGGTCAGCAGGTGGATGTTGTAGACCATGTGGTTCACCCACACGCCGCGGACATGCTGGTTGAACCCCATGGTCCACAGCGACATGACCTTGGTCTTCGGATCCGCATACATCTCGGCGAGCGCCAGCAGCCTTTCCTTCGGCACCTTGGTCAGCTCGGCGGTGTAGTCCAGCGTGTAGGTGCTGACGAACTTGGCGAAGGCGCCGAAGTCGATAGGCTTGGAATCCGCCGGGTCCTTGGCGTTGGCCGCCCGCACCTCCAGCACGCTTTCCGGGCGCAGGCCATAACCGATGTCCTTCTGCCCCAGGCGGAAGTTGCAGTGCTTCCCGACGAACGCCCTGTTCACCCGGTCGGTCTGGATGATGTGGTTGGCGATGTAGTTCAGGATCGCCAGATCGGTTCCCGGCTCGAAGATCATCGGGATGTCGGCCAGCTCGAAGCTGCGATGTTCGAAGGTCGACAGCACCGCCACCTTCACATGGCTGTGCACCAGCCGGCGGTCGGTGATCCGCGTCCACAGGATGGGGTGCATCTCCGCCATGTTGGAGCCCCACAGCACGAAGGCGTCGGCATGCTCGAAATCGTCGTAGCAGCCCATCGGCTCGTCCATGCCGAAGGTGCGGATGAAGGCGACGGCGGCCGACGCCATGCAGTGGCGGGCGTTGGGGTCCAGGTTGTTGGTGCGGAAGCCGGCGCGCATCAGCTTGGACGCCGCATAGCCTTCCCAGATCGTCCATTGGCCGGAGCCGAACATGCCGACCGCATCCGGTCCCTTGGCCTTCAGCACGCGCTTCCACTGGCTGGCCATCTCGTCGAAGGCGCGGTCCCACGACACCGGCTGGAACTCGCCGTCCTTATGGTACTTGCCGTCGCGCATGCGCAGCAGCGGCTGGGTCAGGCGGTCCTCGCCATACATGATCTTGGACAGGAAATAGCCCTTCACGCAGTTCAGGCCGCGGTTGACCTCCGCCTGCATGTCGCCGTGGGTGGCGACCACGCGGTTGTCCTTGGTCGCGACCATCACGCCGCAGCCGGTTCCGCAGAAGCGGCAGGGCGCCTTGGACCATTTCAGCATCGCGTCCTCGCCCGCCACCATCGACGGCTGGGCGGCGGCCGGCAGGCCGATCCCGCCCGCGGCGGCGGCGGCGGCGACCGCCTGGGCCTTGATGAAATCGCGACGGTCCAACATGGGCGTTCCCCCTTCTCTTCTGGCATTCGGGTCGGACGGGCAGGGCAGGGAGGGTTCAGGGTTCGGAAGGCACAAATGCCTCCCCCTGGTCGACATGGTGGAAGACCATGACCGCGGAGAACACGCCGTCCAGCAGATGCAGTGCGGTCATGCGGTCGGCGATCCACCCCTCATGCGGTCCTTCGACGGTGACCACCATCTTGCCGGACTGTTCGATGTGAAGCTCGGTGCCGGGCATGGCCGCAATGGCCGCGCGGACCGTCGGCTGCCGGTCGGGCCGCACATGCAGCAGCAGCGAGGCGATGTGGAGTTCGCCGGCGGGCGCCAATCCAGTGGTGTCATCGGACGGCATGGGCTGGGCTCCCGGTCTGGTGGTCGAGGGTCACGGCACCGGCCGGGCAGGCGGCGACGCAGGCGCCGCAGCCGGTGCAGGCGAACTCGTCGATGCGCGCGTGGGCCGCCCCGCCCGGCGCCGGCTGGAAACGGATCGCCCCTTCCGGACAGGCATCCTGGCAGCTGCGGCACACCACCCGCCGCACCGACAGACAATCGTCCGTGACGGTCGCACGCAGCGCCCAGGGTATGGCGGTCCGGTCGAAGATCGGCGCGGCACAGGCATCGGCGCAGGCGCCGCAGAAGCTGCATTCGCCGCGCGTGAAGTCGACCTCCGGATAGCCGCCGTCGCCCGGACGCAGGATCGCCTCCGGACAGGCGTCGGCACAGGCGCCGCAACGGGTGCAAAGGGAAGTGAAGTAATCGGGCCGCGACCAGGGGGGATGGATCGGTGCGGGACCGCTTGCCGGCCGTCCCCGCAGGAAGCCCCTCCGTCCCCGGTCTATGGCATCGTCGGCCATGGGACCGGCCCCCGTCAGACTGGCGGCGGACCGGGCGGCCCCAGGATCAGCTGCGACATCCACACGATGAAGCCATAGCCGCCGACCACCGCGACCGACAGCACCGGCCAGATGAACACGGCCAGCAGCAGGAACATCGCGATCTCTCGCCTGCGGATCCCCGGCTCGACCGGAGGGCGCGGGTCGGCAGAGATTGAGGCATCGGCGTTGCGGGCTGGGCTGGTCTGCCGGGCTACGCTCATGGGATGCGGCCTTCTGCTTTATCTCGGGCTGACCGTTCCAACCGCAAATTGCCGGAAACGTCTCGCCCAAGCCGATTGCCCCGAAGGGGTATGCCATCGGGGGATTTGGCTCCAATGGGAACATCGACCGTCACGGCGCGGCACCTCGGTGCGCGCCGCCCCCCACCGCTGTTCAGCGGTAGCGGAGCCGGCGTCAACAACTTGGTAACCGTGCTTCGCCACGCTGGCCGAAATACAACCGGAACGGGAGGAAGAATATGACTTCGACACTCGATCAGTCCTTGGCGGCCATGGGCTATGCCAAGGCCATCGTCGTCTTCAAGAAGTCCGTCTCGGCGACGTTGAAGTCCCCCGCCGTACCGGATGACTTGGCCAGGCATTTCGTGATCCCGGACACCATGCTGGAAAGCGACCTCGCGCGGGCGGCGGCCAGCCACTCCAGCGGCGAGGCGGTCGCCACGGCGGTCGGACCCGCCGTCCGCATCTATCCGCGCCTGGGGCTGGCACTGGGCTATGTGGACCGGCAGGGTGCCAAGGAATTGCGCTCGGACTCACGGGTGAAGAAGCTGGTCGAGGCGCCGCAGATCAGCCTGATCCGTCCGGTCATTATGGAGGATGCAAAGCCGAACTCAAAACCGACCTCAAAGCCGACCTGGGGCATCGAACGGCTGGGTGTTCCGGAACTGTGGAGCCGGGGGATCACCGGCAAAGGCGTGATCGTCGGCCATCTCGACACCGGAGTGGACGGCTCCCACTCCGCGCTCAAGGATGCGATAGAGGCGTTCGCGGAGTTCGATCTGCGTGGCGATCTGGTGGAAAATGCGGAAGTCCGCGACAGCGACGACCACGGCACCCACACCGCCGGCACCATCGTGGGCCGAAAGACGGAAAGGGGTTCTTTCGGCGTGGCGCCGGGGGCAAAGCTCGCCAGCGCCATGGTGATCGAGGGCGGCGACGTAGTGGACCGCATCGTCGGCGGGATGGAGTGGGCTTTGGGCTACGGCGTCCGCATCCTCAGCATGTCGCTGGGGTTGCGCGGCTATACTCCGGCTTTCCAGGCCATCGTGGACGCGCTGCGAGCCAACGACGTGCTGCCGGTCATCGCTGTCGGCAACGAGTACGCCAATTCCAGCCGTTCGCCGGGCAATTACACCAACGTGCTGTCGGTCGGCGCGTCGAACGAGCGGGACGAAGTCGCCGATTTCTCCAGCAGCCAGCGTTTCAACCGAACCGATGACCCGATCGTTCCCGATCTGGTGGCGCCGGGGGTGAACGTCCTGTCCTGCGTGCCGAACGGTGGCTACATGACCATGGACGGCAGCTCCATGGCGACGCCCCACGTCGCAGGCCTCGCGGCCCTGCTGCTCCAGGCGATGCCAAGCGCCACGTCGAACGATCTGGAACATGCAATTCTGGCGTCTTGCGGGCGCCCCTCGTCCATGCCGATACCACGCGGCAACCGGGGCATTCCCAACGCACCCAAGGCCCTATCCATCCTGGCAGGTACCAACATCCAGCCGACCGTGTGATAAGAATATCGGGTAAGAAGCGTTATAAGGACGCCCGCTTCCAATCCGGGCGGGCGGCCCTATATTGGTTAGCCGGCCTTCATCGTAGACGAGGAATGCCATGACAGACCCTGCCGCCGCCGACTGGACGACCGAAAAGGTTCTGGAGATCCTGCGCGCGCAAGCCGCGCAGGGAGAACACCCGTCCGCCCAAGTGTTCCTTGCCGACAATGTCACCGCTACCGAAGTCGGCGACCGCGCCCGCGATATCGTGACGACCGCCGCCGCCAAGACCTCATCGCCGGACGCGACCATCAACCATGTCCGCCGTTTTGCGAAGTCCTTCTCGGTCAGCGCCGCTCCCGACGTGATCGCGGCCATCGCGGAATGCCGGGACGTGAAATCGATCCTACCCAACCGGATTGACGACGTGTACCCCAAGCCCGTCGGCAAGTCGCCAGCCTGACGGCAGGTCGCACGGGCTGGGCGGCACCGGCCCCGATTGGTTGCCCAGCCCCGATTGGTTGCAGAGTCCGGTTTTGCTCGATCCGATTCAATAACGGCGGTCATCCATGATGACCGCCGTTTTTCGTGCCGACCGGCACGGCGGCGGCAGAAGCCCCGGGATTGGCAATCCTCCTTCGGCTCCGCCACATGGGAGGCACTTGGCGCGCCCCCAGCTCTTCCATTAAAAGTTGCTGATGTGCTCAATGCCACGGCAAACTGCCCAGCTCTTGACCGCGGTCAAGAACTCCCCCGCCGCCGCGCGCTTTCATGCCTCCCAAGACACCAATGTCCGAGACACCGAAGCCAAAGAGCGAAAGCCGGAGGATGGCCGTCGTGAGGTTCACGCGCTTACAACGCTGGGTAGGATCGGCCCTTGGATCGGCGCTCGTCGCCGTCCTGCTGCTGACCGGGATCGCCGCGGCGCATGCCGCCGACAGCGGCCGGCTGCTGCCCTATCTGGCGAAGCTTCAGCCCACCGACCTCGTGCCCGGCGCCGACCGCTTCGGCGCACCGGCCGCCAACTCCCCAACCGTCCCGGTCTACAAGGGCGAGGCGCTGATGGGCCACGCCTATCTCACCTCCGACTTCGTCAACACCACCGGTTATTCGGGCCGGCCCATCGACGTGGTGGTCGGCCTCACCCCGGACGGTACGGTGACGGGCGCGCGGCTGATGGACCATCACGAGCCCATCGTGCTGATCGGCATCCCGCCGGCCCGCATCAACGGCTTCATCGCCGGCTATGTCGGCAAGAACGTGCTGGCGCTCGCCACCCAGAGCGCCGCCAGCCCGCCGGTGGACATCGTGTCGGGCGCCACCGTGACGGTGATGGTGATCGGCGATTCGATCATCCGCTCGGGCAAGAAGGTGATGACCGCGCTCGGCAAGGTCACAGCGGAAGTGGCCCCCACCGTGACGAAGACCATCGACCTGTCGAAGGACGCGGTGGAGGACTGGGCGACCCTGATCGGCGACGGCTCCGTCCGCCGCCTGACCCTGACGGTGGGGGAGGTGAACGCCGCCTTCGAGCGCACCGGCAAGGCCGAAGCCATCGCCCGCGCCGAACCCGGCGATTCCGACGACACCTTCATCGACCTCTACGCCGCCCTGGTGACCATCCCCACCATCGGCCGCTCGCTGCTGGGCGATGCGGAATACGAGGCGCTGACCAAGCGGCTGAAGCCGGGCCAGCAGGCGGTGTGGGTGGCGGGGCAGGGGCGCTATTCCTTCAAGGGGTCGGGCTATGTCCGCGGCGGCATCTTCGACCGGGTCGAGATGGTCCAGCATGAGGGCTCCATCCGCTTCCGCGACAAGATGCACAAGCGCATGGGCAGCGCCGCCGCGGCCGGCGCCCCCGACTTCCCGGAAATCGGCCTGTTCGTGCTGCCGGAAGGCACCGAGTTCAATCCGGCCGAGCCGTGGCGCCTGCAGCTGCTGGTGCAGCGGGCTATCGCCGCGCTGGACAAGGTGTTCGTCACCTTCGACCTCGGCTACCAGCCGCCGGACAAGTATCTGAAGATCGAAAAGCCGACAGCCCCGACCGCCGCCCAGCCTGTCGCCCAATCCGCAACCCACAGCGCCGCCATCCAGGCCGCCGGCGTGGCGGAAGCCGAGGAGGCCGCCGAAACGCCGCTGTGGCAGCGCATCTGGCAGAACCGGCAGCTCGATATCGCGATCCTGTCCGCCGCCATCCTGCTGCTGACCGCCATCTTCTTCTTCCAGGACCAGCTGACGAAGCGGCCGGCGCTGTATGAGCGGGTGCGGACGGCCTATCTGGTCTTCACCCTGGTCTGGCTCGGCTGGTACGCCACGGCGCAGCTGTCGGTGGTCAATGTCCTGACCTTCGCCAACGCGCTGCGCACCGATTTCCGCTGGGACTATTTCATGATGGACCCGCTGGTGTTCATCCTGTGGTTCTCGGTGGCGGCGTCGCTGCTGTTCTGGGGCCGCGGCGCCTTCTGCGGCTGGCTCTGCCCGTTCGGCGCGCTGCAGGAACTGGCGTCGAAGGCGGCCAAAAGGATCGGCATCCGCCAGATCGCCGTGCCCTTCGCCCTGCACCAGCGCCTGTGGCCGATCAAGTACATCGTCTTCCTGCTGCTGTTCGGCTTTTCGCTGCAATCGCTGGCTACGGCGGAGAAGGCGGCGGAGATCGAACCGTTCAAGACCGCCATCATCCTGCACTTCATCCGCGACTGGTGGTTCGTGGCCTTCGCCGTGGCCCTGTTGGCGGCCGGTCTGGTCATCGAACGCTTCTTCTGCCGCTATCTCTGCCCGCTGGGTGCGGCGCTGGCGATCCCCGGCCGGCTGCGGATGTTCGACTGGCTGCGCCGCTACAAGGAATGCGGCAACCCGTGCCAGCGCTGCGGCAACGAATGCCCGGTGCAGGCCATCCACCCCGACGGCACGATCAACCCCAACGAATGCATCCAGTGCCTGCACTGCCAGATGCTCTACCACCACGACCACAAATGCCCGGTCATGATCCAGAAGCGGCAGAAGCGCGAAAAGTGGCAGGCCGCCGAGGCCAAGGCTGCGGCGGAGAAGGAATCCGCCAAGCCCGCCGCCGCCGGAAACGCCGCCCGCACCACTGTCGCCACCGCCGATCCGGCCACCGGCCGGCTGACGCTGCGGCCCCACGGGTCCTGACCGCCATCCCCTCCCTAATCCCATAACCTGACCCGGTCGCACCGGGTCTCTTGACAGCCCCCGAACGGGGTCAGCGAAGGAGCAGACCATGTCGAGCGAGACGAACAACACGGCAGGCGTCAACCGCCGTGCCCTTCTGGGCGGAACGGCGAAGGCGGCGGCGCTCGCCGGCCTGACCGGTGCCGTGGGCGGTGCCGCCGCCGGCGGCATTGCCGGGAATGCGCTGTTCGGCGCCTCGGCTGCCCTGGCGGCGACCCCGCAGGCCGGCCACCAGAGCGTTGAGGTGAAGCCCGGCGATCTCGACGAATATTACGTCTTCCATTCCGGCGGCCATTCCGGCGAGGTCCGCATCATGGGCCTGCCGTCGATGCGCGAACTGATGCGCATCCCGGTGTTCAACCGCTGCTCCGCCACCGGCTGGGGCCTGACCAACGAGAGCCGCAAGATCCTCACCTCCAACCTGACGGAGGAGACCAAGGCCTTCCTCGCCAAGCGCGGCGGCGAGTACCTGAACGGCGACCTGCACCACCCGCACATGTCCTTCACCGACGGGACCTATGACGGGCGCTACATCTTCGCCAACGACAAGGCCAACAGCCGGGTGACGCGCATCCGCTGCGACATCATGAAGCCGGACGTCATCGTCGAGATCCCGAACGCCTCGGCCATCCACGGCCTGCGCCTGCAGAAATACCCGCGCACCGGCTATGTCTTCTGCAACGGCGAGCAGCGCGTGCCGACGCCCAACGACGGCAAGATCCTGGACGAGCCGAAGAAGTACCGCTCGCACTTCACCGCCATCGACGGCGACACGATGAAGATCGCCTGGCAGGTGTGGGTCGACGGCAACCTCGACAACACCGACGCCGACTATCAGGGCAAATACGTCTTCTCGACCTGCTACAACTCCGAGGAAGGGGTGACGACGGCCGAGATGACGGCCAACGAGCAGGATTGGCTGGTCGTCTTCAACATCAAGCGCATCGAAGAGGCGGTGAAGGCCGGCAAGGTCGAGGTGATCCACGGCGTGCCGGTGGTGGACGGCCGCCACGGCAGCGCCTACACCCGCTACATCCCGATCCCCAACAGCCCGCACGGCGTCAACACCGCCCCCGACGGCATCCACGTCACCGTGAACGGCAAGCTGTCGCCGACCGTCTCGGTCATGGACGTGCGCAAGCTGGACGAGCTGTTCGAGGACAAGATCAAGCCGCGCGACGTGATCGTCGCCGAACCGCAGGTCGGCCTCGGCCCGCTCCACACCGCCTATGACGGGCGCGGCAACGCCTACACCACCCTGTTCCTCGACAGCCAGGTGGTGAAGTGGAACATCGACAAGGCCAAGCGCGCCTTCAAGGGCGAGAAGGTCGATCCCATCATCCAGAAGCTGGACGTGCATTACCAGCCGGGCCACCTGCACACCTCCATGGGCCAGACCAAGGAGGCCGACGGCAAATGGCTGA
This sequence comes from Azospirillum lipoferum 4B, assembly GCF_000283655.1. Taxonomy (NCBI): domain Bacteria; kingdom Pseudomonadati; phylum Pseudomonadota; class Alphaproteobacteria; order Rhodospirillales; family Azospirillaceae; genus Azospirillum; species Azospirillum lipoferum. The sequence goes on along the minus strand of NC_016586.1, from coordinate 732,307 downwards.
TCGTGCTGAACAAGTTCTCCAAAGACCGTTTCCTCAACGTCGGTCCGATGAAGCCGGAGAACGACCAGCTGATCGACATCTCCGGCGACGAGATGAAGCTGGTTCATGACGGCCCCACCTTCGCCGAGCCGCACGACACGCTGATCGTCCACCGCTCCAAGGTCAACCCGAAGAGCATCTACACCCGCGACGACAAGATGTGGGAAGACGCCCGCATCCAGGCCAAGAAGGACGGGGTGGACCTGGACAACGACACCAAGGTGATCCGCGACGGCAACAAGGTCCGCGTCTACATGTGGAGCCGCGCCCCGGCCTTCGGCATCGAGGAGTTCACGGTGAAACAGGGTGACGAGGTGACGGTCTACATCTCCAACATGGACGATGTGGACGACCTGACCCACGGCTTCACCATGACCAACCACGGCGTCTGCATGGAGATCAGCCCGCAGCAGACCGCATCGGTGACCTTCACCGCCGACCGTCCGGGCGTGCACTGGTACTACTGCCAGTGGTTCTGCCACGCCCTGCACATGGAGATGGGCGGCCGCATGCTGGTCGAACCGCGTTCGACCTGATCACCAAAAGATCTCCCTCTCCCGCCCCGGGAGAGGGAAGGGGCCCAAGCGGAGCTTGGGAAGGGTGAGGGGTGATCCAAGGAACCATGCGGTTCCGGATTTTTGCAATCCCCCTCACCCTCCCGCCTTCGGCGGGCCCCTCCCTCTCCCGGGACGGGAGAGGGGATATCCCTCACCCACGGATCCCCCCATGCTCCTCCGCACGGCGCCCTTCCTCGGCATAGCCCTGCTCGGCACCCCCGCGCTGGCGGCCACCATCGTGGTGGCTCCGGGTGAGCTGACCGCCGCCATCGCCCAAGCCGCGCCGGGCGACACGCTGCGGCTTGCCGCCGGCCGGCACATCGGCCCGGTGAAAATCGATAAGCCGCTGACCCTGGTGGGCGAGCCCGGCGCCGTGCTGGACGGGGAAGGGAAGGGCACCATCCTCACCGTCACCGCCCCCGACGTCACGCTCCGTGGCCTGGAGGTCCGCAACACCGGCACCAGCCTGTTCGACCAGCATTCCGGCATCTTCCTGAGCAAGACCGCCAAGCGGGCCGTGGTCGAGGACAACCGGCTGCGCGACACGCTGATCGGCATCTATGTCTGGGGCGCCGACGACAGCCTCGTCCGCCGCAACGATGTCGGCGGACGCACCGACCTGCGGGTGTCGGAACGCGGCAACGGCATCCAGATCTGGAACGCGCCCGGCACCCGCGTGCTCGACAACAGCGTTCACGACGCCCGCGACGGCATCTTCACCACCACCTCGCGCAAGAACCTGTTCGCCGGAAACCGCTTCGAACGGGTCCGCTTCGCCGTCCACTACATGTACACCAACGACTCCGAGGTGTCGGGCAATGTCTCGCTCGGCAGCAGCGTCGGCTACGCCATCATGTACTCCAACAATCTGGTGATCCGCGGCAACCGCTCCGTCGCCGACCGCGAGCACGGCTTCCTGCTGAACGCCGCCAACAGCGCGGTCTTCGAAAACAACAGCGTCGCCGGCCGCTTCGCCGGCGCGGTGTCCGACAGCGGCGAGACGCTGGCCGACAACGACATCCCCCGCGACAGCGAGGCGATGAGCGACCGGCTGCGCAGCGGCACCTGGAAATGCGTCTTCATCTACAACGCCAACAAGAACCGCTTCGCCGGCAACCGGTTCGAGGGCTGCGAGATCGGCGTCCATTTCACCGCCGGGTCGGAGCGCAACAGCATGACCGGCAACGCCTTCATCGGCAACCGCACCCAGGTGAAGTATGTCGGCACCCGCTTCCTCGACTGGTCGGAGAAGGGGCGGGGCAACTACTGGTCCGACAATGCCGCCTTCGACCTGAACGGCGACGGCATCTCCGACGAGCCCTATCGCCCCAACGACGTGGTCGACCGCGTGATGTGGGCCTATCCGGCGGCCAAGCTGCTGATGAACAGCCCCGGCGTCCAGGTGATCCGCTGGGCGCAGAAGCAGTTCCCGGCCCTGCACCCCGGCGGCGTGATCGACAGCGCCCCCCTGATGGCGCCTCCAGCCATGCCCACCTCCGTTCAAACCGCCCAAAGCCAGACTGCCGAAAGGAAACAGCCATGACCGACTTCACCGCAGAGGTGCGGGGCGTCACCAAGCGCTATGGCGAGACCGAGGCGGTGCGCGGGGTGGACCTGACGCTGGCGCCCGGCGAATGCGTGGCGATGGTCGGGCACAATGGCGCCGGCAAAAGCTCCCTCATCAAGCTGATGCTCGGCCTGACCACCCCGACGGCGGGCAGCATCCGCGTGCTGGGCGGCGACCCGGCCAGCGCCGCCTGCTCGCCCATCCGCCGCCGGATCGGCTTCCTGCCGGAGAACGTCGCCTTCCACCCCAACATGACCGGGCGGGAGACTCTGGACTTCTACGCCCGGCTGAAGGGCGCCTCGCGCCGCGGCAACGACGCGCTGTTCGAGAAAGTCGGGCTGGAGCCCGCAGCCATCAAGCGCCGCGTCTCCACCTATTCCAAGGGCATGCGCCAGCGTCTGGCGTTGGCCCAGGCCCTGCTCGGCGGCCCGAAGTTGCTGTTCCTGGACGAGCCCACCACCGGCCTCGACCCGGCGCTGCGCCAGAGCTTCTACGCCATCGTGGCGGAGCTGCGCGACCAGGGCACCACCGTCCTGCTGTGCAGCCACGCCCTGACCGAACTGGAGGGGCAGGCCGACCGCGTGGTGGTGATGAGCCGGGGCCGCAAGGTCGCCGACGGCTCGCTCGCCACCCTGCGCAGCCTCGCCCAACTGCCGGTCCGCATCCGCTTGACCCTGCCGACCGACGACGTCGACGCGCTGGCGAGCAGGGTGGGGCAGGGTGCCGCGCTGACCCGTCTGGCCGGCGGGGTGGTGGAGCTGGCCTGCGCCAACGACGACAAGATCGATCTGGTGCGCCGCATCGCCTGCGACAGCCCCGCTGTCGACGATATCGAGATCGTCCAGCCCAGCCTGGACGAGATGTACGCCCACTTCCTGTGCCGGGAGGCTGCGGAATGAACACGCTTCTGATCATCGCCGGCAAGGAACTGCGCGAGGCGACGCGAAACCGCTGGGTCGTCGCCACCACCCTGCTGATGGCCGCCCTCGCCCTGACGCTGAGCTTCCTGGGCTCCGCCCCCACCGGCACGGTCGGCGTCGGCCCGGTGGAGGTCACCATCGTCAGCCTGTCCAGCCTGACCATCTTCCTGCTGCCGCTGATCGCGCTGCTGCTGTCCTTCGACGCGGTGGTGGGGGAGATCGACCGCGGCACCATGACCCTGCTGCTGTCCTACCCGGTGGCCCGCTGGCAATTGCTGCTCGGCAAGTTCCTGGGGCATGCCGCGGTGATCGCGCTGGCCACCGTCGTCGGCTACGGCGCCGCGGGCGTGGCGATGGCGATGGGCAACACCGCAATCGGCGCCGAGAGCTGGCGCGCCTTCGCCGCGATGATCGGCTCCAGCGTGATGCTGGGCGCCGCCTTCACCGCGCTCGGCTATCTCGCTTCCACCATCGTGCGCGACCGCGGCACGGCGGCCGGCATCGCGGTGGCGGTGTGGCTCGGCTTCGTCCTGCTCTACGACATGGCGCTGCTCGGCCTGCTGGTCGGCGGCAGCGGCATCGGGGTGGAGGCGCTGAACTGGCTGCTGCTCGCCAACCCGGCCGACGCTTACCGCCTGTTCAACCTGACCGGCTTCAAGGGCGTCAGCACCTTCGCCGGCACCGCCGGCCTCGCCGCCCATGTCCAGCTGTCGGTTCCGCTGCTGCTGGCGGTGATGGCCGGCTGGATCGCCGCCCCGTTGGCGCTGGCCGCCGCCCTCTTTTCGAGGAAGCAGATCTGATGCGCACCATCCCCATCCTCCTCGCCGCCGCCCTGCTGCTGTCGCTGTCCGCCTGCAAGCAGGAGAGGGCGGGGGTCGCCCCGCCGCCGCCCGTGACCCTGACCGCCGACGCCATCGGCCATTACTGCGGCATGAGCCTCGCCGACCATCCCGGTCCCAAGGGCCAGATCCTGGTGAAGGGGCAACAGCGGCCGATCTGGCTGTCATCGGTGCGCGACACCTTCGCCTTCACCATGCTGCCGGAGGAACCGAAGGAGATCAGCGCGATCTACGTCACCGACGTCGGCAAGGCCAAGGATCCCACCGCCCCCGACCTGACCGTCTGGGTCGAGGCGCGCAAGGCCTGGTACGTGCTGGGCAGCAGGCTGCGCGGCGGCATGGGCGATGCGGAGCCCTATCCCTTCGCCGAGGAATCCGCCGCCCGCGCCTTCGCCGCCGCCAATGGCGGCACGGTGCAGCGCTTCGCCGAGGTGCATGAAGACCAGATCCTCACCCCGCCGGCCGGCCCCGTCGCCGAGGGAGGCCACTGATGGCCGCAGCATTCACCCGACGCCGCGTCCTCGCCATCGGTGCAGCCGCCGCCGGCCTGTCGCTGCTGCCCCACCGGCTGCTGCGTGCCGAGGGCGTCCCCGTCCGGGTCTGGCGCGGCGTGGCGCTGGGTGCGGACGCCAGCCTGACCATCGCCCATCCCGATCCCGCCGAGGCCGACCGCCTGATCGCGCTGAGCCTGGAGGAGGTATCGCGCCTGGAACGCGTCTTCAGCCTCTACCGCGCCGACTCCGCGCTCTGCCGGCTGAACCGCGACGGTCGGCTGGAGGCGCCGCCGACCGACCTCGTCCGCCTTCTGGCCCAAGCCGCCGCCTTCGGCCGCAACACCGGCGGCGCCTTCGACCCCACGGTGCAGCCGCTGTGGCAGCTCTATGCCGGCCACTTCACCCGGCCCGGCGCCGACCCCGCCGGCCCGCCGGCAGGCGCCGTCCGTGCCGCCCGCGCGCTGGTCGATGTCCGGGCGCTGCGCGTGGAGCCCGACCGCATCGCCTTCGGTGCCAAGGGCATGGCGGTGACGCTGAACGGCATCGCCCAGGGCTACATCACCGACCGGGTGACGGAGCGGCTGAAGGCCGAGGGCATGGAGCATGTGCTGGTCGACATGGGAGAGTTGCGGGCACTCGGCCATCACCCCTCCGGCCGCCCCTGGACCGTTGGGCTGGCCGATCCGGCCGACCCCGACCGCACGATTACGACGCTGGAGCTTGCCGACGGCGCGTTGGCGACCACCGGCGGCTACGGCACCCGCTTCGACGCCGCCGGCCGCTTCACCCACCTGTTCGACCCCGCGAGCGGTGCTTGCGCCGCCCATTGGCAGGCGGTTACGGTACAGGCACCGGACGCCACGACGGCCGATGCCCTGTCGACCGCGCTTTCGGTGGTGCCGGAGGATCGGGTGCCGGCCATCCTGGCAGCCCATCCCGGCGTCACCGCCCGCTTCACCCACCCCGACGGCCGCATCCTGCGGCTGCCTGCTTGAGAGATCGGATCATCGTCATGGGAAGCTTCAGCCTGTTCCACTGGGCCGTCGTTCTGCTGGTCGTCCTGCTGCTGTTCGGCGCCGGCAAGCTGCCGAGCGTGATGGGCGACTTCGCCAAAGGCATCAAGAGCTTCAAGTCCGGCCTGAAGGACGACGAGGAGGAGCGTAAGCCAATCGCGTGATGGGGGAGGGGGCCGCGTAATTGAACGTCGGCTCCGATGCCCCCACCCCAACCCTCCCCCGCTGGGCGGGGGAGGGAGCAGGTGCTTGTACGGGAGAGCGGCGGCAGTCCCTCCCCCGCCCAGCTCTCGCACAAAGCTATGCTTTGTGCTGACGCGGCAGGCGGACCGTAGGTCCGCTGAGAGCGGGGGAGGTTAGGTGGGGGTCTAACCTCCCCTCACGCCACCCGCAGCGCCCCCGCGGTGTCGTGGTAGAAGCCGTTCACCAGCGGCGCGTCGATCAGCCCGCCCAGTTCCGCCGCCACCTCGGCCCCGTCGCGCCGCCCATCGAGCACCGCCCGGAACGCCTCGGCGACGCGCACCATGTCCATCGCCTGCGGCGACAGGCGGAAGCGCGTGACACCCATCGCCACCAACTCCGCCAGTTCCGCCGTCAGGCACAGGCAGCCGTGCGACATCGTCTGCGTGCCGTTGACGGTCAGGAAGGGCTGGCCGTCCATCGTCGTCACCGGCATGCCGTCCGGATCGTTGCCGCAGACGAACTGACAGCCGTCCTTGTGCAGCCCGTGGGCGCGCGCGTGATAGCAGCGGGCCGAGATGGCGAGCGGCGCCCGGCCCCAGGCCTGCACCTCCACCGCGACGCCCAGCTCCCGCCCGGCCTTCGCCAGCGCCGCCACGGTGGCCGCCGGCAGCTCGGCCGGCAGCGACACCGCCACCGCCCCGCGCTCCGCCATCCAGGCCAGCGTCGCCTCGTTGTAGACGTTGATCGTCGGCCCGACGGCATGCGGCCGCCCGGCCAGCAGGGCCAGCGCCCCCATATCGTTCGCCTCGACAATCCCGGCATCCGCCGCCACCAGATCGCGCATCGCCGACCGTTCGCGCTCGCTGCCGACCAGGATCGGGCTGGCGAGCCACACCGTCTTGCCGGCGGCGGTCAGCCGCTCGACCACCTCGCCCATCGCCTCGGCGAAGAAGGGCGCCCGCTTGAAGCAGACGATCTCGCCGACGACCACCGTGTCGACCGGGGCCTCGTCGGCGATGCGGGCGTAGAAGTCGCGCCAGCGGTCGACCGGCCAGTTGAACAGCACCGGCCCCAAAGTGAGTGACGCAGTCATTCGATAAAGCTCCTCAACGCCCAAAGGGCTCAGCGCCAGGCGCGGGTATAGGCGCCGGTGGTCTGGGTTCCGCCCTCGACCATCGCCTGCAGATCGATGTGCGGCACCGGCCGGCCGGCGGCGAAGCTGTCCAGAGCCTCGCGATAGGCGCGGACGACGGCGCCGATATAGGCCTTGCCGCGCTGCCGCCCCTCGATCTTCAGCGCATGGACGCCGGCCGCCTTCAACTCGGCCAGCAGATCCATGGCATTCAGGCTGGTCGGCTCCTCGAACAGATAGGCCGGCGCGCCGCCGGCGACGAAGCGGCCCTTGCACAGCGTCGGATAGCCGGCCTGCTCGCCCTCGCCGAAAACATTGATGGTGAAGCCGCCCAGCGTGGAGGCCAGCGCCCCGCCGCGCTGCTCGTAGCGGACATGGCTGGCCGGGGAACAGACGCCCTGCTTGTTCGGCGACAGGCCGGTGGCGTAGGAGGACAGCGAGCAGCGCCCCTCCGCCATCGGGCAGAGGCCGCCGAAGACGAAAACCTCGGTCTCGACGTCGATCTCGGCGTTGAGCTTGGCGATCTCCGGCACCGTCAGCACGCGCGGCAGCACGACCCGGCGCACGCCGAAGGCATCGCGATACAGCCGGATCGCCTCCACATTGGCAGCCGAGGCCTGGACCGACAGGTGCAGGCGCAGGTCGGGATGGCGCTTGGCGGCATAGGCCAGCAGGCCCGGATCGGCCAGGATGACCGCATCCACCTTCAGCCGCGCCGCGTCGTCCACCGCCTTCTGCCAGGGACCGAGATTGCCGGCCTGCGGGTAGGTGTTGATGGCGACATAGACCTCCACCTTGCGGGCGTGGGCATAATCCACCGCGTCGGCCACATCCTGCCGGGTGAAGTTCAGTCCCGGAAAATTGCGGGCGTTGGTTTCGTCGCGGAAGCCGAGATAGACGGCATCGGCCCCGGCATCGACGGCGGCGCGCAGGGCGGCCGGGGTGCCGGCCGGACAGATCAGTTCGAAATTGTCCATGATTCTTACGCCCCAGCCCCCGGAGTTGCCCCCGGAACCGTGCCGGTCAGGCGGGCTTCGATCCGCGCGCCGATCCGCTCGATCCCGCGCCGCAGCGGCGGGGGCAGCAGCCGGCGCGCCGCTTCGACGCGGTCCAGCACCGGCCCGGCATTCCGGCGCAGCACCGGCAGGGCGCGGGCCAGCGGCCCGGCGATGGAGGCGGCGTCGGCCATCAGATCCATCTCGTCCTCGCCGTCCAGCGTGTTGCGCAATGCCAGGATCAGGGCGGTGTCGCCGGAGATGGCCAGTTCGCGCCGGAAGAACAGCGCATCGCCGTCGATCCGCCCCTCCAGCAGGTCGAGCAGCCGGGCATAGGGACCGCGGATGACGGCATCGGCCGCAACCGCACCGGTTCCATCCGCCCCGCGGGGCAGGGCATGCAGGGACAGCTCCGGCCCGACGCGCATCAGCAGAGCGACCGGCGCATCCACCGGCTCGATCAGCACGCGGGCGTCCTGCATCTCGCGCAGTGCCTCGAAGGCGCGCGGGTGGCGCTCCGCCAGCACGCGGAGAAGGCGGGCCAGCAGCGCATCGCTGACCCTCTCCCCCAACCGCGGGACGAGCCCGAGCCCCACACGGCTCAGGCTGGCTTCGAAACGTCGGGCCCGGTCGTCATCGATCGCGGTCGGTGCGGCAACGGGCTCACGCATGGGCTCACGCATGGGCGGAGTCCCTCCTTATCGGTCATTCCGCCGCCCATCAAATCCGCTAATCGCCCGCCGTCATTGACCTCGGTCAAGTTTAAGCTTGAAAAGCCGGTCTCAGGCGGCGCTGGCCAGACCAGGCCCACACTCGGCGATCATCTGGATGTGACGGTCGCGCCGGGTAGGAGACGTGTCGGCAGTGTCGCTCACCACTGCGGTGGCGGTTTGCCCGCAGTCCGATTTCTGCAGCAACGCCGCTTCACCGCGGCATGCGGCTTTGCGGAGTCTGGTAGACCTCGCTGAAATGGGTGCGGAACAGGCGCATGGCCGGCGTCAGCTCGACCCCCTGGCGCCAGGCCAGGCCGACATCCATGGCCGGAACCCGCTCACGCATGATGATCGTCTCGATGCGTTTGCCTTCCAGCGACCATGGCCGGTAGACCATGTCGGACAGGATGGTCACGCCCTGGCCATTGGCGACCGTCGAGCGCACGGCTTCGATCGACGAGGTGCGCAGCCGGACATTGGGGCGGAAAGGCGAGGCGCTCCAGTAGCGGGTGGTCCAGTGGGCGGCCTCGTCGACGGTCAGCATGATGTAGGGATGCTCGGCCACATCCTGCAGCCCGACGGAATCGAGTTCGAGCAGCCGGTGCCCGGCCGGCACCCACAGGCGCCGCTGGCTTCCGATCAGCGTTTCGGTCGTCAGCTCCGGATTGCTGATGTTCGAGGTCAGGACCACCGCCATGTCGAGCCGGCCGGTGATCAGGTTGTCCTCGATCATCTCGCGCGTCAGCTCGTGGATGTGGATGCGCAGGTTGGGATAGCGCCGCTCCAGCCGCTCCAGATGCTGCGGCAGGAAATATCCGAGAACCGTATAGCTGGCACCGATGGACAGGCTGCCGGCCACCTCCGCCGCGGTATCCGCCGGATGCAGCGCCTCCTCCACGCTCGCCATGATGCGATGGCTCGCGGCCAGGAACCGGCGGCCGGTGTCGGTCAGCTCCATGCCCTGGGCGGTGCGGACGAACAGCCGTCCGCCGACCTCCGCCTCCAGTTCCTTGATGGCGGAGGTGATCGCCGACTGGGAAATCGACAGCTCCCGCGCCGCCCGCGACACCTGCCCCAGATTGGCGGTGGCGATGAAATATTTCACGTGTCGGAAATTCAGCATGGCCAGCTCCGGATTTTCGCATGGTCAATTATCGAGAAAACAGAATATGCCTAATTCCTGTACAGGCCAAGCTTCCTTAGGAACGGCAGAGTTCCACCGTCTTGCCTGATTTTCAGGCGGATTTTGGCAGCGGAAAAACAGATAAAGCAATCTCGGAAATTAGAAATTGCAAAGGCTGGGGAACAACATACGCTCATATGGCAAAGCAGCCATTCCACGGATTCATCCCTGGGGCACGACAGCCCCCGGTTCCGTAAGCAAGCAAGGGAGTAAGGCGTTGGCTCGTACAATGGTCGATCTCAACTGTGACCTCGGCGAGGGGTACGGCCAGTGGACGCTCGGCGAGGCCTCCGACGATGCGCTGATGGACCTCATCAGCTCGGCCAATGTCGCCACCGGTTTCCATGCGGGCGATCCCAATCTGATGGATCGGGTGGTGCGGCTGGGGGTTGAGCGCGGCGTGGCCCTGGGCGCCCACCCCGGGTATCGCGACCTGCAGGGCTTCGGCCGCCGCGTCATCCAGGCCAAGCCCGAGGAGCTGGTGAACGACATCCTCTATCAGGTCGGCGCGCTGCGCGAATTCGCCCGCCGCCACGGCACCCGGCTGCAGCATGTCAAGCCGCATGGCGCCCTTTACATGGAGGCGGCGAAGGACGAGACGCTGTCGCGTCTGATGGTCGAGGCGCTGCTGAAGTCCAGCCCCGACACCCTGCTGTTCTGCATGGACGTGTCGAAGACCTGCGCCGTCGCCGAGGCGGCCGGCCTGCCGGTCATCCGCGAGTTCTACGCGGACCGCGACTATGACCGCAGCGGCTCCATCGTCTTCGCCCGCCGGATGCGGCCGCTCGACCCGGCGGAGGTCGCCGACAAATGCGTCCGCGCCTGCTGCGACGGCAAGGTGCGGACGGTGGAGGGCGACGACATCGACATCGCCTTCGACTCGATCTGCTTCCACTCCGACACGCCGGGCGCGCTCGCCATCGGAACCGCCGTGCGCGACGCCCTGCTGAAGGACGGACTGCGCATCGTCGCGGCCGCCGATCTGGTCGCCCAGACCCGCTGACATCCTCCGGTATCTTCAGTCCCGTTCCAGACAGCCCGCCACAGACAGCTCGTTGAAGAAGGAATGTTTCGATGCCCGAAATCCGCTCCCCCCTTCCCGGCTCCTTCTACCGGCGCCCCGCCCCCGGACAGCCGCCCTTCAAGGAAGTCGGCGACCGGGTCGAGCCGGGCGACGTCATCGGCCTCGTCGAGGTGATGAAGAGCTTCAACGAGATCCGCGCCGACGTCGCCGGCACCATCCTGAGCTTCGCGGTGGAGGATGAGGAGCCGGTGATGGCCGGCGCCGTCCTCGTCGAGCTGGAAGGCTGAGGGCGATGACGATCCGTCGCCTGTTCGTCGCCAACCGCGGCGAGATCGCGGTGCGGATCATCCGCGCCGCCAGGAGCCTGGGCATCGAAACCGTCCAGGCCTATTCCGAAGCCGACCGCGACATGCTGGCGGTCAAGCTGGCCGACGAGGCGGTCTGCGTCGGCCGTCCGGCGGCCCGGCATTCCTATCTCGATGCGGCGGGGCTGGTGGCGGCGGCGCGGAAGGCCGGCTGCGATGCCGTCCATCCCGGCTACGGCTTCCTGTCGGAGAATGCCGAATTCGCCGAGATGGTGGAGAGCTTCGGCATGGTCTTCGTCGGTCCGAAGGCCGACACCATCCGCCGCATGGGCGACAAGGCCGCCGCCCGCGAGGCCGCCATCGCCGCTGGGGTGCCGGTGGTCCCCGGATCGCAGGGCCGCGTCGCCGATGTGGACGCAGCGCTCGCCGCCGCCGAGGCCATCGGCTATCCGGTGATGATCAAGGCAGCGGCGGGCGGCGGCGGGCGCGGCATCCGCATCGCCGAGACTCCCGACGAGCTGCGCCGCCTCGCCCCGCAGGCCCAGTCGGAGGCCCAGGCCGCCTTCGGCGACGGTGGACTCTATCTGGAGCGGGTGATCGGCAATGCCCGCCACATCGAGGTGCAGATCCTCGGCGACGGCACCCGCTCCATCCATTGCTTCGAGCGCGAATGCTCGCTGCAGCGCCGCCGGCAGAAGGTCTGGGAGGAGGCGCCCGCCGCCTGCCTGGACGAGGCCACCCGCGCGCGGCTGTGCGCCTCGGCGGTGGCGCTGGCCGAAAGCGTCGGCTACCGCGGCGCCGGCACGCTGGAATATCTCTATGACGAGCCGACCGGCGCCTTCTACTTCATCGAGATGAACACCCGCATCCAGGTCGAGCATCCGGTGACCGAGATGATCACCGGCATCGATCTGGTGGCAGCGATGATCCGCATCGCCGGAGGCGAGCCGCTGCCGGTGACCCAGGATCAGGTGACGCGGACCGGCCACGCCATCGAGGTGCGCATCAATGCCGAGGATCCGGCCGCCGGCTTCCTGCCCAGCCCCGGCACGGTCGAACGCCTGTCGGTGCCGGCCGGTCCGGAGGTCCGTTTCGACGGCATGATCTATGAGGGCTATACGGTTCCGCCCTTCTACGATTCCCTGCTCGGCAAGCTGATCGTGCATGGCGCGACGCGGGACGAAGCCATCGACCGCATGGCGGCGGCGCTGGAGGGCTTCACCGTCACCGGGCTGAAGACCACCGTCCCGCTGCACAAGGCGCTGGCCGCCGACCCGGATGTCCGGGCGGGCAGGGCGCACACCCGGTTCCTGGAAAGCTGGCTGGCCGGGAACCCCGCATTCAATCCCCAGAAGGCCGCGCAATAGGAGCACCGGATGCAGACCCGCTATTCCTACGGTGGCGACGAGCACATCTTCGTCGAAATGGACGAGGAGATGTCGCTCGAAGCCTTCTTCAAGAGCATGTCGATCACCAATGCGGTCCGGGCCGCGCACATCGACGGCATCACCGAGATCTGCCCGGCCAACGGCAGCTTCCAGATCAAGTTCGACCCCGACCGCATCGCCCCGGACGAGCTGATGGGCCGGCTGCGCGCGCTGGAACAGGCGGCGGACAAGGCGGAGAAGCGGCTGGAGACCCGCATCGTCGAGGTGCCGGTCTTCTACCGCGATCCCTGGACCACCGAAACGCTGATGCGCTTCCGCGAGCGGCACCAGGATCCGCAGAGCACCGATCTGGAATACGCCGCCCGGATGAACGGCTACGACACGGTGGAGCAGTTCATCCACGCCCACCATGCCTCGCCCTGGTTCGTGTCGATGGTGGGGTTCGTCGCCGGCCTGCCCTTCCTCTACCAGCTGGTCGAGCGGTCGCGGCAAATCCAGGTGCCGAAATATCTGCGCCCGCGCACCGACACGCCCAAGCATACCATCGGCCATGGCGGCTGCTTCGGCTGCGTCTATTCGGTGCGCGGCGCCGGCGGCTACCAGATGTTCGGCATCACGCCGATGCCGATCTACGACCCGACCCAGAAGGTCTCCTACCTGCGCGAGTTCATGGTGTTCTTCCGGCCCGGCGACATCGTGAAATGGAAGCCGATCGACCGCGAGGAATACGACGCCATCACCGCCGACGTCGCGGCCAACCGCTACGAACCGCGCATCCGCAAGGTCACCTTCGATCTGGACAGCTTCAACGCGGACATCGACGGCACCAACCAGCGGCTGATGGAGACCCTCCATGGCGTTTAAGGTTCTCAACCCCGGCCTGCTGACCACCGTCCAGGATCTCGGCCGGCCCGGCTATTTCCATCTCGGCATCCCGATGTCGGGGGCGATGGACCGCTACGCGCTGCGCGCCGCCAACCTGCTGGTCGGCAATCCGGAAGGGGCGGCGGCGCTGGAGGCGGTCTTCATGGGGCCGCAGCTGGAGTTCGAGGTGGACGCCACCGTCGCCGTCACCGGCGCCGACCTGCCGGCCCGCGTCGACGGCGAACCGCATCCGGCCTGGACCGCCTTCCCGGTGCGCGCCGGACAGGTGCTGTCCTTCGACTATCTGAAAGGCGGCGCACGGGCCTATATCGCGATCTCCGGCGGCATCGACACGCCGCCGGCGCTGGGCAGCCGTTCCACCTACATCATCGGCGCGCTCGGCGGCTATCACGGCCGGGCGCTGGCGGCGGGCGACATGGTGCCGCTGGGCAAGCCGGGGGCGCTGCGCCACGGCACCGAGGTGCCCGACGCCCTGCGTCGCACGGTGGGCAAGAGCGCCGAGCTGCGCGTTCTGCCCGGCCTCTACTGGCGCCTCATCACCGAGGAGGCCGGGCGCAACTTCTTCGAGGACAGCTGGAAGGTGGCGCCGGAGGCCGACCGCATGGGCTACCGGTTCCGCGGCGGCCGCCCCTTCACCTTCGAGCCGCGCGAACAGCCCTTCGGCGCCGGCTCCAACCCGTCCAACATCGTCGATGCCTGCTACCCCTACGGCTCGATCCAGGTGCCGGGCGGAACCGAGCCCATCGTCCTGCACCGCGACGCCGTCTCGGGCGGCGGCTATTTCACGCTGGGCGCGGTGATCTCCGCCGACATGGACCTGATCGGCCAGATGCAGCCCCACACCGGCGTCCGTTTCGTCAAGGTCGACATGGATCAGGCGCTGGCTGCCCGCGCCGAGGAAGCCGGTCGCCTGGCCCGCCTGCGCGAAGCCCTGGCCTGACCGGACGGGAGGCGGCCCCCCGTCCGCCGCCTCCCTCCTTTTTTGAACATCCTCAATCCGTCCAATCCCATGCCGTGGAGACCACCCGCATGAACGCTTTCGCTCGCGCTCTTGTCGCCGCCACAGTTCTTGGAAGCAGCATCGCCGCCGCCGGCCCGGCGTCCGCCGCCGAGTGGTTCCCCTATCCGGCGGTGGAGGTGACACCCGCCTTTTCCGCCGACGGCAAGCCGAAGGACATCTCCTACAGCCCGCTGCCCAAGGCGGCGAAGAAGTGGGACATCTGCGTGTCCTTCCCCCACATGAAGGACGCCTACTGGCTCGGCGTCGATTACGGCGTGGTGGAGGAAGCCAGGCGGCTGGGGGTGAAGGTCACCGTGGTGGAGGCGGGCGGCTACACCGAGCTGAACAAGCAGATCAGCCAGATCGAGGATTGCGTCGCCCGCGGCGCCAATGCCGTGGTGATCGGCGCCATCAGCTTCGACGGGCTGAACAATCTGGTGGCGGAGCTGGCGAAGAAGAACATCCCGGTGATCGACGTCATCAACGGCATCTCCTCCCCGGCGCTGACCGCCAAGTCCCTGGTGTCCTTCCACACCATGGGGGCGGAGGCCGGCCGCTATCTCGCCGCGAAGCATCCCGCCGGCAGCCCGCCGGTGAAGGTCGGCTGGTTCCCCGGCCCGGCCGGCGCCGGCTGGGTCGAGGCCGCCAACAAGGGCTTCATGGAGGCGGTGGCCGGCTCCGCCGTGCAGGTACTGGAACCGCGCTACGGTGACACCGGCAAGGAGGCGCAGTTGCGGCTGGTCGAGGATGCGCTGCAGGCCACGCCCGACATCAAGTACATCGCCGGCACCGCGGTGACCGCCGAGGCGGCGCAGGGCCTGCTGCGCGAGCGCGGGCTGACCGACAAGGTCGGGCTGATCGCCTTCTACATGACGCCCGGCGTCTATCAGGGCATCAAGCGCGGCTTCATCCAGGCGGCGCCGGCCGATTCCATGGTCATCCAGGGCCGCATCGCCATCGATCAGGCGGTGCGGGCGCTGGAGAAGACCGATCTGGTCCGCCATGTCGGCCCGAAGATCTTCGTCGTCGACAAGGCCAATGTCGGCAGCGTGCCGCGCGACACCATCCTGCCGCCGGACAATTTCTCCCCGGTCTTCAGCGTGAAGTGAGGCTGTTTCCTCCGCCGCCGGCTTCCCGATGGGGCCGGCGGCGGGGGCCATCCGGAGTGTGTGCATGTCCCCTCCCGTCCTGATCCGGACCGTCGCCCTGACCAAGCGCTATCCCGGCGTCACCGCGCTCGACCGCGTCGATTTCGACCTGCGCCCCGGCGAGGTGCATGTGCTGTTCGGGGAGAACGGCGCCGGCAAATCGACCCTGATCTCGCTGCTGGCCGGGGTCTCCACCCCCAGCGAGGGCGAGATTCTGCTGCGCGGCCGGCATATCCGCTTCACCGGCGTCGCCGATGCCCGCGCCGCCGGCATCTCCGCCGTCTTCCAGGAATTCTCGCTGGTCCCGACCCTGACGGTGGCGGAGAACCTGTTCCTGGGCGACGAGCCGATGAGCGGCCCCTTTCTCGACCGCCGGGCGATGCGGCGCAAGGCCGCCGCACTCTTTGCCGATCTCGATTTCGCCATCGATCCGAAACGGCTGGTCGCCACGCTGAGCCGCGCCGAACAGCAGATGGTGGAGATCGCCAAGGCCCTGCACGGCGAGGTCGGCATCCTGATCCTCGACGAGCCGACGGCGTCGCTGACCGACCGCGAGGTCGACCATCTGTTCGCGGTGATCGCGCGCATGAAGGCGCGCGGCGTCGGCATCGTCTACATCTCGCACCGGATGCAGGAATTCGCCCGCATCGCCGACCGCGTCACCGTCCTGCGCGACGGACGGCGGATCGGCACCGTGGCGATGGCAGACACCAGCGAGGCGGCCCTGATCGAAATGATGGCCGGCCGCGCCATCGGCGAGATCTACCCAACCATCGCCCGCAGCCCCGGCCCGGTCCTGCTGCGGGCGGAGGGGTTGCGCGCCTGGGGTGTCCATGGCGTCGATCTGGAGGTCCGCGCGGGCGAGGTGCTGGGCATCGCCGGCCTCGTCGGTTCCGGCAAGTCGCGCAGCTTCCGGGCGCTGATGGGGCTGCTGCAGATCCAGGCGGGGCGGGTGACCGTCCGGGGGCGCGACCTCACCGGTGCCGCGACCCGCGAGCTGATGCGGGCGGGCCTTTGCTATGTGCCGCCCGACCGCAAGACCGAAGGGTTGCAGCTGGCCTTCAGCACGCGGGACAATCTGGCCCAGGGGGAGCTGGCCGGCACGCCGGGCCGCTTCGGCCTGCTGCCCTGGCGGCGCATCCGCAAGCGGTGCGAGGCGACCGCCGAACGGGTCGAGCTGCCGGCCGCCTATCGCGGCCGGGCCGTCGGCAAGCTGTCGGGCGGCAACCAGCAGAAGGCGCTGTTCGGCCGTGCGCTCGGCCGCGATTACGACCTCTACATCTTCGACGAGCCGACCGTCGGCGTCGACATGGGCGCGCGGGCCGCCATCTACCGCCTGATCCGCGAGCTGGCCGAGGCCGGAAAGGCGGTGGTCGTCATTTCCTCCGACCTGCCGGAGGCGATGAACCTCGCCCATCGCCTGCTGGTCTTCGCCCATGGCCGCATCGCCGCCGAACTGGAAGGCGACGCCATCAGCGAGGCGGCCATCCTTTCCCACTTCTTCGATCCCGTTCCGTCGGCTGCCATCCCGTCGGTCCCCACCATCGACCAGGAAGCGAGACTGCCCGCATGAGCGCCACCTCCTCCGCCGCATCGCCGTCCTCCGGCACCGCCCCGGCCTCCACCACCGTCCGGCTGCGCGCGGCCGGGCGGGCGCTGTTCATCCGCCTGGGCGTGCTGCCCTTCTTCCTGGCGGCGGCGCTGATCGTGTTCACGCTCGCCTCCGACCGTTTCCTGACCGCGGACAATCTCGTCAATGTGATGCGCCAGTCGGTCTATCTGGTGCTGGTGTCGCTGGGGCAGATGACGGTGCTGATCACCGGCGGGTTCGATCTCGCGGTCGGGGCGACCGTCGCCCTCACCTCGGTGGTGTCGGCGTTGGCGATGGCGGCACTGGGCACGATGTTCCCGGATTCCCCGGCCCTGGCGATCGCGCTGGGCGCGCTGGCCGGATTCGCGGTGGCGGCCCTGGTTGGGCTGGCCAATGGCGCCGGCGTCGCGCTGTTCGGCGTCTCGCCCTTCATCATGACGCTGGGCGTCAGTTCCGTGGCGGCGGGCGGATCGCTGTTCCTGACCGGCGGCATCCCGGTGTCCGGCCTGCCGGTTGAGTTCGCCGAGCTGTTCGGCTTCGGTCGCTGGCTGGGCATTCCGGTACCGGTGCTGGTCGCCGCCGTGGCGGTCGCGGTCGCCTGGGTCGTCATGACGCGCACCCGGATCGGCGCCCATCTCTATGCCGTCGGCGGCAACATGAAAGCCGCCAGACTGTCGGCCATCGACACCGGGCGCACGCTGATCGTCGCCTATGTCCTGTGCGCCCTGATCGCGGCGCTGACGGGCCTGTTGCTGACGGCCCGGGTGGAATCGGGAGAGGCCAATCTGGGCGGAACGCTCGCCCTGGAGTCCATCGCCGCCTGCGTGATCGCCGGCGTGTCGCTCCGCGGCGGCATCGGCCGGGTGGAGACCGTGGTGCTGGGCGCCGTTTTCATCGTGCTGGTCCAGAACGGCATGAATCTGGCGCAGGTCGGATCCTATCTGCAGATGGTGCTGCTGGGCGGGCTGCTGATTCTCGCGGTGATCTTCGATCAGATCCGCTACCGCATGATGATGGACGCATAGCGCACCGATAAGGTGGGGCTTGCCGGGGCGCTTGCCCGGTGCCGCTTCGCTCCATCGGCAGGGAGGTCACCCCGGCGGAAGGGGGAAGGGAAGGGCCAAGGTAGGCTTGCAGCCTGTTCTCCATCGGCGCGGTGTTGCACGGATGGATCTGGTGGAGTAGGTCGGGGCGCCGTACTTCGTCAGCTGGATTTCCCGCGATGCCGCACAAAGCGAACGCCGCTCGCTGTGCGGACCGGGCGAGCGGTTGATCGAAAAGCACGGAACCCGGAAACGGCGCTCGTGGAAGAAGCTGCACCTCGGCGTGGATGCGCAGAGCGGCACGTGGTCGTGCCGCCCCGGGCCGATGCCATGCTCAGCGAGACGGCCGCGACCGCTACATCCAGGCGATCGCCGAGACCGGGCGGAAGGCTTGGCGAGGACATCATGGGGTGATGGCAGGACGGGTTCGGCCGCCGGTGCCCTTACGGCTGTCCGCTGCCGCCGGCGGCACCATAGATGTGGCCTGTGGTATAGCTGCCGTCCTCCGCCGCGAGCTGGACATAGATGCCGGCAAGCTCGGCCGGCTGGCCGGGACGGCCCAGCGGAGTCTGGCCGCCGAACTGCTTCAGCTTCTCCTGGGTGGCGCCGCCGCTGACCTGCAGCGGGGTCCAGATCGGGCCGGGGGCCACGCCGTTGACGCGGATGCCCTTCGAGGCGAACTGCTTCGCCAGCGACTTGACGTAGTTCATCGTCGCCGCCTTGGTCTGGGCATAGTGGTACAGTTCCGGCGTCGGATCGTAGGACTGTTCCGACGTGGTGCCGATGATGACCGAGCCGGGCTTCAGATGCGGCAGCGCCGCCTTGATGGTCCAGAACGGCGCGTAGATGTTGGTCTTCATCGTCGCGTCGAATTCCTCGCTGGTCAGGTCGAGGATGGATGGGCAGGCCTGCTGCCGCGCGGCGTTGCACACAAGGATGTCGAGCCCGCCGAGCCCGGCGACGGCATCCGCCACCATCTGCCGGCAGAACGCCTCGTCGCGCAGGTCGCCGGGAATGGCGACGGCCTTGCGGCCCGCCGCCTCGATCAGCGCGACGACCTCGCGGGCGTCCGGCTCCTCGGTCGGGAAATAGTTGATGGCGACGTCGGCCCCCTCGCGGGCATAGGCGATGGCGGCGGCGCGTCCCATCCCGGAATCGCCGCCGGTGATCAGCGCCTTCCGCCCCGCCAGCCGGCCGGAACCCTTGTAGCTGGTCTCGCCATGGTCCGGCGGCGGGTCCATGTCGCGGGCCAGCCCCGGCCAGGGCTGCGACTGGCCCTTGAAGGGCGGCTGGGGATATTTGTACCGCGGGTCCTGCGGCGATACGGTGTCGTCACTCCGGTCCATGCGTGTCTCCTTGGTCGGGCGTCACACACAGAACCGGGCAGGGCCGGATTGGTTGCCGGCCGGAACGGGCGGCAGCCATTCCGAAACCGGGAACGGCCGCCCCGCGGCGTTGTCCTCACCCGCACATGCCGCCGCAGCAGGAGCCGTTGCGCCGCGCCAGCAGCCGTTCATAGGCGATGCTGACCACGCCGGCCGGCGGGATGACGCCCTGCAGCAGCGACAGAACGTCGGCCGTCAGCGTGCCCGGCGGGCAATCCGTCACCTCGCAGACCGAACCGCCGCTGCCGTCCGGCCCCAGCCGCGCGTCGTCGGCCGCGACAGCCACGTCGCCGTTGCGGTAGATGCGCACGCGCAGGCTGGTCGCCGACGCCCCTTCGGGACGGGCGATGCGGACCTGCCAGACCTCGGGACCCTGCTGCAGGTATTCCCAGGAGAAACCGGCTCCGAACAGGCTGAGAAGCTGGTGGTGCAGCGGGCGCGGGTCATGGTCGTTGACCAGCGAGAAGCCGTCGCCGGGCGTCAGATCCTGCACCGACTGGAAGATCAGCTGGTGGCGCTGGTAGGGCGGAATGGCGCGGAGGTCGAGGACCGGTTCGGCCCGCGTTGCATGGTTGGTGGTCGGCATCGTCGTCCGTCTGGCTGTGGGGAGCGGCAGGATCGCCATGCACCGCTGTAACCCGGATCGCCGTTGCCTTCTTTGCTCCAGCACAAATGCCGGAGAGGGTGGCAGGATCAGCCGGCCGACAACTGGGCGGCGGCAAGATCGTCCAGCAGGGCGTCGAGCTCCAGCCCATAGGCTTCGGCCGCCTCCCGCACGGTCATGAAAGGCGCCATGGCGCAGCCGGGACAGGCGAGGCCGCGGCGAAGCAGGACCGGCACCACCGCGGGGCGGTCGCGCATCAGCTCGGCCATGGTCATGTCGGCGATCCTCATCTTGGCCACGGATGATGAGACGGCCATGGCGGCATGCTCCGGCGCTGGGGACAGGCAGCCACCATAACCGCCCGGCGGCGAGCGGTCTTTGCGCCACCGCAAGCGTCCCACATTCAGCCGCGCTGCATTCAGCCGCGCGGCGGAACCGGCGGCAGATCCTCGGCGATGGCGACCAGCGCGTGGGGCTTGCGGATCACCACCTGCTGCCGGCCGCTCTCCACGATCCCCTGGCTTTCCCAGGCCGACAGGGTGCGGCTGACGGTGTGCAGCGTGGTGCCGGTCATCTCCGCCACGTCCTGGCGCGACAGGGGGAAATCGATCTCCACCCCCGCCTCCACCCGCCGGCCGGCGTGACGCACCAGCCGCAGCAGGGCATGCGCGATGCGGCGCTCCACCCGTTCGGTCGCGACCTCGCGCAGGCGGTTCTGCACTTCGCGCAATCGGCCGCCGACAATGGACAATGCGTTGCGGGCGATGACGGGATGGCGGTCCATCAACTCCGTCATCGCGGCGGCCGGCCAGGACAGCTCGACGCAGTCCGCCACGGCGACGGCATCGGCCGGATAGAGGCCGTCGGTGAAGATCGCCAGCGTCCCGAACATCTCGCCGGGGCCGATGAAGCGCATCACCACCTGCTGGCCGTCGGGACCGGTCTGCACGATCTTCACCCGCCCGTCGATCAGCGCATGGCCGGCGGCCGCCGGCTCCCCCTGGGTGAACAGGGCGGCACCGCGGGCATGCCGGCGCGGGCGGGCGAGCGCCACCGCCTCGGCCAGCGCGGCGGCATCCAGCCCGGCGAACAGCGGCATGCCGCGCAGAATGGCGGGATCGGGGGGCGGAGGCATGGCGGTCGTCCTGGCTCGGTCCGGGTCTGGCCCGACAGTGTAGCGGCCAAACCATACCCATTCGTAAGCGAATTTGTTGCCGGTCAAAGCGCGCCTCTCCGCCATCGGCCAGACTGGACGGACCGGACCACCGAAGAGCCTGCCCGCCCATGCATGCCCCCGCTCCCATCACCAGCGCCCACCGTCTGATGTATCCGGCAGCCGCCCTCTATGCCGCGCTCGCCGTGCCGCTGTGGCTGGCGGCGGTGGGCGGCCTGCTGCCGCTGGGCTGGTCGCCGGCTCTGCATGCCCACGAGATGACGCTGGGCTATGCGCTGGCGGTGGTCGGCGGTTTCCTGATGACGCGGCTGTCGCGGCGGATGGTGGCGGTGGCCTTCCTGTCCTGGCTGGCCGGGCGGCTGGCTCTGCTGGGCGGGCTGCCGGCAGTGGTGGCCCTGCCGCTCGGCATCGCCTATCCGCTGCTTCTGTTCATGGTCGCCGGCCTGCCGTTCCTGCGCACCGGCCGCAGCGGACACAATGCGGTGTTCGGTCCGCTGATCGGCGCCTTCCTGCTGGCGGAGGCGCTGTTCTGGGCATCGGAGCTCGGACTCGTCCCGGCCGGCGGGATGCCGGTCGGGCTGCTGCTGATCGCAACGCTGCTGCTGACCATGGGCGGGCGCGTCATCCCCGCGGCGACGGCCGGCGCCCTGCGCCGCCGCGGCATCACCCTCGCGCAGCGGGTACAGCCACGGTTGGAGGCGATGGGCGTCGCCGGTGCCGCGCTCTGCCTGCTGTCGGCGGCGACCGGCTTGCTGCCGCCGCTGGGGGCCACCGGTGCGGCGATGGCGGGGGCGAGCGCGCTGCTGCGGCTGGCCCGCTGGAAACCGCTGCTCCTGCTGCGGCAGCCGGAAATCGCCAGCCTGCATCTGGGCTATCTCTGCCTCGGCATCGGCTGGCTGCTGACCGGCTTCGCGGAGCTTGCGGGTCTGCCGCCGGCCGCCGGCTGGCACATGCTGGGGGTGGGTGCGCTCGGCATCCTCGCCAGCGCCATGATGATCCGCACCACGCTGCAGCGCGAGGCGGAGCCCGAGCGCTTTCCGCCCGCCGCAACCATCGCCGTCGCGCTGATGGCCGCCGCCGCGGTTCTGCGCTTGGCGGCGGTGTGGTGGCCGTCGATGGCGCTGCTGGCGGCGGCGGGTGCCTTCTGGACGCTCTCCCAGCTTCTGACCGTCGCCGTCCTGCTCACCCGGCCGAGGCGTGGAACCCGATGCAACCGCCCGCGGTCATAAACACCATGGGGTGGAAACGGAAAGGGACCGGCTAACCGGTCCCCTCCACACTCGACGGGCCGGAAAGGCCCTTCGATCAGGACTTGACCGCCTCGATCTCGATCAGCAGCTGGATGTCGTCGCCGACGGCCGGAGCGCCGTACTTCATGCCGAAATCGGTGCGCTTCACCGTGCCGCGGGCGGAGAAGCCGGCGGTCTCCAGCTTGCTGGCCGGGCTGACGCCGTCCTTGTTGAAGGTGATGTCCAGCACCACCGGCTTGGTCACGCCCAGCATGGTCAGGTCGCCGTGCAGCTTGCCCGTCTTGTCGCCGGTCTTCTCGATCTTGGTGCTCTTGAAGGTCAGCTTCGGGAACTCCTTCGCGTTGAAGAAGTCGGGCGAGCGCAGATGCTCGTCACGCTTGGCGTGGTTGGTGTCGATGCTGGCGGCGTCGATGGTGACGTTCACCGAGCTCTTTTCCACCGCGTCCTTGTCGAAGCTGATGTCGCCGCCGACCGTGTTGAAGCGGCCGATCACGTTGGAGAAGCCGATGTGGTTGACGATGAAGGCGACGGCCGTGTGCGCCGGATCGATCTTGTAGTTGACCGGGGCGGCGAAGGCGGGAGTCAGGCTGCCGGCGGCGGTGGCGACGAACAGGGCGGCGGCGAACAAGGTCTTCTTCATGAACGGAGCTCCGGGGATTGGGTTCGGATGATGGGGGTGGAGGATCAGTAGGGCGACGCTTCGCCGCCGGTCAGCGCATAGGCCGCACCGATGGCGGCCAGCGCCGGAAGGACCGCGACCACCGTGACGGCGGCCGACGAGGCGGCCCGGCCGACCGCGCTGTGGCCCTGGGGAACGAAGCGGCTGACATGGCCGGCCAGCAGCGCCGGCAGCGCCAGCAGAAGGACGGCGGTCTGCGCCTGGGTGAAGAGGGTCAACACGCCGGCCAGCAGCACAGCGATGCCGGTGGCGACGCGGCCCGACAGGCCCCAGCCATGGCGCTCGACCGGCCAGTTCCACAGCAGGAAGCCGCCGGCCGACGCCGCCAAAGCCAGGGCCATCTGGGCGATGGAGGCCGAGGAGCCGATCAGCGCGGTGCCGCCGACGGCCAACGCCAGCGCCAGCAGCGAGGCGGCCGGCGCGGTCGGGCTTTCGCCCCTCATCGAGCCATGCGTCTGCGAAGTGCGGGCAAAGGCGACCCACGCGGCGACGGCGAGCAGGATCGCGAGGCTGACGGCGGCCGCCATGGAATCCAGGGCGGGCAGGGCGATCCACAGCAGCGAACCGGCCAGCCACACCGCCAGCACCGCCGAAACCGCCCGGCCACGGACACCGGCCGCATCGGCAACGACACCCAGCAGCAGACCGGCGGCGGAGGACCAGAACAGCTTGCCCATGCTCGACGGCGGGGGCAGGGCCGGCAGGCCGACCACCATCGCGAAGACCACCAGGAACCCGGCCGCGATCCCGGCCGCCGCCAGCGGACGGCGCAGCAGGTGCAGGGCACCGACGAGGATCAGGCTGACTGCCAGGGGCAGGGCGCTGGACTGGACGAAGGGATCTTGGAGCAGCTCGGACATGCGGACAGCCGGAATGGGACGACATTGCGCAGGATGCGCTTGGTACAGACCCTAACCTGTGCTCTGGTGAGCGCAAATTGACGAGTTTTGCAAAAAGCATCTGCAGAAATGAGCGGGAATAAATGGGAAACGGTAACAATTGGGACGATCTGCGTTACCTGCTGGCAGTGGCGCGGCACGGCTCCCTGTCGGCCGCCGCCCGCGTCCTGGGAGTGAACCACAGCACGGTTCTGCGCCGGGTGACGGCGCTGGAACAGGCGATGGGCGCCCGGCTGTTCGACAAGCTGCCCGGCGGCTATGTGCTGACCGCGGCGGGCGACGAGATGCACCGGGTTGCGCAGAAGATGGAGGAGGATCTGGCCGCCGCAAACCGCCTGCTGTCCGGCCGCGACACCCGGATCGGCGGCAGCCTGCGCGTGACCACCGTCGACATCCTGACGCTCTACATCCTGCCGCGCCACATCGCCGCCTTCCGCCGGCTGCATCCCGAGCTGCGCGTCGATCTGGTGGCGGCGGAGGCCTCGCTCAGCCTGACCCGGCGCGAGGCCGACGTGGCGATCCGCGCCACCAGCCGGCCGCCGGAGAACCTCGTCGGGCGTGCCGTCTCCGGACTGGCCTTCGCCGTCTATGGCGCATCCTCCTATCTGGAGCGGGCGGGAGATGCCGGCGACCTGGACCGCCACCCGTGGGTGGGGCTTGACGAATCCTTCGAACACACCTCCCTCGCCCAGTGGATGAAACGGACGGTGCCGGCGGCCTCCATCGGCTATCGGGTGAATTCGGTCGCCGGGGCGGTGGAGGCGGTGCGGGCCGGGATAGGACTCGGCCTGCTGCCCTGCGGGGTGGTGGACCGCGACCCCGCCTTCCGCCGCATCGGCGATCCGGTGCTGGAGGCCGACACCAAGCTCTGGCTGCTGACGCACCAGGACCTGCGCCACATGGGCCGCGTCCGCGCCTTCCTGGACTTCATGGCCGACGCGCTGACCCGCGACCGCGACCTGCTGGAGGGGCGCCACGCGTGATCGGAGTGACCAGTAAACGCCCTCTCCCGTCCCGGGAGAGGGAGGGGACCCACGAAGTGGGGAGGGTGAGGGGGATCGCGAAAATCCCGAACCGCATGGTTCCTTGTGCCACCCCTCACCCTTCCCACCGCTTCGCGGTGGGCCCCTTCCCTCTCCCGGGGCGGGAGAGGGAGCCATATGCGATGGTATGCCCCCGCCGCCGGGTGGACCACTGGAACTGTGGGTCGTCGGCGATCAGGTGGCGATGGTCGGACAGCCGGTTGCGCTCCAGCCAGCCGACGGTCGCCTCCAGCTCCGACAGAGTCATCTCGGAGCGCGCCTTCTTCATCAGCCGCTTCAGCACGGCATTGTAGATGTGGTAGCCGGTCGGCCCCTCGGCGACGAGGTTGTTGTCCTCGTCCTCGATCACCTGCGCCGCGACCAGCTGGCCGATGCGCTGGCGCAGGTGATGCTCGGCGGCGCTCGGCGTCAGCGGCAGCTCTCCCGGATCGCGCGAGTGGGAGCCGAAATCGGGGCCGGGCGCCACCACGACGAAGCTGAGCGCGGTGGCGTTGGATTCCAGCGGAATGATCTCCGGCTCGCGCTCCGTGCTGCGCTCGAAGGGAAGCTCCTGCTGGGGACGGCGGGTCTTCACCATGGCGCGGGTGCCCTGCTGGGTCTCCACCATGGTGCGGAACTGCTCGAACAGCGCATCGGACGGGTGGTAGATCAGCGCCCGCTGCCGGTCATAGGGGCCGCCATGCGGGTCCACCCGCGTCGCCCGCGCGATGGCCTGCTCCAGCCAGGGGCGCGAGCGGATATGCGTCAGGCAGGCGACATGGGTGATCGACGGTGCGTCCAGCCCCTCATAGGCCATGGCGACCGAGACCAGCACCGCCGGCTCGGCCCGCAGCCGGAAGGCGGCCACCACCTCCTGCGCGTCGCGGCACTCGGAAATGGCAAGACGCGCCATGCGCCCGGCCTGCTCCTTCGGCATCCAGCCCTGCAGCGTCTGCAGATAGAACCGCGCGGTCCCCTGGTCGGGCGCGATCACCAGCAGCTTGCCCAGCCCCGCATCGTCGCGCCCGCGCGGCAGCTTCAATTCCGCCCGCCGCTTGGCGCGATGCTCCCGGCAGGAGCGGTAGGCCTCGCGCAGCATCGCCTGGGCGAAGCCGGTGCGGAGCGCGGTGAACAGGGCGTCGCGCGTGTTCTCCCCCGCCTTGGACAGCGCATCGACCCAGCGGTTGGTGCGCTCCGCATCCAGCCAGGAGGCCGAGCCGTCCATCGCCCCGAAGGTGACGGGCAGGATCGCCTTCTCGGCCAGCGCCTGCCGGCGGGAATAGCCGACCACCGCCCAGCCCGGCGCCTTGAAGTCGATCTCCCGCACCTTGCGGGTTCCCTGCGGCGCGCGATAGGGCAGCCACAGGATCGGGCGGCCGTCGGCGCGCTCCAGCGTCCCGCTCATCAGCAGCCGGGCCGACGCATTCTCCAGCAGCGGCAGGATGGACCGGCTCCAGGCGGTTTCCTCCTCGACCGCCGCCATGCGGTCGGTGTCGAACACCGCCGGCAGATGGTGCAGCTCGTCCACCGCCAGCAGGTAGCGGTGACGGCGGAACTCCTGCAAATGCAGGTCCGGCGCTGCGGCGACCGCCTGATAGGTCGTGATGTAGCCCTGCAGCCCGCGGCAGAGGTCGCGCCCATTCTCCGCCGCCCGCAGGGCGAGGGTGTGTCCCAACACCTCGCGCCAGCGCGGATCGACGAAGGCCTCCTCCGCCTGCTGGCGCAGGCTGTCGCGCGGCACGATCCAGCACACCCGGTCGATCCGCCCCGCCTTGTGCAGCGCCGCCGCCATGATGACCGGCAGCAGCGATTTCCCCCCGCCGGGCGTCACCGCCGCAAGAACGTCGCGAACCTCCGTCTGCTGCTGGCCGATGGCGTCGGCGATGGCGCTGACCAGTTGCTGATGGGTTCTCAGCTGCGGCATTCAACCCTGCTCCCGCTGTGGACGAGGGATGAGCAAGCCTAAATTCCCGCGAGTCCCCCGGTCATGGGTGCAATCGGAGGTGAGGGACCCCATCGGGAGTAGTACCGCCTCCGGTCGGGGGCAGCGATTCGCGCCGCCTAAGCCCTGTGAGGGTCACCGGCTGCCGCATTTTGACGTACGCACCTTAACGGCCCTTTTGCCGCGATGGACAAAGCTCGGCATGGGCACCTGCCAAAAGGCCGGGTGCCGCAGGAAAGTCAATTTCTGAGTTGCGCACCTCAAGATGCCGGAATATGGTTTGCGGCATGAACAATCAAATCAGCGATGCCCCCCTGACCCTGCGCGACGTGGCGGCGGCGGCCGGCGTCAGCCTTGCGACGGCCGACCGGGTCGTCAACGGCCGGCCCGGCGTCAGCGCCAAGACCGCGCTCAAGGTGCATGAGGCGGTGCAGCGGCTGGGCTTCCGCCCGCTGGCGGCGGCGGCGGAGCTGGCGCGGTCGCGCTCCTGGCGCTTCGCCGTGGTCCTGCCCGGCGGCGGCAACCGCTTCATGATGGACATCGCCGACAACATCCGCGCCCAGGCCGACTGGTTCCGCGCCCGGCGCATCGCGGTGGAGATCGTCGAGACCGACGTGTTCGACGCCGACATCCTGGCGGCGGAGTTGGCGACGCTGCCGGGCCGCTTCGATGCGGTGGCGCTGGTGGCGTTGGACCATCCGCGCATCCGCGCCGCCATCGACGATCTGGTCGAAGGCGGCATGGCGGTGGTGACGCTGGTGTCGGACGCCCCGTCGTCGCGGCGCATGCATTATGTCGGCATCGACAACATCGCCGCCGGCCGCACCGCCGGATCGCTGGTCGGCCGCTTCCTCGGCCCGCCTCGCGCGGGGGAGCAGGGCGGCGCCGTCGGCATCGTCACCGGATCGGGCAGCCTGCGCGACCATGCCGAACGGCGCTTCGGCTTCGGGCAGGTGCTGGCGGAGGAATACCCCCACCTGATCCGCCTGCCGCCGGTCGAGGGCCGCGACGATCCCGAGCGCAACCGCGATCTGGTCCGCCGCATGCTGGCCGACAGGCCCGATCTGGTGGCGATCTACAACACCGGCGAGGGCTCCGTCGGCATCGGGGAGGCTCTGGCCGAGGCCGGTCTCGCCCGCAAAATCCTCTGCGTCGGCCATGAACTGACGCCCGCCACCCGCCGCATGCTGCTGGACGGCACCTTCGCCGCCCTGGTCGCCCAGGATCCGGGGCACGAGGCGCGCTCCATGGCGCGGGTGCTCCACGCCCTGGTTACCGGCCAAGAGATCGTCACGGCGCAGGAACACATCCGGGTCCAGGTCATCCTGCGCG
Source organism: Azospirillum lipoferum 4B (assembly GCF_000283655.1). Taxonomy (NCBI): domain Bacteria; kingdom Pseudomonadati; phylum Pseudomonadota; class Alphaproteobacteria; order Rhodospirillales; family Azospirillaceae; genus Azospirillum; species Azospirillum lipoferum. Next base: position 704,001 of record NC_016586.1, on the reverse strand, counting down.
ACAACCTGCCCTGAAGGGGCATCGGAAACTGCCCGCAAGGGCAACAGAAAAGGTCGACCGTCATGTTTCTCGGGATCGACATCGGCACGTCGAGCGTCAAGGCGGTTCTGACCGACGCCGACGGGGCCGTTTCCGGCAGCGCGTCCCGCCCCTGCACCGTTTCCCGCCCCCATCCCCTGTGGTCGGAGCAGGAGCCGGAGGACTGGGTCGCCGCCGCCGTCGCCGCGGTGGACGAACTGGCCGAACGCCGGCCGGCCGCACTCGCCGCCGTGCTCGGCATCGGCTTCTCCGGCCAGATGCATGGCGCCGTCCTGCTGGGCCATGACAACCGGGTGCTGCGCCCCGCCATCCTGTGGAACGACGGCCGTTCCCACCGCCAATGCGCGACGCTGGAGGAAACCCTTCCGACGCTCCGCACCATCAGCGGCAACATCGCCATGCCCGGCTTCACCGCGCCGAAGCTGCTGTGGGTGGCGGAGGAGGAGCCGGACATCTTCGCCGCACTCGCCAAGGTGCTGCTGCCCAAGGCCTATGTCCGCTGGCGCTTCACCGGCGCGATGGTGGAGGAGATGTCGGACGCCTCCGGCACGCTGTGGCTCGACGTCGGCCGGCGCGACTGGTCGGACGAGCTGCTGGCCACCACCGGCATGACCCGCGCCCACATGCCGGATCTGGCCGAAGGCTCCGACGCCGTCGCCCGGCTGTCGCCCGATCTCGCCCGCCGCTGGGGCATGCCCACGCCGCCGGTGGTGGCGGGCGGGGCGGGGGATTGCGCCGCCAGCGCCGTCGGGCTCGGCGCCATCGCGCCCGGCGACGGCTTCCTCAGCCTCGGCACTTCCGGCGTGCTGTGGCGGACGACCGACCGCTTCCTGCCCAACCCGGCGATGGCGGTCCATGCCTTCTGCCACGCGCTGCCCGGCGTCTGGCACCAGATGGGCGTCATGCTATCGTCCGCTGCCTCACTGGCCTGGGCCGCCTCCACCCTCGGCGCGCCGGAGGCGGAGCTGCTGGCCCCGCTGGGCGACGCGGTGGACGCTCCCTCGCCGGTCGCCTTCCTGCCCTACCTGTCGGGCGAGCGCACTCCCCACAACGACGCCACCCTGCGCGGCCTGTTCGCCGGCCTGTCGGCGGAGACCGGCCGCGACGCCCTGGTCCAGGCGGTGCTGGAGGGCGTCGCCTTCGCCGCCCGCGACAATCTGGTGGCGCTGGGGGCGGGCGCGCCCACCTCGTTCGACCTCGCGGGCGGCGGCTCCCGCTCGCGTCTGTGGGCGCGGATCTGCGCCGACGCGCTGGGCGTCACCATCCACCGCATCGAGGATGGCGAGGTCGGTGCCGCGCTCGGCGCCGCCCATCTCGGCCGCATGGCCGCGACCGGGGAGTCCCCCGCCACCGTATGCCGCAAGCCCCGCCGTCTTGAGACCTTCACCCCCGATCCGGCCCGCGCCGAGGCGTACAGCCAGGCTTGGCTGCGCTGGCGCCGGCTTTACCCCCTTGCCAAGGAGTTCGCGTCTTGAGCACCGCCTCATTCTTCGGCGACCTGTCCCCGGTGGCCTATCGCGGACCGGACAGCCGCGACCCGCTGTCCTACCGCTGGTACGACAAGGACCGCGTCGTGCTGGGCAAGCGGATGGAGGACCATCTGCGGCTGGCCGCCTGCTATTGGCACAGCTTCTGCTGGCCGGGCGGCGACCCCTTCGGCGGCGAGACCTTCCAGCGTCCCTGGATGCGTCCCGGCCAGGACCCGATGGCGGCGGCCCGCGCCAAGGCCGATGTCGCCTTCGAGATGTTCCGCCTGCTCGACATCCCCTTCTTCTGCTTCCACGACCTCGACGCCGCGCCGGAAGGCGCCACGCTGGTCGAAAGCGTCGACAACCTGAAGGCCGTCACCGAGCTGTTCGCGGCCAAGATGGAGACCGCCAAGGTCCGTCTGCTGTGGGGCACCGCCAATTTGTTCTCCCACCGCCGCTACATGGCCGGCGCCGCGACCAACCCGGACCCCGACGTCTTCCTCTATGCCTGCGGGCAGGTGCGCGCGGCGCTGGAGGCCACCCATGCGTTGGGCGGCGCCAACTACGTCATGTGGGGCGGCCGCGAGGGCTATGAGACGCTGCTGAACACCGACCTGAAGCGGGAGCTGGACCAGATGGGCCGCTTCCTGGCGATGGTGGTGGAGCACAAGCATAAGATCGGCTTCGACGGCCCGATCCTGATCGAACCGAAGCCGCGCGAGCCGACCAAGCACCAGTACGACTTCGACGTCGCCACCGTCTACGGCTTCCTGGAGCGTTACGACCTGCTGGCCGACGTGCGGGTGAACATCGAGCAGAACCACGCCATCCTCGCCGGCCACAGCTTCCAGCACGAGGTGGCGCTTGCGCTGGCGCTCGGCATCTTCGGCTCGCTCGACATGAACCGCGGCGACGCGCTGCTGGGCTGGGACACCGACCAATTCGCCAACGACATCGGCGAGTTGACGGTCGTCATGCACGACATCCTGAAGGGCGGCGGCTTCACCACCGGCGGCCTGAATTTCGACGCCAAGATCCGCCGCCAGTCGCTCGACCCGGAGGATCTGCTGCACGGCCACATCGGCGGCATCGATAGTTGCGCCCGCGCCCTGCTGCAGGCCGCGCAGATGCTGGAGGACGGCGCCCTGACCAAGCCGCTGGCCGAACGCTACGCCGGCTGGGACAGCGCGGAGGGGCAGGCGATCCTGTCCGGCGGCCGCACCCTCGCCACGCTGGCCGACCGCGCGCTGACCGGCAACCTCAACCCCCAGCCGCGCTCCGGCCGGCAGGAGTATCTGGAGAACATCGTCAACCGGTACGTCTGAGAGGGGACGCATCACAAGCCCTCTCCCGCCCCGGGAGAGGGGGATGATGTCCCCGCCACTGCTTCCGTCAATAAACGCCGCCGCCCCGATGCGGCCACACAGGGAGGAAACACGATGAAGCACCGCCTCACCGCCACCGCCGCCGGCCTGTTCCTGACGCTTGCCACGACCATGACCGCAACCGCCGCGCTCGCCGCCGGCACCACCGTCGGCGTGTCCTGGTCCAACTTCCAGGAGGAGCGCTGGAAGACCGACGAGGCCGCGATCAAGGCCGTCATCGAGAAGGCCGGCGGCAAATACCTGTCGGCCGACGCCCAATCCTCGCCGGCCAAGCAGCTGTCGGACATCGAATCGCTGATCTCCCGCGGCGCCCAGGCGCTGATCATCCTGGCGCAGGACGGCGACGCCATCCGCCCGGCGGTGGAGAAGGCGGCGGCGGAGGGCATCCCGGTCGTCGGCTATGACCGGCTGATCGAAATCCCGTCCGCCTTCTACATCACCTTCGACAACAAGGAGGTCGGCCGGCTGCAGGCGCGCAGCGTCTTCGCGCTGAAGCCCAAGGGCAACTACGCCTTCATCAAGGGCAGCTCCACCGATCCCAACGCCGACTTCCTGTTCGCCGGCCAGATGGAGGTGCTGAAGGCCGCCATCGACCGCGGCGACGTGAAGAATGTCGGCGAGGCCTACACCGACAAATGGCTGCCCGCCATCGCCCAGCAGAACATGGAGCAGATCCTGACCAAGACCGGCAACAAGGTCGACGCCGTGGTCGCCTCCAACGACGGCACGGCGGGCGGCGCCGTGGCGGCGCTGGCGGCGCAGGGCTTGGCGGGAACCGTGCCGGTGTCGGGCCAGGACGGCGACAAGGCGGCGCTGAACCGCATCGCGCTCGGCACCCAGACGGTATCGGTGTGGAAGGACGCCCGCGAACTCGGCCGCCGCGCCGCGGAGATCGCCATGGAACTGGCCGGCGGCAAGAAGATGACCGAGATCGCCGGCGCCACGACCTTCGACGGCGGGCCGAAGAAGCAGAAGATGACCTCGCTGTTCCTCACCCCCATCGCCATCACCAAGGACAACCTCAACCTCGTGGTCGATGCCGGCTGGGTGACCAAGGACGTGGTCTGCCAGGGTGTGAAGCCCGGCAGCGTCAAGGTCTGCAACTGATGGCGGAGCCGTCCACCACCCTGTCCCCGGCGGCGCCTTCGGACGCGCCGGCCGGACGGCGGGCCGGCTTCGGCGACGCCCTGCGCGCGCTGGAGCTGGACACCCGCATGGTCGGGATGATCGGGGCGCTGGCCGTCGTCTGGATCGGCTTCGACATCCTGACCGGCGGCGCCTTCCTGACCCCGCGCAACCTGTGGAACCTGTCGGTGCAGACCGCATCGATCGCGGTGATGGCGACCGGCATGGTGCTGGTCATCGTCACCCGCAACATCGACCTGTCGGTGGGCTCCATCCTGGGCTTCACCGGCATGGTGGTGGGCGTGCTCCAGGCCCGCATCCTGCCGGAGATCTGGGGTTTCGACCATCCGATGACCTGGGTGGTGGCGGTGCTGGCGGCGATTGCCGTCGGCGGGGCGGTGGGGGCGCTGCAGGGCGCCATCATCGCCTATCTCGGCGTGTCGTCCTTCATCGTCACGCTGGGCGGGCTGCTGGTCTGGCGCGGCGCCGCCTGGTGGGTGACGACCGGCCAGACGGTGGCGCCGATGGACGGCCTGTTCAAGCGGCTGGGCGGCGGCTTCGAGGGCGCCATCGGCGCCGGCCCCAGCTGGGCGGTCGGCATCGCCGCCATCCTGCTGTCGGTCGCCGCCATCCTGATGACCCGGCGGCGGCGGGCCGGCTTCGGCTTTCCCGTCCGGCCCTTGTGGGCGGAAGGCGTGGTGATCCTGCTGGTGGCCGCCGCCATCGCCGGCGCCGTGCTGGTGGTGAATGCCTATCCGCTCCCCGTCCCGGTGGTGCGCCGGATGATGGAGGCGCAGGGGATCGCTACCGACGGCACCTTGCCGGTCATCGCCCACGGCTTCGCCATCCCGGTGCTGATCGCGCTGGCTGTCGGCGTAGCGGTGACCTTCCTGTCGCGGCGCACCCGCTTCGGCCGCTATGTCTTCGCGCTTGGCGGCAACCCGGAGGCGGCGGAGCTGTCGGGCATCAACACCAAACGGGTGATGGTGATGGTGTTCGGGCTGATGGGCGCGCTGTGCGGTCTGTCCGCCTGCATCGCCACCGCCCGGCTGAACGCCGCCACCAACGCCAACGGCACGCTGGACGAGCTGTATGTCATCGCCGCGGCGATCATCGGCGGCACCTCGATGGCCGGCGGCGTCGGCACCATCCTGGGGGCGATGCTCGGCGCCATGGTGATGCAGTCGCTGCAATCCGGCATGGTTCTGCTGGGGGTGGATGCGCCGATGCAGAACATCGTCGTCGGCATCGTCCTGGTCGCCGCGGTCTATATCGACACGCTCTATCGCAGGGGGATCAAATGACCGGCCTTGCCATGGCGGAACCCCAGGCCGCGACCCGCCCGCTGGTGGAAATGCGCGACGTTTCCATCGCCTTCGGCGGCATCAAGGCGGTGGACGGCGTCAGCATCGACCTCTATCCCGGCGAGGTGGTCGGTCTGCTCGGTCACAACGGCGCCGGCAAATCGACGCTGATCAAGATCCTGTCCGGCGCCTATGCCGCCGACCATGGCGAGATCCGGGTGAACGGCGAGCCGGTGCAGATCTCCAGCCCGCGCGACGCCAAGCGCTGCGGCATCGAGACGATCTATCAAACGCTGGCGCTGGCCGACAATGTCGATGCCGCCGCCAACATCTTCCTCGGCCGGGAAAAGCTGACCCCCTGGGGCACGCTGGACGACCACGCGATGGAGGCGGAGGCGCGCAAGGTGATGGGCCGCCTGAACCCGCATTTCCGCCGCTTCAAGGAACCGGTCAAGGCTCTGTCCGGCGGTCAGCGCCAGTCGGTCGCCATCGCCCGCGCCATCCATTTCGACGCCCGCGTCCTGATCATGGACGAGCCGACCGCAGCACTCGGCCCCGCCGAAACCCAGCAGGTGGGCGAGCTGGTGAAGCAGCTGAAGCAGGAGGGCATCGGCATCTTCCTGATCTCCCACGACATCCACGACGTGTTCGACCTTGCCGACCGCATCCATGTGATGAAGAACGGCAAGCTGGTCGGCACCGCCCGCGTCGCCGATGTGACGAAGGACGAGGTGCTGGGCATGATCATCCTCGGCAAATGCCCGCCGGGCGCGGTTCCCGGACCGGGGGCGGCGGGCTGAGCGGCGACCTCCGGCCGGCACCGGCGTGGCGGCACCCCGGTGCCCGCACGCGACGCCGGTCGAGTGTCTTCAAGCCATTGACAAGAGTGCATTTATTCGGCCGTCATCGCGGAGTGTCCTGGCTCCCCGCCTTCGCGGCGATGACGCGGAAAGAGGCGCCTGTGCATTGGGAAATGGGCAAAGCCCTATAGGTGACCGCCTATGGGTCAGCGGGCGCGGGAGGTGACAAAGTCGAGGCCAATTTGGAGAGCCTGGGTGTTCGGGTGCTCCTCGCCGAGCACGCGGCGGCGGACTACCAAAACCTGTTCCTGAAGCTCCCGCGCCCCGGCGAGATCGCCTTGGCTGCTCAAGGTCTCAGCGACATTGTTCATGGAGGTCAAGGTCTGCGGGTGCTCCTCGCCGAACACGCGGCGGCGGACGGCCAAGACCTGTTCCTCCAATACCCGCGCCCCGGCGAGATCACCTTGCTTCCAGAGAGTCGAAGCGAGATTGCCCATGGAGACCAAGGTGTTCGGGTGCTCCTCGCCGTATAAATGGCGCACGGCGTCAAGCTGCCTCTGCCGAACCGCGATGGCCGGGCCGTAAGCTCCACGCTCATCCTCATACCTGCCCAACCAGCTCAGAAGCATGGCGGTTTCCTCATCCTCCACCGACTCGGTCAGCGTGCGGACATGCCCGATCAGCGGTTCGAGCGTGGCATGCTCTCGAATATCTGCCGCCCTCGGCATCACCCGGTTCATCACCCTCACCGCCGCCGCCCGCAAGTCTTCGGAGGCGGCAGCGTGCTGGCGCATCGTGCGGGCGGTCAGGATGTGGACCGTCACCTCCTCCGGGCCAAGGCGGTCCACCAGCGCTTCCGCTTCGGCGGCCTGAATCTCCAGCAGGGCAATCCGGCGACCGGCGGCCTCGTCGCCCGCATGCTCCGCCAGGACATCCGCGATGTACTTCGTCGGGATCGGGTCGGACGCCAGGAGGGAGGCGAGTTGCAGCACCAGCACGCCCTCCGGCCGGAGGCGGCCGATGCTTTGCAGCAGGGTGACGGCGATGCCGGGATGGTGGCCGTTGGGAAGCTCGCCCGCCAACTCCTCCATCAGGGCCAGCGCGTCGGCACCGGGGTTGCGCAGTTCTTTCAGAAACTCGGCATAGCTCATGGCGCGCAGAGCAGCACCGGCGACGTCCACGGCCAGAGCATGACGGCCCAGCTCCGTCACGATCTCCGCCGCCATTGTCCGTTCGGCCTCGTTGCGCGGCGGCTGGCGGCTGGTGAGCAGGCGGAAAGCGTCCTCCGTCGTCAGCACGTCGAGCCGGTGGATCGTCCCGCAGCCGTCCAGACGGGTGCCGCGCGTGGTGACGAGGGTGCGGCCGTTGGTGCTGGGCGCCGTCCAATGGGCCAGCACCGCGGCATTGGCATCGCTCGGCAGGTCGTCGACGATCCACAGATAGGGCTTGCCGAGCGCTTCCAGATGGCGGCCGACCTGGGCGGCGACGGCAGACGGCTCCATCCCCTGCACGGGCAGGCCGAAGCTCCGGGCCAGTTGGAACAGGTGCCGGCCGGCGCTGCCTTCCGCCTCCGCCTCGCGCCCGTCCGCGGCCACCGCGCCGGTACGGGCTGCGGACAGCCAGACGATGCCGCCGGGATAGGCGGCGCCGAAGCGCAGCGCGTATTCCTCGGCCAGCATCGACTTGCCGATGCCGCCCATGCCCTGCACCTGCACCAGATCGCCGCCGGGCCGCGCGCCGGTGATGACGGTGACGGCGGCGGCGGTCAGCCCGCTATGGACGCTCCACAGATCCGGCACGCGGCCGACGAAGCGGTTGGACCCGATGCGCCGCTGGCCGGCCAGCCAGGACGGCGCCTGCAAGGGGCGGATGTCGCCGATCCAGGTCGCGGCGCGGTCCAGGCGCCGGGCGATGCGCCCGGCCAGATCGGCCACCGCGTCGGTCCCGCCTTCCAGATACAGGCGGTCGCGCAGTTCGACGGGCTGGATGTGGTCGCCGCCCTGTTCCGGGTTGACGACCAGGATGCGGCGCGACAGATCGCCCCCCTCATGCTGGGCGGCGAGATAGGCGGCGGTCAGTTCCCATTGGCAGGGGCGGGAGCGCGTATAGGCCCGCGAGTACCACGCCACCAGCATGCGCGCCTGCCCCAGCCCCTCGACGATGGACCGGGTGATCGCGTCGCTGTCGCCGATTTCATGCTCGTCGAACCAGACGGACAGGCCGAGGCGCCGCAACTCTTCGACCAGCGGGCGCACCCGCTCTGCGTCCGCACGCGGGTAGCTGAAGAACAGATCGGCCATGAAACGGGAAAACCTTCGCAGCTGAATCGCCGTTTCACTGTAGTGCAGGACGGGCGTGCTGCAAAGGCTGACGGCGGCAGCGCTTCAGGATGGGCCGAGGCCGGATCAGCCTTCGCCCTGGCCGGAGCGGGCGCCCAGCAGGTTGCCGCGGCGGCGGCGGACCTCGACGCTCTGGCCGGGGGTGATGGGCAGGAACTCCTTCGGGCGCTCGTCGCTGCCGGCGATGGCGCGGTAGGTGGCGGCGTTCGCCTCCTGCACGTCGTTGCCGCGGCGGACCTGATCCAGGAATTTCTGGCTCGGCATCATGATGTATTCGATGTCGTTGATGCGCCGGCCGTCCTTCGACACCGTCTTCTCCACCCGGTCGAGAATGCCCTCCTCGACCAGGGAATCGACGGCCAGGGTCACCGTGCGCAGCGTGTCGCGCCGCCGGCTCCACTCGTTCATGCCGCTGTTGTTGATGATGTCGTCGGCCGACAGGATCATCGGCGGCACGCTGTGCACCCCGTCGGGCAGGCGGGCCAGATCGAGGTCGCCATACTCGATGGACAGCCGGTTGTAGAGCCAGCGCGCCACCGGGCTCTTCAGCCGCATGATCCACTGGTAGGAGATCGGCTTGAATTCCAGGTTGCGGATGGCCGAGGCGACCAGCGCGTTGAACTCCAGATAGGTGTCGTTCTCGTCCTCCTCGCCGCCTTCGCCGGTGCGCGGGCGGATGTAGAGCGTGGGGAAGACCGAGGATTCCAGCACCGGCCGCGCCGACTTGCGGCCGTTCTCCGGCACCTTGCTGATGATCATGCGGGTACGGGCCAGGATCTCCAGCGCCTCGCGGATTTCCGCCGTGTCCATGGTGCGGTTGACCGCGCGCAGCTCCCGCCGGATCTCATAAAGCGAGAAATGGACGCGCACCCGGTCCTGCTTGTCGCCCATCAGCGACAGGCGCGAGCGGTCCATGGCGAGGCGGCGCACCACCTGCTCGACGATCTGCTCGCGCTCGGACGGGAACACCTCATACTCGACCATGCGCTTGTCGGCCGGATCCTCGCCGGGGCCGGGCTTGGCCGGGCGATAGATGCGGGCGGGCTGCAGGGTCAGCGTGAACAGGGCGTCCTTGAAGGGAAACTCCTTGTGGACCGACTGGACGAAGGCGTTGGCGGCCGGCAGCTCCGGCTCGGTCCCCCGGCCTTTCGACACGAAGACGAATCGCGGCGCCGTGTCGTAAAGCGCGATCATATGGGACTGACTGCGGTCCTCCATCTCAAACAGAGTCAGCTGGACCGCGTTCGCCTTGCTCATGGCTCATCCCTCCTCGCCAAACGGCACGATAGGGTCTGGCCTCGGACAGTGGCAACCGGCAGGGCCGAATCCGTCTGCAGGCCTGTGTCCCGTTTGGCCGCGCTTGTGTAGGAAATGCCCGCAGCTGTATCCCGAATGCCCGCGCTTCGTCCTCGGGCCATCGGATGGCGCCGCTCCACGGGCATCTGTCGGGTCGGAACCGTGCGAATCGCGCGGCGGTTCGGCGAAACGCGAGCAAATGGGACAGAGACTCGGGGGCGCGGATTCCCGCCATGGGGCCACGAAGCGCGAGCAAACGGGACAGTCCCGGCACCGGAGGACTCCCAAACGCGAGCATTAGGGACACATCAAATTCCGTGATGCGGCCGGCCGAACCGCGAAGCGCGGGCAAATGGGACAGATCCGGCCGGCGAGGCTGGCCAGCGGCCGTCTTCCGCGAAACAGTCCGCGATCCGGACCGCGGATCATGGCCGCGAAACGCGGGCAAGCGGGACAGCCTGCGGCGGCGCCGGTGCCGCCGGTCTCCGGCAAAGCGCGGGCAAACGGGATCGGATCCGATTCGCAAGCCCAACGCGACCAAAAGGGACATATCCGCGACCAGGGACGACACAGGCGCGGGCCGATGGGACACAAGCGCGGGCGAAGGGGACACAACCGACTCGGTCCCTTTTGCCCGCGATTCGACGGCTGCGCCAAGCGGCGGAATCCTTCGCGCAAGTTCGCCGGCCCATCCATGCCGGTCCCGTATTTTCGCGGAGTTTCCCCCATGCTCACACCGACGCCATCCACATCGGCGGCAAATCCCCCGGATACCAGACGGTGGGGACGGATTCCCGCCTGGTGGCTGGACCATCCCGGCCTGGAGGCCGACGGCTTCGCCGTCCTGGCCGCGCTCGCCACCTTCGCCGACGAGGACGGGCTGTGCTGGCCGTCGCAATCGACGCTGGCCGCCAAGCTGAAGCGCTCGCGCCCCACCATCAACCGCATCATCCAGGGCCTGAGCGACATCGGGCTGGTCGGCGTCGAACACCGCCGCGGCCGCGACGGCGCCCGCCTGTCCTGCCTCTACCGCCTGCGCTTCACCCCGGTCGATGCCGCCGAAGAGTCCGGCCGGGAGTCCGTCTCGTCTCGCCCTGTCCAGCCTGCCGACAGGGATGACTCGGACATGCACAGCCCCTGTCCGCCGGCGAGTCAGGAACAGGTCCATTCCAAACAGATTCCGGACTCGCACGCTTCGGGCGGGCGCGGTCAGGCGCAAACGGTTCCGGAGGATTGGATGCCGACCGCCGACGACCTCGCCTGGGCCAAGGCCCGCCATGCCGAAATCGACCTCGGCCGCCATGTCGAAGGGTTCATCCTGCGCTGCCGTGCCCATGGCTACCGCTACCGCGACATCTCCTCCGCCTGGCGGGCCTGGCTGGCGCAGGATGCCGCGGTGGGCAAGGCCCCGGTCGTCCGCAACCGCCCCTCTGCGGCAACGAGCACCCCGCCCGCCCGCCCATCCGCCGCCGCCGCCGTAGCCGAACAGCGGCTGGGCGCCTGGGCCGCCGCCGCCGCGGAACTGCGCCAGCGCGCAGCCACTCCCTCCTGGTCGTAAAAGGGGAGACCGATGACCGCAGCCAATAAAAGTGTCCCCAAGCGAAGCGCCACTGTCACCGCCCTGCCGCGCTCCTCCTCCCCGTCCTCGGCGGCTGCCTTCGACCCGGCATTGCCGGCGCCCCTTCGGCAGGCCCGCCTGACCGCCACGCTGCCGCCGCCGCTCCAGCGGCTTCTCGCCCAAGGCCGGACCGACCGCCGCCCGCGCTTCGGCGACGACGGTTTCGACGGCATGATCGAGTTGTGGTCGCCACCGGACGGCGTCACCGCCGCCGAGGCCACGCTCGCCCGCCAGAGCCTTGAGGAGCTGTACGCCACCGTGCTGGCTCCGGCCGACAGCGACCATCTGCTCGGCCGCGTGCTGACCCTGCTCAGCCATTTCCCGGCCAAGGGGCTGTCGCCCGAGGTGGAGCGGATGATGGCGCTCGACTGGGCCGAGGATCTGGGCGAATACCCGGCCTGGGTCATCGATGCCGCAGCCCGCAGCTGGCGGCGCAGCCGGAAATGGCGTCCCTCCATCGCCGAGATGCGGGCCCTGTGCGAGGAGCTGTGCGCAGCCGAACGCGCGCTGGCCGACCGTCTGGGCGCGCTGGCCGCGGCCGCTCCACGCGACGCCCGCGGCACCGACCTGCAGGCGGTCGCGACCGGGGGGCTGCGCCGGATGGGCGGGATGGGGTGATGTTGGTCCCTGCGGTGGACGGTGCCTGCCGGCGGTCCATATCAAGGGACCCGTCCGCTTCACAGTGCCGACCGATGCCCGACAGCGCTCACATCCCGTCCTCCTCCGCCCCCCGCTTCGGCTGGTGCTGCCAGTATATCCCGCCCGATGGCGACGCCGGCCTTGCCACGCGCATGAATCCCGGCACCGTCACCATCGCGACGCTGACCAAGCTCGGTCCTGCCCGCGCCGAGGAAAAACTGACCGGGGTGCTGCGTCGCAACCTGCTGGCCCTGCATCTGCAGCTGGACGAGGTCGCCCGGCAACCGGCCTATCGCCGCCTGCTGCGCGTCAACAGCGGACTGCTGCCGGCCTACACCCACGAGGTCGGACGGCCGCTCTACCGCCAGCCCGGCATCCGGTCGCTGGTGCAGAGCGGGTTGGAGCATGCCGGCCGCAAGGCGGTGGAGGCCGGCATCCGCATCGGGCTGCACCCGGACCAGTATTGCGTGCTGAACAGCGCCAATTCCGCCACCCTCGACAATGCGGTGGCGGAGCTGGAATACCATGCCGACATCCTGCGGATGATGGGGCTGGCCGGCGGCTGGCACCCGCAAGGCGCGCATGTCAACATCCATGGCGGTGGGCGCGGGGAGGGGATCGCCGGTTTCCGCCGCGGCCTCGCCCTGCTGTCGGAGGACGCACGCAACCTGCTGACCGTCGAGAACGACGAGATGTCCTTCGGGCTGGACGACCTGCTGCCGCTGGCCGATGCCGTGCCGATCGTGCTCGACCTCCACCATCACTGGGTCCGCACGCAAGGGGAGTATCTGCGTCCCGACGATCCGCGAATCGCCACCGTCATCGGCTCCTGGCGCGGGGTGCGCCCGGTCGCCCATATCAGCGTGTCGCGCGAGGATTTGCTGGCGGACTGGCCGGCCGACAGCCTGCCGGACTATGCCGCGCTGGCGGCGCGCGGGCTGACGACCAAGGATCTGCGCGCCCATTCCCAGCGCATGTGGAACCGCGCCGTGAACCGGCTGGTGGCGGACCATCTCTCCTGGGCCGATTTCGAGGTGGAGGCCAAGGCCAAGAATCTCGCGGTCGACGACCTTGAGCTCGACGCCCTCGGCAGCGGGGCCGTGGCCGCCTCGCCCGATCTGCAGCCTTGACCGACGGTTGTACTCAACTACTCTGTTGCCGGAGACGAATGACAGCAGATTGATTTCACAAGAGGGTTTGGACGTGGCCGACGACCTCCGGGATGAAAACCTGGACGCGCTATCGCAGTTGCAGGCGATGCTGGACACCGTGCCCGACGGGATCGTCATCATCGACGACCGCGGCCGGATCAAGACCTTCAACCCTGCCTGCGAGCGCCTGTTCGGCTGGACCGCCGCCGAAGTGATCGGCAGCAATGTCAAGATGCTGATGCCGTCGCCTTACCAGGAGGAGCATGACGGCTATCTGGAGCGCTACCACCGCACCGGCGAGCGCCGCATCATCGGCATCGGCCGCGAGGTGACCGGCCTGCGCAAGGACGGCTCCTGCTTCCCGATGGATCTGTCGATCGGCGAGGCCAGCCAGGACGGCGCCCCCGTCTATATCGGCATCATCCGCGACCTGACCGCGGCCAAACGGGCGGAGGCGGCGCTGCGCGAGCGCGAGGCCCGCCTGACCTCCATCCTGGAGACGGTGCCGGAAGCCATCATCGTCATCGACGAGAAGGGGCTGATCGAATCCTTCAGCCCGGCGGCCGAACGGCTGTTCGGCTATGCTGCGGCGGAGGCGATCGGGCAAAATATCAGCATGCTGATGCCCTCGCCCTACCGGGAGCAGCACGACGCCTATCTGGAGCGTTACGGCAGGACGGGCGAGCGCCGCATCATCGGCATCGGCCGCGTCGTCTCCGGCCAGCGGCGCGACGGGTCGGTGTTCCCGATGGAACTGGCGGTGGGCGAGGTGCTGCTCGCCGGCCAGCGCCGCTTCACCGGCTTCGTCCGCGACCTCACCGAACGGCAGGCCACCGAACGGCGCCTGCAGGAACTCCAGTCGGAACTGCTGCATGTCAGCCGGGTCAGCGCCATGGGCCAGATGGCCTCGACGCTGGCGCATGAACTGAACCAGCCGCTGACCGCCGTCATCAACTATGCCAAGGCCGCCAAGCGCCTGATGGAACGGCCGGAAACGGTGGTCAAGGCGATGGACATGGTCGACAAGGCGAGCGCCCAGGCCACCCGCGCCGGCCAGATCATCCGCCACCTGCGCAGCTTCATCGAAAAGGGCAAGACCCACCGCTCGGTCGAGCCGCTCAACAAGGTGGTGGAGGAGGCGAGCGCGCTCGCCCTGGTCGGCGCGAAGGAGCGGGAGCTTCATGTCCGCTTCGACTTCGACGCCGCCGACCCGCTGGTGCTGATCGACAAGGTCCAGGTCCAGCAGGTGATCCTCAACCTCGTCCGCAACGCCATCGAGGCGATGGCGCAGGGAAGCCCGGCCGGGGCGCAGCGGGTGCTGACCGTCCACACCGGCGCCGAGCCGGGCGAGCCCGGCTTCTGCCGCGTCGCCGTCAGCGACAGCGGTCCCGGCGTGCCGGAGACGGTGCGCGCCCAGCTGTTCCAGCCCTTCGTCACCACCAAGAGCAGCGGCATGGGGCTCGGCCTGTCGATCTGCCGCTCGATCATCGAGGCCCATGGCGGCCGGCTGTGGCTGGAGCCGGCGGCGGCTCCCCCCGGCTCCGGCGCCAGCTTCGCCTTCACCGTTCCGCTGTCCGCATCGGATGCCAGTGGAGATGCCGATGGGGATGTCGGCGCGGATGCCACCCCGGAGGCCGGCGATGCCCGCTGACGTCACGCCCCACGCCGGATCCGACATGGCCGCCGACCTCACCGTCTTCATCCTCGACGACGACGACGCCATTCGCGACTCCCTGGAGGTCCTGCTGGACTGCGCCGGCTTCCGGGCGGAGAGCTTCTCCACCCCGCTCGCCTTCCTGGAGTCCGGCGCGCCGTCGCGCCCCGGATGCCTGCTGGTCGATGTGCGGATGCCGCAGATGAGCGGCCTGGACGTGCAGGAGCGGCTGACCCGCGGCGGCCATGCCATGCCGGTGGTGGTGATGACCGGCCATGGCGACGTGCCGCTCGCCGTGCGCGCCATGAAGGCGGGGGCGGTCGATTTCGTCGAGAAGCCGTTCGAGGAGGAGGCGCTGCTCGCCGCCGTGCGCTCCGCCCTCACCCTTGCCCTTGCCCGCGCGGCGGAAAGCCGGACGGCGGATGCCGCGCAGACGGCCGCGGTACAGGAACAGCCGGCACCCCCGCCTGCCGTCTCGGCGCCGCCGGAGGTGCTGGCCCGCCTCGCCGCCCTGACGCCGCGGGAACTCGACGTGCTGCGCTGGCTGGTCGCGGGCAAGTCGAACAAGGTCATCGCCTTCGAACTGTCGATCAGCCCGCGCACCGTGGAAATCCACCGCGCGCGGGTGATGGAGAAGATGCAGGCCGACAGCCTGCCGATCCTGGTGCGCATGGCGATTGCCGCGGGCGTGGTCCCCGGAGGCGCGTGATCTGCATCAAAAGCGCGCCGCATACGCATTGGTCCGTATATCGGCGCCCCCCGCAGCCTTTTATCTTCCATGACGCGCCGCACCGTCGGCGCAATCCTGTTTGCATGGAAGTTCGGAGGCGGTCATGGATCATTTGGACAGCGGGCCGGGCGGGATGCCGGTGATCATGGTGTCCGGCCGCGGCGACCCCGCCACCTTCGCCCGCGCCAAGGAGGCCGGCGTCGTTGCCGTGCTGGAGAAGCCGTTCGACGAGGATCAGCTGATCGACATGCTGAACCGCCTGCTGCCGTCGGCTGCCGCCGCCTGAGATAGTCTCCCTCTCCCCCCCGGGGAGAGGGTCGGGGTGAGGGGGATGCACTGCGTGGCTCTTCCAATAATCCTCGCCCCGCGCCCCCCATACGGTCCCTTACGTACGTACACTTACCTACGCAAACTTCCTTAGGTACATCACCGAACTGCACAGCACGGCAGGGGATCGATAGCTTCGGGCCATCAGATGCACCCCGGAACGAACCGGAGCGCACCGCACCGCAAAGGTCGAGGCTACCATGTCCACGCACGCCGCCATTGCCGCCCACGCCAACCGCGCCGTTCCTGGTTATCTGGTCTCCGCCCTGGCGATGACGCCGACCGCCGGGATGGGCGCTGCCGTCCAGCCGCGCAACCCCGCCGACCCGCTCGCCAGCCTGGGCCACTCCAAGGTCCATGAGCGCGAGACCACGCTGTTCAGCGAAGGCGATGCGGCCGGCTCGGTGTTCCGGGTGTTGAGCGGCATGGTCCGCCTCTACAAGATGCTCCCCGACGGCCGGCGCCAGATCATCGGCTTCCTGCAGGCCGGCGACATGATGGGGCTGGCCTTCGCCTCTCAGTATCTCTACACCGCCGAAACCGTCACCGCGACCACCATCCAGCGCATCCCGCGGCTGGAACTGGACGCCTTGATGGACGCGCAGCCGGCCTTCGCCCGCAAGCTGCTGTCGGCGACCACCTCGGAACTGATCGCGGCGCAGGACCAGATGGTGCTGCTGGGCCGCAAGAGTGCCGCCGAGAAGGTTGCGACCTTCCTGCTGCGCCTCAGCGACCGCAAGGGCGGCGAGCGCACCATCGACCTGCCGATGGGCCGCAGCGACATCGCCGACCATCTCGGCCTGACCACCGAGACCGTGTCGCGCACCCTGACCAAGCTGAAGTCGACCCGCCTGATCCGCATCCTCGTTGGCGGCAAGCTGGACCTGCTGGACCGCGACGCCCTGGCCGACCTCGCCGGCGGCTTCTGACCCGCACCGACTCCTTATCGATGACTTGGCCGCGGTCCGGGCGCATCGGCGTCCGGAACCGCAGCGGCGCGCCCGAACGGCGGCCCCCGGACAGCAAGTGGATGATGACCATGACCGTCACGACCCTCACCGACCTGAACGCCCTGATCTCGCGGGTGAAGGCGGCGCAAGCGCGCTTTGCCGAGTATCCGCAGGAGAAGGTCGACCTGATCTTCCGCAGCGCGGCGCTGGCCGCCGCCGACGCCCGCATTCCGCTCGCCAAGATGGCGGTGGCGGAGACCGGCATGGGCGTGATGGAAGACAAGGTCATCAAGAACCACTTCGCCGCCGAATACATCTACAACAAGTACAAGGACGACAAGACCTGCGGCGTCCTGTCGGAAGACGACGACGCCGGCATCCTCACCATCGCCGAGCCGGTCGGCCTGATCTGCGGCATCGTCCCCACCACCAACCCGACCTCCACCGCCATCTTCAAGGCGCTGATCGCGCTGAAGACCCGCAACGGTCTGGTGCTCTCCCCCCATCCCCGCGCCCGCAGATCGACCTGCGAGGCCGCCCGCCTGGTGCTCGCCGCCGCGGTCGAGGCCGGCGCGCCCGAGGACATCATCGGCTGGATCGACGAGCCCTCGCTGGAGCTCTCCAACGCCGTCATGCACCATCCCGACATCAACCTGATCCTCGCCACCGGCGGGCCGGGCATGGTCAAGGCCGCCTATTCCTCCGGCAAGCCCGCCATCGGCGTCGGCGCCGGCAACACCCCGGCCGTCATCGACGAGTTCGCCGACATCAAGCGCGCGGTGGCCTCCATCCTGATGTCCAAGACCTTCGACAACGGCGTGGTCTGCGCGTCGGAACAGTCGGCGGTGGTGGTCGATGCCGTCTATGACGCGGTGCGCGACCGCTTCGCCCATCACGGCGGCTACATCCTGTCGGCCCGCGAGGCCGACGCGGTGCGCAAGGTTCTGCTGACCGACGGCCATCTGAACGCCGACATCGTCGGCCAGCCCGCCCACGCCATCGCCGCCATGGCCGGCCTCACCGTGCCGCACGCCACCAAGGTGCTGATCGCCGAAGTCACCGACATCGCCGACAGCGAACCCTTCGCCCACGAGAAGCTGTCGCCCACCCTGGCGCTCTACCGCGCCAAGGACTTCCCCGAGGCCTGCGACAAGGCCGCCGCCCTGGTGGCGCTGGGCGGCATCGGCCACACCTCGGTCCTCTACACCGACCAGGACCAGCAGGCCGAGCGCATCCGCCATTTCGGCGACAAGATGAAGACCGCCCGCATCCTGATCAACACGCCGTCGTCGCATGGCGGCATCGGCGACCTCTACAACTTCCGCCTCGCGCCGTCGCTGACACTGGGCTGCGGGTCCTGGGGCGGCAACTCGATCTCCGAGAATGTCGGGCCGCAGCACCTGATCAACAAGAAGACGGTGGCGAAGAGGGCGGAGAACATGCTGTGGCACAAGCTGCCCAAGTCGATCTATTTCCGCCGCGGCTGCCTGCCCTTCGCGCTTGAGGAGCTGCGCGGCAAGAAGCGCTGCCTGATCGTCACCGACCGCTTCCTGTTCGAGAACGGCCATGTTGCCGACAGCGTCCGCGTGCTGAAGTCGCTGGGTCTGGAGGTCGAGACCTTCTTCGAGGTCAGCGCCGACCCGACCTTGGCGGTGGTGCGCAAGGGCGTGGCTCTGGCGAATGCCTTCCAGCCCGACGTCATCCTGGCGCTGGGTGGCGGCTCGCCGATGGATGCGGCCAAGATCATCTGGGTGATGTACGAGGCGCCCGAGGTGGCGTTCGAGGATCTGGCGCTGCGCTTCATGGACATCCGCAAGCGCATCTACACCTTCCCCAAGCTGGGCGTGAAGGCGCAGCTGGTGGCGGTGCCGACCACCTCGGGCACGGGATCGGAAGTCACGCCCTTTGCGGTGGTGACCGACGAGCGCACCGGGACCAAGTATCCGATCGCCGATTACGAGCTGACGCCGACGCTGGCGATCGTCGACGCCAATCTGGTGATGGACATGCCCAAGGGCCTGACGGCGGCGGGCGGCATCGACGCGGTGACGCACGCGCTGGAGGCCTATGTCTCGGTGGTGGCGAACGAGTACACCGACGGGCAGGCCTTGCAGGCGCTGAAGCTGTTGAAGGAGCATCTGCCGTCTGCCTACCGCAACGGCTCGAAGGACCCGAAGGCGCGGGAACTCGTGCACAACGCGGCGACGCTGGCCGGCATCGCCTTCGCCAACGCCTTCCTCGGGGTGTGCCATTCGATGGCGCACAAGCTGGGGGCTGAGTTCCACATTCCGCACGGCATCGCCAACGCGCTGCTGATCGCCAACGTGATCCGCTACAACGCGGCGGACATCCCGACCAAGCAGACGGCGTTCAGCCAGTATGACCGGCCCAAGGGGGTGGCGCGCTATGCGCAGATCGCCCGGCATCTGGACCTGGGCGGCAGCCGCGACCATGAGCGGGTGGAGAAGCTGATCGGCTGGGTCGAGGAGCTGAAGCAGGCTTTGGAGATCCCGGCCTCGATCCAGGCGGCGGGGGTGCCGGAGGCGGCGTTCCTGGCGCGGGTCGATGCGATTGCCGAGGCCGCCTTCGACGACCAGTGCACCGGCGCCAACCCGCGCTATCCGCTGGTCGCCGAGATCAGGCAGCTGCTGCTCGACAGCTACTATGGACGCGCCTATGCCGAGCCGGAGAGCGACCGCAGCCAAACGGCGCTGAGCGTGGTCGGCGCCACGAAGACGGCTGCCGAATAACGCACAACCTTGCATGACCGTCCGGGGCCGTCGGGCCGGGGTGAACGCCCCACGCCCGGCAGCCCCAGACACGTTTTCAGACCCCTTCGCCCTGCTGCCCCTGTTGGGTCAGGGTGGCGATGAAGCGTTGGGTGCGTTCGCGCGCCGGGCGGGTGAACAGTTCCCGCGAGGGGCCGGTCTCCACCACCTCGCCGCCGTCGAGGAACACCACCTCATGCGCGATGCGCGAGGCGAGGCGCAGGTCGTGGGTGGCCATCACCATGGTGGTGCCCTCCGCCGCCAGCGTGCCCAGCACCTCCACCACCTCGCCCGACAGTTCGGGATCGAGCGCGGAGGTCGGCTCGTCGCACAGAAGCACGCGCGGCGACGGGGCCAGCGCGCGGGCGATGGCGACGCGCTGCTGCTGGCCGCCCGACAGGGTCGCGGGCCACGCCTCGGCCTTGTGGGCCATGCCGACCTTGTGCAGCAGGGCCATCGCGTGCTCCCGCGCCTTCTCCGCCGGCCATTTCTGCACGGTCACCAGCCCTTCCATCACATTCTCCACCGCCGTACGGTGGGGGAAGAGCTGGAAGTTCTGGAACACCATGCCGGTCTGGCCGCGCAGCCGCTGGATGTCCTTCCATCCGGGCTTGCCGCCGGGCTTGAAGGCCAATTCCTCTTCGCCGATGCGCACGGTTCCGGCGGTCGGGATTTCCAGCAGGTTGATGCAGCGCAGCAGCGTGCTCTTGCCGCCGCCGGACGGGCCGATCAGCGCGGTGACGCGCCCTTCCGCCACCGTGACGGACACGCTCTTCAGCACGGTCAGTTCGCCGAAGCGCTTTTCGATGTTCGACAGCCGGATCACGACTTCGCCTCCAGGAAACCGCCATACTGCCCGAACCGGCGTTCCAGCCGGACCTGCAGCGCCGACAGGATGGAGCTCAGCGCCAGATAGATCAGCGCCACTTCAACATAGAGGATCAACGGCTCGTAGCTGGTGGCGACGATGCGCTGGGCGGCCTGGAACAGCTCAGGCACCGTGATGGCGGCGGCGAGCGAGGTGTCCTTGACCAGCGAGATGAAGGTGTTGGACAGCGGCGGCACCGCGACGCGGGCGGCCTGCGGCAGGATGGTGCGGCGCATCGCCTGCGACCAGCTCATGCCGATGGAATAGGCGGCCTCCCACTGCCCCTTCGGCACCGATCCGATGACGGCGCGGATGATCTCGGAGGTGTAGGCGCCGACATTCAGCGTGAAGCCGATCAGCGCCGCCGGGAAGGCGTCCAGCACGATGCCGACGCTGGGCAGGCCGTAGAAGATCAGGAACAGCTGCACCAGCAGCGGCGTGCCGCGGATGATCCAGACATAGAAGCGGACGATGGCGGCCAGCGGCGCCGGCCCGAACAGCCGGACCACCGCCGCCACCAGCCCGACCGTCAGGCCCAGCGCGAAGGAGGCCAGCGTCAGCGGCACGGTGAAGACCAGCGCCGCCCACAGCAGCGACGGAAGCGAGTCCGCCATCAGGGTAAGCCAGTGCAGCAAGGGGGAAGGTGCCTCTCGTGGTGAAGGAACGACAATGCCCCCGGCCCGGACGGGGCAGGGGGCATTGGGGATGGTTTGCCGCTTGACTGGCCGTTACTTGGAAACGTCGGCGCCGAAATACTTCTGCGAGATCGTCCCATAGGTGCCGTCGGCCTTCATGGCGGCCAAAGCCTCGTTGATGGCGGCGACCAGCTTGGCCTCGCCCTTGCGGACGATGATGCCGGACTGGTCGGCGTTGTCGCGGGTCGCGGCAATCTTCACGTTGGCGTTCGGCTTCTGCTTCTTGAAGTCCAGGAAGGACAGGCTGTCGTTGACCGTCGCGTCGGCCCGGCCGTTCAGGACCAGCTGGATCGACTGGTCGAAGCCGTCGGTGCCGACCAGCTGCGCGCCCGACGCTTCGGCCAGCTTGCCGAAGTTGCTGGACAGCGACTGCGCCGCCTTCCTGCCCTTCAGGTCGTCGAAGCTCTTGATGGCATCATTGTCGCCGCGGACGATCAGCACGGCGCGGCTGGTGATGTAGGGATCGGAGAAATCGTATTTGGCCTTGCGCGCCTCGGTGATGCCGACCTGATTGATCACGGCGTCGTAGCGGCGGGCATCCAGGCCGGCGATCAGCCCGTCCCACTTGCCTTCCAGGAACTCCGCCTTCACGCCGATCCGCTTGGCGACCTCGCGCCCGATCTCGACATCGAAGCCGACCAGCGCGCCCGACGCGTCGTGATAGGTGAAGGGGGCATAGGTGCCCTCGGTGCCGATCTTCATCACGCCGTCCGCCTTGATGCGGTCGAGGTCGCCCTGGGCCTCGGCGGCGGAGACGGCGGCGACCTGCAGAAGGCCGGCGACGAGAAGCGATTTCAGCCAATTCATCGGTTGATGCCCGGTGTTTATGGAATGGGTATTGGGTTGGTCCGCCACCTTGGGCGCTCTTCGGCGTCGGGCGGTTCCCGTCACGCTACAGGAAAGAATATTCCCTAACAAGGGAATCCAATACCTATTTAGCACATATCAACTGTGCTTTGTGCGTACCGCAAATGGATCGGCATGGGAAATCGCCTCCCCAACCGCCGGCAGCATGACCGGCGGCGGGAAGGCGACGTCACGCCGTCAGGCCAGGGCGATCCGCCGGTCCGCCGTCCGGTCGAGAAGCCCGGCGTCATGGCTGACCAGCAGGACGGCGCAGCCGCGGTCACGCGCGATGCCGGTCAGCAGCGCCACCGTCTCCTGCTGGGTGACGAGGTCGAGGCGGGAGGTCGGCTCGTCGGCGAACAGGAACACCGGGTCGAGCAGCAGCACCCGCAGCAATGCCAGCCGCTGCAACTCGCCGCCGGACACCTCGCGCGGGCGGCGGTCGAGCAGGGTGGGGGACAGCCGCAGCCGGTCCATCAGCCGCTCCACTTCGCTCCAGTCCAGCCGGTGCAGCCGGACCAGATCGGTCAGCGTCTGCCGGAGGCTGCCATGCGGCGGGAAGGCCGCCGGCGGGTCCTGGTAGAGCTTCTGGAAGCGGTGCCGTCCGATCCCCGGCTTGCGCCACACCGATCCGCGATCCGGCGCGACAAGGCCGAGCAGCAGGCCGCCGAGCGTGCTCTTGCCGCAGCCGCTGGGTCCGCCGACGCCGACGATCTCGCCGGCCCGGATCTCCAGGTCGAGCCCGTCGAACAGCGGTTTCCCGCCGCGCGCCTTGGCCAGCCCCCGCGCCCGCAGCATGGGCTCCCCCGCCGGCCGCGGCGGCAGCTTCGGCCAGGAGGAGGGTTCCGCCGCCAGCAGGTCGCGGGCATAGGCGCTGCGCGGCGCCCGCAGCACCTCCTCGGCCGGGCCCTGTTCCACCACCTCGCCCTCGCGCATCACCATCACGTCGCCGCCCAGCTGGCGGGCGACCGCCACGTCGTGGGTGATGGTCAGCAGGCCGCCGCCCTCCTCGACCTCGCGGAGCAGCAGGGCGACCGCGTCGTCGCGGCGGTCGGCGTCCAGCCCCTTGGTCGGCTCGTCGGCGATGACGATGCGCCCCCGGCCGGCGCGGGCTGCGGCGAAGGCGACGCGCTGGGCCATGCCGCCGGACAGCTCGCCCGGCAGCTTGCCGAAGGCGTCGGCCAGTCCGAGATGCGCCAGATCCGCCCGCGCCGCCGCGTCGGCCTCCGCCGCGGTCAGACCGGCGACGAGGCGGTGCGTCTCCGCCACCTGGGCGCCGGCCCGCATGGTCGGGTCCAGCGCCAGCCAGGGTTCCTGCGGCAGCAGGCCGATGGTCCGGCCCCACAGCGCCCGGCGCTCGGCCATCGGCATGGCCAGCAGGTCGCGGCCGTCCAGCAGGACACGGCCGGCGGCGCTCAGCCCGTCCGGCAGCACGCCCATGATCGCCTGGGCCAGCAGGCTCTTGCCCGATCCCGTCTGTCCCAGGATGGTCAGCGGGCGCCCGGCCCGCAGGGTCAGGCCGGTCGGCCGCAGGATGGCGTCGGTCGAAACGACCGTGAGGTCCTCGACGGTGAGCAGGACGGTCATGGCTTGCGGCTCCCCGCCAGGAGGTTGAGGGACAGGACCAGCAGGAAGACGGCCAGGATCGGCTGCAGCAGAATCCAGGGCGCCTCGTCGTAATAGGGCAGCAGCTCCGTCATCATCAGCCCCAGCTCCGCCGTCGGCGGGCGCACCCCGACGCTGACGAAGCCGAGAGCGGCGATGGCGAGGATCGCGGTGGCGGCGCCGAAGGCTGCCAGGGTCAGCACCACCGGCGCGATCTCCGGCCACAGATGGCGGCGCAGGATATAGGCGGGGCCGAAGCCCAGCAGCCGCGACGCCTCGATCTGCGGCGAGCCGGCCAGCGTCCGGGTGGTGGCGCGCACCACGCGGAAATACTCCACCCACAGCACCAGCGCGATCCCGACATAGAGGGTCCACAGGTTGCCCGGCGCCAGCGCCGTCAGCAGCAGGACCAGCAGAAGCCCCGGCAGGGCCAGCACCGTGTCGGCGAGGATGCCCAGGCCCCGGTCCACCCAGCCGCCGCGCCAGCCCGCCGCGATGCCCAGCAGAACCCCCGGCACCGCGGCCGACAGCACCCCCAGCAGGGCGAGGCTCAGCGACAGCCGCAGCGCCGCCGCCAGCCGCGCCAGCATGCTGCGGCCGAGATGGTCGGTGCCCAGCGGCTCGGCCCAGGACGGGGCGGCGAGGATGGCGCTTAGATCCTGCCGGTTGGGATCGGCGCCGGACAACAACGGAACCGCCCAGGCGAAGGCGGCGACTGCTGCCAGGACCGCCAGTCCGGTCATGCGGCGGCCATTGAGAACAGTGTTCCTCATGCCCGAACCCTCCGCGGATCGATGGCGGCGCAGGCGAGGTCGACCAGCCCGTTCAGCAGGACGAATGTCAGCCCCATCACCAGAGCCGTGCCCTGGATCATCGGCACGTCGCGGGCGATGACGGCATGGACCAGCGCATGGCCGATGCCCGGCCACGCGAACAGTGTCTCGACCACCACGACCCCTTCGATCAGATAGACCAGCTGCACCCCCTGATAGGCCAGCACCGGCACGCCGATGTTGCGCAGCCCGTGGCGCAGGAAGGCCGCCCGCTCCGGCAGGCCCTTGGTCCGCGCGAAGGCGTAGTAGGGGGAGCGGACGACCGCCAGCGTGGCGTCGCGCGTGACCCGGCTCGACACCGCGGCCATCCCCAGCGCCAGCGTCAGCGCCGGCAGCAGCCCATGCGCGGCGCTGTCATGCCCGGCCACCGGCAGGGCGCCCAGCCCGACCGCCACCAGCAGGATCAGCAGGATGCCGACCACGAATTGCGGCACAGCGCGCAGCCCCGTCGCCAGCACCAGCGACGCCCGGTCGACCAGCCCGCCCGGACGCAGCCCGGCCAGGATGCCGAGCGGCAGCCCGAGCAGCGTCGACAGCAGGACCGCCATCAGCGCCAGCTTGGCGGAATGGCCGAGCTGGTGGGCGATCTCCTCGACCACCGGATCGCCGCTGACCAGCGAATCGCCGAGGTCGAAGCGCAGCAGGTCCCACAGCCATTGGCCGAGCGCGACGGCGGCCGGCCGGTCGAGGCCCAGCTCGGCCCGCACGGCCTCTGCGGCGGCGGCGGTGACATGGTCGTAGCCGTAGCGGCCGGCGGCGATGCGGAAGGCCGTGTCGCCCGGCAGCATGCCGGTCAGCAGGAAGGTCAGGATCCCCACCGCCAGCGCGACCAGCACCGC
Source organism: Azospirillum lipoferum 4B (assembly GCF_000283655.1). NCBI lineage: Bacteria > Pseudomonadati > Pseudomonadota > Alphaproteobacteria > Rhodospirillales > Azospirillaceae > Azospirillum > Azospirillum lipoferum. The sequence continues at coordinate 678,721 of NC_016586.1, read as the reverse complement.
CTGCAGCAGCCGGTGCCCGACCGCCTTCATCAACAAGGCTCCCCTCACGGCGCCCACCGCAGGCGGGAGAGGCGGTAGCTGCGCTCGAACGGGTCGATGGTGAAGCCTTCGACGCGCTTGGACACGGCGGCGGTCTGCTGATACCAGGCGACCGGGATCACCGGCAGCCCGGCCTGCAGCAGCGAGGCGGCCTGCCGGCGCAGATCCGACCGGCGCGCCGGGTCGGTGGTGTTGCGCAGTTCGGCCAGCACCGCCTCCATGCGCGGCTCGGTCCAGCCCATGGCGCCCCAATCGCCGCCCGCCGCTCCGAAATCCTCCAGCAGAGTCGCCAGCGGGTCGGGGATGAGGGCGAAGTTGCGCGCCATCAGGGCCAGCTCCAGCGTTCCGTCGCGGTGGCCCGCCGGGATGTCGCTGGAATTGCCGATGGCGACGCGCAGGTCGATGCCGGCGGCGCGCGCCTGATCCTGGATGGCGGTGGCGATCAGCGGCAGCTCCGGCCGGTCGGAGAAGGTGCGCAGGGTCAGGCGGAAGGGCTGGCCGCCGCGCTCCAGAATGCCGTCGGCCCCCTTGGTCCAGCCCAATTCGGCCAGCAGCGCCGACGCCCGCCCAACGTCGCGGCCCAGCGGCGGCAACCCTGCGACATGCCAGTCCGGCAGGCTCGGCGGCAGCAGCTGTCCGGCGGCGGCGTCGGGCGTGCGCAGGATGGCGGCGGCGATGCCGGCGCGGTCGATGGTCAGGCTCAGCGCCTCCCGCGCGCGGACGTCCTGCAGGAACGGGTGCCCGGCATTCACCTTCAGCGTCACGGTGCGCGGGATCGGCACCGCATGGACCTGGAGCTTGCGGTTGCCGCGCAGCCGCTTCTGGCTGGCCGGGTCGAGGGTGAAGACGATGTCGGCGTCGCCGCTCTCCGCCATCAGCGCGCGGGTCTCGCCCCGCCCGGCGGCCAGGAAGCCGATGCGCTCCACCGCCGGCTTGGTCCCCCAATAATCGGCGAAGCGGGCGGCGACGAGGCGCTGCGGCGGCTCCAGCCGTTCGATGCGGTAGGGTCCGGTGCCGATCACCTGCGTCGCCTGTCCGTTCTCCGCGTAGGAGGCCGGGGCCAGGATCTGGGTGGAGCTGTGGGCGAGGGTGGCCGGCAGCGGTCCGAAGGGCTCGCTGAGACGGATGACGATCTCCCCGCCGTCCGCGTCGATGGCGGCGACCGGCGCCTGCTTGAGCGGACCGGGCTTGCCCAGCGCAAGGCGCAGGCTCGCCACCGCCGCCTCGGCGGTCATGGGCGTGCCGTCATGGAAGCGCACGCCGTCGCGCAGGCGGAAACGCCAGCTCAGCCGGTCCTCCGAAACGGTCCAGGATGCCGCCAGGGCCGGGCGGGGCTGGCCGGCGTCGTCGGCGTCGAGCAGCGTCTCGGCCACCTCCAGGCGGGTGAAGACAAAGCCGGCCTTCGACGGATCGGTGCTGCCGATCTCCCACGGCGCCACGATGCTCAGGGTGCGGTCCTGAGCGGAAACGGCGCTTGGCGCCAGCGCGAAAGCCGCGACGGCGCCGATGCCGAGTGCGCCGAGCATTCGGCGGCAAATAGCGTGTCCTGACACGATTCCTTGGTCCTTCAACTGGTTGGCCGGAGACGACGTTCAGCCGCCGTCTCAACCGATCAGGGGCTTATAGTAATGTTATAACGTGACATATAGCCCGGTTGCGAACGGCTTGCATTCCGAAATCGGCAGAGTGGCGACTGGCTGTGATGATGGCCATGGCTGGTGACCGGTTAACTCGCATTTGCGAAAACTCACGACCTTTGATCGCTGGTAGCCCTTCTCCCCTTGCGGGAGAAGGGTTGGGATGAGGGGTGCTGCCGGCCGAAGGCCGGAGGAAACCAAGCTTGCAACCCCTCACCCCAACCCCTCTCCCGCAAGGGGAGAGGGGCTTTGCTCAGCACGAAGCTGCGGGCACATGTTGCAAGTGCGAGAACTGTACAAGCCGTAGGCCCCCCGTTCCCCACCAAGCCGGAATTAATGCGGGTTAATGAACCCCGCCTTGTCATTGATAATGACTATCATAATCATCTGGGAAACGTCACCACCCGGCGCAACGCCAGCCATTCCCGAGGATTCTCCCGATGCCCGACACCTCCCTGCCTTCCATCGAGGGGCCCACCGTCACCGCCGGCGCGACCGGCCTCCTGCGCCTCGGGGTGGACTGGCCGGTTGCCCTGCCGCGGCTGGACGCTCTCGGTCCGGTCCGGGTCGTCACCGCCAACAGCGCCATCACCCATGAGAAGATCGGCCGTTTCGGCAATGTGTCCGGCAACGGCCACGCCATCATCGTGCTGAACCGCGACGTCGATCTGCGGATCTTCCCCCGCCACTGGCGTCTGACCGTCTACGATCCGGCCGCCGGCGCGATTCTGGTCAGCAACGCCGCCGGGCAGCCGGTCCACGCCATCCATCGCACGGCCGACACCGATGCCGCGGCCTGGAATTCCTTCCTGGACGAGCACCGGGCGGATGGCGAAATGGTCGCCGACCTCGACGGCGGTGAAGCGCCGGTCCAGACGGTCGCCACCGTTCCGGCCGACATCGACGTCGCCGGTCTGCGCGCCGCCTGGGCGGCGATGGCCGACGTCCACGAGTTCCATGGGATGCTGAAGCGGTTCGGCGTCGCCCGCCTCGACGCCATGCGGCTGGCGGGCGGCGAGTTCGCCCGCGAAATCCCGCTGGCGGCTGTGACCGGCCTGCTCCAATCCGCCCGCGACGACCGGATGGAGATCATGATCTTCGTCGGCAATGCCGGCTGCATCCAGATCCACACCGGCACCATTGCCACGCTGCGGACGGACGGGGCCGTGCTCGGCATCGACGATCCCGCCTTCCGCCTGCACTGCGACATGGCGCGCCTGTCCAGCGCCTGGGTGGTGTTCAAGCCGACCGACAAGGGCGGCATCACCACCGTCGAGCTCTACAACGCGCAAGGGGAGAACTGCGCCATCCTGTGCGGCCAGCGCGACGAGGACAAGCCGGAACGGACGGAATGGCGCGCGCTGGCCCGGTCGATGCCCGATCTGCCGGGCGTCGCCTGAGATGCGGGAGCCCATGATGATGCGCGCATTCCCCCGCCGTCTGCTGGCCGCCCTCGCCCTCGGCATCGCCGCCTGCCTGACGGCGCATGCCGCCGAGGCAGCAGAGGGGGCGGCGAAGATGCGCCTCGTCACCATCGGAGCGCCGGTGACGGAGCTTGCCTTCGCACTCGGGGCCGGCGATGCGGTGGTCGGGCGCGACACGGTCAGCCGCCAGCCGGCTGCCGCCGCGGCGAAGCCCGATGTCGGCTATATGCGCACCCTGTCGGCGGAGGGGCTGATGTCGCTCGCCCCCACCCATGTGCTGGCGGTCGAGGGGGCCGGGCCGCAGACCGCCTTCGACCAGCTGCGCGCCATGGGCGTGACGGTGGAGATGGTGCCGGAAGTCTCCAACCCGGCCGGGCTGAGCGCCAAGATCGCCGCCGTCGCCCGCGCCCTGGGCCGTGAGGAGGAGGGCCGGCGCCTCGCCGCCGAACTGACCGGCCGGCTGTCCGCCCTGTCGGCCGAGGCGCAGCAGGCCGCCGGTTCCGGCAAGGCGGGTGCGCGCATCCTCTGTCTGGTCGGCGGCGGTCCCGGCGGCATGATGGCGGCCGGGCGCGGCACCGTGCCGGATGCCCTGATCGCGCTGGCCGGCGGGCGCAACGCCATCGACAGCGACCGCGACTTCCCGCCATTGTCGGCCGAAGCCGCCCTGGCCGCCGAGCCGCAGATCCTGCTGGTCAGCCGCGCGCTGGTGGAGCGGTCGGGCGGGCTCGACGGCCTGCTCTCCCTGCCGCAGCTGGCGATGACCCCGGCGGCGCGCGACCGCCGCGTCGTCCAGATCGACGGCGCGCTTCTGGTCGGGCTGGGTCCGCGCACGCCGGAAGCGGTCGAGGCGCTGCTGCGCGCCCAAACCGGGAAGGGCGGGCCATGAGCATCGGCAGCACCGGCATGTCCATCGCCGCCGCCATGCCGTCCAGCCGCCGCCCCCGCCTCGGCCCCGCGCTTGGGCTGCTGGGCGCCGCGCTGACGGTTGCGGTCCTGATCGCCCTGTCGACCGGCAGCATCGCCCTGCCGCTGGACCGGGTGCTGTTGCATCTGGCGCAGGCAATCGGCCTGCCGGGCGAGCCGCTGGGCGCCCGCGACGCCGCCGTCCTCTACACCCTGCGCCTGCCGCGCATCGTGCTGGCGGCGGCGGTCGGCGTCACGCTGGGCGTCGCCGGTGCCTCGCTGCAGGCGATCTTCCGCAATCCGCTGGCCGATCCCGGTCTGGTCGGCGTATCGAGCGGTGCGGCGTTCGCCGGGTCGGTCACCATGATGCTGGGGGTTGCCGGGCTGGGGCTGTCGCGCAGCGGGCTGTCGCTGTCCACCCTGCTGCCGGCGACCGCCTTCCTGGGTGCGCTGGTGGCGACGATCCTGATCCTGGCGTTGGCGCGGCGCGACGGGCGCTGCTCCGCCACCGACATGCTGCTGGCCGGCATCGCCGTCAATGCGCTGGGCGCCGCCGGCATCGGCCTGTGCAGCTATCTGGGCGACGATCAGGCGTTGCGGCAGATGACCTTCTGGATGATGGGCGGTTTCGGCGGCGCCGCCTGGACTCACATCGGCCCGGCTCTGGTCCTGATGCTGGCGGCAACCGCCGGGCTGCTCGCCAACGCCCGCCGGCTCGACCTCTATGCGCTGGGCGAGCGCGACGCCTTCCTTCTCGGTCTGGAGCCGCACCGTTTCGCCGTGCGCACCGTCCTGCTGGTGGCGCTGGGGGTGGGGGCGGCGGTCGCCGTCTCCGGCCTGATCGGCTTCGTCGGGCTGGTGGTTCCGCACATGATCCGGCTGTGGCTGGGGCCGGTCCACCGCCGGCTGCTGCCGGCGACCGCCCTGGCGGCGGCGACCCTGCTGGTCCTGGCCGACACCACCGCCCGCAGCATCGCCGCCCCGGCCGACGTGCCGGTCGGGCTGCTGCTCGGCGCCGTCGGCGCGCCCGTCTTCCTGTGGCTGCTGCGCGCCCGCGGCGGACGTTCGTTCGGGTGAGGAACCCCATCTTGCTGCAAGCCGATCAAGTGTCCTTTGCCGTGGGCGGCCGCCGGCTGGTCGATGGCGTGACCGTCCATCTGGTTCCCGGCCGGCTGCTGGCGATTCTCGGCCCCAACGGTGCCGGCAAATCGACCCTGCTGGCCCTGCTGTCGGGCGAACGCCGTCCGACCGGCGGCGCTGTCCGCCTCGACGGCCGGGATCTGCGCGAACTGCCGCCGCGGCTTCTCGCCCACCGCCGGGCGCTGGTCGGCCAGCATCCCGCCGCCGGTTTCGCCTTCTCGGTGGAGGAGGCGATCATGCTGGCAGTCGAAACCGCACCCTGTTCTGCCGCCGACCGGCGGCGGCTGATCGCCGACAGCCTGCGGGCCGCCGATGCCGAGGGTTTGCGCGACCGCCTGCTGCCCCAGCTGTCGGGCGGCGAAAGCCAGCGCGTTGCCTTCGCCCGCGCACTCGCGCAGCTCGCCGCCGGAGCGCTCCACCGCGACGGAGCGGACGGCTTCCCCTGCCTGCTGCTCGACGAGCCGACCGCCAGCCTGGATCCGGCGCACCAGCATCACCTGCTGCGGGCGGCGCGGGCCTGGATGGAGCGGACCGGCGGCGCCTGCGCCGTGGTGCTGCACGACATGACGCTGGCCGCCCGCTATTGCGACGACGCGCTGGTGCTGGCGGATGGGCGGGAGGCCTGGAGCGGCCCGATGTCCGCCCTGCCGGTGCCGGTGCTGGAACGGGTCTTCGCCACCCGCTTCGTCCGGATGCCGGCCCCGGACGGGCAGGGGGCCGTCTTCGCTACGACAGGGCAGCCGCCATCCGGGCTGGACGGCACAATCGCGACTGATTATTAATATCATTTCTTATGAAAGGAGGAGGCGTTGCGCGTTCTGGTCGTCGAGGACGATGCGGCTGTCAGCTACTGGATCGGGGCCAAGCTCAACGGCTCCGGCCATTCCTGCCGCTTCTCCGGCGACGGCGAGGAGGCGCTGCGCCTGCTGGCGGAAGAGGCGTTCGACGTCGTCGTGCTCGACCGCATGCTGCCGAAGCTCGACGGGATGGAGGTGCTGAAGCGGCTGAACGGCACGCGCCATCCGCCGGTTCTCGTGCTGTCGGCGCTGGACGAGACCTCCGACCGGGTGGCCGGGCTGCGCGCTGGGGCCGACGATTACCTGGGCAAGCCCTTCGACTTCGCCGAGCTGCTGGTGCGGCTGGAGCATCTGTCCCGCCGCCATGGGCAGGCGATGGCGGCTCCCGGCGACCTGCTGACCGTCGGCGATCTGGTGATGGACGTGGCCCAGCGGCGGGTGACGCGGCAGGGGGTGCCCATCGAACTGACCGACAAGGAATTCCGCCTGCTGCACATCCTGATGAGCAATCCCGGCCAGACGGTGACCCGGACCATGCTGCTGGAAAAGGCCTGGGGCTACGGCTTCAACCCGCCGACCAATCTGGTGGAGGTGCATGTCTTCAAGCTGCGCAGCAAGATCGACAAGGACTTCGATCCGCCCCTGCTGCGCACCGTGCGGGCGATCGGCTATGCGCTTGGTTGAGCGGCTTCCCGCCCGCATCCGCCCGCTGCTGGACACCCGCAGCTTCCGCCAGACCATGACCATCGGCGCCGTCTTCGTCGTCGTCACCTCCGGCGCGGTGCTGTGGAGCCGCAGCCTGCTGACCGATCTGGTCCAGGACCATGTGGTCGAGCTGTTGGAACGCGACACCGCGACCCAGCGTCAGCTCGGCCGCTTCGACGACGCCCCCGATCTGGCCGCCGACCTGCGCCGCCGCGAGATGTTCGAAACGGAGACGGCGCGCAAGCGGCTGGTTCTGGATGCGTCGGGACGTCTGCTCTACGGCGACGACGCGACGGCGGCGCGGCTGCTGGACGCGCTGAACTGCGACCCCGCCCGTCTTGCCTCCTGCCCGACCGGGCTGGTCGAACGCCGGGGCAAGGACGCCACCGACGGCTGGAAGATGCAGGCGCTGGTGGTGGCGCTGCCCGACGGCGGCCGCTTCATCAACGCCTACGACATCCAGCCGATGCTGAGCCAGATGCGGGCGGTGCCGCTGGCGGCCGGCGTCGGCGTGCTGCTGTTCCTGCTGACCAGCCTGACCTTCGGCGTCTATTTCAGTTCCGGCACGCTGCGCCGGGTCGGCGCGATGAGCGAGGCGCTCGCCGCCTATGCCGGGGGCGACCGCAACCGCCGGATCGACATCGGCCGCACCGACGATGAGTTCGCCGGCCTCGGCCGCGAGATCAACCGCACGCTCGACCGCGTCAACCGGCTGGTGGAGGAGGTGTCGAGCGTCTCCAGCAGCATCGCGCACGAGCTGCGCACGCCGCTGACCCACCTGCACAACCGGCTGGCCGGCATCGCCGAGGACTGCGCCGACCCCGAGATCCGCCGCGCGCTGGAGGACGGCATCGAGGAGACGCTGCGCATCCAGCAGCTGTTCCGCGCCATCATGCGGTTGGGCGAGATCGAAACCGCCCGCTGCAGCCTGAGCATGGAGCCGCTGGACGCCGAAGCGTTGCTGGAGGAGATCCGCGAATCCTACCTGCCGCTGGCCGACGACGCCGGCGTCGCGCTGTCCGTCGCGGTCGAGCCGGGGCTGCGCATCCGCGGCGACCGCAGCCTGCTGTTCCAGGCCGTCGCCAACCTCGTGGACAATGCCTTGAAATATGCGCCCCAAGGCCGGGAGATCCGGCTGTCGGCCGGCATCCGCGACGGTTGGGAGGAGCTGTGCGTCGCCGACCGCGGACCGGGCCTCGCCCCCGGCCAGCGGGCGCTGGCGGTCCAGCGCTTCTTCCGGCTCAACCCGCAGGACGGGGTGCCGGGCTATGGGCTCGGCCTGTCCATCGTCGGCGCCATCGCCACGCTGCATGGCGGCGGGCTGCTGCTGGACGACAATGCGCCGGGGCTCCGCGTCACCCTCCGGCTCGGCCGCCATGCCCAGATGGACCGGACGGCCCCGCCACATTAAGCGGCGTTAAGGGAAGCGCGGTTGAGCCTGAACGCGACTGCGAATTATTCTCATAAATATCACCGGACAGATGCCTGTCCCCCACCGTCCTGCCGATTCGGAACCCGCCATGACCGCACAGCACACCCCCGCCGCCAGCCAGGATGCAGCATTGGAGTCCCTGCGCGCACGGCTTCTTGCCGAACCCGGCGGGGTGCTGGAGGCGGTGGCGGCGGAGACCGGCGTCAGCCTGCGCGCCGTCGTCGACTGCCTGCCGGCGGCCATGCGCGGCTTCGCCCCCGGTTCGGCGGCGGAAGCGGCGATGACCGACATCGCCGGCTGGGGGCCGATCACCTTCCTGGTTCACAGCGCCGATCTGGTCCTGGAATGCAAGGGGCCGCTGCCGCTCGGCCAGTTCGGGCGCGGCTTCTACAATCTGGCCGGCGGCAGCCCGATCGGCGGCCATATCCGCCTGGACCGCTGCGCCGACCTCGCCTTCGTCCGTCGTCCCTTCATGGGCAGCGGCGACAGCTGCGCCGTGATCTTCTTCAACGGCGACGGAGAGGCGATGTTCAAGATCTTCGTCGGCCGCGACGAAAAGCGCCAGCTTCTGCCCGATCAGGTGGACCGCTTCCTGTCCTTGCGCGACCTGCTCTGCGTGTCAGTGGCATGAGAGCTTCTGAGTGATTGTGGACCTCCCTCGGCCGTCATCCCCGCCTTCGCGGGGATGACGGCCGAAAAAGCAATTTCGGCCGTTCTGCGCCTATCGGTTGCGAATAATAATCAATAGCAAAACTGACATCACCGTGCCGGCCGGGTCCGGCGTGACCCCAAAAAGAGCGAGGAGAGACAGAGATGACCGCAACCCCCAGCATTCCGCGGCGGATCGCAGGGCCTGGACGGCTGCGCCGGGCGCTGTGGCTGTCGGTGTCGGCGCTGACCCTGGCCGGCGCCGGCGCGGCGCTCGCCCAAACCGCAGGCCAAACCGCGACGCAAACGGCGGCGGCCCCACAGGCGGGCCAGCCGACGACCGTGCTCGACGCGGTGACCGTCTATGGCGAGCGCGGGGAGCGGCGGCTGGACGAGGCGACCTCCACCATCTCCGTGATCGGGGAGGAGCAGATCGAGACGCGCGGCCTGCACCGCCTGCAGGATTTGACCCGCTACGAGCCGGGTGTGACGGTCAGCAATTCGCCCGCCCGCGCCGGTGCCGGCGGCTTCGCCATCCGCGGCATCACCGACAACCGGGTCCTGATGCTGATCGACGGCACCCGCCTGCCGGAAACGCCGAAATCGGCCGGGCCGTCCGCCGGCTACAGCCGCGACGCGGTGGATCTCGATTCCCTCAAGCAGGTGGAGATCGTGCGCGGCCCGTCCTCCGCCCTCTACGGGTCTGACGCGCTGGGCGGCGTCGTCGGCTACGTCACAAAGGATCCGGCCGACTACCTCTATCCCGGCAAGGATTTCTACGCCTCGCTGAAGGGGGCCTACGACAGCGTCGACAGTTCCATCTCCGAAACCGGCACCGCGGCGATGCGCGCGGGCGAGTTCTCGCTTCTCGGCATCTTCACCCGCCGCGACGGTGAGGAGTACAAGTCCAAGGACAAGAGCTTCCGCAACCCGCAGGACTATCAGGTCAACAACGGCCTCGCCAAGCTGGTGTGGGAACGCGGTCCCGACAAGGTGACGCTGACCGGCGAGTATTTCCACCGCGACACCGACACCACCCTGCGCAACGACGTCGGCGCCGCCGCCAGCTACATCTTCTCGACCGTCCCGTCGCGCACCACCCGCGGCACCGTCGCCGATTCCGTCAGCGACGACGAGGCGACGCGCTGGCGCATCGGGCTGGAGCATTCGCACGACGCCCCCATCGGCTTCATCGACCATATCGACTGGCGGCTCTACGCCACCGGCTACGACCATCAGGAAAACCGCACCCGCACCGCCGGCGTCGCCACCTCCACCAACACGCTGTTCCCGGCGCGCTCCACCCTGCGCGAAGAGACCAACAACGAATCCGAACAGCGCATCTTCGGCGGCGCGGTCAACATGCGCACCGACACCAGCTGGTTCGGGCTGCCCAACCGCCTCTCCTACGGCTTCAGCGTCGATCACATCCGCACGGAGCGCATGCGCGACGTGACGCTGACCAACACGGCGACCGGCGCCTCCGCCAAGAGCTACAACGGCGACACCTATCCCAGCCGCACCTTCCCCAACACCAGCACGCTGATGCTGGGCGGCTATCTGCAGGACGAGATCACCATCGACCGGCTGCGTCTGGTGCCGGCCCTGCGCCTCGACTATTACCGGATGAACCCGGAACTGGACGCGGCCTATCTCGCCTCCAACCCGTCCTCCACCCCGTCGAAGCTGGACAAGCTGGCGCTGTCGCCCAAGTTCGGCGCCACCTACGAGCTGACCCGCGAATATTCGCTGTTCGGCCAGTATGCCCACGGCTTCCGCGCGCCGCCCTATGACGACGCCAACCTCGGCTTCTCCAACCCGACCTATGGCTACGAGGTGCTGCCCAATGCCAGCCTGAAGCCGGAGACCAGCAACGGGGTCGAGGCCGGCTTCCGCGCCAAATACGCCGACGGCTCCAGCTTCCAGGTTTCCAGCTACTACAACCGCTACAGCAACTTCATCGCCCAGCGGGCGGTCGGCCGCAGCAGCGCCGGCCTGCTGCGCTACCAGTCGCAAAACATCTCGAAGGTCGAGATCTTCGGCGTCGAGGGCAAGGGCGAATGGCGCTTCCGGCCGGGCTGGTCGCTGTTCGGCGCGGCGGCCTTCGCCCGCGGCTTCGACCTCGACGCCAAGACCGCCATCGACGAGGTGGCGCCGCTGACCGTGAACGCCGGCCTGTCCTACACCGCGCCGGACAATTTCTGGGGGGCGGAGGTCGTCACCACCCACGCCTTCGCCAAGAAGGCCGACGACGTCAGCAGCTCCACCTACCTCAAGGCCCCTTCCTACACCACGGTCGACCTGTCGGCCTACCTGAACCCGACCGACCATTTGTCGCTCGGCGCCTCGGTCAAGAACCTGTTCAACCAGGAATACTACAACTACATCAACGTGGTGAGCGTCGCCGAGACCTCCGCCGACCGCCGCCGCTACCTGGAGGCCGGGCGCTCCTTCCTGGTCCACGCCACCGTCAAATGGTGATGTGACCCAGAGGCAGGGTGGCGCTTCGCAGGTGGAGCAGGCGCAGGTGGCACCTGACGGTGCCGCCGCCTGTTCCGCCGGTAGCGAGGCGGCGGTGCAGCGCCCGGAACCGAAACGGTAATCCTCAAACAGCAACGCCCCGCGCGTCGGGCACGGGGCGTCACGGCTTATATGCGGCAATCAGACGGCGGCGGTGACGACCACCTCGATCTTGATCTCCGGCGCGCCGAGATCGGCGACGCCGATGGTGGCGCGGGCCGGCAGGTCGTTGCCGTCGAGCCAGGCGAGCCATGCCTCGTTCATCTCGTTCTTCAGGCTCATGTCGGTGATGAACAGCTGGGCGGACAGCAGCTTGGTCTTGTCGCTGCCGGCCATCGCCAGCACCTGGTCGAGCTTGCCGCAGATCTGCGTGACCTGGCCGCCCATGCCGACGCTGACGTCGTCGGCGATGATGCCGCCGAGATAGGCCGTGCCGTTGTTGACGACGACGCGGTGCATGATCTTGGTCTTCTCGATGCGCTTGATCACTGGGAACTGCTCCTCGGTTTTAAAAGAACTCAGGGGGTGATGGAAAAATCGACGTAGCGGGCGGCAATGCGGGCCAGGGTGCCGTCCTGCACGACCGCGCGGATCGCCTCGTCGAAGGACTGCTTCAGGCTCTCGTCCTCCTTGCGCAGGCCGACGCCGATGCCGGGGCCGAACACCTCGGCGTCGATCACCGGCTGGCCGACCAGCTTGACCGACTTGCCGCCGTCGCCCTTCACCCAGTCGGACGCGGTGGCGCCGGTGGTGATGGCGGCGTCGATCCGCCCGGCCTTCAAATCGGCCAGCAGGTTGGAGGCGGTGTCGTAGGTCTTCAGCGTCGCCTCGCTGCCGAGATGCTTCTCGACATAGCGGGAATGGGTGGTGGAGACCTGGGCGCCGATGGTCTTGCCGCGCAGGCTGGCGGGCGAGCCGTCGATGGCGGACTTGGCAGGTGCCACGAAATAGGCCGGCACCACCATGTAGGGGGTGGAGAAGCCGATGGCCTTCGCCCGTTCCGGCGTGATGTTCATCGTCGCCATGATGGCGTCGTACTTCTTCGCCAGCAGTCCCGGAATGATGCCGTCCCATTCCTGCGCCATGACGGTGCAGGGCCGCTTCATCCGCTCGCACAGCGCGTTGGCAAGATCGACCTCCAGCCCCGCCACCTTGCCGTCGGGCTGGGTGAAGTTGAAGGGCGGATAGGCGCCCTCGGTGGCGATGCGGATCTCCTGCGCCGCGGCAATGCCGCCGGACGCAAGCAAGAGGAGGGCGGCAACGCCGGTGACGAGGCGCTTCATGGCAGGCTCCGGAAATGACGAAGGTTGATTGGGTCAGAGTCCCGCGACGACGACGATCTCGACCAGGATCGACGGGTCGGCCAGCTTGGCCTCCACCGTCGCGCGGGCCGGCGGATTGGCCTTGTCGACCCAGGCGTCCCAGGCGGCGTTCATCTCGGGGAAGGTGGCGATGTCAGCGAGATAGACCGTGGCGGTCAGGATGTTGCTCTTGCTCGTCCCGGCCTCGGCCAGCAGGGCGTCGATCTGGCGCAGCACGTCGCGGGTCTGCGCCTCCACGGTGGTTGATCCGTCATCAACGATCTGGCCGGCGAGATAGACGGTGTCCTTGTGGATGACCATGTCGCAGAGCCGCGGGGTCGGGTGGAAGCGCTGGATCGTCACGGGATGATGCTCCAAAGGTCAGGCGGCGAAGCGGCCGATGCGGAAGGGGGCGACGGGCAGGTCGGTGGCCCCGCCCGTGATCAGGTCGGCGGTGATCCGCCCGACGATGGGGCCGAGCTGGAAGCCGTGCGCTGAGAAGCCGAAGGAATGGTAGAGGTCCGGTTCGGTGCCGCTGGGGCCGATCACCGGGATCTGGTCCGGCATGCGTGCCTCGATTCCCGCCCAGCTGCGGACGATGGTGGCGCCGCGCATGGAGGGGAACAGGTCCCACACCGTGCGGGCATTCACCGACACCTGGGAGAAGTCCAGCTCCGTCCGGTTCTCGTCGCGCACCGCCCGGCCCAGCAGCCCGCCGCCGATCAGCACGGTCCCGTTGGGGAACTGCTTGAAGGACAGCGTGCGGCCGGTCGCACCCACCACCGGCTTGATGAAGGGGGCGACGCGGGCGGTGATCATCAGCATCGGCGCGATGACCTCCAGCGGCACCGGCTCCCCCACCTGCGCGGCGATGCGGTCGGCCCAGGCCCCGGCGGCATTCACCACCACCGGCGCCTCGAACCGGCCGCCGTCCGCCGTTTCCACGCTCCACAGCCCGCCCTTGCGGGCCAGCCGCGTCACGGCGCCACCCTCCTGAAAGCGGGCGCCCAGCGCGATGGCCTTGCGGCGGAAGGCGAAGGTGGTGCGGAAGGGGATTGCCGCCCCGTCGCCGCGCGACACCAGCGCACCGACGCAATGATCGGCGATGGCCGGCACCAGCGACCGCAGCTCGTCCTGCCCGATCACCTCCTCGTGGGTGAAGCCCAGCGCGTTGAGTTCGGCGACGCGGGCACGCACCGTCTCCAGCTCGGCCTCGGTCTCCGCCACCTTGATCTGGCCATGGCTTTCGAAGCCGCAATCGTCGTCCACCAGATCGCGGATGCCGTGCCACAACGCCATGGAAGCGACGGACAGCGGCACCTCCGCGACATGGCGGCCGAGCTGGCGCACGCCGCCCGCATTGACGCCGGAGGCGTGGCGGGCGACATGGTCCTTCTCCAGAACCAGCACGCGCACGCCGCGCATCGACAGCTGCAGCGCGGCGGAGCAGCCGTGCAGCCCGCCGCCGATGACGATGACGTCTGGTTTGAAGGAGGCGCTTGCGGTCATCGGGCGCCTCCGGTCAGTGCTTGAACACGGCGTCGATGTCGGCGTCGGTCTTCGGCAGGGCGGCCAGCTCGGCGAGCGTGATCGGCTTCACCGGCGGGCGCAGGCGGTAATAGCCGACCTCCGCCGGGGAGACGCCGCGCTCCGCCGCGATGACCTCGGTCACCGTCGGGCCGCAGAGCCGGCCCTGGCACGGCCCCATGCCGCAGCGCAGGAAACTCTTGGCCTGGTTGGGGCCGGAGCAGCCCAGCCGCACCGCTTCGCGCACCGCGCCGGCGGTGATCTCCTCGCAGCGGCAGACGATGGTGTCGTCGGCCGGCACGCGGAACGTCTCCGCCGGGGTGTAGAGCGTGTCGAGGAAGGCGCGCCCCGTCAGCGCCCGGTCGAGTGCGGCGCGGAACGGCGCGGCGGACTGGTCGCGCTGCTCCCGCCCGATGCGCCCCAGCCGGTGCAGAGCGTCGAGCGCCGCCAGCCGTCCGGCTTCTTCCGCCGCGCGGGCGCCGCCGATGCCGGCACCGTCGCCGGCCAGCGACACGCCCTCGACGGAGGTGGCTCCCCACTCGTCGGTGGTCGGGCGCCAGCAGCGCTGCTGCTCGTCCCAGCGCTGGGCGCAGCCGGTGGCGTTGGCGAGATTCAGGTTGGGGACGACGCCCTGGTGCAGCAGAAGCGTGTCGGCCGGCAGCCGGTGCTCCGTGCCGTTGCGGGTGTAGGTGACGCTCTTGAGTGCGCCGTCACCGTCGGCGCGGAGCGCGGTGACATTGCCGATGACGGTCAGCTTGCGCCGCACCTCCAGCATCAGCTTCATGCCCTTGGCCAAATAGGGCGAGCGCAGGAAACCGGGCAGCAGCGGCAGGGCGGCGCGCCAGTTCTGCTTTGGCGTGGTGTCGAGGATGGCGTCGATCCGCGCGCCGGCCTGCAGATACTGCCAGGCCAGCAGCCACAGCAGCGGCCCGCTGCCCGCCATCACCGTTGCGCCCGACGGCACGAGGCCGGAGGTCTTCAGCAGCACCTGCGCCGCACCTGCGCCCAGCACGCCCGGCAGGGTCCAGCCGGGAATGGGGAAGGGCCGTTCCAGCGCGCCGGTCGCCAGGATGACGTGGCGCACGGTCAGCATCGCCGCCGCACCGTTGCGCGACAGGCCGATCTGGATGCTGCGCTCCCCGTCCGGCCCGTCCTCGCGCGGGCGGGCGATGCTCCACACCGTGGCACCCGGCCAGTGGGCGGCACCGCTGTCGCGCAGCGGTCCCAGCAGCTCGGCGCCGTGCCAATAGTCGGGACCGAGCACCTTGCGGTCGCGCACCGGCGTCTCGGTGACGGCGCGGTAGATCTGGCCGCCCGGTTCCGTCTGTTCGTCGAGCAGCACCACCGACGCGCCCTTGGACGCGGCGAGCGCCGCAGCGGCGAGGCCGGCCGGACCGGAGCCGACGACGGCGATGTCGAAGTCAAACTTGCTCCCCTGGGCGCTCATCGCTCCACCTCGCGCTTGCCGTTCTGGGTTTCCACCGCCATGCCCGGCGCCACGCGCACCTGACAGCCCTGGCGGTTGCCGGTGCCGTCGATGGTGACGAGGCAGTCGAAGCAGACGCCCATCATGCAGTAGGGTCCGCGCGCCGCACCGCTGACCGGCGTGTTGCGGCAGGCGGTGACGCCGTTCGCCAGCAGGGCGGCGGCAACGCTGTCTCCGGCCCGCGCACTGGCCGGGCGGCCGTCGATGGTGAAGGCGACCGCTTCGGCAGCGGTCCCAATGGCGGTTTCGATCTCAGGCAGCCTGCGGAACATGGAACCTCCGGGCGCTGAAGGGCGCAAATCGGTCGCCGAGGCCGCCGGCCGCGATCAGCGGCGCCAGCGTCAGCGCATGGTTGGCGGCAAGGGTGACGCCGCTGTGGCAGGTGGCGACGAAGGCGCCGGGCGCCGTCTTCGACTCCTCGTAGATCGGGAAGCCGTCCGGGGTCAGCACGCGCAGCGCCGCCCAGCTCCGCACCACGTTCAGCTTGCCCAGCAGCGGGAAGAAGCGGATGGCGCGCTCCGCGACGGCCGACGACACGCCGGGCTGCAGCGTGGTGTCGAAGCCGGCCTCCTCGAAGCTGTCGCCGATCATCACCCCGCCCTCGTCGGTCTGGCGGACATAGGCGGTGGGGTGGTGCAGGAAGGGGGCGGTCTTCTCGGTGACGATGACATGGCCGCGCTGCGGACGGACCGGGGCGGACAGCCCGACCATCGGCGCCAACCGGGCGCTGTCGTGGCCGGCAGCCAGCACGATCTTGCCGGCGCGCACCTCGCCGCCGGCGGTGCTCATGCGGAAGCCGCCGTCGCGATGCTCGATGCTCTCGACCCGGTGGTTGGGCCGGTAATCGACGCCCAGCATGCCGATGCCCGTATGCAGGGTGCGCAGCAGCCGCAGCGAGTTGCAATGGCCGTCCAAGGGGCAATAGGTGCCGCCGACCACGTCCGGCCCGATGAAGGGCAGCTCCTTGCGCAGCGTCTCGCGGTCCATCACTTCGTAGGGGTAGGGGATCATGTCCGGCTGGTTGTGCAGCCGCATCATGGTGTTGGCGCGGGCTTGCAGATCCTCCTCCGACAGCATCGGCATGAAGCCGCCGGGGCGCCGGTAGGCGACGTCCAGCCCGGTCTGCTGGTACAGCAGGTCGGCGAAGCCGCTCCAGTCGTCGGAGGACTGCTTGGTCCAGCCGGCATACTCCGCCATGCCGAGACCCTTGCCCTGCACCCAGACCAGGGCGAAGTTGCCGCGCGACGGGCGCACGGCGATGTCGCCCTCGTCCAGCATGGCGACCTTCTGGCCCGACCGGGCGAGGCCCCAGGCCAGCGCCGATCCGACCAGCCCGCCGCCGATCACGGCGACGTCGTATTCTCCGCCCCGACTGGGCTGCGTCATCGTCTCCACTCCCGCCGCCGGCGCCGCACCATTTTCCGTGCGCATCGGCTGTCGTCGTTATCGTTTGGCGCGCATCGAATAATCCGGCACACTCATTTGGTGCCGAATACTTATGAATGTCGCGCATATCCTTGCGGACACGCCGGATCCGCCAGCGTTACACATGGATGGATTGCTAACTGCAGTGTTTTCTTTGGCGGAGCACCACGGGATGCTGCCCGGCGGCGCTCCGCCGCTCCTCGATCCTTGCGACAGCATCGGCAGCCAACCTATAACTGTCAAATCAGATCGAAGGGGTGTTTCATGACCGAATGTTATGTATCCGCCGCCGGAGCGGGCCCGGCGCCATGATCAATCCGCGCCAGATCGAGGCCTTCCGCGCGGTGATGGTGACCGGCGGCATCACCGCCGCGGCCGAACTGCTGAACATCTCCCAACCCGCGGTCAGCCGCCTGATCAGCGACCTGCAATATGCGCTGAAGCTGACGCTGTTCGAACGGCGCGGCCCCCGCATCGCGCCGACCAGCGAGGCGATCTCGCTCTATCAGGTGGTCGACCGCGCCTTCGTCGGGCTGGAACTGATCGAACAGACGGCGCGCGACCTGACCGCCCGGCGCAGCGGGGCGTTGCGGGTGGCGGCGATGCCGGCGCTGGGCGTCGGATTCCTGCCGCGCTACGTTGCGCGCTTTCTCAGCGAACGGCCGCGGGTGGACATCGCGCTGCGCGGCAGCACCTCGCCCATCATCCTGGACTGGGTGGCGACCGGCCAGTGCGAGTTGGGATTCGCCCACACCCCCATCGACCATGCGGCGGTGCTGACCGAGAAGATCCCCGGCATTCCGGCGGTCGCAATCCTGCCGCCCGGCCATCCGCTCGCCGCGAAGGATGTGCTGGTCCCGAAGGATTTCGAGGGGGAGAGCTTCATCTCCACCACCCCGCCGGCGCTGCTGCGCTCCCGCATCGACACCGTTTTCGCCGACCATGACGTGTCGCGGGTGATGCGGGTGGAAGCCCAGCTGACGATGAATGCCTGCGCCATGGTGGCGGCCGGTTATGGCGTGTCGATCGTCGATCCCTTCACCGCCCAGGATTATGTCCCGCACGGGCTGGTCGTCCGCCCCTTCGAACCGCGCATCGGCTTCGACATCGCCATCCTGCGCTCCGCCCAGGTGCCGCTGTCGATGATCGCCGAGGATTTCCTCGCCGGCTTCATGGAGGAGGCGATGCACTTCCGCGACCGCTTCCTCGGACCGGGCACCGGCACCGAAGCCGGTTCTCAACTCGTTCGGAACACGGAATTATAACATTACCGGATGAATGATGGCGGTTTTTCGATTTGACGGTTATGTGACTGCACCAGCACCCTTGGCCTGCGTCCTGGCCGCGACCTTCCCGAAAAACAGCCCGCAACAACGGCGGCGGCAAGGTGAGGGACGGTAAAAGCGGCGATCCGGTTCCGCATCGCGATGCGGTCCGAAGATCAGGCTCAGATGAAACCCCAGGATCGTGAACAGGGACCCCTGAACAGGGGCCGAGGCTCAAGAGGAGAATGACGATGCGCTCCGTGATGTGCGGGTTGATGGCGACGGCGGCCCTGTGGTGCGGCATGGCCGCGATCCAGACGGCCCAGGCCCAAACGGGGGCCCAGGACAAGACGCTCTATGTCGCCGCCTATGGCGGTTCCTTCGAGCAGACCATGCGCAAGGACATCATCCCGGCCTTCGAAAAGGCGACGGGCGTGAAGGTCGAGTATGTCGCCGGCAACTCCACCGACAACCTCGCCAAGCTGCAGGCCCAGAAGGGCAACCAGCAGATCGACGTCGTCATCCTCGACGACGGCCCGATGTATCAGGCGGTGGCGCTGAACTTCTGCGCCGATCTGGCGAAGGCGCCGGTCTACGACCAGCTCTATGATCTGGCGAAGATGCCGTCGGGCAAGGCGATCAACTTCGGCGCGGTCGGCACCGGCATCGTCTACAACAAGGCCTATTTCGACGAGAACAAGATCCCGGCCCCGACCTCGTGGAAGGACATCGAGGATCCGCGCTACAAGAAGAAGCTGGTGGTCCCGCCGATCAACAACAGCTACGGACTGCACGCGCTGGTGATGATGGCCCGCCTGAACGGCGGCGGCGAGACCAACATCGAGCCGGGCTTCAAGGAATTCAAGGACAAGATCAACCCGAACGTCCTGGCCTACGAGCCGTCGCCGGGCAAGATGACCGAGCTGTTCCAGAGCAACCAGGCCGTCATCGCCGTCTGGGGCTCGGGCCGGGCCAAGGCGCTGGCCGACACCGGCTTCCCCGCCACCTTCACCTACCCGAAGGAGGGCGGCATCGTGCTGGGCTCCGCCGCCTGTCAGGTCGCCGGCAGCAAGAATGCGGCCGAGGCACAGAAGTTCATCCAGCACATGCTGGGCGTCGAGGCGCAGACCGCGCTGGCCGTCAACGCCGGCTTCGGCCCGGTGAACAAGACGGTCGAACTGCCCGCCGAAAAGCAGGTCGGCATCCCCTATGGCCCCGAGCAGGTCGGCAAGCTGCTGGTGGTGGACTGGGACACCATCAACAAGAACCGCGAAGCATGGAACAAGCGCTGGACCCGCGAGATCGAGCGCTGAGGATGTAAGGAGCAGAGCCCCTCTCCCCTTGCGGGAGAGGGGTTGGGGTGAGGGGGCGCGAACTCACGGTTCCGCCGGCCTTCGGCCGGCTGCACCCCTCATCCCAACCCTTCTCCCACAAGGGGAGAAGGGCCATCCGCCCACGACGGTTGCAGTCCTTCGCAAGCGTTGGATGTGCGGACGCTTCAGGGGCGAAGCGAAAGGGAGACGACGGCATGACTTATCTGGTTCTCGACCAACTGACCAAGCGCTTCGCCAATTGGACGGCGGTCGATCGCGTCTCGCTGACCGTCGAGAAGGGCGAGCT
This sequence comes from Azospirillum lipoferum 4B, assembly GCF_000283655.1. Taxonomy (NCBI): domain Bacteria; kingdom Pseudomonadati; phylum Pseudomonadota; class Alphaproteobacteria; order Rhodospirillales; family Azospirillaceae; genus Azospirillum; species Azospirillum lipoferum. Next base: position 658,852 of record NC_016586.1, on the reverse strand, counting down.
GATTTCGCTGCTGGGGCCGTCGGGCTGCGGCAAGACCACCACCTTGCAGATGATCGCCGGCTTCCTCGACGCCGACGGCGGCCGCGTGATGCTGGACGGCCAGGACCTGCTGGCGAAGAAGCCGAACGAGCGTGGGCTGGGCATCGTCTTCCAGAGCTATGCCCTGTTCCCCCACATGACCGCGGCCGAAAACGTCGCCTTCGGGCTGGAGATGCGCAAGATCGCCCGCGCCGACCGTGACCGCATGGTGGCCGACGCGCTGAAGCTGGTCGGGCTGGAGCAGTATGGCGACCGCCACCCTCGCCGCATGTCCGGCGGCCAGCAGCAGCGCGTGGCGCTGGCCCGCGCGCTGGTCATCAAGCCGAGCCTTCTGCTTCTCGACGAACCGCTGTCCAACCTCGACGCCAAGATGCGCGAGGAGATGCAGATCGAGCTGCGCCGCATCCAGCGCACCGTCGGCACCACCATGATCCTCGTCACCCACGACCAGTCGGAGGCGATGGCCCTGTCCGACCGCGTGGTGGTGATGAACAAGGGCCGCGTCCAGCAGGTCGCCTCCCCGCAGGAGGCCTACGACCGCCCGGCCAACGCCTTCGTCGCCAACTTCCTCGGCCGCACCAACCTGCTGCCGGGCATGGTCGGCAGCGGGGCGGCAGGAACCGTCATCACCGTCGCGGACAGCGTGTGGCCGGTGTCGCAGCCGGTGCCGCCGGGACCGGGGGCGTTGGCCGTCCGGCCGGAGAAGATCGGCTTCGTCGATGCGGGCGGGCTCAGCGGCACGGTACTGGCCCGCGTCTTCCAGGGCACGCAGTGGCTGTTCGAGATCGAGACCGCGGCCGGCCGCGTGATGGTGATCCGCCAGCATGACGGCTCGCCCCTGCCGGCGGAGCGCGAGCGGGTGACGATCGGCTGGCGCCCGCAGGACATGGCGGTGATGCCCGCCGATCCGGAGGCGGACCTGTCCGCCCGGGAGGCGGCATGAGCATGGCGGCCTCCACCGATACCCAACTGCAGGCATCCGCCGCGAAGCCGGATACCCACGCACCCCCGCCGCGCCGTCCGCGCAGCTTCCCCTGGGCGCCCTATCTGCTGAGCGCCCCCGGCCTCGCCTTGTTCGCGGTGCTGCTGCTGGTGCCGCTGGCGATGACCTTCCTGTTGTCGCTGAACAGCTTCAGCTTCTATGGCGGCATCGAGAATGTCTGGCAGCTCGGCAACTATGCCGAGATCATCGCCGACGACTATTTCCACGAGGTCTTCCTGCGCACCTTCCGCATCGCCGCGGTGGTGACGATTCTCTGCGCGGTGTTCGGCGCGCCGGAGGCCTATATCCTGCGCCGCATGAAGTCGCCCTGGCGCGGGCTTTGCCTGCTGATCGTGCTGGGGCCGCTGCTGATCTCGGTGGTGTCGCGCACGCTGGGCTGGGCGCTGCTGTTCGGCTCGACGGGTCTGGTCAACCAGGGGCTGATGGCGCTGGGGCTGATCGCGACGCCGATCGAGTTCATGTATACGGAAACCGGCGTCATCATCGCGCTGACCCATGTGCTGGTGCCCTTCATGGTGCTGTCGGTCTGGGCCTCGCTCCAGCGGCTCGACCCGCAGGTGGAGAATGCGGCGCTGTCGCTGGGCGCCGGGCCGCTGACGGTGATGCGCCGGGTGGTGCTGCCGCAGATCGTGCCGGGCATCCTGTCGGGCTCCATCATCGTCTTCGCGCTGGCGGCCAGCGCCTTCGCCACCCCGGCGATCATCGGCGGGCGGCGGCTGAAGGTGGCGGCGACTCTCGCCTATGACGAGTTCCTGAACACGCTGAACTGGCCCTTGGGCGCCACCGTGGCGGTGCTGCTGCTGATCGCCAACATCGTCATCATCGTCGGCTGCAACCGGCTGGTCGAACGTCGCTACAAACAGGTGTTCGAATGAACCGCAACGGCCCACTCGCGCTGATCTTCCACGTCCTGTTCCTGGGCTTCCTGCTGGCGCCGATCCTGATCGTCTGCGCCGTCGCCTTCACCTCGCAGGGCTATCTGTCGCTGCCGACCGAGGGGCTGTCGCTGCGCTGGTTCCGCGCCATCGGCGACAATCCGGAATTCATCCGCGCCTTCAAGGACAGCCTGCTGCTGGGGGCGGTGTCCTCCACCCTGGCGATCCTGGTGGCGGTGCCGGCCGCCCTTGCCATCGCGCGCCACCAGTTCTTCGGGCGCGAGGCGATCCAGGCGCTGTTCCTGTCGCCGCTGATGGTGCCGCACATCGTGCTCGGCATCGCCTTCCTGCGCTTCTTCACCATGATCGGGCTGGGCGGCACCTTCGTCGGTCTGGTGCTGAGCCACGTCATCATCATCCTGCCCTTCGCGCTGCGCCTGATCCTGGCGGCATCCACCGGCATGGACCGCGCGGTGGAGAATGCGGCATCGTCGCTCGGCGCCTCCTCCTGGACCTGCTTCCGCCGGGTGACGCTGCCGCTGATCCTGCCGGGTGTCGCCAGCGGCTGGGTGCTGGCCTTCATCAACAGCTTCGACGAGGTGACGATGACCGTCTTCATCGCCTCGCCGGAAACCACGACCCTGCCGGTGCGCCTGTTCCTCTACATCCAGGACAACATCGACCCGCTGGTCGCCGCGGTGTCGGCGGTGCTGATCTTCCTGACGGTCGCCGCCATGCTGGTGCTCGACCGTGTCTATGGGCTGGAGCGGCTGCTGGTCGGCAAGGGCCGCGACTGATCGGCGCGCATCACCGCCGGCGGCGAGCGCCGCCAGCGGTGCAACCGCCGACCTTGCGGCCAGTGTTTCTCAGTTCTGCGTTTCGCGGTGGATCTTGAACGGTGCCCAGGACTGGCTGACCGGCATGATCTCCACGGCGTTGATGTTGACGTGGGGCGGCAGCGACACCACCCAGCGCACCGTCTCGGCGATGTCCTCCGGTTGCAGCGGGTTGGCCCCGCCATAGAGCGCATCGTAGGCCGCCTTGTCGCCGCCGGTGCGCACCAGCGTGAATTCGCTTTCCGCCAAGCCCGGCTCGATGGAGGTCACGCGCACGCCCTGCGCCGACAGATCGCTGCGCAGTCCGAGCGAGAACTGCCGCACGAAGGCCTTGGTGCCGCCATAGACGTTGCCGCCGGGATAAGGCCAGTTGGAGGCGACCGACGCGAGGTTGACGATCAGCCCGCGCCGGGCGATCAGCCGGTCCAGCAGCAGCCGGGTGATCGTCACCAGCCCGGTGACGTTGGTGTCGATCATGGTGCGCCACTGCTCCAGGTCGCAGTCCTGCGCCGCCTTGGTGCCCAGCGCCAGCCCGGCATTGTTGACCAGGACGGAGATATCGGCGAAGTCGTCCGGCAGCGAGGCCAGGGCGTCCCGCGTCGCCTCCTCGTCGCGGATGTCGAAACACAGCGGATGGACCACCGCCGGCCCGCCCAGCGCCTCGACCAGCGCGTCCAGCCGGTCCCGACGCCGGCCGGTGGCGACGATCCGCCAGCCCTCCGCCACCAGCCGCCGGGCGATGGCATCGCCGAAACCGGAAGTGGCGCCGGTGACGATGGCGATTTTGGCCGTGGCGGTGTTCGGGACGTTGTTCGACATTGTCCGATCTTTCCTCATGACGTTGGAGGCATCCGATTGATGCGCCACAGTATCACAGCTTCGGGAAGATCGCCCTCTCCCCCCCCGGCAATCGCATATGAAGAACGTGTTCTTTTCCGAGGAAGCCGGTCATGCCTGCGAAGGCGCTACGGGATGCACTGATCTCGGGGCGACATTAAGTCTCTGGAATCAAAGGGACTTTGCGTCATCCCCGCGAAAGCGGGGATCCAGGAAGCTCCGCAATGAAGCGGCTGAAACGGGTGGAATCCCGCCGTTGCGGGAATGACGGCCGAATAAGGTACCGTGATGCCCTGGGTGACCGCAGGTTGGCGCTTGACATGCGAATGATTATCGTTATCATTCAATCATTCGAACGCACCTACAGCGGAAGCCAGCCGTCAGCCTCCCGAGCCTGAACGTCAGCCACCGTCTTTTTCCGCTCCGGCGGCGTGCGTGCAAATCCCCTTACGTCCCGCTTTCCGAACGGACAGACGGCGCCACGGTTTCCCGCGACGCCAGCCTGACCGTCAAACCTTCAAAAGCAGCGTCAGACGACGATCACCCGGCAGCGGTCGCGCCGGACGCTTGACCCAGCCGCGCGGCAACGGACTCCCAATCGACCAGCTGTTCCAGGAACGCCGCGAGATAGTCGGGACGGCGGTTGCGGTAATCGACGTAATAGGCATGTTCCCACACGTCGCAGCCCAGCAGCGCGTGCCGGCCGTGCGCCAGCGGGTTCTCGCCGTTCGGCGTGCGCATCAGGGCCAGCCGCCCGTCGGCTTCCTCGGTCAGCCAGACCCAGCCGGATCCGAACTGGGCGACCCCCTCCTTGACGAAGCCGTCCCGGAACGCCTCGACCGAGCCGAAGCTGTCGATCAGGCGGCGTTCCAGCGCGCCGGGAACCGCCCCGCCGCCGCCCGGCTTCATCCAGGACCAGAAATGGATGTGGTTCCAATGCTGGCCGGCATTGTTGAAAATCGCCTGGGCCTGCGGATCGGCGAAGGACTTCCGCACGACCTCGTCCAGCTGCAGGCCGGCGAATGCCGATCCCGGAACCAGCTCGTTCAGCTTGGCGACATAGGCGGCATGGTGCTTGCCATGGTGAAGCGTCATGGTTTCCAGCGACATCGCCGGCCCGAGCGCATCGGGAGCATAGGGCAGATCGGGCAGAACGAACGCAGCGGTCATCGGTTCCTCCTTCGCCAAGGCCGCCCGGCCATTGCGTCGGCAGTGCCGAGCGGCTAAAATTCAAAGCACAAACTTGGTTTATTGGGTGGCGGTTAATATGTCAAGCCACGGCTTGGAAAATCATGGGTGGTCGCCGAGGACCGTGACCGACAAGCTGTTGACGGTCTTGAAGACGCAAGGCCCGCAAACCACGGCGGATCTGGGGCAGGCGCTCGGCACGACGGCGGAGAACATGCGCCAGCAACTGAGCCGGCTTGCGGCCGAAGGGCTGGTCGAGGCGCGTGCCCGCCCGCGCGGGGTTGGGCGGCCGGCCCAGCTCTGGCAGTTGACGGCGGCCGGTCACGCGCGCTTTCCGGATTCCCATGCCGATCTGGCGGCACAGCTGATCCGGAGCATCGCCGAAAGGCTGGGGCAGGAGGCGCTCGACAGTGTGATCGCGGCGCGCCGGGCCGACACCGAGGCCAATTACCTGGCCGAATTGAAGGATGTGGTGCAGGTGAGGGACCGCGTGGCCCGCCTCGCGGCGATTCGCAGCCGGGAAGGCTATATGGCCGACTGGTGGGAGGAGGCGGACGGCTCGCTCCTCCTGGTCGAGAACCATTGCCCGATCTGTGCCGCCGCCGGTGCCGACCAGGGATTCTGCCGGTCCGAACTGGCCGTCTTCCAGCAGGTGGTCGGATCCGATGCCCCGGTCTGCCGCGTCGAGCATATCCTGGCCGACGCCCGGCGCTGCGCCTACCGGATCGGGCCGGTTGCGGGTCAGGTTGCGGTTCCGGGGGATGCGGAGGACCGCTGACGGCGCGAAGCAGAAGGCGCCAAAGAAAAAGGCCGCAGCCAGGATGGCGCGGCCTTGAGGTCTGGTTCTGGAGGAAGCGTATGAACCTGTGTCCACTCTGGACCCGGCGGATTAACGCGGGGTGAATGGCCGATCAGGTCCGGTCCCCAACCGAGTTGGTCACGCTCCCGTGCCGGCGTTACGCCAACTGGCGGAGAACCTCGTTGCTGCCGCGCCAGATCATGTCGAGGGCGACATAGGTGATGATGACGAGGCCGACCCAGCCGATCCAGCGGTGCTTGTGCAGCGCATGGGCGATCATGTTGGCCGCCGCACCCATCAGCACGACCGACAGCACCAGCCCGATCACCAGGATGGTCGGGTGCTCCTTGGCGGCGCCGGCCACCGCCAGCACATTGTCCAGCGACATCGACACGTCGGCGACCACGATCTGCCAGATGGCCGCACCGACCGTGGTGGCGCCGGCCGCTGCGACGGCCGCGCCGCCGGCCGTACCGGCGACGCCGATGCCGCCGGACTCGGGCATGCTCATGGCCTCGTCGGGGGCGACCTCGTCCTCGCCATGGCTGCGCAGTTCGCGGAACATCTTCCAGCACACCCACAGCAGCAGCACGCCGCCGGCCAGGGTCAGGCCGATGATGGCGAGAAGCTGCGTGGTGATGAGGGCGAAGAAGATGCGCAGCACGATGGCCGCGGCAATTCCCCAGAAGATGACTTTGCGGCGCTGGGCCAGCGGCACCGCGGCGGCAGCCATGCCGACGACGATGGCATTGTCGCCGGCCAGCACGAGATCGATGGCGATAACCTGAAGCAACGCCGCGAGGGCGTCGGCCGTGAACAGATCGGTCATAGATGCAGTCCTCTCACATCGGGCAAGAGAGTGGCATCCACGGGCCGATCCGGACATACGGTAAGGAACGCTGCCGGCAGGCACGGGGCGGGGCCACTCTGATCGTCTTTCCAGTCCGACATCACAGTTCTGAGAACTGTCAGAGGGGCCCGGCCTGGCAGGGCCGACCTTTAGACGAACGCTCCCGACATCGCAACTCCGGTTTCGCGGCAACTGGCATGCAGCGGACGGGGGCAGCGGACGGGGGCAGCGGACTGGGGCAGCGGACTGGGCCGGCGGGAAGCATTCTCCCCGCCCGATCCCGCCCCGGTTCCGGGTCCGCCGTCAGGCCGGCTCGCCGATGGTCAGGGCGATGCCGCCCAGCCCGGCGATGCTGCCCTCGATGCGGTCGCCCGGCTTGACGGCGCCGACGCCCTCCGGCGTGCCGGTGTAGATCAGGTCGCCCGGCTGCAGGTGGTAGAGGGTGGACAGGTGGGCGATCAACTCCGGCACCGACCAGATCAGCAGGGTCAGGTCGGTGGACTGCTTCGTCTCGCCATTGACGCGCAGCTCCAGACTGCCGCTGGCCGGATGGCCGCACTGAGCCACCGGGACGATCTCCGCCAGGACGGCCGATTCCTCGAAATCCTTGCCGATGTCCCAGGGCCGCTGCTTGGCGCGGGCGGCGAGCTGCAGGTCGCGCCGGGTCATGTCGAGGCCGCAGCCATAGCCGTAGACCACATCCAGCGCCTCGTCCCGCGCGATGCGGAAGGCCGGCTTCCCGATGGCGACGACCAGCTCCATCTCGTAATGATAATTCTCGGTTGCCGGCGGATAGGCGACGGTCGCGCCGCTCGGCACATAGGTGCCGGGGGACTTGGTGAAATAGAAGGGCGCCTCGCGGTCGACCTCCACGCCCATTTCGCGCGCATGGGCCTCGTAATTGCGGCCGACGCAGAAGATGCGGTTGATCGGGAAGCGGGCGTCGGTGCCGCGGACCGGTGCGGCGGGGATGGCGGCGGGGGCGAAGACGTAATCGGTCATTTCTGGCTTTCCTCCGGTGTTGAAGACGGTCATTCGGCGTCGGGCTGGCGGCCGGGCTCGGCGGCCTGGAAGGCGGGCAGGGCTCGGGCCGCCGCGGCGATGCGGCGGATGGTGGGATAGTCGTCGAGCGGGCAGTTCATCCGTTCGGCATTGAAGACCTGCGGGACGAGGCAGATGTCGGCGATGGTCGGCGCATCGCCGAAGCAGAAGGCGCCGACGCGGTCATCGCCGGCCAGCATCGCCTCCAGCCCGCGGAAGCCTTCCGCCACCCAATGGGCGTACCAGCCGTTGCGGGCCGCCTCGTCCTGGCCCAGCGCGTCGCGCAGGTGGTTGAGGATGCGCAAGTTGTTGACCGGATGGATGTCGCAGGCGACGGCCAGCGCCAGCGAGCGAACCCAGGCGCGGTCGAGCGGATCGTGCGGCAGCAGCGCCGGGTCGGGGTGGGTCTCGTCGAGATACTCGATGATGGCGAGCGACTGGGTCAGGGTCCGGCCGCCGGTCTCCAGCGCCGGCACGAGGCCCATCGGGTTGACGGCGAGATAGTCCGGCGCGCTCTGCTCCCTGCGGCGCAGATGGATGAAGTGCCGCTCGGCGCTCAACCCCTTCAGGGTGAGGGCGATTCGCAGCCGGTAGGCCGCCGAGGACCGGAAATAATCGTAGATCTTCATGCTGGTTCCCTCCTCGATGATCGGTTCCTGGTCCGGAATGGGTGTTCCGCCGCCCGCCGGCGCGCTATGGTGCCGGCCCTTCGGTGGACGGAACGCCGGGGATTTCGGACGGGGCGGGCGGCATGACGACGAAGCGCAAGGGCATCCAATCGGTGGAGATCGGCATGGGCGTGCTCGACGCCGTGGTCCGGCTGGGCCGGCCGAGCAGCCTGACCGAGATCGCCAAGGCGAGCGAGATGTCGGTCAGCCAGGCCCACCGCTATCTCGCCAGCTTCGTGAACACCGGCTTCCTGCGGCAGGACCCGGCGACCACGCTCTACGATATGCACAGCGGCGCCCTGCGGCTCGGGCTGGCGGCGATGGCCCGGCTCGACGTGTTCGAACAGGCCGCCCTGATCGCGCAGGAGCTGGTGGAGGAGACCGGCCGCACCCTGCAGCTCGCGGTATGGGCCGATCTGGGGCCGACCATCGTGCGCTGGTTTCCCGGATCGCCGCCGATCTACACCACGCTGACCATCGGCTCGCGCCTGCCGCTGACCCAGTCGGCGACCGGCAAGGTCTTCCTCGCCTTCCAGAACGAGAGTTTCGTCTCCGACGTGCTGCAGCGCGAGCTGGTGCGCGACCGCACCGACGGCCCGATCGACATCGACGCCATCCGCCGGCAGGTGCGGCGCGACCTGATCGCCGGGGTCGACGGCACCACCGTGCCGGGGCTGCGCGCCTTCGCCGGGCCGGTCTTCAACCTGCAGGGCCAGCTGGTCATGGTCGTCTCGGTCATCGCCTCGCAGACCTTCAAGACCGACGAGGACCCGGCGGTGAGGGAGCGGCTGATCGCCGCCTGCCGCGAGATCACGCATCGACTGGGCGGGCGCTGGCCGGAGCCGGCGTGAGCAGGGCGCGGGCCGCCCGCGCGTCGAACAGATCCGAGCCGAGCATCGCGCCCGGCAGCCTGACCCCGGCGGCGACCAGACGGCGGCAGACGCTCATGTCGCGGCCGGCATTGATCGCCGCCGCGCCGACCAGCCGGCCGTCGCCGTCCAGCATCAGGTAGAGCCGCCCGCCGGGCACCGCGGAGCGCTGCTCCACCACCCGGCCGGCCCCGCCAGACATCGTGTTGCCGATCATGGTGTCGCCGGTCAGCTGCACGTTCAGATCGTACTGGTCGGTCCAGAACCAGCCGGCCTCGCCCGGCGGGATCGCCTCGCCCAGGAGGGTGGCGACGGCCCGCTCGGCGGTGACGTTGGCGTTCTGCCAGGTCTCGCAGCGCATCGGCCGTCCGTCCGGTCCCGGAATCGCCGCCATGTCGCCGACCGCCAGGATGTCGGGGTCGGAGCTGCGCATCCCGGCGTCCACCACCACGCCGTCGTCGGTGACCAGCCCGCAGTCCTGCGCCAGCGCCGTGTCGGGGGTGATGCCGATGCCGGCCACCGCGAAATCGGCGCCGATCGTGCTGCCGTCGGACAGGGTGGCGTGCAGCCCGCCGGCATCCTCGCTCATGGTGCGCACGCGCACCCCGGTGCGGACCACCACCCCTTCCGCCGCGTGGCGTTCGGCGATGGCCGCGGCGACCGGTTCCGGGAAATTGCGGCCGAGCAGGCGTGACCCGACCTCCACCACCGTCACCGCCAGCCCGCGCCGGCGCAGGGTCGCCGCCACCTCCAGCCCGATGACGCCGCCGCCGATTACCAGCACGCCGGCCGCCTTTTCCGCCCGCGCCGCGATGGCGCGGACATCCTCGACCGTGCGCAGCACCTGCAGGCGCTCCAGCGCGAAGGGCAGTTGCCGCGGCCGTCCGCCGGTGGCCAGCACCAGCCGCCCGTAGGGCAGGGTCCGGCCGTCGTCCAGCGCAACCACCCGGCGGGCGCGGTCGATGGCGGTGACCCGGCGGCCCAGCCGCAGCGCGATCCCCAGCCGCTCGTACTCCGCCGCCGGGACCAGCAGCGGCAGCGGATGCTGCGGATCGGCCAGCATCTCCTTGGACAGGGGCGGGCGCTCATAGGGGGGCAGCGTTTCCGCGCCCACCAGCGTCACCGGACCGGGAAAGCCGCGCTGGGCCAGCAGCAGCGCCACCCGTCCGCCGGCCTGCCCGGCTCCGACGATGACCACGCCCGCATCCATGCCTGCACTCATGCCCGTCTTCCTCCTTCGTGCTGCGGCCCGCCTCCACGGGCGGCGGAGCCCTTCGTGGACGAACTGTCGCTGTCACTGATGGTTCGCTCTTGACGCATCGTTCGTATTGCGCAATATACAATTCATCGCACGATATGCAATACGCTTTGCCAACAAGATGCGCGGAGGAGCGATGAGCACGGCCAGCAGTCCCGCCAGCCGGGACTCCACACAGCAGGACCGCCCGGCCCCCCGGCGCTGGGCCGCCGACGGAGCCTCGCAGGTTCCCTACTGGGTCTATTCGGACGAGGAGACCTACCGGCGCGAGCTGGAGCGGATCTGGTACGGCCCGCACTGGCTCTATTGCGCCCTGGAGGCCGAGATCCCGAAGGTCGGCGACTTCAAGACCACCACGCTGGGCGAAAAGCCGGTGATCGTGGTGCGCAGCGCCGAGGATGAGATCAGCGTGGTGGAGAACCGCTGCGCCCACCGCGGCGTGAAGTTCTGCCAAAGCCGGTCCGGCCACGCCAAGGACCTGCTCTGCCCCTATCACCAGTGGGCCTACGACCTGCGCGGCGAGCTGATCGGCGTTCCCTTCCGCCGCGGCGTGCGGCGCCAGGGCGGCATGCCGGCCGATTTCGACACCGCGAAGCACGGCCTGCGCCGCCTGCGGGTCGAGGTGGTCAACGGCGTGGTGTGGGCCACCTTCTCCGACGACACGCCGCCCTTCCGCGACTATCTCGGCGAAAAATTCTGGAAGCACTACACGCGCGTCTATGACGGCCGGAAGCTGGAGGTGCTCGGCTACAACCGCCAGCACATTCCCGGCAACTGGAAGCTGATGATGGAGAACATCAAGGACCCGTACCATGCGGGCCTGCTGCATGTGTTCTTCGTCACCTTCGGCCTGTTCCGCGCCGACCAGAAATCCGCGGTCGACATCGACGACACCGGCCGCCACGGCGTGCTGATCAGCCGCAAGGGCGCGCAGGAGGTCAACGACGTCACCGCCGACATGCGCAATTTCCAGGGCGACCTGAAGCTGGCCGACCCGCGCATCCTCGACGTGGTGAACGAGTTCCCCGGCGACGAGACGGTGGGCATGATCACCATCTTCCCCAGCGTCATCCTGCAGCAGCAGGTCAATTCGCTGACCACGCGCCAGATCGTGCCGACCGGGGCCGGCGGCTTCGATTTCCACTGGACCCACTGGTGCTATGCCGACGACACGCCGGAGATGAAGCTGCGCCGCACCCGGCAGGCCAACCTGTTCGGCCCGGCCGGCTTCGTGTCGGCCGACGACGGCGAGGTGATCGAGATGTGCCAGCAGGGCTTCGCCGCCTCCCCCGATGCCGAGGCGCTGGTGACGATGGGCGGGCACGACATCGCGCCGACCGACCACATGGTCACCGAAACCGCGATCCGCGGCATGTACCGCTACTGGCGCGAGGTGATGGGGCTATGAGCACGCTGACGATGAGCCGTGACGATGCGGCGATGGCTGCGGACGCGGCACTGCGCGCCCGGGTCCGCGACTTCTACGACGCCTATTACGATGCGCTCGACGATGTGCGGCTGGAGGAGTGGCCGGACTTCTTCACCGAAGAGTGCCTCTACCGCGTCATCCCGCGCGAGAACCACGAGCGCGGCTTCATGCTCTGCACCATGCAGGCGGAAAGCCGCGGAATGCTGCAGGACCGGGTGACCGGCCTGCTCAAGACCCAGATGTACGCCCCGCGCTATTACCGCCGCTTTCCCGGCCCCCTGCGGGTGACGGTGGGCGGCGACGGCATCCGCACCCGCCACAATCTGCTGATGGTCCAGACACTGATCGACCGGCAGCCCTCCATCGTGCTGTGCGGCGTCTGTCACGACCGGCTGGTCGAGGATAGGGGGCGGCTGCGTTTGGCGGAACGCGTGGTCGTCTTCGATTCCGAGATGATCGCCAACAGCCTGATCTATCCGGCCTGAGGAAAACTCCCATGACCGTGACGACACCCGTGACGACGACTTGGTTCAAGACCATCCCGGCCGCCGCCGTCGAGCAGGACGGCGTCGCCCGCGCCCAGGCCGGCGGCCAGCGCGTGGCGCTCTATGCGGTGGAGGGCGAGTATTTCGCCACCTCCGACGTCTGCACCCACGGGCAGGCCTTCCTGTCCGACGGCTATCTCGACGGGCACCTGATCGAATGCCCGCTGCACCAGGGCCTGTTCGACGTCCGCACCGGCGCGGCGGCCGGCGCGCCCTGCACCGTGCCGGTCCGCAGTTTTCCGGTAAAAATCGAGGACGGTGTCCTCTATGTCCAGATCGAGGAGGCGTGACGCCATGGCGCCCGACACCCACGGACTTCTCAGCAACGACACCGACGCCCAGCTCCGCCAGCTCTACGAGGCGATGCGGCCCCAGCATCTCTATCCGCTGTGGGAGGTGCTGGGCGCGCTGGTCACCCCGACGCCACGGGCGCCGACGGTGGCGGCGAAGTGGGAGTATGCCACCGCCCGCGCCCATCTGATGCGGGCCGGCGACCTGATCAGCGCGGAGAAGGCGGAACGCCGCGTGCTGATCCTGGAGAATCCCGGCACGCCCGGCACCGCCGGCATCACCACCAGCCTCTATGCCGGGCTGCAGATGATCCTGCCCGGCGAGGTGGCGCCCTGCCACCGTCACAGCCAGTCGGCGCTGCGCTTCGTCATGGAAGGCCATGGCGCCTACACCGCGGTGGATGGCGAGAAGGCGGTGATGAACCCCTTCGACCTCGTGCTGACGCCGAACTGGCAGTGGCACGACCATGGCAACACCACCGACCATGCGATGATCTGGCTCGACGGGCTGGACATCCCGACCGTGCGCCATTTCGACGCCAGCTTCGCCGAGCATCTCGGCCAGCCGGCCCATCCCGAGACGGTGCGGCCGGGCGACAGCAGCGCGCGCTACGGCCACAACATGCGGCCGATGCGCGGCACCGCCGCCGACCGCCGGCCGGCGCACCAGCCGCTGTTCCACTACCCCTATCCGCAATGGCGGGCCAGCCTCGCCGCCCTGGCGGCGGCGGAAACGCCCGATCCCTGGATTGGCCATGCGCTGGAATTCATCAACCCGGCCGACGGCGGCGCGATCATGCCGACCATCTCGGCCCATGTCCGCCTGCTGCCGACGGGCTTCGAGACGAAGCCGCGCCGCTCCACCGATGGCACCGTCCTCGTGGTGGTGGAGGGGCACGGCCATGCCAGGGTCGGCGACAGGGAATTCACCCTGTCCGAGCGTGACGTGATCGTCGTGCCGAGCTGGGACGAGGTGACGATCCAGGCCGGCAGCGACCTGGTGCTGTTCGGCTATTCCGACCGCACCGCCCAGGAGAAGCTGGGCCTCTACCGCGAACGGCGCGCCTGAGCGCCACACCGTTCGCCCAAGCCCTTCGCCGAAAAGGGCAGACGGCCGGCGGTCCAGAGACGGCCGCCGGCCGGCCGGACAACGATCCGGACCGGACACCGACATCAATGGGAGGGGCACATGCCCGGACAGCAGCACGTCATCGACGTGACCGCGGCGATCGAACGCGCGCGGTTCGGCCGGTTCCAGTTCCTGATCACCGCGCTCTGCGCGCTGATCGCGCTTCTGGACGGCTTCGATACACAAGCCATCGCCTATGTGGCGCCGGTCATCGCCGAACAGTGGGGGATGAGCGTCGCCGGCTTCGGCCCGATCTTCGGCGCCGGCCTCGCCGGCCTGACGGTCGGCGCCTTCATCCTCAGCCCGGCGGCCGACCGCTTCGGGCGCAAGAGCATCATCCTGCTGTCCATGCTGATCTTCGGCGTCTTCTCGCTGGTGACCGCCTGGGCCGGCACGATGAACGAGCTGCTGATCTACCGCTTCCTGACCGGCGTCGGGCTGGGCGGGGCGATGCCGAACATCATCGCGCTGACCTCCGAATATGCGCCGGCACGGCTGCGGGCGACGCTGGTCACCATCATGTTCTGCGGCTTCCCCTTCGGCTCGACCGTCGGCGGCGTCATCAGCGCGCCGCTGATCGCCGCTTACGGCTGGCAGTCGGTCTTCATCGTCGGCGGCGTCGCCCCGCTGGCGGTGCTGCTGGTGCTGATCGTCTGGCTGCCGGAATCGCTGCGCTATCTGGTCGCCAGCGGCGCTCCGCGCGAGAGGATCGGCGGCATCCTGAAGCGGCTGGATCCGGAGCACGCATCCCGCATCGACGCCGGGACCGGCTTCGTCCTGCATGAACCGAAGGCGGCCGGCTTCACCGTCGCCAAGCTGTTCCAGGAGGGGAGGGCGCGCACCACCCTGCTGCTGTGGGCGGCCTTCTTCATGAACCTGCTGGTGATGTATTTCCTGGTCAACTGGCTGCCGTCGCTGCTGCGCGCCAGCGGCATGCCCATCGGCACCGCGATCCTGTCCACCGCCGTTCTCAATCTCGGCGGCGTGGTCGGCGCCATCGCGCTCGGCCGCATGATCGACCGGATGAACCCGCATCTGGTGCTGGGCAGCGCCTATGCCGCCTCGGCGCTGTTCATCGTCGGCGTCGCCTTCGGCTCGCACGACCTGTGGCTGCTGATGCCGGCGGTCTTCCTGGCCGGCTTCGGCGTCGTCGGCGCGCAGATCGGCATGAACGCGCTGGCCGCCGGCATCTATCCGACGGCGATCCGCTCCACCGGCGTCGGTTGGGCGCTCGGCATCGGCCGCATCGGCTCCATCATCGGCCCGGTGGCCGGCGGCGCCCTGCTGGGGGCGGGCTGGAGCGCGCAAGGGGTGGTGCTTGCGGCGGTCGGCCCGGCGCTGCTGGCGTCCCTGGCGGTCTTCGCCCTGCGCCGCCATCCGGTTCCGTCCGCTGCGTTGAAGGCATCCGCCACGCTGGCGCATTGACTGCCGGCACCGCGTCGCCAGTGAAAGGACGGCTGCCCCGGCGGCCGTCCTTTTTTCATCCCGTGCTTAGCGCCGGCCGTCGACGGTGGTAGGACTGGGGGACCCCCTTTGTTTCATCCGCCGGAGGGAAGGCATGGCGCGGTGGCGGCGGCCCACTCGTTCCTCTTCCGAAACAATACAGCGAAACTGCCGCTTTCACGGCATGAACCCGGTGCTGCGCGGCCCTGCGCCCTTCGGATGGAACAATGGAACAGGCCCGGAAAACCGTTCCATAGCGTTTCATACGTTCCATCCGGCGCCGGTCCGGGCGCAGCCGGCGACCGGCGTCTCGCTGGTGACAGCGCGTGGGGTGGCTTGCCGGGAGGCTTCAGCCGGCTGCCGCCATCAGGGCGCGATAGGCCATCTGGTCGTCGTGAAGCCGCAGGAAGACGCTGTATTTGGCGTCGTGGTAGGCGCGCAAACGCCCTTCGGCCGGCTCGATGCTGCGGCCGGCGCGGGTCATGCCGGCCATGCCGGCGGCGATGTCGGGGAAGGCTCCCGCCGCAACCGCACCCAGAACGGCGGATCCCAGCAGCACCGCCTCCGGTTCCTCCGGCAGGACCAGCGTGCAGCCGGTGGCATCGGCATGCGCCTCCAGGAACACCGGATTCTTGGTGCCACCGCCGCAGGCGAGGATGGTGTCGATGGCATAGCCGGTGCCGTTCATCGCCGCGACGATGTGCCGGGTGCCGTAGGCGACGGCCTGCACCGTCGCCAGATAGAGCAGCGCCAGATCCTCCAGCCCATCCGACAGGCGAAGCCCGCTGACGGCGCCGCGCAGGCTGGCGTCGGCGCGCGGCGAACGGTTGCCGTGGAAGTCGGGCAGCACATGCAGGTCGCGGGTCAGCATCGCCATCGGCCCGCCGCTGCGCTCCGCCAGTGCGGCCAGCTCGTCGTTCAGCAGCCGATAGACCGTCGTGCCGCGCCGTTGGGCCTCAAGGGCAAGGTCGGCATGGCGGGGATGGCCCTGCACCACATGGTCGATCAGCGCACCGGTCGCCGACTGCCCGCCCTCGTTCAGCCACAGCCCCGGCAGCATGGCGGAGTGGTAGGGTCCCCAGACACCGGGGATGAAGCGCGGTTCGGCCGGGCTCATCACCATATGGCAGCTCGACGTGCCGCCGATCAGCGCCAGCCGCCGGTCGTAATCGACAGTGGCCGATGCTGCGAGCGGCACACCGATGACGCCGATCCCGCCGGCATGGGCGTCGATCATGGAGGTGCCGACGGCGATGCCCGGCGTCAGGCCAAGTTCGCGCGCCGCATCCACGGTCAGGCCGCCGCCGATGGCGCTGCCGACCGCGCCGACATCGGTGCCGATGCGCGCATGCCCCTCATCCACCAGATCGCCCAGCCCGATGGCGCGGAGATAGGAATCGTCCCACCGGCCCTCATGACCCAGAT
This sequence comes from Azospirillum lipoferum 4B, assembly GCF_000283655.1. Lineage (NCBI taxonomy): Bacteria > Pseudomonadati > Pseudomonadota > Alphaproteobacteria > Rhodospirillales > Azospirillaceae > Azospirillum > Azospirillum lipoferum. The sequence continues at coordinate 642,328 of NC_016586.1, read as the reverse complement.
AGGTCCATTTGCAAACCAGCGAGCACAGCGACCGCCGCGTTGCCCCGGTCGCCCGCCAGGTCAGGAAGTCCGGCAGGTCGAAGAAATGCGCGGCGCGGCTCCAGCTTTGCGGCAGCTTCTCCTTCAGCCACAGCAGCTTCGGCGTCTGCATCTCCGGCGACAGCCGCCCGCCGACATGGCGCAGAACCTCGTATCCGCCTGCATTGATGCGGTCGGTCTGGTCGATGGCGCGGTGGTCCATCCAGACGATGACGTTGCGGGAATCGTCACCCTCCGGATCGACCGTCACCGGCCGCCCGGCGGCGTCCAGAACCACCAGCGAACAGGTGGCGTCGAAGCCGATGCCGACCACTTCCGGCCTTTCGCCGCAAGCCTCCATCGCCTCGCGCACGGCAGCGCAGACCGCGCTCCAGATGTCGTCGGAGGATTGCTCCGCCCATTCCGGCTCGGGCTTCCACATCCGGATCGGGCGCGATGCGGCGGCCAGCCGCCGGCCGGCAAGGTCGAAGATGCCGGCGCGGGCGCTGCCGGTCCCCACATCCACCCCGATCACGGCGCGCGTCATGGCATGTCCTCCGTTCGACGGCTACAGGCTGGCGCAGAAGGCTTCGAACGCCTCGCGGCTGGCATAGGATTTCTGGGTGCCCGGCCGGGTGATGCTGTCGGCGGCATAGCGCACCGCCATGTGCAGCGCGGCGTCGAGGTCGCGGTTCTCCACATAATAGCGCGCGAAGCTGCCGATGAAGGCGTCGCCGGCCCCGGTGGTGTCCACCGGCGTGACCCGCACCGGCTCGATCCGCCGCGTTTCCTCGCCCTTCGTCACCAGCAACGCGCCGCGGGCGCCCAGCGTGACGATCACGGTGCGGATGCCGCGCCCGATCAGGGAGCGCGCCGCCGTCTCGGCTTCCGCCTCCGATGTCACCGGAAGTCCGGAAATGGTCGCGAGTTCGGTCTGGTTCGGCACCAGGAAAGTGACCTGCCCGATCCGTTCGGGGTCGAGGTCGGCGGGGGCGGGGGCCGGGTTCAACAGGGTTTCGATGCCGTGCCGCGCGCCGAACTCGATGGTGTGGTAGATCGTCTCGAGCGGCACTTCCAGCTGCATGACGATCAGGTCGCAGCCCTTCAGATCCTCGGCGGCGCGGTCGACGTCGGCCGGCGACAGCAGGGCGTTGGCGCCCTTGATGATCAGGATGCTGTTCTCGCCCGACGGCTCGACGAAGATCGGGGCGACGCCGCTGGAGGTGCCCGGCACCCGCTCGACATAACGGGTGTCGATGCCCGATGCCTCGAAGTTGCGGATGGTGTTGTCGGCGAAGATGTCGTCGCCGACCTTGGTGACCATCATCACCTCCGCCCCCAGCCGGGCGGCGGCGATGGCCTGGTTGGCGCCCTTGCCGCCGCAGCCCATCTCGAAGCGCGGCGCCTCGATGGTCTCGCCGGGGCCGGGCATGCGGGCGGTGTAGGTGATCAGGTCGACCATGTTGCTGCCGACCACGGCGATCTTGCCCATCTTCTGCTACTCCTCTTACAGCGCCCGGATGGCGCATTCCTCGGCTTCGGCCTCGTCGGCGGTCAGATAGCCCAGCCGTACGGAAAAGCGCCGCGTCTCGCCACCCGCCAGTTTCTGCACATTCCCTTTCATCGACTCCGCAGTGTAGCCCTCCGGCTCGCAGGTGGAGGGCAGGGCGAAGGCGCAGACCTTCTGGTCGCTGTTGACCAGCACCCAGCGCACCGTCTTGGGGAACTCCCGCGTGCTGTATGCGATGTGGAAGGCGTCGCCCTCCCGCCGCCGCATCATCAGTGCGGTGCCGCCCTCCTCGTCGGTGCGCAGGCCGCGGATGTAGAAGACCTGCTCCGGGTCGTAGCGTTCGGGCTCGTCCAGCACCTCCATCACCGCCGGATCGCGGGCGAGGTCGGCCAGCAGCGCGTCATAGGCGGGGCTGCGCGGCACATGGGCCGGCACCACCGTGCGCACCGCCGTCGCCTCCGGCGTGAAGGGAGTGGGCTGGACGATGCGGGCGCCCTCGGCGAAGGCGAAATTGACGTGGCACATGTACATCAGGTCCATGGTCGCGCCCGACAGGTTTTCCACCTCCATCCTGATGTCGAACAGGGCGGAGCCGGGGCGCAGAACCACGCGCGGGCGGGCAACATAGTGGGCGCCGAAGCCCATCACATACTCGCGCCGGCCGGTGACGGCCATGTAGGGCCCTTCGTCATCCTCGCCCACCTCCAGCCCGGCGGAATCCATCGGCGCGCAGGGCATCTCGCCATGCAGAGGATGGCTATCCTGCGGGCCGGGGCAGCCGTTGCGCAGCAGCCCGGAATGGAAGGCGAAGCAGCCGTATGTGCCGACGATCTCGCTGGCCGGGCGCGGCATGTCGAACATGTTCGCCATGGTCAGGTCGACGCCGTCGAACACGGCATCCCACACCATCTGCCCGTAATAGGGCAGCACCACCAGATGGCCGCGCCGGTTGGACAGCCGCACCGCCTCGATCCCGCTGTCGTAGCGGAACAGGCTGGCCGTCATGCCGTGCGCCTCGGCGATCGGGCGCTCCGCCTCGCCGAAGAAGCTCTTGCGGAAATGGATCACGGTCCGGACGTTCATGGAGGGTCCTCCCGGAGATGCGGGCTAGCGGGTGCGGTTCTTGTAGGCGTTGATCACGATGACCAGCAGCAGGAACGCGCCCCAGATGAAGTCGATCAGGTGGTTGGAGAAGCGCAGGATCTGGAAGCCGCTCGACAGCAGCATCAGCGCCACCACGGCGATGGTGATGCCCAGCACGGTGCCGCGCCCGCCGGCCGGATTGGTGCCGCCCAGCACGGCGATCAGCACCGCCTGCAGCAGATAGGAGTTGCCGTAGTCAGACTTCGCCGCGTTGGTCCGTCCCGACAGGATGATCCCGGCGACCGAGGCCAGCACGCCGGTCAGCATGTAGCTGTAGAGCACCATGCGCTCCCGCTTCAGCCCGGCGAACAGCGCCGCCTTCGGGTTGGTGCCGATCAGCATCAGGTTGATGCCCAGCGCGGTGCGGGTCAGCATGAAGGCGATCAGGGCGGCGATGACCGCGAACAGCACGAAGGGTGTCGCCAGCCCCAGGATCTTGCCGTTGCCGAGGAAGCCCCAGGCGGTGGGAAAGCCGACGATGGCCGGCCCGCCGGTCAGCACGATGGCAAGACCGGTGAAGACCTGCCCCGTTCCCAGCGTCGCCAGGATCGGCGTGATGCCCATCCGGGTGATCAGCAGCCCGTTGACCGTCCCCGCCACCAGCCCGGTGCCGAGCGCGATGACCCCGCCGAGCAGCACGGTCAGGATGCCGGTGTCGGCGATGCCGGCCGCCCCCGCCAGCTTGTGGAACAGCACGCCGGCCAGGATGCCCGACAGGTTGGCGACCCCCACCACCGACAGGTCGATGCCGCCGGTCAGCATGGCGATCATCATGGCGATGGAGAGCAGGCCAAGCTCGGGGAAGATGTAGGTGATCGATTCGAAATTGTAGTAGCGCAGGAACTTGTCGGGGCTGAGCGCCGTCATCACGGCGAAGATCAGCACCGTCATCACCAGAAGCTGGACGATGTTGTTGTCGCGGTTGACCAGACTGCGGATGTTCATCTGTGCCTTCATGATCCGCCTCCTCATGCCGTCCGGCGGCGGTCGCGCCAGGCCGACAGGGCGGTCGCGACGATGACGATCAGACCCACGGCGACGAGTTGCCAGGTGGTGTCCACTTTCATGATGATCAGGCTGTTCTTGACCATCACCAGCATGAAGACGCCGAGCATGGTGCCAAGAACGCTGCCCCGCCCGCCGAAGATCGACGCGCCGCCCAGCACCACCGCGGCGATGACATCCAGTTCGAGGCCGACGAAATCGCGCGGATTGGCCAGCCAGATCATGCCGCTGTGCAGCAGCCCGGCGAATCCGGCCAGCGCACCGGCGACGCAGTAGATGAAGAAGATGGTCTTGCGCAGGTCGAAGCCGGCGCGCCGCGCCGCCTCCGGGTCGCCGCCCAGCGCATAGGCGCTGCGGCCGATCATGGTGTAGCGCAGCACCAGATGCATGGCGAGCGCCAGCCCCAGATAGATCAGCACCATCGCCGTCAAGCCATAGGTGGTGCCGTCGGCCTTGGTCACGCTGATGACGTCGGTGCGGGCGAAATCGATCAGCGCGGTCGGCATCTTGTTGATGTTGATCATGCTTGTGCCGACGACGCCCAGCAGGAAGCCGCGCACCATGGCGCTGGTGCCCAGCGTCACGATCAGCGGGATCATGCGGAACTTGTAGACGAAGAAGCCGTTCACCGCGCCGAACAGCAGACCCATCAGGGTGGCGGCCAGCAGCGGCAGCACGACGCCGTTGTATCCCAGCGCCAGCATGCCCTTGATCGTCAGGTACATGGAGGCGACGGCGAAGGCCGGGAAGGACACGTCGATGCCGCCCGAAATCAGCACCAGCAGCACGCCCAAGGCCATGATGCCGATAATGACGTTGCTGCGCATCAGGCTGAACAAATTGTCGAGCTGCCAGAAGGCAGGGTTGATCGTGCCGATGAGGACCATGGCGAGCAGCAGGATGCCCGCGATGACCGTTTCCGACCGGCGGAGCAGGGCCATCGGTTCCCCCCTAGGTAAAGGTCTTGAGCCGGTCGCTGACCGACTCCTCGGTGACGTCGGCTGCGGGCAGATCATCGATGAAGCGCCCGCGATGCATCAGCACGATGCGGTTGCAGTTCTGCACCAGCTCCAGCACGTCGTCGGAGATCATCAGCACGGCAAGGCCGTGATGCTGCGCCAGCTCCCGGATCTTGGCGTGGATTTCCGCCTTCGACCCGACATCGACGCCGACGGTCGGGCCGTTCAGGATCAGCACGCGGGCGTCGGTCAGCAGCCAGCGGGCCAGAACCACGCGCTGCTGGTTGCCGCCCGACAGCTGCATCACCGGCTTCTCGGCGGTGGGGGTGGCGATCTGCATGGCGCGGACCATGCCCTGCGTCATCTCCTCCGCCTGCTCGCGGTCGATCACCAGCTTGCGCGCCAGCCGCTCGTAGGAGGTGGCGAGCATGTTGCGCTTGATGCTCTGCGACAGGAACAGCCCTTCGGTCAGCCGGTCCTCCGGCACATAGGCGATGCCGGCCTTGATGGCCTCCTGGGTCGTGCGCAGCCGCACCGGCGCGCCGTCGATCAGGATTTCACCCTCATGGCGCGGGACCATGCCGAACAGCGTCAGCGCCAGCTCGGTGCGGCCGGAGCCCAGCAGGCCGGACAGCCCGACGATCTCGCCGGGCCGGATGGCCAGATCCAGCCCCTCGCACTTGCCGGGCACGGTCAGGCCGCGGATCTCCAGACGCGGCACCGGCGGCGGGCCGGGGGGCGGGGTCCAGACATAGGGTTTGTTGAGGATGTCGCTGCCGGTCATGTGGCGGGTGATCGACGCCTCGTCGAAGTCGCCGGTCGGCCCCTCCGCCACCTTGCGGCCGTTGCGGATCACGGTGATGCGCTCGCTGATCTCCAGCATCTCGCGCATCTTGTGGCTGACGAACAGGATGGCGATGCCGCGCGCCTGGATGTCGCGGACGATGCGGAACAGTGTCTCGACCTCCTTGCGGGTCAGGGCGGTGGTCGGCTCGTCCATGATGATCAGGCGGGCGTCGGACATCAGGGCGCGGGCGATGGCGACCAGCTGCTTGCCGGCGGTCGGCAGCGAGGCGACCTCCGCATCCAAATCCAGTTCGACGCCGAGCCGGTCGACCGCCTCGCGGGCGATGGCGCGGGTGCGCCGCCAGTTCATCAGGCGCCGCTTTTCGCCCAAATGGACGTTCATCGCCAGATTCTCGGCGACGGTCAGGTTCCCGAACAGGGAGAAGTCCTGGTAGATGACCTGGACGCCGTGGGCGATGGCGCCGATCGGCGTCATGCCCGGCACCGGCTTGCCGTCGATCAGGATTTCGCCGCCGTCCGGCTGGTAGACGCCGGACATGATCTTGATGACTGTGGATTTGCCCGACCCGTTCTCTCCGGCCAGGCAATGGATCTCGCCGGGCTTGATGACCAGGGACATGGCGTCCAGCGCGACGACGCCGGAAAATACCTTCCGGATGCCGCGGAGTTCGATGAAACCGTCTGACATGTCTTCCGCCCGGCGGTTCGAGGATAAGGATGAAGACACGGACGCCGGCAGCCTTTATGGACCGCCGGCGTCCGCCTTCAGGTCATCAGAAGTCGTAGGCGTTCATGTTTTCCTTGGTCACGCCCACCCAGCCCTGGCCGTACAGCAGGTTGGCCTTGGCGCCCTGCGGCGTGGTCAGGGCGGTGTAGCCCGGCAGGCCCAGGTTCAGGCCGGCCTTGATCTGGTCCTTCTTCCCGTCCAGCGCCATTACCGCCATCATGTTCATGGCATAGCCGGCGACCGCGGGATCCCAGAACTGGATGTACTGGATGTCGCCCTGGGCCAGATACTGGCCGGCCACCGAAACCAGACCGGTGCCGGAGAAGAACAGCTTGTTCTTCAGACCGCGTTCGGCCACCAGACGCCCGGCGCCGGCCGAGGTCGGCATCGGGCCGCCGATGATGCCCTTCAGGTCCGGATAGGTGGTCAGGACTTCCTTCAGCTTGTTGTAGTCGGTGTTGGCGTCGTCATAGGTCTCCAGACGGTTGGTCACCATCTGCATCTTGGGGAAATTCTGCTTCTGGTAGGCGATGGCGCCGTCGATCCATTCGTTCTGCGATTTGGAGGTCAGGCTGCCGACGGTGCAGACATATTTGCCCTCGCCGCCCATCGCCTTGCCCAGCACTTCCATCAGCTTGGCGCCATAGGCGAAGTTGTCGAAGGCCTCCAGCACATAGTCGGCGTTCTGGATGTTCGACGCCTCATGCGCGATCACCACGATGCCGCGGTCGCGCGCCTTCTTCAGCACCGGTTCCACCGCCTCGACGGAGAAGGGGACGATGGCGATGGCGTCCACGCCCTGGGCGATCAGGTTCTCGACCAGCTGGACCTGTGCCGCCGCGTCGGCCTGGCTCGGCCCCACCATCCAGGTGTCGTGGCCGGTGTCGCCGGCAAACTGCTTCACGCCATCGCGCATGCGGTCGAACCAGGCGATGCCGTCCACCTTCACCACGGTGGCGATGGAGTATTTCTTCTTGGTGGCGTCGGACTTCAGCGTCTTGACGGCATCCGGGGTCGGAACCGGATCGGCGGCCATCGCCGGCCCGGCGACCAGCGACGCGGCGACGATGAGCGAAGACAGCAACTTCTTCATGTTGGCGTGACTCCCATGGCAGGCGTTATGCGCCGCAAGATGGAGGGCGGAAAGCCACACCCCACCGGCGGCGCCGGGGTGTTGGCCACCCCTTTCCGCGTTCCGTTTCTGGTGATGCCGTGCCGGCTGGGACGGACGGAACACCCGCCCGACCGGCACGCTGTGCAGCGTGGGCCGGCGGCGTCAGCCGCCGACGATGGCCACGCTGGCGCTGGCGCCGATGCGCGAGGCGCCGGCCGCGATCATGCGGCGGGCATCCTCGGTCGTCCGCACGCCGCCCGACGCCTTGACGCCCATGCCGTCGCCGACGGTGCGGCGCATCAGCGCCACATCCTCGACGGTGGCACCGCCCCCGGCGAAGCCGGTGGAGGTCTTGACGAAATCGGCCCCGGCCTCCTGCGACAGGCGGCAGGCCAGCACTTTCTCGTCGTCGGTGAGCAGGCAGGTCTCGATGATGACCTTCAGCAGGGCGTCGCCGCAGGCGCGCTTGACCGCGGCGATGTCGTCGCGGACCTCGGCGGTCCTGCCGGCCTTCAGCAGGCCGATGGGGATCACCATGTCGACCTCGCGGGCGCCGTGGCGGACCACCCATTCCGCCTCGTCGGCCTTGATCGCCGTAGGATCGGCGCCGAAGGGGAAGCAGATCACGGCGCAGGGCGCCACCGGCGATCCGGCCAGCCGCTCCGCCACCAGCGGGATGAAGATCGGGTTGACGCAGACCGCCTTGAAGGCATGCGCGCGCGCCTCGTCGCACAGCCGCTCGACATCGGCGGGCTGGGCGTCCGGGCGCAGGATGGTGTGGTCGATGAACGGAGCCAGACCGGCCGACTCCGTCGGAACGCTGGGAACGGGCATCTTGGTCCTCCCGGGGAGACCCTTTTCGCCGGGCCTCTCCTCGATTGTCGCCGGGATGCCAACGCCGCAGGTTCCGGTGTTAACATCCTAACATTTTCTGAAAGGATAGTTTCACGCTGTCGCGCAGTGTGTCAAGATCAATGCATGCGTTTGTGAGTTTGACTACGGCCATGCCGTTCCAGGCATCGCGCCATTGGGATTAACCCGTCTGGATTGTAGGCTGCGGCCGTGCCTACGCTGGGCGGAAGCGCTACGGGATGCGGATATGTCGATGAGAAGGGCCGATCGCCTCGACCGGTTACAGACCGCGCTGGATGCCGGCGGCTATCTTCGGCTGAAGGACGCGGCCCGGCTGCTGGGCGTTTCCGAGATGACGGTGCGCCGCGACATCGCGTCCTGCGGCGGGCGCTTCGCCTATCTCGGCGGTTACATCGCCGGCGGGCTGGAGAGCAGCGGCGGCATGGGCTACATGCTGGACCGGGAGCGCGACGCCCATATCGAGATGAAGCGGGCAGCCTGCGAGGCGGCGGCGACCCTGCTGAAACCGGGCGAGACGGTCTTCATCGACTGCGGCACCACCACCACCCACCTCGCCAGCCGCATCCCGGCCGACAGCCAGATCACCGTGGTCTGCTACGCCATGAACATCGCGGAGATCGTCTGCCGCAAGCCGGGCGTGCGGGTGGTCATGCTGGGCGGCCTCTACCACGCCTCGTCGGCGTCCTTCTCCAGCCCCGAGTCGCTGGAGATGCTGCGTGGCATCGGCATCAACACCGCCTTCATCTCGGCCGGCGGCGTGCATGAGGCGCTGGGGATCAGCTGCTCCAACTTCCACGAGGTGGAGATCAAGCAGACCGCCATCGCCAACGCCGTGACCAAGGCGCTGGTGATCGACACAAGCAAGTTCGATCAGGTGAAGCCGGCCTTCTTCGCCAAGCTCGACAGCTTCGACATCCTGTGCTGCGACCGCGGCCTCGACGACCAGCGGGCAGGGCGGCTCGCCGCAGCGGGTGTCCGCATCGTACCGGCCTGAGCCGCAGGACGCCGATCAGCCCGATTTGGCCTTGCCCAGCGCGCTGCCGGCCGATGCGCACATGATGCAGGCGATGGCCACCCACTGCACCCAGCTCAGCCGTTCGCCCAGCATCAGGAAGCCGATCAGCGCCGCCACCGCCGGCGACGCGCTGACGGCGAGGCCGAACACCGGACCGGGCAGGCGGCGCAGCGCCATCATCTCCAGCGTGTAGGGCAGCATGCTGGATAGCGCCGCCACCGCGAAGCCGACCGCCAGCACGGACGGGACCAGCAATCCGCTGCTGGCATGGGCGACCCCCAGCGGCACCGTGAAGCTCGCGGCGACCAGCATGCCCCAGGCCACCGCCTGTCCGCCGGGCAGGGAAGACGCGCGCTTGCCGAACACGATGTAGAGCGCCCAGCACAGCGCCGCCGCCGCCGCATAGACGACGCCGAGCGGGTCGAGCGCGGTCGCCGCCTGTTGCAAGGGCAGCAGCAGGGCGAGCCCGGCCGTGGCGCAGGCGATCCACAGGAAATCCTTCAGCCGGCGGGAGCCGAGCAGCGCCACCGCCAGCGGCCCGGTCACTTCGATGGCGATGGCGATGCCGATGGGAATCAGCTCCATCGCGCGGTAGATCGACAGGTTCATCGCCCCCAGCGTCGTGCCGTAGACCAGCAGGTTGCGCAAATCCCCCCGGCCGGGACGGCTGCGCCAGGGCCGCAGGATCGCCGCCAGCATCAGCGCCGACAGCCCGACCCGCAACGCCGTGACGCCCTCCGCCCCCACCAGCGGGAACAGCGACTTGGCCGATGCGGCGCCGACATATTGCGACAGCAGCGAGGCCAGCAGGAGAAGCAGGGGAAGCACCGCAGGCTCCGTCCTGCCGGCAGTCGTCGGATCGGTGGAGGCGTTCGCCACGCTCGGGGGCTCCGGATTGGGGCTGGGATTGAGGTTGGGTCCGGACGAAAAGATACTGTGACGTTGCGGCGTTGAGCGCTTAAGTTTCGCCCTATCGATGCATCGTTATTTCGCAAGAGCCCCCATGCGCTCAACAACCGCTCGGCCGCCGGATCAGCTCGACGACCAGGACCGCGCGATCCTGCGCATCCTCCAACGCGACAACAAGACCTCGCAGCGGGCCATCGGGGAGGCGGTCAATCTCTCCGCCCCGGCGGTGCAGCGCCGCATCGCCCGGATGGAGGCGGCCGGCATCATCCGCCGCAACATCGCGGTGATCGATCCGGCCAGCGTCGGCCAGGGCGTGACCGTGGTGGTGGAGGTCCAGACGGTCAACGACCGCTCCCCCGTGATCGCCGCCGCCAAGCGCCTGTTCCGCGAGGCGCCGGAGGTGCAGCAGTGTTATCTGGTCACCGGCAAGGCCAGCTTCATCCTGATCCTGCTGGTCCCGGACATGGCGAGCTACGAGGTCCTGTCGCGCCGCCTGTTCGCCGACAACGAACTGGTGCAGTCCTTCCAGACCCTGGTGGTGCTCGACCCGGTGAAGGTCACCCTGGAGGTGGACGTCTGATACCAGCGGTCATCATCAACAACCGCTGGCATAGCCAGGATTTCCGCACTCCGCCCACGAATGGGTCGACGGCAGCCGGCATGGCGTGCCGCGCGTCCGCAACCGCGGTGGGTCCCAATTGCGCGGCTGGCGCTTTGGGAAGGATGCTGGCAATCATCGGCACTGTGGCGTGTGTGGACATGAAGCGCGCATGGGTCCTCGCGACCATCGGACTGATCGGCCTGCTCAACGGGGTGCTTGGCGCTCTGCTGGCGGCGGAGCGCGAGGCCGCCCTGCGCTCCATGGTGGATGTCGCCGCCCTTGCCACCGCCAACAACGCCAAGCACATGGACGAGGTGCTGGAGATCGTCAATCGCAGCATGTACATGGTGTCGGAGTTCATGCGCGCGTCGGAGCGGATCGCCGGGCTCGAGGACGTGGACATTCACCGGCTGCTCGTTCATCAGCACCGGATCACGCCCATCCTCCGCAGCATGTTCGTCGTCTCGGCGGAGGGGCACCTGCGCTACGATTCCCGGAGCAGCTCCCCTGCTCGCATCGATCTGTCCGACCGGGATTACGTTCACCACCATCTTTCGGGCAATGCCGACATCCTGTTCATCGGCAGGCCCGTCATCAGCCGTATCAGCGGCGAATGGGTCGTTCCGGTGAGCCGGCGCATCGAAGACCGCTTCGGCAGGCTGATCGGGATCATCGCGGCCGCCATCGATCCGGAGGTCTTCTTCGCCACCCTGCACGCCTCGGCGCTTCCGAATGGCATGCAGGCGGCCATCCTGTCCCCATCCGGCTATGTGTTCGGATGCCTTCCCAAATCCGATTGCCTGGGCCAGCCTGCCGCCGATTGGCCCCTTTTCCTTCAGCAATCGCCGGCACCCGGCGCCGTCGCAGCATCCCGGCGCGTTTCAGTGATGCCGGATGTGGTCGGACCCGGCGCCTATGAGATCAGCCCCCGCTACGGCATGATCGCGGCCGCTGCGATCCGCACGCCGGACGCGATTGCAGACTGGCTCAGCCGGTTGCCGGCCTACTTCGCCCTGGATGTCGTGCTCAGCGGCGGCGGAGCGGTTCTGTCCGCGATCCTCTACCGGCAGGTCGCCCGGCGGCGGCGCGCCATGCAGGATCTGGCCGAGGCGAACGCCCGGCTGGAGCAGCGGGTGGCGGAGCGTACGGCCGCCCTGCGGTGCAGCGAACAGCGGCTGACCACCTTCCTGGCGACGGCACGCGATGCGATGCTGGTGATGGACGGAAACGGCACGGTGCAGTTCCTCAATCCGGCGGCGACCGCCCTGTTCGGCTATCCGGCCGACGATGTGATCGGCCGGAACGTCGACATGATCCTGCCGGGGCTGTCGAACGACCCAGCCGCCCTGTCCGGGTCCGGCTGCTTCGACACCCATGGCTGGTCGAGGCAGGGCTCCGGCCACGAGCTGGTCGCCCGGCACCGCAGCGGCGTCGAATTCCCGGTCGAACTGACCCTGGGACGCTCGGATAGCGACGGGGAGGCGATCCATGTCGGCGTCCTGCGCGACATCCGCGAGCGCAAGCTGCAGGAGGAGAGGCTGTGGGAACTGGCGAATCTCGACGCCCTGACCGGCCTTCTGAACCGGCGCGCCTTCATGGAGCGCGGCAGCGCCCTGCTGGAGGCCGGTTGGCGCCTGGGCAGCCCGGTCAGCGTGCTGATGATCGACGCCGACCATTTCAAGGCGATCAATGACGGTTTCGGTCATCAGGCCGGCGACGACGTGCTGCGCGCTCTCGCCGGCATCCTCGGATCGGCGGTGCGCAGCGGCGACCTGCTGGGGCGCCTGGGGGGCGAGGAGTTCGCCATCATCCTGCCGGGGACCGACGTCAGCGGTGCCGAGCATGTGGCCGAACGGCTGCTGGCGGATGTCCGCGGGGTGCGGGTGCCGGTGCCGGGGAGCAGGCGGGAGCTGACCGTCACCGTCAGCATCGGCATCAGCGTGTCCGGGCGGCGTTGCAGGCTGGACGACCTGCTGGCGGCGGCCGACCGCGCGCTCTACGTTGCCAAGAGCGCCGGCCGCGACCGCCAAGCCTCCGCCGCCTGACTCCGGGTTCGGAACGGCATGGCGAATGCCGGTGTTGACGGTGGGCAACCGAAGGAATCGGTACCCTGCCCCGGCGGCGAGGGTGCCGGAAAGGATGAGGGTCCCCATGCCAGACAGCGCGCATTTCGCTCCGCCCGGCCCGCTCGGCTTCGGCGGCGCTCCCCTGGGCAACATGTTCGAGGAGGTGGCGGACGACATTGCCGAAGCCACGCTCGACGCCGCCTGGGACGCCGGTATCCGCTATTTCGACACCGCCCCCGAATATGGCCCCGGCATTTCGGAACACCGGTTCGGCCATGTGCTGCGCAACCGCCCGCGCGACCGGTTCGTGCTGTCCACCAAGGTCGGGCGCCTGCTCCGCGCCGACGAGAGCAAGGGCGGACGCCATGGCCCCTTCGTGAAGGGCCTGCCGTTCCGCGTCGATTACGATTACACCGCCGACGGCGTCCGCCGGTCCATCGAGGACAGCCTGCAGCGGCTGGGCATGGCGCGCATCGACATCGCCTATATCCACGACTGCGCCGAGGACGCCCATGGCGACCGCTGGCTTGAGGTGTTCGACACCGCCATGAAGGGGGCCGCCGTGGCGCTCACGCAATTGCGCGAGGAGGGGGTGATCCGCGCCTGGGGCCTGGGCGTCAACCGGGTGGAACCCTGCGTCATGGCGCTGGAGCGCGCCGACCCGGACGTCTTTCTGCTGGCCGGCCGCTACAGCCTGCTGAACCAGCCGGCGCTGGGTGAATTGTTCCCGCGCTGTGCGGAGCGCGGCGTGCATGTGGTGGTCGGCGGTCCCTACAACTCCGGCCTCATCGCCGGCGGCAACACCTTCGAGTATCAGGAGGCGTCATCCGACAAGATCGCCGCCCGCGACCGGCTGGCGGAGATCGCCGGCCGCCATGGCGTCGACCTGCGCGCGGCGGCCCTGCAGTTCTGCGCCGCCCATCCGGTCGTCGCCTCGGTCATTCCCGGCACCAAGAACCCGGCGCGGGTGCAGGAGAACGTCCAGCTGATGGCCCAGCCGATCCCCGCCGATTTCTGGCGGGAGCTGAAGGCGTCGGGCGTATTGCCGGAACAGGCGCCGACTCCCGCTTGATCGGTAACGGGTGAGCGCCGGCCCGTCAGGCGCTCACCACCATTCCGGGGAAGGCCGCTTCGAACCGGCCGGAGTCTATGCCATGGGCGGCCAGCGTGGCGCGCAGCCGTTCGGGCGGCTCCTCGCGCGCCTCGTCGGTCAGGGCGAAGGTGCCCCAATGGATGCCGACGGCCTTCCGCGCCCCGACATCCAGCATGATCCGCACCGCTTCCTCCGGGTCGCAATGCTGGGCGGACATGAACCAGCGCGGCTCGTAAGCGCCGATGGGGATCAGCGCGAGGTCGCAGCCTCCGAGCCGCCGGTGGATCGCCTTGAAGGCCGCGCCGGTGCCATAGCCGGTGTCGCCGGCGAAATAGAGCGTGCCGGCCGGCATGCGCAGGAAGAAGCCGCCCCACAGAGCCATCCGCCGGTCGCGCACCGTCCGCGACGACCAGTGGTTTGCCGGCACGATGTGGACCTCCGTCCCCGCCGCAAGCTCGAACCGGCTCCACCAGTCGCCCGCCGCCGTCCTCATACCGGGCATATGCTTGCGTAGAATGGCGTCGTTGCCGAGCGGCGTGACGACCAGCGGCGCGTCGCGTTCGTGGAGCCGCCGCAGGGTGTCGATATCCAGATGATCGTAGTGGTTGTGCGACAGCAGGACGGCGTCGATCCTCGGCAGGTCGTCGAACCGGATGCCCGGCGCCGTCGCCCGCTTCGGCCCGGCGAACCGCACCGGGCTTGCCCGCTCCGACCAGACCGGATCGGTCAGGATGTTCAGCCCCGGTGCCTGGATCAGCGCGGTCGCATGCCCCACCACCGTCACGCGCAGCGCGTCGACCTCCGGTTCCGGTACGGCGGGGGTGACCGGCACCTCGCCCGGCCATTCGACCTTCCGACGGCCGAACTGCCAGCGCAGCAGCTGGCGCAGCGAGCGGTCGGTGTCCGGCTCTCCCGGATTGAAGAAGCGCACCCCATCGAAGTTCGAGGAGACGGGTCCTTGCCAGTAGGGATTGCGCATGCGGGACGGATCCTCTTCAGTGGCGGCGAGGGCTGAACACACCATGTGCGCAGTCGGGCTCACGCTTGAAAGGGGAGGGGCTGCAAATCGGCATCGAGGCGGATCGCCACTGGACCGCGGGCGGGTGGGCAGGCTACTGTGCTGCGTTGATTCATGGTTTGATCCTGGTTTGGGCCCGATGCAATCCGATACGCCGACCGACGAGCAGCACCGCGCGATCCAGGCGATCGATGCATGGTACACGGACGACCAGGCGCCGCAGGTCTTCTGGCTTGCCGGAGAGGCGGGAACGGGGAAGAGCAAGACCACCGCCTTCGTGCTGGAGCATCTGCAGGAACGCCGTCGGCTGACCGATTATGTGGTCGGCGCGCCGACCGGCAAGGCCGCGCAGGTCCTGCGCCAGAAGGGCATCGAAGGTGCGGCGACCCTGCACTCGCTGCTCTACGCCCCGCGCAAGGACGGCGACACCGGCGAGCTGTTCTTCGCCCGCCGCAGCGACGGCCCGCTTGCCGACGCCGACCTGATCGTCTGCGACGAGGGGTCGATGATCGGCGACGACGTGGCCCGCGACCTTCTGCGGACGGAAAAGAAGATCCTGGTGATCGCCGACGACTATCAGCTGCCGCCGGTCTCCGGCCAGGGCCTGTTCACCAGCGGCGAGCCCGATTTTCGCCTGACCGAGCCGCACCGCACCGCGCGGGAAAGCCCGGTCATCCGGCTCGCCCACCTGCTGCGCCGGCAGGAGATGCCGCGCCGCTTCGGCGCCGTCGGCAAGGTCCATGTCCTGCCTTTGGAGCGCAGCACCCAGTCCCTGGTGATGCGGCCCTCGTCACAGGCGATCTGCGGCACCCACCGTGTCCGCACCACCTACACCAAGCGGATGCGCTCGCTTCTCGGCCACGAGTCGGTGATGCCGCAGACGGGGGAGCGCGTCATCTGCCGGCGCAACCAGAAGGACGAGGGGCTCTACAACGGCATGATCGGCACGCTGACCCGCCCGGCGACCGAGGCCCAGGGCCGCGACGCCGGCCTGTGGTCGCTCGGCGTGCAGATGGAGGACGAGGTGCGGTCACGCGGCAAGCTGATGGTCCATCCCTGGATGTTCCAGGCCCACTACACCGAGGGCATGGTCCAGCCGCGGGTGGGCAAGGACATCCAGCTCTACGATTGGGCGTGGCTGATCACCTGTCATGCCGCCCAGGGGTCGGAATTCCCGTCGGTCACAGTGGTGGACGATTCCGCCGCCTTCCGGGAACACCGCTGGCGCTGGCTCTACACCGCCGTCACCCGTTCGCGCGACGAACTGGTGCTTCTGCTGCGCAACGCCGCGCTCGGCGGCCCCTGGCAACTGCCGGATTTCGACGACTGCCTGCCGGACCGAGCGGACGCTCGATAAATTCAAGTGATCGAACGCATCAGTTCTTTGCGTTGGATGTGATCGATCACGGTCTCCATAGTCCCTGCATCGGAGCGGCACCGCCTCCCGCCGCACCGCCTTTGGAGACCCCTGTCATGCCCCCTGACGCCGCAGCACCCGCAAGGCCGGTGCCGGGACGCCCCGTCCTTACCCTCGTCCTTGCCCATATCCGCACCGCTCTGCCCGGCATCGCCCTGTGCGCCGCGGTGATGGCGCTGGCCTTCGCCGCCGTCTGGGGGGAGGCGCGGCTGTTCGGCGAACCGTGGATCGAGGCGCTGGTGCTGGCGATCCTGATCGGCACCGCGCTGCGAACGATGTGGACTCCGTCCGCGTTCTGGCGGCCGGGCATCGCCTTTTCCGCCAAGATCCTGCTGGAGGTGGCGGTCGTGCTGCTCGGCGCCACGGTCAGCGCCGCCACCATCCTGTCGGCGGGGCCGGCCCTTCTGCTGGGCATCGCCGCGGTGGTTCTGGTCACGGTGGCGGCGGGGTTCGGGATCGGGCGGCTGCTCGGCCTGCCGCCGCGCATGGCTCTGCTGGTCGCCTGCGGCAACGCCATCTGCGGCAATTCGGCCATCGCCGCGGTGGCGCCGGTGATCGATGCGGACAGCGAGGACGTCGCCGCCTCCATCGCCTTCACCGCCGTGTTGGGGGTGGCCGTCGTGCTGGCCCTGCCCGTGATCGGCCTGGGGCTGAAGCTGAGCGGCGTGCAGTATGGCGCGCTGGCGGGGCTGACGGTCTATGCCGTGCCGCAGGTGATCGCCGCCGCCGCCCCGCTGGGCACCACGGCGGTTCAGGTCGGCACGCTGGTGAAGCTGGTGCGCGTGCTGATGCTTGGGCCGGTCTGCCTGATTCTGTCGCTGCTGGCGCCGAGGTTCGACAGGAATGCGTCCGACGCCCGCCGTCTTGCAACGCCGCCGGTCCATCATCTGGTGCCGTGGTTCATCCAGGGCTTCCTGGCGATGATCGCCCTGCGCTCCCTCGACCTCATTCCGCAGGCAGCCCTGATGCCGATGGGGCATGCGGCGACGCTGCTGACCGTGGTGTCGATGGCGGCGCTCGGGCTGGGGGTCGATGTGCGGACGGTGGCGCGGGCGGGTGGGCGGGTGACCGCGGCGGTCGTCCTCTGCCTTCTCATGCTGGGCGCGGTCAGCCTGGGCCTGATCCATGCGATCGGCCTGGCCTGAAAACGGGCGGGAGTCTACATCCGGCAACCGAAGGCCGCATTGACACAGATTAATGCGTGATTTTGCAGATGTGCGATCCTGACCCCATCAAGTCCCCGCCACCCCCGAGCCCCTTCAGCGGCACCGGGGGTCGCGCCGGGCCCCGCGGAAGAGCGGCCGTTCAGGCCCATTCCGCGCGCCGAACAAGGAGTATGGATATGCGTCAACCGTTGCAGATCGCCTTCCGCAACATCGACCCGTCTCCCGCCCTGGAGCATCTGATCCGCGAGCATGCCGAAAAGCTCGACCGCTTCTTCGGCCGCATCCTGGCCAAGCGCGTGGTCTTCGAGGTTCCCCACCGCCACCAGCATCAGGGCAAGCAGTTCACCGTCCAGATCGCCATGACCGTCCCCGGAGAGGAACTGGTCGTCCACAGCGACAAATCCGGCGGCCATGGCCACGAGACCGCCGATGCGGCCATCCGCGATGCCTTCGACGCCGCCCGCCGTGTCCTGGAACGCTTCGCCGAGCGGCACCGGCACGAGGTGAAGTCCCACACTCCGGCGCCCGACGCCGCGCTGTCGTAAGCGCCCCGTCCGGCCTATCCGCGTCCATCCGCTGAGCGCCACGCCCGTCCGACCATCCCGGACGGGCGCGGCGTTTTTGCTGATCGTCCTGCAGAGCGACCTCCGCAGCCGTCGGCCGTCCTCCACGCCCGCGAGGACTCCGCGGCCGGTCGGGAAGCGGCGGGGTATCTGCCGCACATGTCGGCCCCCAGCCGGCGCGCCTTGGGTGGGCGCTTGACGAAGCTAACCCGTTTTTTGCTAATTTAGCGTCGTGCGCGTGAATGGTTTACTCCGACAGGTAAGAACCTAAACCAAGGTCTAGGGAGGTTCTACCTAAACACTGCCGCGGTTTATCTGTGTCTAGTGGTGTGCGGCATGTGGCCGCGCCTACCCTGTGTGCAGGCAAGTCGGGGGGCCAAGCCGGCCGTTCCGACATGGCTCGCCCGCCGGTCTTCCGGATGACGGAAGCGGCAGTCTGCACGCAAGCCCACGGAGACACCCATGGCCGCGGCCTTTCAGAGCAATCTCCACCTGCGCTACGTCCCGATGCCGGAAAAGCCCGACGTGCTGGTCCTTCGGTCGCCCCGCGGAACGGTGGGGGTCGCGCGGGTCCGTTGCCAGAGCGGCGGCATCGGCCGCTTCGGCAGTCCCGAGCCCGAGGATGCGTTCCTGGTCAGCCATCACCTGTCGAACTTCCGGTCCGACGTCTGGGTCGACGGCGTGCTGGTGGAAAAGCCCGCCAACATCGCGGGGCTGACCACCATCCACGATTACCGCCGCACCATCGATTGCCACATGCATTCGGCCTTCGACACGTTGACCTTCCATCTTCCCCGCTCGCTGCTGGAAAGCGTCTGTCCGGATGTCCGCGGCAGCCGGCTGCAGGATCTGGCGATCGAGCCGAGCCGCCCGGTGAAGGACCCGACCGTTACGGCGCTGGCCTCCGCCATGCTGCCGGCGCTGGCCTTTCCGGAGCGGATCAGCCTGCTGTACCACGATCATCTCTGCTCGGCGCTGGCGACCCATCTGGTCACCGCCTATGGCCGGACCAACGAGGTCAGGAGCGGCGGAGCGCTGGCGCCCTGGCAGGAAAAGCGGGTGAAGGAGATGATCGCCGCCAACCTGGACGGGGAAATCCGGCTGGCCGACCTCGCCGCCGAATGCCGGCTGTCGGTCGGCCATTTCGTCCGCGCCTTCCGCCGCACCGCCAACACCACCCCCTACCAGTGGCTGCTGCAGCGGCGGATCGAGCATGCCAAGACGCTGATGCGCGACGGGTCCCAGACGCTGGCCGGCGTGGCGCTGGCCTGCGGCTTCGCCGACCAGAGCCATTTCACCCGCACCTTCAGCCGCCTTGTCGGCGTCTCTCCCCGTGCCTGGCAGCAGCGCAATGCGGCGACGCCGGCAAGGCGGGTCAAGGCGGCGGCAGGTTCAGAACCGTCAACCCATCGGCAGATCCTTCAAGAAGCGGTCGCCGCCCGAATTTAGGCTGCCGGAAACGGAACGGCACGGCGTGGGGGCTGGAGGCGGACGGATGGGAGCGAGCGGAGGGGCGGGCGTCGTGCCGGGCGGTTCGCCCATGGCCGGTCGGCCGACCGAGCGCCGGCTCGGCATCCTTGCGATTCCGCTGACGTTTGCGGTGTTCGTCGTCGACACCTTCACCGACATCGAGAGCGCCATCGCCGTCCTCTATGTCCTGGTGCTCCTCCTGGCGGCAACCATGCTGTCGCGCCGGGGCATCCTGCGGGTGGCGGCCGGCTGCGGATCGCTGGCGGTGCTGTCCTTCCTGCTGTCGCACCGGCACGACATGGACCTGTCGGCGGTTCTGCGCTGCGGCGTGTCCCTCTCGGCCATCCTGATCACCGGTGCGCTGCTGGTGCGGGACCACGACTCGCGCGCGCTTCTTGTCCGGGCCAATGGGGCGCTGGCGCGCAGCGAAAAGCGCTACCGCGCCATGTTCGAGCAGACGCGCGTTTCCCTCTGGGAGCAGGATTTCACCGCTGTGACCGCAGCTCTCGACGCCCTGCGGGCCGGCGGCGTGACGGACCTCGCCGCCCATGTGCAGGCCCATCCCGGCTGGTCGCGGGAGATTGGCGCGCTGATCGTCACCACCAACGTCAACGACGCCACCCTCGAACTGCTGGGTGCAGCCGGCCGGGCGCAGGTGCTGGGGCCGCTCGAGCGTTTCCTTCCCGAAGACGACCCGGCGATGCCGCAGGTGCTTCTGGCTCTTTGGGAAGGGCGCGACCGGTTCGAAGGGCGGGCGCAGTTGATCGCCGCCGACGGGCGCGTCCTGACGGTGCTGCTCGGCATCAGCTTCCCGGACGACGGGATCGGCTTCGATCAGGTCGTGGTCGGCATCGTCGACATCACCCAGCGCGAACGCACGCAGGAGGCGCTGCTGGCCGCCCAGGCCGAACTCGCCCGCGCCGCGCGCGCCGCCACGTTGGGGGCCTTGTCCGCCTCCATCGCCCATGAGCTGAACCAGCCGCTGGGCGCCATCGTTCTGAACGCGCAGGCCTGCCTGCGCTGGCTGCGCCGCGACCCGCCCGACATCGACACCGCCGCCAAGGCGGTGGACCGCATGATCCGCGACGGCAAGCGGGCCGCCGAGATCGTGCAGCGGACGCGCGGCATGCTGGTCAAGGACGCCCGCCGTGACGAAACCATCGACCTGCGCCAGCTGGTGGAGGAGGTGGCGCAACTGCTGGAGCGAGAACTGGCTGCCGCCGCTGCCGTCCTGGTCACCGATTTCGCATCCGATGTTCCGCCGGTGCGGGGAAGCCGGGTCGGCCTGCAGCAGGTGCTGATCAACCTCGTCACCAACGGCCTGCACGCCATGGCGGAAGCCGGCAGCCTTCGGCGTGACCTGATCGTGACCGTCGACAACAGCCCCGAGGACATCCAGGGCATGGCGCAGGTGCGGGTCTCCGTGCGCGACCGTGGCCGGGGCATCGACGAGGGCAGCCGCACCCGCCTGTTCGATCCCTTCTTCACCACCCGGCCGGACGGCATGGGCATGGGGCTGGCGATCTGCCGCTCCACCGTCGAGTCCTGCGGCGGCACGCTGAGCGTCCACAACCATCCGGAGGGCGGCGCGGTGTTCGAGTTCACCATTCCCGCGGCGGCGCCCGCGCCATCCACCCCATCGCCGCCAATTCCATCGCCGGCGCCTTCATCGCCAATCGCGCCGCTGGCGCCGGTACGAGAGGACTGACCGCCATGCCGCCGCCCCCCGCCGCGCAACAGCCGCCGTCATCGGCCACGGACGATCCGCTGGTTCTCGTCGTAGACGACGATGACGGCATGAGGGAGGCGGTGGTCGACCTGCTGCGGTCGGTCGGCATCGAAAGCCGCGCCTTCGGCAGCACCGCCGAACTGCTGGCGGCGGCGGCTCCCGACCGGCCGGGCTGCCTGATTCTCGACGTGCGGCTTCCCGGCCTGGGCGGGTTGGAATTCCAGACGAGATTGAAAAGCCTGGGCATCGCGCTGCCCATCGTTTTCATGACCGGCTTCGCCGACGTGCCGATGTCGGTACGGGCGATGAAGGCGGGAGCCGCGGATTTCCTGATCAAGCCCTTCCGCGACCAGGACATGCTGGACGCGGTGGAGGCCGCCATCGCCCGCGACCGCGCCCGGCGGCGCGAGCGGACCGCCGCCATGACGGTCGAGGCGCAGGCCGCGACCCTGACCCCGCGGGAGCGCGAGGTGATGGCCGCGGTGGTCAAGGGCCGGCTGAACAAGCAGATCGCCGGCGACCTCGGCATCAGCGAGGTGACGGTGAAGCTCCACCGCGGCAAGGTGATGCGGAAGATGCTGGTCCGCTCGGTCGCCGACCTCGTCCGCAAGGCGGAAATGCTGACCCTGGAGGAGTGACGGCCGGCGCCCGAGGTCAGAAGGTCATCGAGAAGGCGAGTTCGGCCGAGCGCGGGCGGCCGAGCACCCAGCTGTTAGCACTGCCTGCCACGGCATAGACCTCGTCGAACAGGTTGAAGGCGCGCAGGCTCAGCTTGGTGTTGCCGGTCGGCCGGTAGTCCAGCCCGGCATTGACCACGGTGTAGGCGGGCCGGACGCTGCTGTTGGCGGCGTCGGCATAGGTCTTGCCGACATATTGCAGGCCGGCCCGAACCTCCCAATCCGGCAGGAAGGCCCAGTTGGCCCAGACATTGGCGGTGCGTTCCGGCACGCCGGTAGGCACATTGCCGGCATAGGACACCGCGCGGCCCGAAACGGACTGGGTGAAGTCGTCATATTTGGCCCGCAGCAGCGCGCCGTTGACGTCCACCCGCACCCCCTCCCACAGGCCGAGCGACAGGGACGCCTCCAGCCCCCGCGACGATTGCCGGCCGACCTGCATCGTCACGCCGGGCCGGTTGGGATCGGTGGTGAGCAGCTTGTCCTTGACGATGCGATAGGCGGCCAGCGTCCACTCGCCGCGCCCCTCCAGGAAGGACTGCTTGACGCCGATCTCGACCTGCCGGCCGGTGGACAGGTCGAAATCCTTCTGCGTCGGCGACAGCGAGATCAGATTCCCGACAGGATCGACCGCGGTGGCGTATTGGCCGTAGAAAGCGAGGCCGGGCACCACCTCGTACACCGCGCCGGTCCGCCAGCTGGTGGCGCGGAAGTCCTTTGTGTAGCTGGTTCCCGTCACCAGATCCCAGCGCTCCACCGTCGGCGCGTCATAGCGGATGCCGCCGACCAGCGACAGCTGCGGCGTCAGCGACAGCCGGTCCTCGGCGAACAGGGAATATTGGCGGGTGCGCGACCGGCTGCGCGGGGTGGTTCCGGCGCTGTTGAGGAACAGGCCGGGCGCCGGGTCGAACGGATCGACCGTGCTGGAGCCGCCATAGGGCGAGTTGTTGGTGTGCTTGAACTCGATCCGGTTCAGGTCGAAGCCGCCGACCATCTCGTTCTTCATGCCGAAGAGGCTGCTGCGCCACGTCGCGTCGAAACGGTCGCCCACCTGCCGCTGGTCGTGGTAGATCTCGATGTAGCTGTCGCGCATCACCCGCCGGCTGGCGGCGTTCCAGGCATAGCTTTCCACGTCCTTCCAATGGCGGTGGCTGGTCAGGTGATAGGCGGTGTTGCGCAGGGTCAGCGCGTCGGATACCGCCCATTCTGCCTTCAGCTGGGTCCAGTTGTCGCGATAGCGGATTTCGCTGTCGGCGACGTTGAAGTTGCGGTGCCGCAGCGCGCGGTCGAGACTGCCGGCGATCAGCGGCGTCCCGAAATACTCCTGCGGCTGCTGGTCGCCGTAATCGTTGGACAGGGTGACGGCGAGGTCCGGCGTCGCCTGCAGCTTCACGGCCCCCGATACCGCGAGATTCCTGGTGTCGCCGCGGTCTACCCAGCCGTCGGAGCGGTTGCCGCTGACGTCCAGCCGGTAGGACAGCTTCTCGCTGACCGGACCGCCGCTGCCGATGGCGGCGCGCCGGGTGCCGTCGGTGCCGACGGCGGCCATCGCCTCGTTGCGGAACTCCGTCGTCGGCCGCTTGGGCACCACATTGACGACGCCGCCGATGGCCCCCTCGCCATAGAGGACGGAGGCGGGGCCGCGCAGCACCTCGATCCGCTCCGTCGACCATGTGTCGAACGGGAAGGTGACGGTTCCCGACCCGACATAGAGCCGCGTGCCGTCATAGAGCTGCATTACCGAACCATGGCCGGCGAAGCCGCGCGTCGCCAGCGATGACCCCCCATTGCCGGGTGCCGCCAGCGTGGTGAAGCCGGTGGCGTTCTGGGTGACGGCCTCGGTCACGCTGGTCTGGCTGCGCTCGCGGACGGTCCGGCCGGAGATCACCTCGATGCTGGCCGGGGTCTCCAGCGGGGTCAGGTCCAGCCGGCTGCCGCCGCTGTTCGGCCGGTCGAGCGCCAGCCCGGCGGGGGCCGCATCTGCCGAACGCCCGGTCACCGTGACCGGGGACAAGGTGAGCGGCGCGTCGCTGTCCTCGGCATTTGCGGCCGCCGGTGCGACGGTGGCGGCGACCAGGAACAGCGTCGCCAGCGGGGCCGGGCGGCGGCGATGGCGGCGGGAACGGGCAGGCGGCATCGATGATCCTCCAGTTTGACTTGGAAAGGGCATGGAAATGCGTTCCGCGAAGGCGGTCTTCGCGGGGGCGGTCGGCTCTGGTCTTGTTGGGAAAGCGTTCCGGGATTTACCGGGCGGTGCGGCGGCGTCAGCCCATCGGGGCGTCCTCCGCCGGCCGGTTGCGGTGCAGGATGTCCGTGGCGCTCGGGCTGTCGGCCAGCAGATGCCGCTCGACGATGCGGTCGATCCGCTCCGGCGTCAGCCCGCCGTACCAGACCGCGTCCGGCTGGATCACCAGCAAGGGCCCGCGGTTGCAGGGATAGAGGCAGCTGGTCCGCGCGCACATCACCCGGCGGGGACCGGCATTCAGCGCGCGATGGGGCTTCATGGCGGCGCGCAGATGCTGGTACAGCGCATCGGCGCCGCGATGCAGGCAGCGCGCGCCGGTGCAGAAGAACAGCTGCCGCCGATGTTCGGGGATCTCCGACCAGCCGGGCTTGCCCAGGCTGGGCTCGACGCTGCGCACATCGTCCAGGCTGTCCGTCGGGCCGCCGGCGATGCGGTCGAGGGCTGCCGGCAGGTCCAATGCGCTTTCCACTGCAGGCGCCAGCCGCACCGTCATTCGTGAATCGCGTGTCGAGGCCCACTGGCTGAGTGCGCCCGGCAGCCAGGCCGACAGGCTGGGGTCGGCCGGCACCATGCTGGGGATCACCAGCGCCTCTTCGATGCCGGCGCGTTCCAGCTCCGCCAGCACGGCGGGCAGGGCCGGGCCGGACAGATCGGCATAGGCGGTCGCCACCGTCACGGGAACGCCGCGTGCGGCCTGAAGGGCGGTCAGTGCCGCGGCCAGCGCCTTCAGGTTCTGCCCATGGTCGAAGGAGGCGCGTCCGTAGAGCACGATGGCGCGCGGCGGCGATCGAAGGGGGGTGGTCATCGCATTCCGGCTTTCGTCAGGCCGCCGCGCGGCGGCGCATGAGCCACAGGAAGAAGGCGCCGCCGACCAGGGCCGTGGCCACGCCGACGGGGATCTCGCGCGGGGCGAACAGGGTGCGGGCGGCGACATCCACCCACAGCAGCAGCAAGGCCCCGCCGAGGGCGGCCACCGGCAGCAGCATCCGCAGATGCCCGCCCACCAGCAGGCGCGCGATGTGGGGCAGCACCAGCCCGACGAAGCCGATGCCGCCGCAGGCCGACACCAGCGCGCCGGTCATCAGCGCGGTGACGACGAACAGCTCCAGCCGCAGCCGCTGCGGATCGGTGCCGAGCGAGCGGGCGGCATCGTCGCCGAGCGCCAGCGTGTTCACCGTCTCCGCCCGCAGCCACAGCCAGCCGAGCCCGCACAACGTCAGCAGCGCCGGTGCCGGCAGGACGCTCCAGCGCGCGGTGCCGAAGCCGCCCATCATCCAGAACAGCGCGGCGTCGGCGCTGCGGTCAGCCGTCGCGACGATCAGGGCGTTGGTGACGGCGTGCAGGATGAAGGCGACCGCGACGCCGGTCAGCACCAGCCGCTCGCTGGTCACGCTGCCGTCGCGCCCGCGCGCGGCGGCAAAGACGGCAAGCATCGCGGCGAGCGCGCCGAGAAAGGCGGCGGCCGGCAGGCTCAGCGTTCCGGCCACCACGCCGGCGAACAGGATGACGCTCACCGCGCCGACCGACGCGCCGGCCGACACGCCGAACAGATAGGGGTCGGCCAGCGGGTTGCGCGTCACCACCTGCAACACCGCCCCCACCGCGGCCAGTCCGGCGCCGGCCAGCACGCCCAGCAGAACACGGGGCAGCCGCAATTCCCAGACGATGTTGCGCTCCGCCCGGCCGATGCCGTCCGCCGGGAACACCGTCGGCCAAAGCTCGTGCGAGACGACCGACCAGACGGTGGTCGTGGGGATGCGGGCGGCGCCGAAGCCGACCGCGGCGAACAGCGACAGGATCAGGGCGGCGGACAGCACCAGGCACAGACGCAGCGCGCGGGCGCGGTTCATGGCGTGAACAGCTCCGGGTGCAGCGTCCGCGCCATCCGCTCCAGCGCATCGACGTTGCGCGTCGAGGGGGTCTGTTCGGCATAGGTCAGGACGATGAACTGCCGCTTGCGCACCGCCTCGACGTCGGCCAGCTGCGGGGCCGACAGCAGGTAGCGGATGGCGGCTTCGGCCGGGATGCGGTGGTCGCTGACGATGATCCATTGCGGATCGCGCCGCGCCATCTCCTCCCAACTGACCCGGACATAGCTGTTGGCGATGTCGTCGAAGATGTTGCGGCCGCCGGCCAGCTCCATCAGCAGGCTGGTCATGCCCTCGCGCCCAACCGACAGCGGGGCGGCATCGGTGTGGCAATCGTCGCAATACATGACGCGCGGCCGCTGGGCGGCAGTGCCGGTCAGCCGGGTCACGGCGGCGACGCGGCGGCGGAAGTCGGCGACCATGGCCTCCGCCCGGTCGGCGATGCCGAAGATCCGGCCCAGCGCCAGCAGGTCGGCGTAGAGCGTCTCCATGCCGATCGGTTCGCGCGGGCCGATGCGGATGCAGCTTTCCCGCAGCGTGTAGGTCGCGACGCCCATCTCGGCGAGACGGGCGGGGGTGAGGCCGCGCGCCTCGTTGAAGCCATAGCTCCAGCCGGCGAACAGGAAATCCGGGTCGGCGGACAGCACCGCTTCCAGCGTCGGGGCGCGGTCGGGCAGCTGGGGCAGGGCGGCAACAATGCCGGGCGGTGCGATCAGGTGGCGTTCGGCCCCGGCGATGCCGGAAACCGCGACCAGCCGGTCGGCCAGCCCAAGATCCAGCATGGTCTGCGTCATGTTGACGTCATGGACCATCGGCCGCTTG
Source organism: Azospirillum lipoferum 4B (assembly GCF_000283655.1). Classification (NCBI taxonomy): domain Bacteria; kingdom Pseudomonadati; phylum Pseudomonadota; class Alphaproteobacteria; order Rhodospirillales; family Azospirillaceae; genus Azospirillum; species Azospirillum lipoferum. Next base: position 615,513 of record NC_016586.1, on the reverse strand, counting down.
GGAGGGCCGGTGAAGCGGGCGGTCTCGAAGCAGTTGGCCACCTCAACTGGATAGCTCTGCGCAAGGGCGGGAGCGGGGGTCAATGCAAGCCCGGCGGCGAGCAGGGCACCGCGGACAATGGGGCGGAACAGGGACGGGATCATGCAATGTCCAGTCGGTTCGGGGCCAGCGGCGACAGGTCGATGCGCAGCCGGCCGTCGCATGGGCGGCGATCCACGGCGGCGGCGACCCGGTAGACGGAGGTGAGCCGTTCCGCCGTCAGCGCCTCTTCCGGCGCGGCGTCGGCCTGCAGGCGGCCGTCCTTCAGCAGCAGCAGGCGGTCGCACCAGCGTGCCGCCAGTTCGATGTCGTGCAGCGTCATCACCACGGTGATGCCCAGCGAACGCACCAGATCGAGGATTGCGAAGCGGTGCTGGATGTCCAGATGGTTGGTCGGCTCGTCCAGCAGCAGGATGCGCGGGCGTTGCGCCAGGGCGCGGGCGATCATCACCCGCTGCCGCTCGCCGCCCGACAGCTGTTCGACCGGCCGTTCAGCCAGCGTCTCCAGCTCCAGCCGGGCCAGCGCATCCTCGACGATGGCGCGATCCTCCGCCCCGCTTGCCGAGAAGACCGAGCGGCGGTGGACCAGCCGCCCCATGCCGACCACGTCGCGTACGGTGAAACCGAGCGCCGCAGCCGAGTCCTGCGCCTGGAGCGCCAAGCGGCGCGCCAGTTCAGCCGGGCGCAGGGCGCGCGGATCTGCACCGTCGATGCGGATCCGCCCGGCCGAGGGTGCCTGCAGGCCGGCGATGCAGCGCAGCAGTGTGGTCTTGCCCGAGCCGTTCGGGCCGAGAATGCCGAGAATTGCCCCTTCCGCAACGGAAAAGCCGATGTCGGACAGGACCTTGCGGCCGGCCAGCTCGCAGCTCAGCCCCTCCACCACGACGGCGGAGGTCTGGCGGGGGCGGGGTGCCCTGGTGGGAGAAGGTGCTGGCGTCATCCGTGCATCCTGCCGTTGCAGGCGGGATGGTCGAGGCGGACGCATTGCTGAACACGCGGCCAATCCGGCGCGAAGTCCGGACGTGCGTCGGCAAGCGTTCCACCGGGACACCCCGCCCGAGGACGTTTCGTTTTGGCGCTGGCAGGTCTCCTGGCTTGCGGGTCATCACCGGTCCGTCCGGCCTTCCCAGCGCCGTTGGGCGCCAGTGGCAGGAAATGACGGAACGGCTCACCGCTCACAGTTGCGGGGACAGCTCCGGTCTCGCCGCGCGACGCGGCTCACCGGATTCCCTCTTAGCTTCCGGCGGCGACCGCCGGAAGAACCAGTACCAGGGCCATTCATGAGCGACCCGACAGCGGAGGTCAAGGTTCGAAACGGAACGGCCGCGGGAAATCTCTTTGCGGCATGATGCCGGCTCCAGCGTCGATATCGGTCTCGGTCATGTTCCGGGCGGTGCAGAGGTCCGGGGAGCGTCTCCGCAGGTGAGGGCGCGGTCGTGTCATCGTCATCGGCCATAATGTTATGTTATAACATAACATATCTGCTCGTCGTGCAGTCTGCAAGGAGAAGATTGGCATGGATGGGGCTTTGACGCGGAGGCGGGAACCGGGCCCCGGCATCCGTTGTGACCGACGCCCACGATTTTCGGCGGCTTCGGCGGATTATTCCGGACGCCCGCGCGTAATCAAGGAAACGACCGATCGGCACGGAGGCCACCATGACCTATCCCCGCTGGGCCACCGGCCTTGCCATCAGCGTGATCGCCGCCATCGGCGTCCTGCTGGCGCTGGACTGGATTGCCGACGAGCGGCTCGGGGCCTGGGCGCCCTATTCCATCGGGGTCGCGCTGATCCTGCTGATGCTTCTGTCGTTCGGCGCCATTCCGCGGGCGACTGCGACCCGTGCATCGCGGAGCCGCGACGGTGGGGACCTTTGACAGCGGAGGGACATCATGAGCCTTCACACCGATCCCGACGAGCGCGCCGGCCTCTTCGCCGAGGGCTTCGAGGCCTATGTCGCGCGCGAACATTGGGCGCCGATCCTGATCCAGGCGCTTCTCTATGGAACCACGCTGGTGGTCGTCGCGCTCCTGCTGGGCCTGCCGGTCCTGAATGCGCTGGCACTGGTTCATGTGGTCGCCTCCGTGTCCGGCTTCTTCGGCGGCCTGCTGGCCATGCGGCTGGAAGAGATGGAGCCGGGAACGGCCTCCGTCGTCATCGCGCGGCGGAGCCTTTCGGCGCTGCTGGTGTCGGGCACCGCGCTGCTTCTCGTGCCGTTCGCGCAGTGAGTGCGAATTGGCATTGGCCGGGGGATTAATATGGCCTGCCTCGCGTACACATAGAAGCAGCCCCATCCATGGAGCGACGATGTGACGTTGAGCCTGCGAAGCCAGTTGTCGGATCACGTCCGCACCTTGCGCCGCTACGCGATGACCCTGGTGCGCAACCGGGACGACGCGGAAGATCTGGTGCAGGAGACGCTGGTGCGGGCCATCGGCGGCGCCCGGACCTACCGGCCGGAGGCCAACCTGCGCTCCTGGCTGTTCGGCATCCTGCACAATGTCCATGTCAGCGACCGCCGCCGCGATCAGGTGCGGACCCGTGCGGCGGCGTCCATCGAGCCGCTCGTCCGCAGCGACATCGCGCCCAATCAGCCCGATCAGGTCGAACTCGCCCGCACCATGGAGGCCTTCGCCCGGCTTCCCGAGGATCAGCGGCGGGCGCTCATACTGGTCGCGGTCGACGGGATGAGCTACCAGGAGGCCGCCGGGATTCTCAGCATTCCGCTTGGAACGCTGATGTCGCGCCTCGCGCGCGGGCGGGAGGCGCTGCGCGCCGATGTGCGTGGGGAGGGAGGCCGCGGTGATGACGGCAGGCCGGCGCCTTTGCGGGTGGTGAAGTAAGCCATGATGGGGACCAGGATGAACGGTGAGTGCCAAGCCGACCTGCACGCCTATATCGACGGCGAACTCGATGCCGAGCGCCGGTTGGCGTTCGAGGCGTTCCTCGCCTCCAACCCGGCTGCCGCCGCCCGGCTGCACGACTATCTCCATCAGAGGGAAGCTCTGCGGCAAGGCTTTGCGCGGATGGCCGGCGAGTCTCCCCGACACACGGAAAGCCTGACCGGGCGCCTGTACGGCCGCTTGCGCACGGAGCGCCTCATCCGGCGCTTCGGTCCGCTCGCGGCGGCGATCCTGCTGCTGGTGGGCGGCGCCAACATCGTGGCCCTGGTCCATCACCAGCAGAAGACGGCCTCCTACAGCGTGCCGGACTTTGCGGAGGAAGCCGCCGAGATGCATGAAACGGCCGTCAGCCAAAGCCTGGCGTTTTCGGACCTGTCCCTGGCGGATCTGAATGCGATGGCAGAGGGGAGCACACACCGCCTTGGCCCAATCACGGTCAAGCTGCCGGCCTTGGACCCGAACCTGCTGACGCTGTTGCGGGCGACCCTGGTGCCGTTGAACAGCGGCGTCGGCCTGCAGTTCGTCTACCGCGAACGGGATGGCGAGATGCTGACGCTTTTGGTCGTCGCCGGGGATCCGATCGACGACAAGGGCCTGCACGCCGTCGAAGAGCGCGGGCTTCAGCTGGTCTATTGGCGCAACGGCGCCACCGCATACACGCTTGCGGGCAGTCGGTCTGACAGCGACCTGCTCGTGGTCGCCAAGAAAATGGCCGACAGCGTTAGGCGGTCCTGATCGGGCCAGGGCGGGGCGAAGCCTTTCAACCCGACAATGTGGCCTGGACCACAGCGGGCGCCGGGCCGGTCACGGCAGGATGAGGGTCTGACCGGCCCTGGTCCTTGCGTGAAGGAAATGCCCGATGTGCAGACTTGCCGCCATCCCACTGTCGGCCGCAGCGGCCTCGATACCGACGCATCGCGCCGGCACCGCATCGTCGGCCGCCGGCGTTGCCTATCCGCTCTGGATAGGCGGTGGCCGTCGCTCACTTGGCCGCTGATCTCGGCCAGGTGCGGTTCGCCCAGAACCTCGCCGACAAGGCCCGCCAGATGGGCGTGCCCATCTGGCGCTTCGGGGAGGGGGGATTAATACCGGCGGTCATTGATGATGACCGCCGGTATCCGCGCCGACTGGCGCGGCGGCGGCCCCTGGCGCCGAAGCTCTTGATCCTGACAGGTCAGGATCAAGAGCCGCTGGTATAAGATCAGTCAGAACGACCAGATTGTCGTGTTTGCGGCCGAGAACGGACGAGCAGGCTTTTGCGCTTGGAGGGTGAATCCTGGACACTCCCGCCCGCCCCGCCCCCTCCACCTAGGCAACACCCGCTACATCTCCGGCGTCTCAACCCGCTCCAGTACATTTCGCCGTCTGCCGACCGTCGCCAGCAAACGGCGAAAATACTGGCCCATCGGCCGATATTCGAGCGCACCGAATATCCACCGGCAAACGTAAAGACATCAGATGTCGCTATCAGGGCCACGGGGTCAGGTTAACGATTGACGATGAGGATTCCCTGTTGGTGGGGAGTGTGATTCATGGAGGGCCTACCCGACGAGAGGGAGGCTCGGATGTCCGAGGAGTTCGACGAGACGTTCCAGCGGTCGCGCCTGCGCAGCCTGCTTGACCATTTTTCCGTCCTTAAGGACCCGCGCGAGGCTCCGGAAGTCCGGTACCCGCTGCGGGAGGTGCTGTTTCTGGTGGTGGCCGCGACCATAGCGGACTGTGAGGACTACGATGAGATCGCCCTGTGGGGGCGTAATCATCTGGAGTTCCTGCGGCGCTTTTCGGAGTTCCACTTCGGCACGCCGTGTGCGGACTGGCTTCGGGTGGTGATGAACCGGATTGGGCCGGACCTGTTCCAGGCCTGCTTTACCGATTGGGCGTTGGCGTTGCGCCCGGACGCGCCGAAGCTGATCGCCATCGACGGCAAGACCTCGCGGCGCAGCCATGACCGGGCCGCCGGGCGCAAGGCGCTGCATCTGGTGTCTGCCTGGGCCACCACCGAACGCCTGGTGCTGGCCCAGGAAGCCGTGGACGAGAAGGAGAACGAGTGCGCGGTGATCCCCGAGATCCTGGAGCGCCTGGATCTGAACGGCGCGGTGGTCACCATCGACGCCATCGCCTGCAATCCCGCCATCGCCACAGCCATCACCGAGCGCAAGGGCGACTATCTGCTGGCGGTAAAGGCCAATCAACCAACCCTGTTCGCCGAGATCGGCCGTTACTTCGATGATCCCGAGGCCCGGATCGCCGAGCACACCGCTGTCGACAAAGGCCATGGCCGGATCGAGAGCCGCCGCTATGCCGTCAGCCAGGAGGTCGACTGGCTGTCGGGCGACCGGCGCTATCCCGACGAACCCCGCTTCCCTCACCTCAAGACCATCGCCCTGGTCGAGAGCGTCGTCGAAAAGGCCGGCAGCGTAAGCACCATGCGGCGCCTCTTCCTCAGTTCGGCCGCGCTCACCTCCCACCGCCTCGAACAAGCTGTGCGCGGGCACTGGGGCATCGAAAACTGCCTGCACTGGGTCCTCGACGTCACCTTCCGCGAAGATCAATCCCGCCTGCGAAAAGGACACGGCGCCCGGAACATGGCCGTCGTCCGCCACTTCGCCATCAATGCCGTCCGCGTGGGAAAGGGAAAACACTCCATCAAATCAACCAGAAAGCTCGCAGGCTGGGACCCAAACGTCCTGGCAAACCTGCTTACACCTTCATCGCATTAACCTGGACTCGTTGCCCTGCAACAGGGTGTCGGCGATGCCGAGTATGCCGCGGCCGTCGAGCCACGCACCGGCCGCCAGGGTCGCGTGAATCAGCGCGATCAGGATGAGGAGAGCGATACCGGTCATCAGGACATAGTCCAGCGTGAACACCGCCGGCAGGTACGCGGCGGGAACGGACCCGGCGAGGATCGGAGCCAATGCGCCATGCGCCGCCGTTACCCCGAGGACGGCGATATAATGCAGCGCCGTCGCCAGCAGCAGATTGCCGGACAGCAACTCCACGGTTCGCCAGGGCAGGAAGGCGGGCCAACGGATGCGGTCGAGGATGAGGATGCTCACCGCAGTGCCGCTGCCGAAGAGCAGGGCGTAATCGGGCGACAGCGGCCATTTCGACAGCCCGTGACCGAGAACCAGGATGTCGAACAACGCCACCGAGACGCCCAGCAGGGCGAGGATGGCGGTACCATGTGAGTGCCGGTGGTGGGCGAACACCCGGCCTGCAACGACGAAGAGGATCCAGGGGAAGACAGGGAACCAGCCGGGAAAGGATGGCACGAACAGGCCGTAGACGAAGGGAAGCGGCAAGGCGACCCAGGCGCCGCAGAGCGCCAGAAGGAAAAGGCCGACAAGCATCCGGTTGGCGGCGCCGACCCTGGCGGCGATATCGAACAGCAGCCGGGCGGCGAAGAGAAACATGAAGAAGTCGCTGGAGAACGGATTGTTCTGTTGATACAGGCTGTGGATGGCCGCCAGGATGAACAGCTTCAGATGGTCCTCGATCCGCCGGCCGAGCGGCTTTGCCAGGAAGCGGTCGAGCGTCATTCCGAAGGCGAAGAAGAACAGCACCGGCGCCAGTTCGAAGACGAATTGCATGATGTTGACGAGACGATAGGCGTCCGGCATCGCGCGCCCCCAATGGGCCGCCACCATGAACACCAGGGCGGTGACGCGGATGATGTCCAGGTTTCTGTCTCTGGCCGCCGGTGGGGTCGGCCGCGGCATGTGCTCACGTCCAGGGGCGGGCCGAACCGTGGGCCGGCTTGTCATGACGAGGGTTTCGACCGGGCCGGCAGTCATCTCGCGCTCCTTCATGACCGGTGCGGACGGGTGATGCCCAGGCGTCCCGGCAATGCCCTTCCGCCACGCGGACGACGTCGACCGGTTGAAGCCGCTGCCAGCCCGACATGCCGCGGGCTCCATGGAAGAAGGTGGGAGAGCGGAAGAAGAGGAACAGGACGGCGAGGAAGAAGGCCGCTGCCGGAATTCCGCGCAGAAGATATGCAACCAGGAAGCTCCTGAGATCCATGCGCCTGGACTTGCCGACCCTGTAGAGCGGATCGACGGAGACCAGGACGGCGCTGGTGTATTTGCAGGCGGCCGACGCCGCCAGCGCCAGCGGGCCGGCACGGTCGCCGGAGGGACGGCGCATCAGCCACAGCAGCATGAGGACGACCATCGCCATGTCGTTGTGTCCCTCGCCGGCCGAATAGATGTGGCCGATGGGAAGCCAGCCGAAGGCGACGAGACCGGCTGCGGCAGTCGCCTCCTCATGGGGCCGGCCGATCCGCCGGACGATGGCGGCGCAGATTTCCATGCTATTCAGGCCGGCCGGTACAGTGCCTGTTAAAGATTTGTTTCTCGCAACCCGCACTGACATCTCGTCCACCAATAGATATTGACGGAGTCGCCGGGGCATATATTAGGAAAAATCAGGTAAAAATTGGCTGTTCTTCGGTGCTAATGCTAAAAAATACTATTTGAGTGCAGTCTTTAATCCTGCTTTGTGCGTTGGTTTCCTTCGATACCACGCATTCGAAAGAGACCGGCCTTGAGGTGCCGGCAAATGTCCGATCTGCCGGGAGCATCCAATTCCGTCATGAGTGACCGGACTGAGCGTCCGGCTGCGGCAACGACCATATGGGTGTCCGGTCTCATGCTCTTTTGCTGCCGGAACCGCGTGGCTCCCGTGTTTCGCCGGCCAAGGTGGTAAGGCGATTTTTTCCAGAACCCGACGAGTCCGTTGGCGATGAAGCAGATGGCTGCGGCGAGCGGGACGGTGCTTCCGACCGCAATCACGCGCGCTCCGCGCCATTTCACCGTGCGTTTCCGTTCCGGTCGGGACCGCCGCCGGCGCGCTACGCTGCGCCGTGCCGGGTTCCGGCGACACGGCGGGGCAGGACGCCCGCCATCGGGGCCAGGGCCGCCTCGACATCGTCGCGGTCGCGGCGCAGCACCGCATAGCAATCGTCGCCGAACCACTCCAGCGAGCCTTCCGCCGCCGGATCGTCCGCCAGCTCGGCGAGGAAGCGGCGATAATCCACCACCCCGTCGAACAGCGGCACCATGCCGTCGCGCCGTCCGGCCGCGGCATAGACATTGGCCGGCTCGAACACCGACAGGTCGTCGCGGTCGCGGATGTTCTTCAGGTGATAATGGCCGATATGCGGACGCAGCGCCCGCCGGGCCGCCACCGGATCGTCGCCGCCCTCCCAGACATGCAGCACGTCGAAATTGACCTTCAGCGCCGGGTGGCCGACCGCGGCGATCAGCGCGCGGGTGGCCGTCAGGTTGTCGGCCAGCGTGCCGGGGTGGGTCTCCACCAGCAGCGATAGCCCATGGTCGGCGGCCAGCCCGCACAGCGTTCGCAGCCGCTCCGCGATGAAGATCCTGCGCTCCGGCGAGGTCTCGGCACTGCCGGTGCCGCCGGCGAAGGTCCGGATCTTGGGCGCACCCCAGCGCTGCGCCAGCCGGCAGAGGTCCAGCGTCTTGCGCACCAGCGCGTCGGGGTCGCCGTCCAGCGGCAGGTAATCGCTGACCATCGGCACCGACAGGCCGAACTGCGCCAGCCAGTCGCCGCCGCGGTCGGACACCGCCGCCATATTGCGGGCATGTGCCCCCCACAGCTCGATCCCCTGGAAGCCGTTGCCGGCGGCCCAGACGGCCAGATCCTCCAGCGACACCAGATGGTGGCGGAAGCTGATGGTGCAGAGCGACAGTCTCATCACGCCACCTCGGCGGAAAGGGGGGCGGGGATAGCGGCGGCGCGCCATTGCCGGAAGACGGCGGCAAGCTCGCCCTTCAAGGCCGTTTCCTGCCGGTCCAGCAGGTCGAGCCGCGCGAACAGGTCGGGGGCGAGTCCGGTGTCGCCGGTCTGGGCGAGGCGGAGGATCCCGTATTGCAGGGACTTGAAGCCCTGGAACAGCTCCTCGATCTCGTCGCAGCGGGCGAGGAAGCTGTCGTCGGGCAGGCGCAGCGCCCGCCAGAAAAAGGCGAAGCCGTGCTCGCAGGCGTATTTGCGGATGGCGAACACCGGCAGTTCGCGCAGCGCATGCGAAAGGCCGGCCGGCGACAGCCCGTCGGTTCCGTCCAGATGCGCCGTCAGGATGCCGCGCACCGCAGCGGTCAGCGGGTTGGCATCGGGCAGGAAGCAGGCTTCGAAATAGGCGGCGATGTCGGCGGGCCGGGCAGGGCGCAGCTCGCGCCGGTCGAACAGATAGCCGCCGGCGACGCTGGGCTGGAGGAAGGCGGTGGCGATGCGGTCCCGCGCGATCTCGCCTTCCCAGCGGAAATCGGGGTCGCGGACCATGAAGACCGCCGGATCGCTGCCGGTCTCCAGCATCAGGTAATGCGGGAAGGGGTTCTGGTTGAACTTGTTCTCCCGCTCCGGCAGGTGGAACAGATCGATCATCGCCATGATGGAAAGGCTGTCCGACCGCCGTTCCACCAGATCGACCAGCAGGGCGAGGTTGTCCTCCTTGCTGCGGCCATGGTCGTACCATTGCCGCACCTCCGCCCCGTAGAGGCGGCGGTACCAGTCGCGGAAGAAATCGTGGCTGACGGTCGGCCCGTGATAGCGCAGCACCCGGTCGGCTCCGACCTCGAACCCGGCGTCCCACACCCCGAAATAGAAGGGGCGATGGTCGATCCCCGCCCGCTTCAGCGCATCGCAGACGCAGCTGACGAAGCAGTGGATCTTGAGGTCCTGATACTCCTCGCCATGGACGCTGCCGGGGGGAAGCTCCTCCGCGGCGGCGGCCGGGCGGGTGCCGGCGAACAGGCCGGCCACGTCGGCCACCGTCGCCAGATCGCGCGAGGTGATCAGCTCGTCCGGCGCCTCCAGCCCGAAGGACAGCTCCAACTGCAGGAACAGCTCCATCATCAGCACGGAATCGAGGTAGAGATCCTCGTTCAGCCGGGCGTCCGGGCCGAAGCGGTCGAGATGCCGGTTCTGCAGATGGTCGCGCAGGACCGTATGAATCGCGTCTACAACCTCATTTTCGGTCATGGCCGATGTCATTCCGCGGCCTCCGCATAGCGGGCGGCGACCTCGCGCCGGCTGATCTTGCCATTGGCCATGCGCGGCAGGGCGTCGGCGCGGATCAGCTCGCCCGGCTGCTGGTGGGCGGCCAGATTCTCCCGGCACCAGTCGCGCAGCGCGTTGTCCGTCACCTCGGCAGCGGCGGAGAACAGCAGGGCGACCCGTTCGCCGGCGAAGCGGTCGGTGCGGCGGAAGGCGACGGCGTCGGTGACGCCGGGCAGCGCCATCGCCACATCCTCCACCTCCTGCGGATAGACGTTGAGGCCGGCGACGTTGATGGTGTCGTCCAGCCGCGACACGAACATCAGCATGCCGTCGTCGCGCAGATAGCCCAGGTCGCGGGTGCGGATTTCGCCATCCGGGCCTTGATCGCCAGAAACCGACAGCACGATCTCGGCCGGGGCATCCGCGGTGCCGGTGGACAGGCTGTGGTGGGGCAGCACGCGGCCCAGTTCGGCGCTGCCCGCCATGTCCGGGTTGATCGCGATGCAGCCGGCTTCCGAGCAGCCATATTGCTGGAACATGTGGGTGGTCTTGCCGCGGATCCGCTCGAACCAGGGTTCCGGCAACAGCGTGCCGGAGGTCATCGCCGCATGGATGCGCTCGCCCTCCGGCATCAGCCGGGCCAGCGTGTGCAGGATGACGGGGGAGGAGTAGAGCAGAGGCTTCTCGATCTGCCGCAGCGCCTTCAGCAGGAATTTCGGGTTGGTGGTGTCGAGGATCACCGGCTCCGCCCCGCGGCGCAGCCCGACCAGCAACCCGCAGATCAGCCCGTAGGAATGGGTGGTCGGGCAGGCGATCACCGGGGTCATCCCGGCCGGCTCGGTGAAGAAGCCGACATAACTCTCGATCTCGCGGTCGATTTCCGACCAGCTGCGTGCGATGCGCTTGGGCGCGCCGGTGGTGCCGGAACTCATCTGCAGGAGCTGGCCCGGCCCCGGCTCCGCCGGCAGGGGGGCGATCTCCTCCGCCGTCAGGCTGTTGTGGTAGAGCGCATGGCAGCCGGCTTCGCGCGCCAGCCGCCGCGCCGCCTCCAGCGGGGTGGAGGGGTGCAGCGGCAACAGGCTGCCGCCCGCCGCCCGGATGGCGAAGAACAGGGCGAGCCAGTCGATGGTGTCGGTGAAACAGACGGCGAAGCGGGCACCGGGGCGGTCGGACAGGCGGGCCCGCCCGGCATGGGCGGCGGTCAGCGACTCCAGCTCGGCCTGCGAATAGGATCGGTCGTCGATGCGGATCATCGGGAGCCCTCAAGCGCGAAGCGCGCGAAGATGTTGGGGACGGTGTGGTGAATCTCCTCCCGCGCGCGCAGCAGCTTTCCGCGCAGCAGGGATTCGGTGAGGATCTCGGGTGCGGCATGGCCGACGCGGCGGTGCCGCTCCTCCAGCCCGTGGCGGCGGGCGTGGGCCTCCAGCAGGTCGTGGACCCGCCGCCAGAACTCCGGCTCGGGCAGCCCGTGCTTCAGGGCCAGCAGGTCGGACACGTCGGTCAAATTGAAGACGAACAGCGTGTCCATCGCCAGCTCGCGCAGCGCGTCGACCCCGCCGGCCCAGTAATAGCGGTCGGGCGGCGCGTCGCGATAGGCCGGGTGCAGGTTGGGGAAATCCGGCAGCAGGCCGGGGTCGGCCACGAAGTCCGGCGCGTATTCCACGCTGTCGTGGAAGTCGCGCAGGATCAGCCGCACCGGCCAGCCGTCGCGGTGGACCAGCACCATGTTCTGGCCGTGCGCTTCCACCGCGATGCCGTGGCGGACCAGCAGATGCCAGACCGGCAGAACCGCCACCTCCAGCAGCCGGTCCAGCCAGGGCAGCAGCCCATAGCGTTCGATCCAGGGTGCGGCGAAGGTGGACCCGTCGGCCTCCGTCACCATCAGCATGTTGAAGGGGATGGCGGACTCGCCCTCGCCCAGGGTGGACTGCACGCTGCGCCGCCACAGCGCCGCCATCTGTCCGGCCAGCGGGCCATCGCGGTCGGCGATGATTCCCGCATATTCCGGCAGCAGGGTCAGCGGATAACGGTCGCGGAAGTCGGCATCGCCCGCCACCACCGCGCTCAGCCAGTCGGAGATGGCCGGGCCGGTGCAGACCGAATGCGGGTCGATGATGCGGCGGGAGGCGGTGTTGACGATGTTCAGCGCCAGCTTCACGTCGGCCTTGCGCGGGTCGTCGGCGTTCATCACCGTGCGGACCGACTGGCTCGCCCGGTAATGGTCGCCCAGCGGCCCCAGGCAGACGGCGCGGCCGTCGGCCAGCCAGGGCCGCAGCCAGGGCGCCCCCTCCCCCTCGCGCAGGTCCCACCATTGCCAGGGGTGCAGCGGCAACAGGCAATAGTCGGTCGCCGGCAGGTTCAGCTCCTCCCGCCGCCGCTGGATCTCCGCCCAGGCGGCGGGTCCGAGTTCCGACTGCCAAAACTTCTCCTCCTCACCGGGGATTGCGCCGGGGATCGCCAGATGCAGGCAGGAGCGGGCGACCAGCAGCCAGACCAGCTGGAAGCGCTGACCGACCTCCGGCCCGAAGGCGGCATGGTCGGCCTCGTCGAAGCCCAGCCGCGCCTTGAAGCAGGGATGATAGGGATGCCCCTCCTCCAGCCGGCATTCCAGATCGGGAAAGGGCAGGCCGCGGCGCGGGGTGGCCGGCAGGTTGGCGGCGTTCCAGCGGCAGAGCGACACCGTACGCTCCAGCTCGGCCAGCAGGCCGGCCAGATGCGGTTCCGGGGCGTCCAGCCCGGCGACCATCCGGTCGAGCGTGGCGGCGCGCCAGTTGCCGTCCTCGCCCCGCATCTCGACCGATCCCGTCCGGATGCGCGGGCGGCCGAATGGCCCGATGGAGGCGAGGCAGCGGAATTCCCGCCCGCTGGATCGCCAGACGAACCGGCGGTCTTCCCCCTCTTCCCCGTCGGTCGCCGGTTCGACGATCCCCTCGAACAGCAGGGCGGCGGCAAGCTGGCGGACCACACGTTCCGCTGGCCGTTCCTCCGGGCGGCCGGGCAGGTCACGCGGAAAGGGCATGGAATCCCCGCTCGGCTGCCGCGGCGCCGGTTCGGCACAGCGGGTTTGGCCATTGGGCGTAAAGATCGGCCTCGTTGGCGGCCTGAAGCTCGTCGATGTTCAGCAGGCGGGTCGTCAGGTTCAGCTTGGCCCCGATGGTCGGGCTGTCCAGCACCCCTTCGGCGAAGCGCCGTCCGGCCTGGGTCAGCGACAGGGCCAGCCGCTCCAGCCGGGCGCGCAGGATGCGCAGCAGGTCCTCCTCCGCCGCCAGCCGGTCCTTGCCCATGCGGGCGATCACCGAGAAGATCTGGTTGACGATGACGTAGTAGGAGAAGCGGCGGTTGATCTCCCCCTCCTCGTAATAGAGCGAGTGGATGTTGTCAGCCTCCGGGATCAGCCGGCGCAGCCGGTCGCGACAGGCGGCCGACAAATAGAAGCCCTGGTTGTCGCGGTAGAGGAAGCGGGCGGGCATCCCGTCCCGCAGTTCGAGCAGCCCGTTCTGCTGGTGCGCCTCCAGCGCCACGCCATGCGTGTCGTACAGGCGCAGCACCGGATCGAGCGCGCAGTCGAGATAGGCGTCGAACCAGCGCCGCGCCGCCTCCGCCACGCCGCCTTTCCGTTCCATCGCGACGCGGCGGACGACCCGCTCCAGCCGGGATGGACGGCCGGGAAGCGGATCGGCGGCCAGCGCCGCGATGGTGGCGACGCCGCGCTGGCGCCCTCCGGCGAAGGGGTTCTCGCGCAGGATCACCTCGAACCCGCTCTCGCCGCCATCCGGCGACTCCAGCGTGATGTAGGCGGGGTCGAGCACGAAGCCGAAGCGCGGACCCATATCGCGGCCCGACTCCCGTCCGATGGCGCCGATCAGCTTGGCCATGATGACGCCGGCGTCCAGCTCGTGTCGGCGGTTGACGCGGATGGAATTGGTGATGCGCACCGGCAGCGAGAATTTCAGCATCCACGGGCTGTCCGGGCTGTAGACCGTCCGCACCGACGAGGTGGCGGTGAATTGCGGCCCGGCGTCGCCCAGCGCCCGCAGCGTGCCGCGCTCCAGCATCGCCTGCACCGCCGGGTCCAACGCCAGCGCCTCGGCCTGGAGCGGGTGCATCGGAATCAGCAGCTCGTCCTCGCGGGGGGCGAGCCGGGCGATGGCGTCGCCCAGAATGGCGGCGATCATTTCCGGCGCCGTTTGGCGGATGGCAGAGCGGTGGCTGACCCGCGCCGCCGGGGCGGCGAACCAGCGCAGCCGGAAGCGTCCGCCCAGTTCCGGCGCATAGACCGGCTGCTGCCACGGCGTCATGCCCTGAAGGCTCTTGGGCGTGGGGTGCAGCCAGTGGCCGAAGACCAGCGACTGTTCGGCGGCGATGAACTCGTCCTCGTCGTCGTCCGTTGCCGGATCCGCTGTCGGGCTGGCATCAAGGTAGCGCTGGACCGACTGGTAGCTTTGCAGGACGCGCAGCAGCAGCTCCAGCTCGCTGCCGCGCAGGTCGGCCCCGGCGCCTTTCCCCTCCATCCGGCGATAGCTCTCGCCGGCCAGACAGCAGAGCGCGGTGAAGGGTTCGGTCGGTTGCCAGGCGGTATCGGCGGAGCCGTCCGGAAGGGCGCGCTTCCAGATGCGTCCGAAGCCGCAGGGGCCGCACAGCGAGCGCGAGACGATCTCCGCCCGCAGGGCTGTCCGCTGCGACGGCAGCAGCCATTCGACGCATTCGACGCCGGGCTCGGCCTCCGTGCCGTGCCGGGTGGTCCGGCCGGCGTCGATCTCCCGCCAATAGCAGTTGGCGAAATTCTGGAAGGTCGCGTGCTCGGCGATCTGTTGGGTGGAACGCATGGTTTGCCGATCCTGAAGGGCTTCGGGCAAGGCGTGGGCGGTGGGGGAGGCTCCGGGCCGATACACCTCGGCAGGAGGCAGCCGCTTTCGGTCTCGGTAGCCCTTCTCCCCTGTGCGGGAGAAGGGTTGGGATGAGGGGGTGGCCGAAGGCCAAGAAGGCCTCAATGACTGGAAATTTGCACCCCTCACCCCAACCGCGGAACCTGCGGTGGCCTTTGGCCTCCTTCGGTTTCGCCCCGCAAGGGGAGAGGGGCTATTCGCCTGTCGGGGCGGCCTTAAGCCGCCCAGTCGAGCTGCCGGTCGCCCTCGCGGAAGGCGAAGCGCAGCAGGTGCCTCTCCACCACCGACTGAAGCTCGGCCAGTTCCTCCGCGGTGGGGGCGCTGGCCTCGATGATCAGCCGGTCGGGAGCCGCCCGCAGCCGGGCGGTGCCGATGGAAAACCGGCACTCCCCGCCCTCTTCGGTCTCCACCGTTTCGATCTTGTGGGCGAAGTGGCGGCAGAGCTGGCTGGCGTAGCGCTTGCCGTGCTCCGTCTCGAAATGGGCGGTCGAATGCAGCATGCGGGGAGGCTCCCGGTTGCGGTACGGAGGTCAGAAGCTCGCCGAGGCGGTCAGCAGGAAGGTCCGGCCCGGCTGGTAGAGCGGGGTGACGGTGCCGAACTCCTGCCCGTAGGTGGCGCGGTCGGCATAGGTCTCGTCGAACAGGTTGCGGACGTCGGCGCGCAGGGTCAGGTTGGAATATTGCGGGATCTTGTGCTCGACGAAGAGGTTGACGGTCTCGTACCCCTTCAGCGGGCGCTGGCCGGCCTGGACCTTGTTGTAGTCCAGCACGATCTCGACATCGGCACCGAAGGTCAGCTCCCATTTCGGGATCGTGTGGGCGCCGCCGAGGGTGTAGACGCGGCCCATCGGGGTGGCGATGTAGGTGCCGCTGTCGGAATCGGCGGGCAGACCGTCGATGGTCACGTCGATGTCGGCATATTTGGCGCGGACGAAGCCGGTATCCCAGGCATAGCCGACGCCCAGTTCGTAGCCCTTCGACCGCACGTCGCGGGTCAGCGTGCCGCTGCCGGCGGCGAAGCGCGCGGCGCGGACGTCGTCCAGGTCGGTGCGGAAGACGCGGCCCTCGGCGGTGAAGCCCTGGTAGCGGCCGACCAGACCGGCGGTCAGGTTTTTGGCGGTCACCGGCTGCGGACCGGCGCCATAGCGCCAGACCGGGTTCATGATGAAGTTCTCGGCCAGCTGGACGCCGCCCCAACTGCGCGACCAGCCGGCCTTGGCGGTCAGATGTTCGGGCAGGATGTCGAATTCGCCCGAAACATTGTGGCTGACGCCGCCGTTCGTCCAATCCTGGCCGGTGGTGCCTTCGAACCATTGCCGGTCGGCGCGCATGCCGAAGGACAGGCGAACCCGCTCCACCGGGGACAGCCGCGCCTGTCCATAGACGCCGATGTTGCGGGCCTTCTCCAGCGCCGTCATCGTCTGGTCTTCATAGTGGGCGCGGTCGACGTAGAAGTCGCTGCCGGCGGTGACGGTGCCCATGCCGACGTTGAAGACGTTCTCCAGCTTGCCGTTCAGCGAGCTGGTGGCTCCCTTGCCGGGATAGCTGCCGGGGACCGTGCTGCTCCCGACCGGACGGGTGTAGATCGGGGTCTCCACGTCGGTGCGGCCGTAGGCGAGCACCAGCTTGGGGTTCCACAGGTCGGTCGGCAGGCTGTCGGTGTAGGTGAAGACGATGTTCTGGCGGTCCAGCGTATAGTCGCGCACCCGCGGCTCCCAGGCCGGACGGCCGGAAATGAAGCCGACATTGGCGCGGAACGGGCGCGGGGCGTCGTCATAGACCCGCTCGTAGCTGACCTGGAAGCGGTGGCCGGCGTCGGTCTCGTAGGCGACCTTGCCAAGCCCGCTCTTCAGGTCGGTCTTGGTCCCTTCCACCTTGTTGCCGTCGCCGGATTCGAAGCGGGCGCCCTTGCCGTAGGTGAAATAGCCCAGCCCCTCCAGCCCCTTGTGGCGGCCATAGCCGGCGACGCTGTTGGTGAAGACGGAGCCGTTGGTGCCGAAGCTGGACTTGACGAAGGCGCCGATGCCGTCGCCGCTCAGGAAGTCGCGGGCGTCCTTGGTTTCGTAGGCGATGGAGCCGGCCAGCGCGCCCGGCCCGGCATCGGCGGGCGCAACGCCAGCATCGACGCGGGCGGTCTTCAGGAAGACGGGGTCGATCAGGGTGGTGCCGTTGTGGTGGAAGACCTTGTTGTTCTGCCGGCTGCCGTCGATGCTGACGGACAGGTTGGTCTCCTCCACCCCGTTGACGTAGACCTTCTGCGACATCGGCACCGAACTGCCGACGCGCACGCCCGGCTCGCCGGCGAAGACATCGCGGATGTCGCTGGGGTTCTTGCGGTCCAGCTCCTCCTTGCCGATCACGATCTGCGCCGGGCCGCCCGGCGCCGGGGCGGCGGCGGAGACCGAAACCGGACCCAGCGCCATCGTGTCGCCGGACGAGGCGACGGGGGCCGGGGCCAGCGTGGCGGTGGCCGGGCCGGTCAGGCGATAGGTGACGCCGGTGCCGGCCAGCAGGGTTTCGAGCGCCTTCGCCGGCGGCATGGAGCCGCTGACCGGGCGGGAGTTGCGGCCGTCGGTCAGCGTGCCGGGATAGCCGATCTGCCAGCCGGTCTGCCGGCTGAAGGCGTCGAGCGCGCTGCGCAGCGGCTGCGCCGGCAGCGAGAAGGTCGCAGGCGCATCGGCCGGCGCCGTCTGCTGCGCCGCGGCGGGAAGTGCCGTCAGCGTCGCGCCGAGCGCCGTGGAGGTCATCAATGCGGCAAACAAATGCCCGGCGATCCGGGATCGGCTGAAATCTGCAATTTTGACTGTCGATGCCGTACGGCGGACCATTTCCTGCAACTCCCGTCTCAAGCTGGCGCAGGGGGCTCAATCGCAGGCAGACAAGCCTAACCCCCTTTTCGCCAGACGTACGGGATCGCGGACCCTCACAAAAAAAGTTGCGAGCGATTCTCATGCCTGCCCTGCCAGGGCCTGCCCGTCTCAGCGCAGGACGAGGATTCCGCCCGGCAGGCTGGTGATCCGGGCGCCGACCATCCCGGCCAGCGCCGCCAGCGCACCGGCCGGATCGTCAAGCCGGTAGTTGCCGCTGACGCGCGTCATGGCGATGCGGTCGTCGAGCAGCAGGATCGGTGCTGCGTGATAGCGCCGCAGGGTCTCCACCACGGTGTCGAAGCGCTCGTTGTGGAAGGCATAGCGGCCGTCGCGCCAGGACAGCGCCTCGGCCGGATCGGGGCGGGGCTGCATGGTCAGGCCGCGTGCCGTCGCGGTCAGCCGGTCGCCGGGGGCAAGCGTCACCGGCCGGCCGGGATCGTCCAGCCGGCTGACGGTCACCCGCCCGCGCTCCAGGAAGACGGAGTCGCCGCGGTCGTCCGACTGCACGCTGAAGGCGGTCCCCGTCACCTCGACCGTGCTGAAGCCGGCCACCACGCGGAAGGGGCGGGCGGTGTCCCGCACCACGTCGAACCACGCCCGGCCGCGCAGCAGCGCCACCCGGCGTTCCTCCCCGCCGAAGGCCAGGGCCACCGCGCTGTCGCTGTCCAGGACCAGCCGGGAGCCGTCCGGCAGCGCCACCTCCCGCCGTTCGCCGACGGCGGTGCGGTGGTCGGCGCTCCACCGGGTCTTCAGATCGGGATAGAGATGCGTCCCGACCACGGCCAGCAGCCCCGTCGCCGCAATCGCGCCCATCCAGGCGCGCCGTGAGTGTCCCGGCCGCCGCATCGGCACCGGGTTCGCCGGCACATGCGCCAGGGTGGCGCTGTGCAGCTCCGCCATGCCGCCGACCTCGGTCAGCCGGTCGAACGCCTGTGCATGGCGCGGATCGCTCTGCCGCCATGCCCGATAGGCGGCCAGCGTCGCCGGATCGGCCGGAGCGTCGAGCAGCCGGACGAACCAGTCGAGAGCCGCATCGGTCACCGGATCGGCATGGCGGTAGCCGGGTTCCGCCTTCTTTCCGCTGGACCTGTCCTGCCTCACCCGCGTGCCCATCCTCTTTCAGCATGCCCCCGCATCTTAGACGTTCGAAGTGCGGGGCGGCCACAAATTGCGCCGGTAGGATTTACGCGGGGATTGTCGGAAGCCCTTCGCGGACGGGAAAGCGCGGATCGTCGAACCATCCCGCCGACGATCCGAGGCCCGGCTTGACAGCAACAACTGCGAATCATTATCAGTCTCTGACGCCCCTGAAGAAGCGCCCGTGCGACGGATAGACCGACCATGCCCGCAAGTCTGACCGCCATCTATCTGGATCACCGCCAGTCCCTGCTCGGCCGGGCCTTGCGCATCGTGCGCGACGTGCCGACGGCGGAGGACGTGATCCAGGAAAGCTATCTCAGGGCCTGCAACGCGGAGCAGAAGGGCCCGATCGACAATATCGGCGCCTTCCTTCACCGCACCGTGCACAACCTCGCCCTCGACCAGATCCGCCGCCGCCGCACCCAGGAACGGTTCGAGGCGCCGGCTTCCGACACCACCGATCCGCTGGAGGTCGCCTGCGGCACCCCGTCGGTGGAGGACAGGCTTCTGCACCGCGAAAGGCTGGCCCAGTTCATGGGCGCGATGGAGGCTCTGCCGGACCGCGCCCGCCGGGTCTGGGTGCTGAACCGGGTGGAGGGGATGTCCTATCCGCAGATCGCCGCCCATCTCGGCGTGTCCCAGGGAACGGTCTTCAACGACATGAAGCTGGCGATGGGCCATTTCGTGGACGCCCTGTCGCGCGCCGACCGCGGCTGAGCCGGCAAGATCGCCGGGCGGCGGGGGTGAGCGGCCTGTCCGGCCTGCTTCCGGCCCCCAGCGTCTTTCTAGACCTAGGTGTGGTATCCCGCGTCCACCCCGCCCGGATAGGATGCGCGTGGCGTCAAGGACCGGCGCCCTTCATTCGGTCGAGGCATCGCGACGTGTCCAATGCACCCCTGATAGCTGTGGTCGACGACGACGAGGCGATCCGCGAGGCGTTGGACGACCTGCTGCGGTCCGCCGGCTTCCGCTGCCGGCCCTTCGTCTCGGCCGAGGATTTCCTGGCCCATGCGGACCGGGCGGACATCGCCTGTATCATCCTGGACGTGCGCATGCCCGGTCTGTCGGGGCTGGAACTGCAGGAGCGGCTGAACGCAGACGGCGGCGGGCATCCGCCGATCCTCTTCATGACCTCCTACGCCGACGAAACCACGCGGAATCGTGCGCTTGGCGGCGGCGCCCGCGACGTGCTGGGCAAGCCGGTCGACGGCCATGTCCTGATCGCTTCCCTGAACAGCGCCATGGCGGCAGGATAGGACGGCAGGGCAGGGATTGCGGGCGGCAAAGGGCGGTACATGGAGCTCAGTTTCGATCATCTGACGGCGACCGGTTCCGGCGGCCATGTCCTGGGCAGTGATGGGGAAAGCCGGCTGCTGCGGGTGATGCGGCCGGGCCAGCCCTTTCCGATCCTGGTCCGCATGGCTCTGGCGCTTGCGAAGGAGCCGGGCGGGCGGTCCGACGCCGCGCTCGACCGCCTGCGGCGGGAGCATGAGCTGTCGCACCGGCTGGACCCGGCCTGGGCGGTAAAGCCGCTCGACCTGCTGCAGCATGGCATGGTCCCGGTGCTGACCCTTGCCGATCCGGGCGGACAACCGCTGTCGGCCCTGCCGGTGCCGGCGATGCCGTTCCGTCAGCGGCTCCTGCTGGCGATCCGCATCGCCGGGGCGGTGGCGCAGCTTCATCGCCGCGGGCTGCTGCATGGCGACCTCCGGCCCTTCAACCTGCTGGTCGGCGACGACGGATCGGTGCGCCTGACCGGCTTCGGCCGGGCCAGCCCCTTGCCGGTTCCCACCCCCGATGCCGCCGCCGAGCGGCCGGACGCGATGCTGCCCTACATGGCGCCGGAGCAGTCGGGGCGGATGAACCGGCCGGTCGACCGCCGCAGCGACCTCTATGCGCTGGGCGTCACGCTATACGAACTGTTCACCGGCGAGCTGCCCTTCGCCGCGCGCGACGCGATGGAATGGGTCCACAGCCATCTCGCGCGCGCGCCGATCCCACCGGCCCACCATGCGCCCGACCTGCCGGCGGCCATCGCCGACATCCTGTTGCGGCTGCTGGCCAAGACGGCGGAGGACCGCTACCAGACCGCCGACGGCCTCTTGCGCGACCTTACCCATGCCCTTCGGTCCTGGGACGCCGAAGGCCGCATCCCGGCCTTTCCGGTCGGCCGGCGCGACATGCCGGAGGGGCTGGTTCCGCCGCCGGACCTCTATGGGCGGGACGAGCCGGTCGCCGTCCTTCAGGCTGCCTTCGATCAGGTCGCCGCCCGCGGCCGGATGGGGGTCGTCCTGATCGCCGGACGGTCCGGTGTCGGCAAGTCGGCGGTCGTCCGGGCGCTGGAGGACCAACTGGTGCCGCCCTACGGCCTGTTCGCCGCCGGCAAGTTCGACCAGGGCAAGCGAGACCTGCCCTATGCCAGCCTGGCCGAGGCCTTCCGTGCGTTGGTCACCCGCATCCTGGCGCTGCCGGTTTTGCATCGCGACCGGTGGCGCCGCACTCTGGCGGAGGCGGTGGGCGACGGCGGCGCGCTGATGACCGCCCTGATCCCCAATCTTGCCCTGCTGATCGGCGAGCAGCCGGCCGTGCCGCCCCTGCCGCCGCGGGAGGCGCAGAACCGCTTCGACCTGCTGTTCCGGCGCGTTCTGCAGAGCTTCGCCCGCCCCGACCACCCGCTGACCCTGTTCCTGGACGACCTGCAATGGCTGGATCGCGCGACGCTGGACCTGCTGGACCGGCTGGTCGCCGATGGCGGCATCGGCCATCTGCTGCTGATCGGCGCCTACCGCAGCGACGAGGTCGGCGCCGGCCATCCGCTGGAGGCGCTGATGCGCCGCATCCGGGATGCCTGCGACGGTGCTGCCGGCGAAGCGATCGATTGCGAGGAAATCGCGCTGGGGCCGTTGTCCTCGGACGATCTGCGCCGCATGATCGCCGACAGCCTGGAGCGCAAGCCGGACGAGGTGGCGGCGCTCGCCGCCCTGCTGCAGGAGCGCACCGGCGGCAACGCCTTCTTCGCGGTGCAGCTGCTGACCGCGCTGGAACGCTCCGGCCGCCTGTGGTTCGACCGTGACGCCCGGCGCTGGGACTGGGATCTGGCGGCGGTGGAGCAGGCGCCGTCGGATGGCGGCATCGCCACGCTGCTGACCGAACGGCTGGGCCGCTTCCCGGCGCAGGCGCGCGACCTGCTGTCGCGCCATGCCGCGCTCGGCGCCGCCGTCCGGCTGTCCACCCTGGCCTTCGCCGCCGGCCTGACGGAGGAGGAGACGGAGCGCCATCTGGAACCGGTGCTGGCCGAGGGGTTGATCCTGCGCGGCGAGGACGGTTTCCGCTTCCTCCACGACCGGGTGCAGGAAGGGGCCTATGCCCTGGTGCCGGCGGAATCGCGCGGTGCGCTCCATCTCGACATCGCCCGCGCGCTGCATCGCGGACTCGAAGCCGATTTGACGGGGGAGCGGCTGTTCACGCTGGTCGGCCAGTATGACCGCTGCCTTCCCCTGATCCAGGACGGGCCGGAGCGGGCGGAGGTGGCGATGCTCCATCTCGCCGCCGGTCATCAGGCCAAGGCCGCCAGCGCCCACGGCTCGGCGCTGGCCTATGCGCTGGGCGGCCTGCGTCTGCTGGAAGGCGGCGAAATCGAGCGGCGGCACCGGCTGGCCTTCGCGCTGGAGCATCTGCAGGCGGAATGCGAGTTCCTCTGCGGCGACCTGCAGCAGGCGGAGCGGCGCCTGAGCGCCCTGGCCGGACGGGCCGAATGCCTGGCCGACTGCGCCGCCATCACGGCGCTGCTCGTCACCGTCTACACCGCCATCGACCGCAGCGACCGCGCCATCGCCGCCTGTCTGAGCTATCTGAAGGGCGTCGGCATCGACTGGGGGGCCCATCCGCCGGCGACATTGGCCCATGAGGAGTATGGTCGGCTGCGGGCGGCCATCGGCGACCGGCCCATCGCGTCGCTGGCATCGATGTCGGCCATTGCCCATCCCGACAGCCGGGCGACGCTGGACGTGCTGGCCGCGGCATTGCCGCCGGCCTTCTTCAGCGACCGCAACCTCGTCTGCCTGATCCTGTGCCGGATGGCGAACCTGACCCTGCGGAACGGGCGCAGCGACGCGTCCGCCCTGGGCTTCGCCTATCTCGGCATGATGGCCGGCCCCTATTTCGGCGATTATGCCGCCGGCTACGAGTTCGGCCGGCTCGGCTACGATCTGGCGGAGCGGCAGGGGCCGACGCGCTACCGGGCACGGGTGCTGATGACCTTCGCCTATCATGTCGTCCCCTGGACCCGCGACATCCGCAGCGAGCGCGCCCTGCTGCTGCGCGCCTTCGAGGAGGCGCGGGAGGCCGGCGACGTCACCTATGGCGGCTTCACCAGCGTCACGCTCGTCACCAGCATGCTGGCCTCGGGCGATGCGCTGGCGACGGTGCAGCGCACGGCGGAGGCGCGTCTCGCCTATGTCCGGCAGGTGAAGCTCGGGCTGTGCGCCGACATCCTGACGACCCAGCTGCAGCTGTTGCACGCCCTGCGCGGACAGACCGACGCCATCGGCCGCTTCGACGGGCAGGGCTTCGACAATGCCGCCTTCGAGGCGCGGCTGCTGGCCAATCCCAGCCTGGACATCGCCACCTGCTGGCACTGGATCCGCACTCTCCAGCTCCGCTGCATCGCCGGTGAAATGGCGGCGGCGGTGGAAGCGGCGGAGCGGGCGGAGGGGCTGCTGTGGACCACCTCCGGCCATTGGGAGATGGCGGAGTTCCATTTCCACGGCGCCCTGGCGCGGGCCGGGGCGATGGACGACGTCCGGCCGGACAACCGCGCCCGCCACGCCGCGGCGCTCGCCCGCCATCTCGACCAGCTGCGCGACTGGGCGGGCCACAGCCCCGACAGCTTCGACGCCCGCTTCGCCCTGGCCGAGGCGGAGGCGGCCCGGACGCAGGGCCGGACGGAGGATGCCATGCGCGGCTATGACCGCGCGGTCCAGGCGGCCCGGCGCACCGCCCTGCCGCATGTGGAGGCGCTGGCCCATGAATGCGCCGCCGGCCTCTATAGCCGGCTGGGTGTGCCGACGCTGGAACTCGCCTGCATCCGCGACGCCGCCGGCTGCTATGCGCGCTGGGGGGCCACGGCCAAGGTCGCGCAGCTCGCCCGGCGCCATCCCTCTCTCGGCCTGGATGCGGCGGAGCCGGCATTGCCGGAGGCGCCGCGCGGCTTCGACGGCATCGATCTGGCCGCCCTGCTCGGCACGCTGCGCACGGTGTCCGACCAGGCGAGCGTGGAGCAGCTCACCACCACGCTGCTGACCCTGGTGCTGGAACATGCCGGGGCCAGCCGCGGCATGCTGATCCTCGCCCGCGGCGAACGGCTGCGGGTGGAGGCGGAGGCGACGACCGGGCTCTACGGCGTGTCGGTGCGGCTGGTGCAGGAGGATGCCGACCGCATCCCGCTGCCCCATGTCATCGTCCATGGCGCGATCCGCGACCAGGAGGCGGTGATCGTCGACGACACCCGCGCCCCCGGTCCCTTTTCCGCCGATCCCTATCTGCGCGAGACGGAGGCACGCTCCATCCTGTGCATGCCGCTGGTCCGCCGCCGCCGCGTCGTCGGGCTGCTGCATCTGGAGAACGCGCTGGCGACCCATGCCTTCACCCCGCAACGGGTCGACATCCTGACGCTGCTCGGCGCCCAGGCGGCGGCGTCGCTGGAGACCGCGACGCTGGAGGAGAAGGAGGCGCTGCTGAAGGAAATCCATCACCGGGTGAAGAACAACCTTCAGCTGGTCACCAGCCTCCTCAACCTCCAGGCCCGCCGCATCGAGGACGAGGCGGTCGCCGCCCTGTTCGCCGACAGCCGCGACCGGGTGCGGTCGATGGCGCTGGTGCACGAGAACCTCTACCGGCTCGGCAACTTCGCCCGCGTGCCGATGCGCGAGCATCTGGACTCGGTGTGCGCCCATCTGCTGCGCGCCTATTCCCGGCAGGCCGGAGCGGTGCGGCTGGAAACCGACATGGACGACCTGAAGCTCGACCTCGACCGGGCGGTGCCCTGCGGCCTGATCGTCAACGAACTGGTCTCCAACGCGCTGAAACACGCCTTTCCGGGCGGGCGGGGCGGGGTGCTCAGCGTGGGGCTGGCGTCGGACGGGCGGGACTGCCGGCTATCCGTTCGTGACGACGGCGTGGGCTTGCCCGCAGGGTACGATCCCGATAGGATGGACACGGTCGGCTTTGAGCTGATCGCGGACCTGACCGGTCAGTTGCACGGAAATTTGAAATACAGTTCCAGCACAGGGACGGAGTTCATCGTCACCTTTCCTTTGAAGGGGCGTAACCGGGGAAGTGAATGATCGCGGCACGGATCCTGATCGTCGAAGACGACCGTATCGTCGCGCGCGATATTCAGCATCAACTGTCCCGGATGGGGCATGTCGTGGTCGGCATGTCGGCCAACGGCGAGGAGGCGGTCCGGCTGGCCGGCAGCCACCGGCCCGATCTGGTCCTGATGGACATCCGCCTGGAAGGGGAGATGGACGGGATCGAGGCGGCGCGCCGGATCCGCGACTCCCAGCGCATCCCCGTCGTCTTCCTCACGGCCTACGCCAATGACGAGGTGGTGCAGCGCGCCAGCCTGACGGAGCCCTTCGGCTATCTGCTGAAGCCCTTCGAAGAGCCGCAGATGCGCACCGTCATCCAGATGGCGCTCTACAAGCACGCCAGCGACGCCCGGCTGCGGATGAGCGAGCGGCGCTATGCCGCCACGCTCGCCAGCATCCGCGACGGCGTCATCCTGTGCGATCCCCAGGGCCGCGTCGATTTCATGAACCGGGTGGCGGAGACGATGACCGGCTGGACGGCGATGGAGGCGGCCGGGCAGCCGCTCGCCACCGTCTTTGTCGCGGTGGACGAGGAAACGCACGAATCGCTGGAGGATTTCTCCGCCCTCGTCCTGCGCAGCGGCGCCTTCGCCCCGCCGGACCGGCTGTCGCGGCTGCTGCCGCGCGGAGAGCCTGCCTCGGCCGGGATCGTGGTTGAGGAGCGCTGTTCCGCCATCATCGACGACCGTGGGGAACTGGTCGGCTCCATCCTGGTGTTCAGCGACCTGACCCAGCGCCGCCAGATCGCCGAGGCCCTGCGCAAGGCCCAGGCCGACCTCGCCCATATCGGCCGGCTGACCATGATGGGGGAACTGGCCGCCGCCGTCGCCCATGAGGTCAACCAGCCGCTGATGGCCATCGTCACCAACGCCGGCACCTGCCTTCAGCACCTGTCGCAGCCTCATCCCGACCCCGGCAAGACCCGCGTCGTGGTGGAGCGGATCGTGCGCGACGCCCAGCGGGCCGGCGACGTGGTCCGCAGCATCCATGCGCTGGCGCGCCGGACCCCGGCCGATCCGGGATGGGTCGACATGAGCGCGCTGGTCGCCGACACGCTGGCCCTGGTGCGGGCGGAGTTGCGCCGCGCCCGCGTTGTCGTGGAAACCGACCTCCAGGCCGGATCGCCCTGGGTCCATGGCGACCGCGTGCAGTTGCAGCAGCTGGTCCTCAATCTGGTGATGAACGCGGTCGAGGCGATGGCGGACCCGGAGTTGCCGGAACGGCGCCTGCGCATCGTCACCGCCGGCGAGGAGGGCTGGATCCGGGTCCGGGTCGAGGACAGTGGAGTTGGCATCGCGGACGCCGATGTCGACGCCATCTTCCGCGCCCTCTACACCACCAAGCCGGACGGGCTGGGCATGGGCCTGTCGATCGGCCGGTCGATCGTGGAACTGCATGGCGGACGGCTGACCGCCACGCCGGGCACCCCTTGCGGGAGCGTGTTCGAATTCGTGCTGCCGGTATCGGCCGGAGGGGTGTGATGAGGGGCAAGGCCGAAACCGCCGCGGCCGTGGTGACCGTGGTGATCATCGACGACGACGAAGCCGTCCGCGAAGCGCTGGAAGGGCTGCTCGAGTCCGTCGGGCTGGAGGTGAAGAGCTTCGGGTCGGTGCAGCAATACATCGACCGGTGCCCGGCCATCGATGTCGGCTGCATGGTGCTGGACGTGCGGCTGCCGGGGCGCAGCGGGCTGGATTTCCAGGCGGAGCTGGCGCGCTGCGGCAACAGCCTGCCGGTGATCTTCATCAGCGGGCATGCCGACGTGCCGATGTCGGTCCGCGCAATGAAGGCGGGGGCCTTCGAGTTCCTGACCAAGCCGGTGCATCACCAGGAACTGCTGGACGCCATCCACGCCGCCATCGCCCGGCATGGCGAGCAGCGCGACCAGGAACGCGGCCTCCTCACCCAGCGCGCCCGCTTCGACACGCTGACCCCGCGCGAGCGCGAGATCACGATGATGGTGGTGTCCGGCCTGCGCAACAAGCAGATCGCCGACGACCTCGGCCTCAGCGAAGCGACGGTGAAGCTGCACCGCGGTCAGGCCATGCGCAAGATGGAGGCGCGGTCGGTGGTGGAACTGGTGCGCATCGTCGACAGCCTGGTGCCCGGCCGAGTCCACTGAGCGGGCGGGCCTTTCTCAGAAGCGTCGGGAGCGTCGGCGCAGCCGGGACAGCATGGCGACCAGCGCGAAGCCGCCGACCAGCCCGAGATGCTCGAAGAAGGCATTGGTCGCCATGAAGCGGTCATGGCCGGCCATGGTCCAGAAATCGTTGGCGATCAGCGCGGCGAGCACGGTGAACACGCCGAGTGCCCCGGCGCCCAGCCACAGCGCCCGGTCCAGCAGGATCAGCAGCGGCCCGACCAATTCGACCAGGATGGTCAGGGCGGCCCACAGCTCCGGCGGATGCAGGCCGAAATGCGCCTGCTCCGCCACCGCGCCCGGCCAATCGGCCAGCTTCATCAGCCCGCCCAGCAGATAGGCCCCGACCAGCGCCAGCCGGGCCAGGAACCATGTGCCGTCCCAATCGAGGAGGCGGTCGATGGGTCGTTCCAGATCGCGGAAGGTCATGGCGGGGACCGTTTCGATTTTTGGGGGGCGAAAATCCCCCCTCTCCCCCGCTCTCGCGCAAACTTCGTTTGCGCTGACGCGACAGGCGGACCATAGGTCCGCCGAAAGCGGGGAGAGGGTCGGGGTGAGGGGGGTGCATCGAGTGGAATTGGTGGGGTGCGGAGAGCGCGATTCTTGAAGATCCTCGCCGCGCATCCCCCTCACCCTAACCCTCTCCCCGGGGGGAGAGGGGACCAGCTTACGGTGAGAGGGGGATCACACCGCCCAGCAGCCGCAGCCGAGCGCACCCCAGAAGGACTGCACGTCGGCGGCCGGAACGTCGGCGGCGTAGGCGGCGGCATGGTCGTGGCCGTGGACACCGCAGCCGGTGGCGCAGCCGCAGGCCGATGCCAATGCCTTGCGCTGGTCACCCGCACCGCCGTCGGCCGCCTTGTAGTAGCCGCCGAAGGTGCGCACCGGCGACCAGTCCGGCATCGGCTTGGGCAATTGCGGTGCCAGCGGGCCGTAGTCGCCCTCGCCATGGACCACCGCGCCACCGAGCATGGTCAGGACCGAGTTCAGATGGGCGATGCGGTCCTCCGGCACCGAAAAGAAGTCGTCGGACAGCACGGCAAGGTCGGCCAGCTGCCCGGCCTTGATCTGGCCCTTCTTGCCCTGCTCGTTGGAGAACCAGGTGTTGGCCTCCGTCCACAGCCGCAGCGCCGTCTCGCGGTCCATCCGGTTGGCCTGGGGATAGAGGCCGAGACCGCCCACCGTCCTGCCCGTGACCAGCCAGGACAGCGAGACCCACGGGTTGTAGCTGGCGACGCGGGTGGCATCGGTGCCGGCGCCGATCGGCAGGCCAGCCGCCATCATCCTGGCGATGGGCGGGGTGCGTTCCGCCGCCTTCGCGCCGTAGCGCTCGACGAAATATTCGCCCTGATAGGCCATGCGGTGCTGCACCGCGATGCCGCCGCCGAGTGCGGCGATGCGGTCGATGTTGCGGTCGCTGATCGTCTCGGCATGGTCGAAGAACCAGTGCAGCCCGTCGAAGGGGATGTCGCGGTTGACCGTCTCGAACACGTCCAGCGCGCGGCTGATCGTCTGGTCGTAGGTGGCGTGCAGACGCCAGGGCCAGCGGTTCTCGGCCAGCAGGCGGATCACCGGCTCCAGGTCGCCTTCCATGTTAGGCGGCATGTCGGGGCGGGCGACGCGGAAATCCTCGAAATCGGCGGCGGAATAGACCAGCATCTCTCCGGCGCCGTTGTGGCGGTAGCTGTCGTCGCCGTCACCGGGCTTCACCTTCGACGCCCAGCCGGCGAAGTCGGCAAGCTCCTCCTTCGGCTTCTGGGTGAACAGGTTGTAGCTGATGCGCAGGGTCAGCTCGCCGTCGGCATGCAGCTTTTCGATGATGGCGTAATCGTCGGGATAGTTCTGGAAGCCGCCGCCGGCATCGATCACCCCGGTCACGCCCAGCCGGTTCATCTCGCGCATGAAATGGCGGGTGGAGTTCAGCTGGTACTCGGGCGGCAGCTTCGGCCCCTTCGCCAGCGTGGAATAGAGGATCGTCGCGTTGGGCTGGGCCAGCAGCAGGCCGGTCGGGTTGCCGGCGGCGTCGCGCACGATCTCGCCGCCCGGCGGGTTGGGCGTGTCCCTGGTATAGCCGACGGCGCGCAGGGCCGCGGCGTTCAGCAGAGCGCGGTCGTAGAGGTGCAGGATGAAGACCGGCGTATCGGGGGCGGCGGCGTTCAACTCCTCAATGGTCGGCAGGCGCTTTTCGGCGAACTGGTGCTCGGTGAAGCCGCCGACCACCCGGACCCATTGCGGCGGCGGGGTGATGGCCGCCTGCTGCTTCAGCATCGCCATGGCGTCGGCAAGGCTCGGCACGCCGTCCCAGCGCAGCTCCATGTTGTAGTTCAGGCCGCCCCGGATGATGTGCATGTGGCTGTCGATCAGCCCGGGGATCACCCGCCGGCCCTTGGCGTCGATCACCGCCGCTTGCGGCGCCGCGGCGCGCACCTCGGCCTCGGTGCCGACGGCAAGGAAGCGGCCGTCGCGGATGGCGATGGCGCTGGCCTGCGGGTTGGCGCGGTCCAGCGTCGTGACCTTGGCGTTGACGAGGATCACGTCGCCGGTGGTGGCGGTGTTGGGCATGGCGGCATTCCCGGTTCTGGACGCGAGGGTGGACATCAGCGGCGTGGCGAGCAGGGTCGCGGCGGCGGTTCCCGCCATCGCCTTGCGGCGGCCGATCATGGAGGGAGAGGGAGGCGTCACGCCTTTCCTCCATCCGCGCTGTCGGTGGCCGTCGTGACGGGCGTCGGCTTGTCCGCACCGGCCTGCGGTCCCAGCACATGGCGGGCGCAGTCGGTCTGGATGAAGGCGACGACCGGCTCGCCGGCGATCAGGCGCTTGACGACCGGCACCACCTGTTCGCCGACCAGCATGCCGAGCAGCCCAATCAGGGCGATGGTCGGCGGCGCCGGCGAACGGACGCCGATCAGCGCATAGATGACACCGACCAGGATGCCGGCGCCGGCCGATAGGAGATAGGGCATCATGGGTCCGGGCTCCCGGTCTGGAAAGCTGGTCTGCAAATGAGGATCGGTGCCCGGCCGGAACCGGGCACCGGGGAGCGGGGTCAGGCGTGCCGGTTACGCATGTTCGTGGGTGGCGGCGCCGATCACCTTGTGCGGGTACTCGCCGCGCTGCGGGGCCTTATGGACCATGGTGTAGGCATAGTCGACGCCCATGCCGTAGGCGCCGAAATGCTCGCGGACGATGGCCATCACGCCGTCATAGGTGCCGCGCTTGGCCCAGTCGCGCTGCAGTTCCAGGAGGACGTTGACCGAGGTAATCGAATGGGCGCCGGCCTGCTCCATGCGGCGGATGGCGGCGTCGTGCGACTCCTGCGAGGTGCCGCCCGAGGCGTCGGTGACGATGTAGACCTCGAAGCCTTCCTCGATGGCGCACAGCGTCGGGAACAGCAGGCAGGCCTCGGTCCACAATGCCGCAATGACCAGCTTCTTCTTGCCGGTCGCCTTGATGGCGGCCACCAGTTCTTCCGAATCCCAGCTGTTCATCGAGGTGCGCTCGATGGGATCCTGCTTCAGCACGTCCATCAGTTCCGGCCAGATGTAGCCGGAGAAGCTCTCGGTCTCCACCGCGGTCAGGATGGTCGGCGCGCCGAACAGCTTGGCGGTCTTCGCCAGCGCGATCGTGTTGTTCTTCAGTTGCTGGCGGTCGATGTTGACGACGCCGAAGGACATCTGCGGCTGGTGGTCGATGAAGAGGAAAACGGTGTCGTCGGCGTTGATGAGCGACTTGGCCGGGAAGGTCATGATCGTTTCCTGCGAACTGTATGGATTTTCAGGGGGTTGGCTGCCGTTTCCGTCGGCGGCGCCGTCTGAAGGGACAATGGCACAACCGGGGAGATCGGGACAATTGTGCCTTTCAGAACATGATTGTTGCTATGAATGGCACAATGTCCCGACCGTCGTTCAGGCGCGGATGAAGGCCAGCAGTTCCTCGTTCACGATGTCCTTGTGCGTGGTGCAGATGCCGTGCGGCGCACCGGGGACGACCTTGAGCGTGCCCTTCGGCAGAAGTGCCACGGCGGCCTGGGCGGAGGTGGCGATCGGGACGATCTGGTCGTCGTCGCCGTGCATCACCAGCGTCGGGACGATCATCTTCTTCAGGTCTTCGCGCTGGTCGGTCTCGGAGAACGCCTTGACGCACTCGTACTCGGCCAGCAGGCCGCCCATCATGCCCTGCATCCAGAAGCTGTCGATGACGCCCTGCGAAACCTTGGCGCCCGGACGGTTGTAGCCGTAGAAGGGGATCGTCAGGTCCTTGAAGAACTGCGAACGGTCGGCCTTCACCCCGGCGCGGATGCCGTCGAACACCTCCATCGGCACGCCGTCGGGGTTCCAGTCGGTCTTGACCATGATCGGCGGGATGGCGCCGATCAGCACGGCCTTGGCGACGCGCGACACACCGTGGCGGCCGATGTAGCGCGCGACCTCGCCGCCGCCGGTGGAATGGCCGACATGGACGGCGCTCTTCAGCTCCAGCGCCTCGGTCACCGCCGCCAGATCGTCGGCGTAATGGTCGAGATCGTTGCCGAAGCCCGGCTGCGACGAGCGGCCATGGCCGCGGCGGTCATGGGCGATGGTGCGATAGCCGTGCTGGGCCAGGAACATCATCTGGTCTTCGAAGGCGTCGCCGGTGAGCGGCCAGCCATGGCTGAAGACCACCGGCTGACCGGTCTGCGGACCCCACTGCTTGACGTAGATCTGGACGCCGTCCTTGGTGGTGACGTAGCTGCCCTGGAGCATGGCTTTGGTTCCTTTGGTCGGGTCTTGGCGGATGGCCGTCTTTTCGGCCGCGGCGGCGGAGCCGGGGAGCGCAGTCAGCAGGCCGCTGCCCGCAACGGCGAAGGCGGCGCTGCCGGACAGGACCGTCCGGCGCGAGGGGTGAAATTCCTGGGTCGTCATGCGAAGTCCGTTCGGGGCCGGGCCGGCAGGACCGGAGCCGGCTGTCTTGATGAACGGATGGTACGGAAACGGCCGAGAGGGTGATTGCCTCATCGGAACGGCTTTTGCCGGTTCTGCGCATTGCGCTCGCGGGAAAGCGAAAAGCCATAAATCCCCTCTCCCCCCCCGGGGAGAGGGTTAGGGTGAGGGGGCGCGTGGCAGCCCTTTACCGGGAATCCACGCGATGCATCCCCCTCACCCCGACCCTCTCCCCGGGGGGGAGAGGGGGATTTGGTGGGTTATGGGTGGCTCACGCCGCCAGCCAACGAAACCCACGCCGCATTTCGGTGGCTGGACTCCACCGCGCCATGGATGAAGCGCACGCCGCGCACGCCGTCCTCCACTGTCGGGAGCGGCAAATCGGCGGGGGCCGGGCGGCCGTCCAGCC
Source organism: Azospirillum lipoferum 4B (assembly GCF_000283655.1). NCBI lineage: Bacteria > Pseudomonadati > Pseudomonadota > Alphaproteobacteria > Rhodospirillales > Azospirillaceae > Azospirillum > Azospirillum lipoferum. The sequence goes on along the minus strand of NC_016586.1, from coordinate 582,813 downwards.
GGGCGGCGATGAGGTAGGCGGCGTCGCGGTAGATCTGGGCGAAACCTTCCAGATAACCCTCCGGATGGCCGGCGGGTGTGCGCGAGATGGCGGTCGCGGCCGGCAGGCTTCCCGCACCGGCACGCAGCAGGGTGCGGGTCGGCTCGCCCAGCGGGGTGAAGCGCAGTTCGTTGGGCTGTTCCTGCTGCCATTCCAGCCCGCCGGACTCGCCGAAGACGCGCAGGCGCAGGCCGTTGGTGGTGCCGGGGCAAACCTGGCTCGCCCACAGCATGCCGCGGGCGCCGCCGTCGAAGCGCATCATGATGTGGGCGTTGTCGTCCAGCCGCCGGTTGGGCACGAAGACGGTCAGGTCGGCGGCGAGATCGCTGCAGCGGAGGCCGGTCACGAACTCCGCCAGATGGAAGGCATGGGTGCCGATGTCGCCGATGCAGCCGGCGATGCCGCTTTGCGCCGGGTCGGTGCGCCAGGAGGCCTGCTTCTGCCCGCTGGCCTCCAGATCGGTCGCCAGCCAGTCCTGGGCATATTCGACCTGCACCACACGGATCTTGCCCAGCGTTCCGGCCGCGACCATGGCGCGGGCCTGCCGGATCATCGGATAGCCGCTGTAATTGTGGGTCAGCACGAAGACGAGGTCGCGTCGGCGCACCAGTGCCGCCAGTTCCTCCGCCTCCTCCACCGTGTGGACCAGCGGCTTGTCGCAGATGACGTGGATGCCGGCCTCCAGGAACGCTTTGGCGGCGGGGTAATGCAGGTGGTTGGGCGTGACGATGGCGACCGCGTCGATGCCGTCGGGCCGCGCCGCCTCCGCCTCTGCCATCCTGCGGAAGTCGTCGTAACAGCGGTCCGGCGCCAGGAACAGCTCCGCCCCGCTGGCCCGCGCCCGCTCAGGATTGGAGGACAGGGCGCCGGCGACCAGTTCATAGCGGTCGTCGATGCGGGCGGCGATGCGGTGGACCGCGCCGATGAAGGCGCCCTGGCCGCCGCCGACCATGCCCAGCCGCAAGCGTCTGGAGGCCGCGGGTGCTTGATCCGCGCTCATGATGTCCCTTTCCCCAGACCCAGAATTCGGCGGTTGGCCGCCTCGTCGGTTCCGGCATCGGCGAAATCGTCGAAGGCGCGGTCGGTGACGCGGATGATGTGGTCCTGGATGAAGCGGGCGCCCTCGGCGGCTCCCTGCTCCGGATGCTTGATGCAGCATTCCCATTCCAGCACCGCCCAGCCGTCGAAGCCGTACTGGGTCAGTTTGGAGAAGATGCCGCGGAAATCGACCTGTCCGTCGCCCAGCGAGCGGAAACGGCCGGCCCGGTCCTTCCATGGCGCATAGCCGGAATAGACGCCCTGCCAGGGGGTGGGATTGAACTCCGCATCCTTGACGTGGAACATGCGGATGCGGTCGTGGAAGACGTCGATGTAGCCGAGATAGTCCAGCTGCTGCAGGACGAAGTGGCTGGGATCGAACAGGATGTTGCAGCGCTTGTGCCCATCGACCCGGTCCAGGAACATCTGGAAGGTGGTGCCGTCGAACAGGTCCTCGCCGGGATGGATTTCATAGCAGAGGTCGCAGCCGGCCTCGTCGAAGGCATCGAGGATCGGGCGCCAGCGCCGGCCCAACTCGTCGAAGGCGGTCTCGATCAGGCCGGGCGGACGCTGCGGCCAGGGGTAGAGATAGGGCCAGGCCAGCGCGCCGGAAAAGGTGGCGTGGGCGGTCAGGCCGAGATTGGCGGATGCCTTGGCGGCGAGGTGCAGTTGCTCCACCGCCCAGGCCTGCCGCGCGTCGGGACGACCATGGACCTCCGCCGGGGCGAAGCCGTCATAGAGGGCATCGTAGGCGGGATGGACGGCGACGAGCTGGCCTTGCAGGTGGGTGGACAGTTCGGTCAACTCGACGCCGGCATCGGCGAGCGTGCCCTTGACCTCGTCGCAATAGGTCCGGCTGGTGGCTGCCTTCTGCAGGTCGAACAGGCGGCGGTCCCAGCTGGGGATCTGAACGCCCTTGAAGCCGAGGCCGGCAGCCCAGCGGGCGATGGCGTCCAGCGAGTTGAAGGGTGGGGCGTCGCCCGCGAACTGGGCGAGGAAGATCGCGGGGCCTTTGATGGTCTTCATGGGTTTGGGCTCCCCGGTTGTCGGGAGGTGTCGGCTGGCGGTTGCCCCCACCTAACCTCCCCCGCTGGGCGGGGGAGGGACTGCCGCCGAACGCCGACAAAGCTCCAATTCCCTCCCCCGCCCAGCGGGGGAGGGTTAGGGTGGGGGTCTAACTTCGCCGACGCTCAGTACGGCGAATCCGCGAAGTAGAACTCCTTGGCATTCTCCTTGGTGATCAGCGACGATGGGATGATGTAGGTCGCAGGCAGCTTGTCGCCCTTCAGACGCGCCTCCGCGGTCATCTTGATGGCGTCGTAGATGAACTTCGGCGAATAGGACACGTCGGCGTGCAGCAGCGGGTTGGAGCCGTCCATGATGGTCTTCACCATCGTCTTGGACCCGGCGCCGCCGAACACCTCCTTGATGTCGGTGCGCTTGGCCTGCTCGATGGCCTTCAGCACGCCGAAGGCCATGTCGTCGTCGGCGGCCCAGATGACGTCGATCTCCTTGAAGCGGGTCAGGAAGTCCTGCGTCACCTTGAAGGCGTCGTCACGGTTCCAGTTGGCGTATTTGGCGTCCAGGATCTTGATGCCCGGATGCTGCTTCATCACGGCGGTGAAGGCCTCCCACCGCTCGTTGTCGAGCGTGGTCGGGATGCCGCGCAGGGCCACGATGTTGGCCTTGCCGTTGTACTTCTTCGCGATGTATTCGGCCGGGATGCGGCCGAAGGCGGTGTTATCGCCGGCGATGTAGGCATCCTGCGCGCTCGGATCCGTCAGGCCGCGGTCGACGACGGTGACGTAGACGTTCTTCTTCTTCGCCTGCATCACCGGCTGGGTCAGGGCGGCGGATTCGAAGGGGAAGATGACCAGCGAGTCGATCTTGGTCACCGTCACCAGATCCTGAAGCTGGTTCGCCTGTTCCGGCGCGCCGCTGGCGGTCTTGACGGTGATCTTCAGGTTGGGATGGGCCTTCTCAAGCTCCGCCTTCGCCTGGTTGGCCCACCAGACGATGCCGCCGGTGAAGCCGTGGGTGGCGGCCGGGATGCTGACGCCCAGCTTCACCGCATCGGCCGCGAAAGCGATGCCGCCAACGGCACTGCCGAGGGCGACCGTCGCGGCCATGGCGACACCGGCGCCCAAGACAAGACGGCGGGAATAACGCGCAACTACCGACATGACGTTTCTCCTCCTTATCGTTTTTCAGGGACGCCGGCGCTGCAGGAAGGCGACGGCGATGATGACGCAGCCCTGGACCGCCGCGTTCAGATAGACGCTGATGATGCTGGTCAGGTTCAGGATGTTGCTGATGACCGACAGCAGCACCGCACCGATCACCGTGCCGGCGATCCGCCCCTCGCCCCCCTTGAAGGAGGTGCCGCCGACGATCACCGCGGCGATGGCCTCCAGTTCCCACAACAGGCCGGTGGTGGGGGAGGCGGATCCCAGGCGCGGCACATACAGCACCGTGGCGATGCCGACGCAGACGCCCAGCAGTCCATAGGTCAGCAGCTTCACCCGGTCGACATCCACCGCGGCGAAGCGGGCCACCTGCTCGTTGGAGCCGATGGCCTGGACATAGCGGCCGAAGGCGGTCCGGTTCAGCAGGACGGCACCGGCCACCGACACGGCGAGGAAGACCCAGACAGGCACCGGAATGCCCAGCAGGCTGCCGTAATAGACCGGGCCGTAGGCCTCCGACAGATCGTTGTCCAGCGTGATGGCGCCACCATCGGCCAGCCAGGTCAGCACGGCGCGGAAGATACCCAGCGTGCCCAGCGTGACGATGAAGGGCTCGATCCGTCCGCGCGTGATCAGATAGCCGTGCGCCAGCCCGAAGCCGCCGCCCAGCAGCAGCGCGAACAGCATGCCGAGCCCCACCACCGCGACCGGCGAAGCGACCGATGCGGCCAGCGCGTTCATCAGCAGGATCATGCCGCCGGCGATCAGCGCCGCCATCGACCCCACCGACAGGTCGATGCCGCCGGAGATGATGACGAAGCACATGCCGATGGAGATGATCCCGATGAAGGCCGTGCGGGTCAGCACGTTCATCAGGTTGTCCCAGGTCGCGAAATCCGGGTTCAGCGCCGTGCCGACGATCAGCAGCAGCACCAGCCCGATGACCGGGCCGAAGCGGTGCGGATCGAAGCGGCGGCTCGCCTTGCGCGGCGCCGCACCGTCGCGCCGGACGTCAGTGACGGGCGTGGGTGCCGATCTCTGTCCCGATGGCATGGGCAATCAACTCCTCTTCGCTGAGCCGGTCGGCGGGCACGGTCGCGGTCACCCGGCGCCCGCGCATCACGATCACCCGGTGGCAGAGCCCGATCAGTTCGATCAGTTCGGATGAGATCACGATCACGCCGCGCCCTTCGGCGGCCAGCCGCGCGATCAGGAAATAGATGTCTCGCTTGGCGCCGACATCGACGCCGCGCGTCGGCTCGTCCAGCACGAAGACGCGGGGGTCGGGCTCCAGGAACTTGGCGATGGCCAGCTTCTGCTGGTTGCCGCCGGACAGCGACGACGCAAACCCCTGCGGATCGCCGCGGATGCCGAAGTTGGCGACCGCGTGTTCCAACGCCCGATCCTCCGATGCCGGCGACAGCAACGGCTGGGCGTGGTGGCGCAGCGTCATCAGGGTCAGGTTGTCGCGCAACCCCATCTTGACGTGCAGGCCCTTGCCCTTGCGATCCTCGCTGAGATAGGTCAGGCCGTTGCGCATCGCCTCGCGCGGGGTTCGCAGGGACACCGGGCGGCCTTCGATCTCGACGGTTCCGGCGCTGCGCGGGCGCAGGCCCAGGATGCCTTCGAACAGTTCGGTGCGGCCGGCGCCGACAAGCCCCGCGAAGCCCAGGATCTCGCCGGGAGCAAGGTCGAAGCTGACATCCTCCGCCCAGCCGGGCACGGTCAGGCCGCGCACCGCCATCAGCGGCTTGCCGATGGGCGGGATGTGCTTGTCGGGGAACATGTCGGTCAGTTCGCGCCCGACCATCAGCGTCGCCATGCGCTGGCGCGGCGTCTCGGCCGTGGGGGCACGGGCGACGAAGCGGCCGTCGCGCATGACGATCACCTCGTCGGTGATGCGCTCCACCTCGTCCAGCTTGTGGGAGATGTAGACGATGGTGACGCTGTCCTGCTTGAGCCGGGCGATCAGGCCGAACAGCCGGTCGCATTCGGACGGGGTCAGGCTGGCCGTCGGTTCGTCCATGATCAGCAGGCGGGCGTTGCGCAGCTGTGCCTTGGCGATCTCCACCAGCTGCTTTTCGGCGACGATCAGGTCGCGCACCTTGCTGTCGGGATCGAGGTCGAAGCCGACCTGACGCAGGGCGTGGGCCGCCCGGTCGCGCATGGCGCGGTCGTCCAGCAGCCAGCCGCGCTTGATCTCGTGGCCGAGGAACATGTTCTGGGCGACGGTGAGATCGTCGGCGAGGCTGAGTTCCTGGTGGATCAGCACGATCCCGCGCTTCTCGGCGTCGCGGGAGCTTTTGAACGTCACCGCTTCGCCATCGATGCTGAGCGTGCCGGAGGTCGGCGCGTGATAGCCGGCGAGGATCTTCATCAGCGTCGATTTGCCGGCGCCATTCTCGCCCAGCAGCCCATGCACCCGGCCCGGATGCAGGTCGAAGCTGACGCCGTGCAGGACGCGCACGGCTCCGAATTCCTTGGTGATGCCGTCGAAGGCGACATGCAGGCTCATGGCTCCGCACCCCCTGACGGCCATTCCACCGGCCGCAAAGCTGCGGCAGGGCGGATGCCGTCCATGACGTTTCTCCCATTGCGGAGCGTGTCGTCCCGGAAGACGCCGCTTCGTCTGTTGAGCGGATGGTAAGCGTGATGCTTTGGACAGACAATGGACGACTTCGAACATAATTTGGCAAAAGTGGGGTGGGTGTGCTAGGGGTGGGGGAGCGTCGGCTAACGATGCCCCCTCCCTAACCCTCCCCCGCTAACGCGGGAGAGGGAACTACCGCCGCTTCGCACAAGGCACCCTCTCCCGCGTTAGCGGGGGAGGGATGGGGAGGGGGCGGGACCAGTTCGGAAAGGCATTCCTCCATGGTTGACTGGCAACGTCTGTCGGATGGCGAGCGCGCCATGCTGGAGCGGCTGTTCTGGTCGGGCGGGCTGTCGCGCGGCGAATTGGCCTCCTCCGTCGACTTCTCCAAGAGCAAGGCCAACCTCGCGATATCCAGCCTGATCGCCCGCGAACTGATCGAGGAGGGCGGGGTGCAGCCCTCATCCGGCGGGCGGCGGGCGGAGGTGCTGCGGCTGAGCCACCGGATGGGGGTGCTGGCGGGGATCGACATCGGCGCCACCAGCGTCGACGTGGCCCTGCTGGCTCCGGACATGACGGTGCTGGACCACCGGTCGGAACCGGCCGAGGTCCGCGACGGTCCGGCCGCCCTGTTCGCACGCGTGCGAGATCTGCTGCGCGAGGCGCGGGAGCGCTGCGGGATCGGTGCTGCGCAGCTGCTGGGGATCGGGGTCGGCGTGCCGGGACCGGTCGCCTTCGACAGCGGCATGCTGGTCAACCCGCCGCTGCTGCCGGGGTGGGAGAGCTTCTCGATCCGCGATTGTCTGGCGGAGGAGTATGCCGCCCCGGTCTTCGTCGACAACGACGTGAACATCATGGCGCTGGGCACCCATTGGCGCCTGCGCGGCCAGCTTCAGAACTTCCTGGTCATCAAGATCGGCACCGGCATCGGCTGCGGCATCATCTGCCACGGCATGGTCTATCGCGGGCGCGACGGGTCGGCCGGCGACGTCGGGCATATCTGCGTCGATCCGCAGGGGCCGATCTGCCATTGCGGCAATGCCGGCTGTGTCGAGGCGATGGCGGCGGGTCCGGCCATCGCCCGCATGGCGGAGGCGGCGGCCCGCGCCGGGGAAAGCCCGCGGCTGATGGAATTGCTGAAGCGAAACGGTGCGCTGACCACCGTCGATCTCGGCAACGCCAGCCGGGCGGGCGATGCTGCCGCCAATGCCATCGTCCAGCAGGCCGGCGCCCATATCGGGCGGATGCTGGCCGCGGTGGTCAATTTCTTCAACCCGTCGCACATCTTCATCGGCGGCGGCGTCGCCCGGATCGGCCCGTTGCTGTTGGCCTCGATCCGGCAGAGCGTCTATCAGCGCTCGCTCGCCCTCTCCACCCGGCATCTCAACATCCAGTATGTGCCGGAGGTGGAGAGCGCCGGGGTGATCGGGGCGGCGGTGATGGCGGTGCAGGAAACCATGCTGGCGGGGGCAGGCAGGGAGCGGAACGGCCGCTCCTGATGCCAGCCCTGACACCGCCGGGCGTTACGCCGCGCGCACCGCGGTGATGAAGGACGCGACCTCGCCGCGCAGGGTTTCCGCTTCGCGGGCGAGGCTGCTGGCGGCATCCAGCACCTCGGTCGCGGCGGAACCGGTTTCCAGCACCGCCCGGTTGACGCCGACGATGGTGGAGGACACCGAGCTGGTGCCGCGCGCGGCCTCCGTCACGTTGCCGGCGATGTCGCGGGTGGCGGCGCCCTGCTCCTCGATGGCGGCGGCGATGGTGGTGGTGATCCCGCTGATGCGGCCGATGGTCTGGCCGATGCCCTGGATCGCCTCCTGCGCGCCGCCGGTGGCTAGCTGGATCTCCCGCACCTTGGCCTGGATCTCGTCGGTGGCGCGGGCGGTCTGGCTGGCCAGCGCCTTCACCTCGCCGGCCACGACGGCGAAGCCCTTTCCGGCCTCGCCGGCGCGGGCGGCCTCGATGGTGGCGTTCAGAGCCAGCAGGTTGGTTTGCGCTGCGATGGTGTTGATCATCTCCACCACATGGCCGATCTGGTCGGCCGCGTCCACCAGGACGCGCATGGTGGCGTCGGTCTGTTCGGCCTGGGTCACCGCTTCGCCCGAGATGCGGGTGGAGGCGGCGATCTGCCGGCCGATCTCCAGGATGGAGGCCGACAGCTCCTCCGTCGCCGAGGCCACCGTCTGGACGTTGGCGGAGGCCTGTTCGGACGCCGCGGCGACGGCGGTCGCCTGCTCGCTGGCTTGGGAAGCGGTGGTGGACATGGCCCCGGCGGTGCCCTGCATCTCGGTGGCGGCGGACGCGACGGTCTCCACGATGTGCATCGCCTTGGCGTCGAAGTCGCGCATCAGCGCTTCCAGATGGGCCGCGCGCTTCTCCTTGGCGCCCTGTTCGCGCGCCTGCTCGGCGGCGAGCCGGTCGGCGGTGATCATGCTGTCGCGGAACACGGTGACGGCCGCGGCCATGCCGCCGATCTCGTCGCTGCGCTCCAGTCCGGGGATCGCAACCGCCAGATCGCGGTCGGCCAGACGGCGCATCGCGTCGGTCATGGAGCGGATCGGGTCGCTCACCCGCCGCTTGGCGACGACCAACCCGACGACGGTCAGGACGATGGCGGCCACCACCAGCAGGCCGGCAACCACGGCGTCGCGCGTGGCATGGGCCGCCTGCGTATCGGCACGGGCGACCATCCGGTCCACCGCGGCCAGCGCGGCGTCGACGATATAGCCCTGGCTGGCGGTGTCCTGCTGGCGCATCGTGCCGATCTCCACCGGCGACTTGCGTCCTTCGGCGAGCGCGGCGAGCACCGCCTTGCGCTGTTCGACCAGCGGGCCTTCGAAATTCACCCTGGCCTTCTCGACCGCACTGCGGATGGCGTCCGGCGTGTCGGGGCGGGCGGCGGCCTCCGTCACCAGGGTCCAGGCCTGGGTGGTGCGGCCGATGGCCTCCGCCACCGCCTGCGCGTCTGCCGGGGTCCAGGCCTGACCGGTCGCGACCGCGGTCTGGATGCGCAGCGCCATGCCGCCGGCATTCAGCCGGGTGTTCCAGGCAGCGCGCTTGATGCCCAGCAGGTGATCGACCATCGGGTCGGCCAGCTTCAGCGAGGCGTCCAGCAGGTCGGTGGCGGCGGTCAGCGCGTCGAGATAGGCGACCGGGACCGTCGCCCACGCTGCGGCCACCGCCGGATCGCGCGCCGCCTTGCCCTGCCGGAGGGCGTCGTCGGCCTGCCGGCGCAGGGCGGAAAGCGTGTCGTGACCGCTGCGCAGCTTTTCCATTGCGGCCGGCAGGCCGGGAAGGTCGAGCCCGCCCAGCTTGGCGGCGATGGCGGCGTAGCCGGCCTCCGCCACTGTGCGGTTCGCGGCGATCTCGCGCAGTTCGGTGTCGCCGGCTTGCCCTTCGGCCCCCAGAGCCGGCCCGACCAGCCCGCGCTCCAGCCGGATCGCCAGCAGCGTGCGCAGCAGCTCGCGGCTGGTCTCGCTGAGCGTGGCGACCCTGTCGGCGGTGCGCGTGCGGTTCACCACGTCGATCGTCGTGTAGGTGCTGGTGGCGATCAGCAGCAGGCCCAGCGCGGCGACGACAAGGCCAAGCGTGGCGCGGATCGACAGCCGCGGAAGGAGCGTGATCATGGTCAAGTCCTGTCTATGCAAAGAATTCCAGCCCGTGCGGAGGAGGCGACAGTGACGCCGGCCGGCATGAGCCCGGGAGGTGCCCGGGTCCGTGCGGCAGGGGAGCTTTCGACATGGTCCATGGTCTGAACCGAAGGCAATAAAGGACTCCGGGCGGTCTGCCGGGCTCTTCCCTTACTGACAACTGGACATGTCCTTCCGCGGGGGCATTCCTCCGATGTTGATATATTAGTATGTTAACGTAGATAACTTCAAGAGTGCAGGCATATTGAAAGCGTGGATCAAAATGCCGCAGAGTAACCAACTTCCGCACTGAAAAATGTTTTCAACAATATCGAGTAAAATGATGGATACGGAGCTTGGGTATCTTGCGATGGTAAGAGTCGCCGAGGGTTTTCGATCAGAGTGTGTGCGGATTCCAGATCTCTCCAAGATCGGGGTCTTTGCGGGGCTTCCAGCACAACGATAATTTGTCGAATTGCGCCGCAAGGCACTATTGAACGCCACCACCACGGCCGCCCGGTCTACCCCCCGGTCCACTCCCTGGTCCGCGTGGGCCTCTGTCGGGACCGGCGCCGCGGCCGAAGCCGCTGCCGGGCACCCCGGCCGATCCCCTGTGCGGCCCGCCGAATCCGCCATTCATTGGCGAGGATGCGCCGGGAGAGGGGGGGCTGGCGGCGCGTGCCGGGCCGGATCCTGCGTCTTCGCCAGCGGCTGAGCGGCCGGGTCCCGGCGTCGGACCGGGAGCGGCATATCCGGGATGGGCGCGCATCGCGTCGTTGGGGCTTTCCTGTCCCTCTGGTGGCGGGCCGTCGGGACGCAGGCCATCCGGACGCGGGCCATCCGGACGCGGGCCATCCGGACGGGGGCCATCCGGACGCTGGCCGTCGCGCGCCAGCCCGGCGGCGCGTGCCGCGGGATCGGCGCCGGACAGCGACCGTCCGCCCAGGCGCTGGGCGCCGTAGGCGCGGCTGCTGCCGAGTCCGCCGCCGGACGTCACCACGCTGTCGATCACCACCCGTGCCGGCGCCGCGCCGCGATCCGACATGTCCAGCCGGGGGCCGCCGGGGATCGCCGTCTGTCCTGACGGATCCACATAGGTTTCGACCGACAGTGCGCCGACGGTCGTGCCGAAGGGATTGAAGGGATCGGATTCGACCGACAGCGCCGAATTGCCGGAGGCACCTGCCGCAGCCCGAATTCCGGCGACACGCACGAGACTTCCGACCGGCGGCACGGCAAGGTTCAGCCCACGCTGGAGCGGCACCCCGGAAACGGTCAGGGTGGTGGGCGTGACCGCATCCAGCCGGCCGCGCAGAACCCAACCCTGGGCGGGATTCCAGGGATCGACGCGGCTGGCGTCCACGACGCCGTCCGGACGGCGCAGGCCGGAAACGGCGACCCAGCGGCCGGGGGTGAGCGCGGTGGTTCCCTCCGCATCGGCAAGGTCGATGCGCTGCCCCATCACCAGACCGCCGCCTCCCTCCACCCGCTCTACCGGACCGGCCACGGCATAGCGGACCTCCAGCGTGCGTGCGGTGAGGCCGGTCGGCCCGCCGGGACCAGCGGTCATTGCGACCGTCTGGCCGAGCCTGACCTCACCGGGATCCGCCGGCTGCCCTTCGATCCGCACCGCGGTGGTCGGCGGCAGATCGACCCGCAGTCCGTTGACCCAGACGCTGCCGAAGGCGGTCACGGTGCCGACTATTCCTGTGCCGCCGATCCCGCGGTCGGTGACCGCAATGCCGGTTCCCCCGATCCCGCGGTCCGCCACGCCTCCATCGCGCGAGGAACCGTCGTGCAGCGGACTGCAGCCGGCGGCGGCCAGCATCAGCGTTGCCACAATGTTGCGGGTCAGCGTGCTGGCCAGAATGCCGACCGGGCGGCGAGGCGGGGGGCTGGCGGGAGCGGTCACGGCGGCGCCGTTTCCCCGCCGGCATCGGCGGTTTTCAGCGCAGGAGCGGGCGGTTCCGCCTCGTCATAGAGGTAGAGGCCGGCGGTGAAGCGGTGGTTGGCGTCCTCGCGGCCGGCATCGCCATCGGCAAGGTCGGCGGCCATCCGGTTCAGTTCCACCAGCATCGCCATGCCCAGCCGGTCCGCCTCCCGGCGCAGGGCGGCGATGGATCCGGGGCTCAGCCGGTCGTAGGCCAGCGCCCGTTCCAGGAAGGGCGGCACGCCGCCGGCCAGATTGTGCCCGGACGCCGCCAGATGGTCGGCAAGATTGCGGCCATAATAATAGGCGAGCTTGTCCAGATCGCCCCGTGGCACATGCGCCGCGGTGTCGAGTTCGAGCAGACCGTCCGGCCGCTCCGCCACCAGCCCGGCATGCAGCAATTCGTCCAGCAGGGCGCGAGGCCGGATGTCCTTGCTGATACCGGTCACCAGCGTCTCGAAGCTGGCCCCGCCATCGGAGGGAGCATTGCGGGGCAGGGGGCGCGGCCGGCCGCCGGCATCGCGGTAGGCGGCTTCGGTCAGCCAGCGGCTCAACACCTGCGATCCGAATGACGGCGCGGCGGCGGCGGCGGCCTCCGCCGGCGGCGGAGCGTTGCGGATCTGGCTGACGTCCTTGCGGTGGACGCCGGTCAGCAGGGTGATGCGGCTGTCGGTCATCGGCTTCCCGGGCAGCGCGAAGCCTCGCTCCGCCACCTCGACATACACCGACTTCAGCAGGTTCGCCAGCATCGGCCAGGATATCCCGAAGCCGATCAGCGTCCGCACCAGCGGAACCAGAACCCGGCGCACCGCCGTCAGCACGGCCGGAGGGGGAGCCGCCCCGGACAAGCCGCCCCCCTTCGGGCTGTCGGTTTCGGGGTTGCGGGTCGGCACGCGCCGGAAACTCCAACATAGCTGGCCAATGACGAGGGCGACCATGCCCCATGACAGAGCTGACAATAGCGCGGGGCGGCGGAAAGGGAATCACCTTTTCGCTTGAAGTGGGAAATTTTCCCACGCATCATGCCCGCGATGCACCGGTCTCCGGCCCGGCGCACAGTTCCAGCGCCCCGTGGTGAAGGAGCGGCCGTCCGGCCGTAACCCGCATGAGCCTTGTATCGTTCGAGCAGTCCGCCCATCGGGATCCACCGGCTCCAAGCCCGGGCATCGGGGGGCGATCCACGTCTCCGGTCCTTCCTTTTCGAACGCGAGCGTCCGCCATGGCGTCGTCCACCGCCCGTCACGCGGCCATCAACCGATCCGCTCTGATCCGCAGCGGTCTGTTCGGAGCGTTGGCGAATCTGCTGGTGGCCGGCAGCGCGCTTTATGCCGCTCCGCTCCAGTCGGCCCTGTGGGACGGCGCGGGGAATGGCGCCCTGCTCGCTCTTGTCGCCGTCGCGCTGGGGCTTTTCGCCCTCCATGCCCTGCTGGACTTCGCCCAGGCGCGGGAACTGGCGCGGCTGATGCCGTCTGCAGGAGCCGTGGCGTGGCTTGAGCGCGTGTGGTTGCTGGAGGCCGTCTGGGCGCCGATCCATCTGGCGATCCTGGCCTTGCTGCATCCGCTGCTGGGCGCGCTGGCGTTGGCCGGTGTCGCGGCGCTGGCGGCGATGATCGCGCTTGGCGCCACCGGACCGGCGAGCCCGATGACCGGGCAGTCGCAGGTCGGACGGCTGGCCGGCGGCGACAGTTTCGGCGGTGCCGACGCCTTCCTGGCCGGGCTGCGCTATTGCGAGACGGTCTACCGGGTGCTGGTTGTCGGCATGGCCGCTGCGCTGTTGACGCGGGGTGACCTGCAAACCGGCCTGTTCGTCGCTGCGTCGCTGATCGGCATCGCCGCGATGCGCACCGCCACCCGCGGCGCCGCCCGCTGGTATGGCGGGCGCCGGGCGGTGGCCGCCTTGCCGATGACCGGACGGACCTGATCCGGGCCGATAGGCGTTCGCCAGGTCGGAAGGAAAAGGCCGGTCCGCCCGGGAATGGGCGGCCGGCCTTTCATTTGTGCGCCTCTGCTCTGCAAGCCCGGCGTCAGATCGCCGGCCACGCCTCCGCCACCAGCCGGCGGACCTCGTCGGCGCTGTCGGTGGCCAGCGCCGCTTCGGCGACGCGGCGGCAGTCCTCCATGCGCAGGGTGCGGATGAAGGCCTTCAGGTCGGCGATCACCGCCGGGGTGGCCGACAGTTCCGTCACGCCCAGCCCGATCAGCAGCGGCGCCGCCATCGGGTCGGAGGCGGAGCCGCCGCAGACCGCGACCGTCCGGTCATGGGTCTTGGCCCCCATCACCGCGAGGCGGATCAGCCGCAGTACGCCCGGATGCAGCGCGTCGAGTTGGGCCGCCACATGCGGGTTGCCGCGGTCCATCGCCAGCACATACTGGGTCAGGTCGTTGGTGCCGATGGACAGGAAATCGGCCACGGCGCCGATGCGGTCGGCGATCAGCGCCGCGGACGGCACCTCGATCATCGCACCCAGCTCGATCGGTTCGGCGCGGCCGAGCTTTGTGCGCTCCTCATCCACCATCGCCCGCACCGCCAGCAGTTCCGATGGCGAGGCGATCATCGGCACCATGATGCGGCAGGCGCCTGCCGGCTTAACCCGCAGGATGGCGCGGATCTGCGCCCGCAGAAGCTCCGGTTCGCGCAGGCCGACGCGGACGCCGCGCAGGCCCAGCACCGGGTTCTCCTCCTTCGGCAGCGGCAGATAGGGCAGCGGCTTGTCGCCGCCGACGTCCAGCGTGCGGATCACCAGCGGCCGGCCTTCCAGCGCGTCGGCGATCTGCTGGTACTGCTGGTGCTGCTCGTCCTCCGTGGGGGCGGACTGGCGTTCCAGGAACAGGAATTCCGTGCGCAGCAGGCCGCAGCCTTCCGCCCCCTCCACCACTGCGCCGGGGGCGTCGCTGACCCGGCCCAGATTGGCGAACACCTCGATCCGCGTGCCGTCGGCCATCCGGCACTCCTCGCCGGCGCTGCGGCGGTTCTCCTCGCGCCGCGCGGCGCGGGCGGCGACGGCGGTGCGCGTGGTCGCCAGCATGTCCTCCGGCGGGAAGACCAGCAGTTCGCCGCGGTTGCCGTCGATCACGACGGGGGCGCCGTCCGGCACCCGCTCCGCCTGCCGGCCGAGCGCAACCACGGTCGGCACGCCGAGCGCCGCCGCCAGGATGACGGCGTGGGAGGTCGGGCCGCCATGCGCCATGCCGATACCGGCCAGCCGCCCCGCCGGGACGCCGGCAAGGTCGGAGGGGAGGATTTCGTCGGCCAGTACGATGCTGCCGGCCGGCAGCTCCGCCAGACCGACGCTCGGCGCCTTGCCGGACAGCGCGGTGAGCACCTGCTGTTCCAGGTCGCGCAGGTCGGCCGCCCGTTCCGCCATGCGCGGGTCGGCCAGCGCCGCCAGCGCATCGGCCTGCAGCCGCGCCGTCCGCTGCCACGCCCATTCCGCGCTCTTGCCGGCGCGGATGTCGGCGAGCGCGCCGTCCAGCAGTTCCGGATCGTCCAGCAGTTCGCGATGGGCCTGGAAGATGGCGGCGTGTTCCGGCATCCGTTCGGCCGAGCGGCCCAGCTCCGCGATCACGCTGTCCAGCGCCCGATGCAGCCGCGGTTCCTCCACCGCCGGTCCGGCGCCCTCCTCCGCCACGCGCACGGCGCTGCGGAAGCGGCGGACGACGGAGCCCACCGCCTGACCCGGCACGGCGATGGTGCCCTTCAGCAGAACCTCCTCGCCGGGGGCGAAGGGCGGGCCGATCTCCTCCGCCGGTTGGGCCGCAGGAGCGGCCGGGGTGGCGGCAACCGGCGCGGCAGCGGTCGCGGCCGGTGCCGCGGCAGTGTCGACGACCGGATCGCCCAGCCCGCCTTCGATCAGCACGGCGATGCTCACCGCCATGTCCTGGGCGCCGGGACCCGCGGCGCGCACGGTCAGCCGGTCGCCCAGCACGGTGCCGAGCCCCATCAGGGCGACGACGCTCTTGGCGTTCGCGCTGCGGTCGCGGCAGTGGATGGTGACGGTTCCGGGATAAGCCTTGGTGGCGGCGACCAGGGCGGCGGCCGGCCGGGCATGCAGCCCGTTGGCGATGGGCAGGACAACGCTGCGCTCGCCGGTCTCGTCCGAGTCGGGGGTGGCGAAGGGAAGGGCGGCATCGGCGCCGCTGCCGCCATGGACGGTCATCGCCGGCTCACCCACCGCGATCTCGCGGTCGACGGACTGGCCGTCGACGGTGAAGCCGTCATTCACGACGACCATCATGCTGACCAGGCTCTGCGCCCGGCTTCCCACCAGATCCATGTCGAAGCTGATCAGGAGATCGCCGGCCTTCACCGCCTGCCCGTCGCCGACATGGGCGGTGAAGCCTTCGCCGTTCAGCCCGACGGTGTCGACGCCCAGGTGCAGCAGCACCTCCGCCCCGCTGGCGGCCCGCAGGGTGCAGGCATGGCGCGCGCGGTGAACCGACAGCACGACGCCGTCGCAGGGGCTGCGCAACTCGTTCACGGTCGGGTCGATGGCCATGCCGGTCCCGACGAGCCCCTGGGCGAAGGCGGGGTCGGGAACTTCGGCCAGCGGCATGGCCCATCCGGCCAGCGGTGCTGCAAGCGTGATCGCGGTCATGTTTGGTTGGTCCTCATTCTTAACGCATCGACCCCAGCGGGCGCCTTCGCGTCGGACGGCTGCGATCCTGGCACGGTCGCCGGATCGTTTGTATGCGCGCAGACGCCGCATGGCTCAGGCGCAATTCCCGCTATAGATTATCGAAACTTTCTGTCCGGGAAAGGCGGAAGCCTGCGGCCAATCCGCGCCCGATCGGGCGCGTTCGGGATAAGCCTCCAGCCTTGCCTGACAAGCTATGTCGCCTATGTCGTGCAACCTGTCCCCCTTGCGGGTTGTATTCCCGTCCGGGGATGACGATGTTGCCGCCGCCGGACAAATTGCGGGAGAGCCGTCATGGCATTGAACCCCTTTGCGTTTCTACAGAAAATCGGCAAATCGCTGATGTTGCCGGTGGCGGTTCTTCCCGTCGCCGGTCTGCTGCTGGGTATCGGTGCGGCGAATTTCGAATGGATGCCGCCGCTGCTGTCGATGCTGATGAAGAATTCGGGCGACGTGATCTTCGGGAACCTCCCGCTGATCTTCGCCATCGGCGTCGCGCTGGGATATACCGAGAATGACGGCGTGTCGGCCATTGCCGCCACCATCGGCTATATCGTGATGCTGGCCACGCTGGGCGTGATGACCGGGGTCTGGGGGATGGAGCCCAAGACCATCATGGGCATCAAGTCCATGGAAACCGGCGTGTTCGGCGGCATCCTGGCCGGCGGTCTGGCGGCGGCGATGTTCAACCGCTTCTACAAGATCGCTCTCCCGGCCTATCTCGGCTTCTTCGCCGGCAAGCGGTTCGTGCCGATCATCACCGCGCTGGCCGCCATCGTGCTGGGCGTCGTGCTGTCGGTGATCTGGCCGCCGATCCAGGGCGGCATCAACAGCTTCTCGCACTGGGCGGCGGTGAACGATCCGCGTCTGGCGGCGACCATCTACGGCTTCGTCGAACGCCTGCTGATCCCCTTCGGCCTGCACCATATCTGGAACGTGCCCTTCTTCTTCGAGATCGGGTCCTTCCAGAATGTCGACGGGCAGATCGTCCATGGCGACATCGCCCGCTATTTCGCCGGCGACCCGACCGCCGGCATCCTGTCCGGCGCCTTCCTGTTCAAGATGTTCGGCCTGCCGGCCGCGGCCATCGCCATGTGGCATGCCGCCAAGCCGGAGAACCGGGTGCGCGTCGGCGGCATCATGATCTCCGCCGCGCTCACCTCCTTCCTGACCGGCATCACGGAACCGATCGAATTCTCGTTCCTGTTCCTGGCGCCGGTGCTGTACCTGATCCACGCCGTGCTGGCGGCGACCTCGCAGTTCATCATGAACTCGCTGGGCGCCCATATGGGCTTCACCTTCTCGCAGGGCGGCATCGACTTCGTGCTGTTCAACGTGCTCAGCCCCTATTCGCAGAAATGGTGGCTGGTGCTGATCCTTGGTCCGGCCTATGCGGCGATCTACTATGTGGTGTTCCGCTACACCATCCAGGCACTGAACCTGAAGACCCCCGGCCGCGAGGATGCGACGGAGGGCGGCGCCATGGCGGCCACCGGCAGCGAGCGGGCGCGCGATCTGGTTCTCGCCTTCGGCGGGCGCGGCAACATCTCCAACCTGGACGCCTGCATCACCCGCCTGCGCGTGGTGGTCCGGGATCCGGCCCGCGTCGACGAGGGCAAGCTGCGCGGCATGGGGGCCTCCGGCATCCTGCGGGTGCGCGACAGCGTTCAGGCGGTGTTCGGCACCCTGTCGGAGAACCTGAAGACCGAGATGCAGGAGTATCTGCGCTCCGCCGGCGTGGAAGCTGACGGTCCGGCCGCCGTCGTGGCGCCTGTCTCGGTCAAGCCTGTCTCCGTTCCGGCCGCGGCACCGCTGCCGACCGACCGCGCCGCCCGCATCGCCGAGGCGCTGGGCGGGGCCGGCAACATCAAGACGCTTGCCGCCTTCGCCACCACCCGTCTGCGGATCGAACTGGCCGATGCCGGCAAGGCGAATGCCGAGGCGCTGAAAAGGGCCGGCGTCCGTGCCGTGATGGAGATGCCCCCCAACGGCCTCGACCTGATCGTCGGCAACGACGCCGACGCGCTCGCCGGGGCGCTGACCGAACTGCTGGCGGGCGGGCGCCGCGCCGCCGAATAGCGCGCGTCCCATCTGGTATTCTACTGGTTCCATCATGCGGCGCGGCCCTTCCAGGTCGCGCCGCTTTTCTTCTGCGTGGTGAGGGCAGGGTTGCGATGCGATTCCACCAATGGACGCTGGCCTCCGGCGCTAGAAGGTCTTACATTGGTATCTATACCAGTCAATCGCGAGCGCCGCCATGACAGAGCAGAAGCCGCCCCGAAATCTTCCCCTGATGGCCACCGAGGCCGCGGAGGCGCCCGCCGCGGTGGCCCGGCAGATCGAGCGTTGCGGCGCCGGCTTCGCCGAATTGGGGGAGCGGCTGCGCCGCAATCCGCCGCGCTTCGTCGTCACCTGCGCGCGCGGCAGTTCCGACCATGCGTCGGCCTACGGCAAATACCTGATCGAAACGCGCATGGGCCGGGCGGTGGCCTCCATCGGGCCGTCCATCGCCTCGGTCTATGGCGGGCGGCTGAGCCTGGAGGGCGCGCTGTTCGTCGCCGTCTCGCAGTCCGGCCGCAGCCCGGACCTGCTGCGGCTGGTGGAGGCGGCGAAGGCCGGCGGGGCGCTGGTGGTCGGCTTCGTCAATGCGGAGGACTCGCCGCTGGCGGACATGTGCGACCATTGCCTGCCGCTGTCGGCCGGGCCGGAGCGCAGCGTGGCGGCGACCAAATCCTGCATCGCCTCGCTCGCCGCCTATCTGCAGCTGGTCGCCCACTGGCAGGACGACCCGTCGCTGAAGGCGACGCTGGCCGCCCTGCCGGAAACGCTGGAGGCGGCGAAGGCGCTGGACTGGAAACCGGCGCTGATGCCGCTCGTCACGGCGCAGAACCTCTATGTGCTGGGGCGTGGAGTCGGCTTCGGGGCGGCGCTGGAGATGGCGCTGAAGTTCAAGGAGACCTGCCGCCTGCATGCGGAAGCCTTCAGCGCGGCGGAGGTCGTCCACGGGCCGCTGGCGCTGGTCGGTCCCGGATTCCCCATGCTGGCCCTGACCCAGGCGGACGCGGCGGAACCGCACACCCGCGCGGTGGTGGAGCGCATCGTCGGGCTGGGAGCCGCCGTCGCCACGACGGAAAGCGGCCTTGCCGGCACCACGCTGCTGCCCGGCCTGCCCAACCTGGCGCCGGAGGCCGCACCGCTGGCGGCGTTGCAGAGCTTCTACGGCGCGGTCTATGAACTGGCACTGGCCCGCGGCATCGATCCCGACAGCCCGCCCAACCTCGCCAAAGTGACGAAGACCGTCTGATGCGACAGCTCCTGACCGGTGCCCGGATTTTCACGGGCGAGACCATCCTCGACGGCCGCAGCCTGCTGGTCGGGGATGGCCGCATCCTCGACATCGTCGCCCCCGGCCGCACTCTGCCGGACATCGACCGGACTGTGGCGCTGGAGGCCGGCGACCTGCTGGCCCCCGGCTTCATCGACATCCAGGTGAATGGCGGCGGCGGCGTTCTGTTCAACGAGCGGCCGACGCTGGAGGCGACGCTGGCCATCGCCGCCGCGCACCGGCGCTTCGGCACCACCGGGCTGCTGCCGACGATCATCACCGACACGCCCGAATGCCACCGCGCCGCCGCCGAGGCTGCGGTGGCGGCGGTGGCGCAGCCGGGCAGCGGGGTCTTGGGCATCCATTTCGAGGGGCCGTTCATCAGCCCGCAGCGGGTGGGCGCGCATGATCCGCGCTTCGTCCGCGCGCCGGACGGGGCCGACCTGGACTTCATCGGCGGCTTGCCGGGGCGGATGCCGGGCGGGCGGGTGCTGCTGACCCTGGCGCCGGAATGCGTGGAGGATGCCGCCCTGTCGCGGTTGATGGCCGCCGGGGTGATCCTGTCGGTCGGCCACACCATGGCGAGCGCGGAGCGGGTGGTGGAGGCCTTCGACCTCGGCGTACGCGGGGTCACCCACCTCTACAACGCCATGCCCGGCATCGCCAACCGCCAGCCCGGCCCGGCCGGCGCGGCGCTGGCCGACGGGCGGCCCTGGTGCGGGCTGATCGCCGACGGGCACCACGTCCATCCGCTGATGATGCGGGCGGCGCTGGCTGCCAGGCCGCGCGGGCGGATGATGCTGGTGACCGACGCCATGCCGCCGACGGGCACCGACGCGGATCGCTTCGAGCTGAACGGCCGGACGATCTACCGGCGGGACGGCCGGCTGGTGCTGGCCGACGGCACGCTGGCTGGGGCCGACCTGGACATGGCGACGGCGGTGCGCAACGCGGGGACGCTGATCGGTTTGCCGCTGGAGGAGTCGCTGCGGATGGCGTCGCTCTATCCGGCGGAGTTCCTGGGGATGGCCGGCGAGCGCGGGCGGATCGCGCCGGGCTGGCGGGCGGATCTGGTGCTGCTGCGGCCGGACCTGACGGTGAAGGGCACCTGGGTGGAAGGGGAGTGGCGGGCGAGCTAGTGTGAGGGAGTTTCGGCTTCGATTGCCCCCACCCTAACCCTCCCCCGCTGGGCGGGGGAGGGAACTGCCGTCGCTTCGCAGAAGGCACCCTCTCCCGCGAAGCGGGGGAGGGTTGGGGAGGGGGCAATCGACGCCTGGACATCAAGAACCCGTCACCCACCCACCGCCACGATCTCCAACCCATCCTCGTCCACGCGCACCTGCAGCGCCGTCAGATCGGGCAGGCACAGAGTCTCGCCCAGCTCATGCGCCGGCAGCGTCGTGGTCAGCGCGATCACCCGCGCGCCGGCCGCTTTGCCGGCTGCCAGGCCGGCAGGGGCGTCCTCGAACACCACGGTTTCACGTGGGTCGAAGCCGAGCTTTTCGGCGGCGGTGCGGTAGCCTTCGGGGTGGGGCTTGCCATGGGTGACGTTGTCGGCGCCGATCAGCAGGTCGGGCAGGGGCAGGCCGGCCTGGGCGATCCGCTTGCGCGCCATGTCCTGCGGCGCGGAGGTCACCACCGCCCAGCGATGGCGCGGCAGCGATTGCAGAAGCTCCAGCGCGCCGGGAACGGCACGCACGCCTTCGGTGTCGTTGGTGTAGCACTCCTCCACCAGACGCACCTCCTCGTCGATGTCGGCACCGGCGGGGGCGAAGCGGCGGACGGTTTCGATGCTGCGGACACCGTGGCAGACGGCCAGGATGGCGTCGGGATCCAGATCGTGCCGGGCAGCCCAGCTGCGCCAGGAGCGTTCCACGGGACCCGTGGTGTCGATCAGGGTGCCGTCCATGTCGAACAGGATGGCGCGGACACGGAACGGGGTATCAAGGGCAGGCTTCATCGCGCGCTCTCGTCAGGATTTTACTGCGTGGGAGAGAATGACCCGCAGGGATCAGGCCAGCGACAGCTCCACGACGAAGTCATAGGCGTCGCCGCGGTAGTGGGAACGGACGAACTCCAGCGGGGTTCCGTTCTCCAGGAAGGTGCGGCGCTCAATGTAAAGGGCGGGGGCGCCGTCGGGAACCCCCAGAAGCGCCGCCTGATCCGCCGGCAGGCGAATGGCAGACAAGCGTTGCAGGGCACGGAAGGGCGGATGGCCACGTCCGCGCAAGGTCTCATAGAGGGAACCCTGCACCAGTTCCGGATCGGGCAGGAAGCTGGCTGGCAGGGCGCTGAGTTCGATTGCGAGCGGCGTGCCGTCGGCCAGACGCAGCCGGTGAAGCCGCACCACCTCCGCCCCCGGACGCAGCCCGAGCGCCATCGCCTCCTCCGGCGTCGCGGTGCCTGCAGACCGGCTGAGCCAGCGCGAATCCGGCTTCAACCCGCGCCCGCCGATATCCTCGGTGAAGCTGGTCAGCGTCGACAGGCGCTGTTCCACATGGGGGCTGCGGTTGATGAAGGTGCCGGCCCCCTGGCGCTGGTGCAGCAGCCCTTCCGCGATCAGCTCCCGCAATGCCTTGCGCACGGTGACGCGGGACACGCCGAAGGTTTCCGCCAGCTCGCGCTCCCCGGGCAGGGCATCCTGGTCGGTCAGCCGCCCTTCGACGATCAGCGTCCGCAGATGCCGCGCCAACTGGAGGTAGAGCGGCAGCGGCAGGGCATCGGACAGGGCGGTCGGGTCGAACGGGGCCGCGGTGGCGGCGGCGGTGGACATCGGCAGCCACTCCAGTGCTTTGGGATGAGCATGATACCACTGAAAGGCCAATGGGCAACAGCTGCCGGCGGGATTCCTGAAAGGAGCAAAGGCGAACAATCAGATTGCGATTGCGGACGAACCGGATTTTGGTATGCTGCACATACAGTCCAATCTAATACCACCGGCGGCCGGCAGGCGGTCGGCGATGGGTCGCCCGCCAAGGGCGGCAAGCAGCGCGGGAGCGGCGGGAATGGCGGGCGGCACGGAGGATACGGCGCACCGGTACAGCCGGCTGGACCTCTGGCCGGCCAATGAACTGATGACGGCCCTTTGGGAGGGGCAGACTCGGGCGCTCGCCGCCTGCGCACCCGCCCTGCCGGCCGTCGCCGCCGCCGTGGAGGCCGCGGCGGACCGCCTGTCCGGCGGCCGGGGGCGGCTGGTCTATGCCGGCGCCGGATCCTCGGCCATGGTGGCGGCGCTGGACGGGCTGGACCTGGGGCCGACCTTCGACTGGCCGGCCGAGCGTCTGGTCCTGTTGATCGCCGGCGGGCTCGACCTGTCGCGCGGGCTGACCGGTGCTGCGGAGGATGACGAGGATGCCGGCCGCGCCGAGGCCGCCCGTGCGGGTATCGCCGCGGATGACGTGGTCGTCGGCCTGTCGGCCAGCGGGGCCAGCGCCTACACCGTCGGCGTTCTCCGCGCCGCGCGGGAGGCGGGAGCCCTGACCATGGGGATCGCCAGCAGCGCCGGGTCCCCGCTCTTGGAGGCCGTCGAACATCCCATTCTGACCCTGACCGGGCCGGAGGTGATCGCCGGTTCCACCCGCCTTGGCGCCGGCACCGCGCAGAAGGTGGTGCTGAACCTGTTTTCGACCGGCGTGATGACCGCGCTCGGCAATGTCTACGACAACCTGATGATCAATGTCCGGCCGGAGAACGCCAAGCTCCGCCGCCGCTGCGCCGCCATGGTCGCGCGCATCGCCGGGGTGGACGAGGCGGCGGCCGGGGTGGCGCTGGAGCGGCATGGCGACGTCCGCCGCGCCGTGCTGGGCCTTGCCGGCCTGGACGGTTCCGACATCGACCGCCTGCTGATCGAGACCGGCGGCAACCTGCGCCGGGCGATGGAACGCGCCGCCGGGCTCCGCTCCGTCGCCTGATACCCGAAATCCAATCCTGATGCCCGGCCCGGTGAGGCCCGGCCTGTTGTAGGGGAGACGTCCGAATGTCTGCTGATCGTTTTTCGGGCGACCGTTTTTCGGGCGTCCAGAGGCTCGGGCGGGCGTTGATGCTGCCGATCGCCGTGCTGCCCATCGCCGGGCTGCTGCTGCGCATCGGTCAGCCCGACCTGCTGAACATCGCCTTCATCGCCGCGGCGGGCGACGCCGTCTTCTCCAACCTGGGCGTCCTGTTCGCCGTCGGCATCGCCATCGGCTTCGCCCGCGAGAATCATGGCGCCGCCGGGCTGGCCGGTGCGGTGGGCTATTTCGTGGCGGTGAAGGGCGCCGTCGTGCTCAGCGGCGTGGCGCCTGAGCTGGTGGCGAAGATGTCCAGCCGCATCAGCATTCCGGTCGGCATCCTGATCGGCATCATCGCCGGCCAGCTCTATAACCGGTACAAGGACATCAAGCTGCCGGACTATCTCGCCTTCTTCGGCGGCCGGCGCTTCGTGCCCATCGTCACCGGTCTGGCGGCGCTGGGGATCGCGGTGATCTTCGGCTATGGCTGGCCCGTCGTCGATGCGGGCCTGAGCGCGCTGACCACCGGCGTGCTGGGGCTCGGCAAGCTGGGGCTGTTCCTTTACGGCGTGCTGAACCGGGTGCTGATCATCACCGGCCTGCACCACATCATCAACAACATCGCCTGGTTCCTGCTGGGCGATTACCAGGGCGTCACCGGCGATCTCAACCGCTTCTTCAAGGGCGATCCCGCGGCCGGCGCCTTCATGGCCGGCTTCTTCCCGGTGATGATGTTCGGCCTGCCCGCCGCCTGCCTCGCCATGTACCACACGGCCAAGCCGGAGAACCGCGCGGCGGTCGGCGGGGTGCTGCTGTCGATGGCGCTGACCGCCTTCCTGACCGGAGTGACGGAGCCGGTGGAATTCGCCTTCATGTTCCTGGCGCCGATGTTGTTCGCCGTCCATGCCGTGCTGACCGGCCTGTCGATGGTGCTGATGGACGTGCTGAACGTGAAGCTGGGCTTCGGCTTCTCGGCCGGCCTGTTCGACTATGTGCTGAATTACGGCAAGGCCACCAACCCGATCCTGCTGCTGCCGGTGGGTGCTGCCTATTTCGTGATCTATTACACGCTGTTCCGCGTCGTCATCCGGCGCTTCGACCTGAAGACGCTGGGCCGCGACGATGTCGCCATCCCCGCCGGGCAGGCGGCGGCACCAGTGGCGGCGGTGCATGCGCCGGCATCCGCGGCGGCGGCGGCGAGCGACCGGGCCGGCGCCTATGTCGCGGCGCTGGGCGGGGCCGGCAATCTGCGCTCCGTCGAGGCCTGTACCACGCGCCTGCGTCTGGCCGTCGCCGATGCCGCCCTCATCGATGAGGCCGAACTGAAGCGGCTGGGAGCCCGCGGCGTGGTGAAGCCGTCGGCCAACTCCGTCCAGGTGATCGTCGGTCCAATCGCCGACCAGCTGGCCGGTGAGATCCAGGACACGCTGAACCTGTCGGCCGGCATGCGGGTCTGACCCCTCAAGAAACGCGAAGAGTCCCGGTCTCGTCGGAGGCCGGGGCTCTTCGCGTTTCAGGGACCTGTCGCGTCAGGCCGGCTCATGCTCGTCGGCGAAGATCGCCTTCAGGTCGATGCGGGTCTCCGTCTTGGCCTCCAGATCCAGCTGGCGTTCGACGTCGTCGAGATGCTCGATCATCAGCGCGGTTGCCTCGCCCGGCGCGTTGCCGATCAGGGCGGCGATCAGGCGGCGGTGATCGTCGGCGGAGCAGGTGTGCGACGACCGCCGCTCGAAGGCGGCGATGGCAAGGCTAGAGCGGTCGATCAGGTCGGCCAGGATCCCCGTCAGCGTCGCGTTGCCGGCGAATTCCGCCAGCAGCAGGTGGAACTGGCCGGACAGCCGGATCATCGCCTTGCGGTCGGCCGCGAGTTCCGCCGCATCCTCCAGCGCGCCGTGGCCGCGCAGCTTTTCCAGCACATCGTCGGGCAAGGGGCGCGGCATCCGCTCCAGCCGTTCCATGACTGCGCGTTCGATCACCCGGCGGGCCTCGAACACCTCGCGTGCCTCCTTGGGGGTCGGCTTGGCGACGAAGGCGCCGCGGTTGGGGATCAGCGTCACCACGCGCCGCTGCGCCAGCAGAAGCAGGACCTTGCGCACCCGTTCCCGGCTGACCCCGAAGGCTTCCGCCAGGCTTTCCTCGGTCAGCTTGGTGCCGGGCGGCAGGCGGCGGTCGGCAATCGCCTCGCCGATGCTGCGGACGATGCGGGTTTCGGCGCTGGCGCGGGCAGCGGTGCGGGCGCGGGGCGTGCGGCGGGCTGGCTTGGCGGGCGCGGCGGTCGTCATGGGCTGGCAGGGTGCTTTTAGCGGTGTGCGGGAAACCTGCAGAACATTGTGCACAAACCGGGCCAGCAGGGAAACAGCAATCGCCGGAGTGGCGCGGCGGAGGTTGTTGGAAGCAGCATTGCCTAAAATGACGCCATTGCGCCAAAACCCTGCACAATTGCCGAGCCATTGCGCAACAGAGCATCGGGAAAGCGGCTGATTTCCGGGATTCCACCGCTGGCACGCGACATGCACAAGGCGAACCGGTCACAAACGACCGCGCATATTGTGCACAATGTTGGAGGCCATCCGATGACGGCGGGTTCGACGGTCGAACTGGTGAAGCTGCGCAAGGCCTATGGCGCGACCGTGGCGGTGGACGGCATCGATCTGCGGATCGCCGCCGGCTCCTACTGCTGCCTGCTGGGGCCGAGCGGCTGCGGCAAGACCTCCACCCTGCGGATGATCGCCGGGCATGAGGACATCACGGATGGCGACCTGCTGATCGGCGACAGCGTGGTCAACGACGACCCGCCGGCCAAGCGCGGCACGGCGATGATGTTCCAGAGCTACGCCCTGTTTCCACATCTGGACTGCACCGACAACGTTGCCTTCAGCCTGAAGATGAAGGGGGTGGGCAAGGAGGAGCGCCGCCGCCGGGCGGCCGAGATGCTCGATCTGGTCGACATGGGCAAATATGCCGGCCGCCTGCCGTCGCAGCTATCGGGCGGGCAGCAGCAGCGCGTGGCGCTGGCCCGCGCGCTGATCACCCGGCCGGGCGTGCTTCTGCTGGACGAACCGCTGTCGGCGCTCGACCCCTTCCTGCGCGTGCGCATGCGCGAGGAGCTGAAGCGCCTGCACCGCGACATCGGCATCACCTTCATCCACGTCACCCACAGCCAGACGGAAGCGATGGCGCTGGCCGACCTCGCCGTGGTGATGAACCAGGGACGCATCGAACAGGCCGGGCCGCCGCGCGAGCTGTTCAACCGGCCGCGCACCGCCTTCGTCGCCCGCTTCATCGGCGGCCACAACGTCATCGAGGGCGGGGTCGTCGGCGATGCCGGCCGCTGCGCCGTGCGGGCCGACCGCATCCTGTTGGGCGGTGCCGAGCTGCCGACCGAAATCCAGGTGGAGGGCACCGTGCGCTCGCTGGAATATCACGGCGCCTCCGTCCATCTCAGCCTCGACATTCCCGGCGCCGACGAATTCGCCGTCGTGCTGGACGAGGCGCGCTATTTCGACGCGCCGGTCGGCGTGGGCGACCGCGTGCGCGCCGGCTGGAGCCGCCGGGACGTCCACCCGCTGGCGTCCTGACCCGCCTTTCAAAAACGCTATCCAAAAACAACACGACGAACAGACTGGAGGCTCAGCGATGACCGACACCCGTACTCCTTCGACGCTCTCCACCGGCGTCAGCCGCCGCACCCTGCTGAAGGGCACCGCCGCCGTGGCGGGCGCCGCAATCGGCTCCGGCGCCATCACCGGCTTTCCGACCATCTGGGCGCAGAACATCAAGAACATCACGCTGCGCCAGTTCGGCACCGGCGTGTCGAACCTGAACGCCGTCGCCGACAAGGTGAAGGAGGATCTGGGCTTCACCTTGCAGATGACCGCGCTCGATTCCGACGCGGTGACCCAGCGCGCGGTGACGCAGCCGAAGTCCTACGACATCGCCGATATCGAATACTGGATCTGCAAGAAGGTCTTCCCGGCCGGCGTGATGCAGCCGATGGACGTTTCCAAGATCAAGAATTTCGACAAGATCGTCCCGATCTTCGTCACCGGCAAGCTGACGCCGGACAGCGCCATCGCCCAGGGCACCGCCCCCCACACCGTGGGCTTCGTCGAGGGCAAGGACAGCACCAAGTTCGCCAAGTCGCCGACCCAGTGGATGACGCTGATCCCGACCATCTACAACGCCGACACGCTGGGCATCCGCCCCGATCTGGTCGGCCGGCCGATTTCCAGCTGGAAGGATTTGCTCGACCCCGCCTTCAAGGGCAAGGCGTCGCTGCTGAACATCCCGTCCATCGGCATCATGGACGCCGCCATGGTCTGCGAGGCGATGGGCGAGATCAAGTATGGCGACAAGGGCAACATGACCAAGGAGGAGATCGACAAGACCCTCAAGATCATGACCGAGGCCAAGAAGGCCGGCCAGTTCCGCGCCTTCTGGAAGACCTTCGACGAGAGCGTCAACCTGATGTCGTCGGGCGAGGTCATCATCCAGTCGATGTGGTCGCCCGCCGTCGCCGCCGTGCGCGCCAAGGGCATCCAGTGCGTCTATCAGCCGCTGAAGGAAGGCTATCGCGCCTGGGGCGGCGGCCTCGGCATCGCCAAGCATCTGAGCGGGCTGGAGCTGGAAGCTGCCTACGAGTACATCAACTGGTATCTGTCGGGCTGGGTCGGCGCCTATCTGAACCGTCAGGGCTATTATTCGGCCGTGCTCGACACCGCCAAGCAGCACATGACGCCGGAGGAGTGGGCCTTCTGGATGGAGGGCCAGCCGGCCAAGACCGACATCCTCAGCCCCGAAGGCAAGGTGATGGAAAAGGCCGGCGCGGTGCGCGACGGCGGCTCGTTCCAGGACCGCATGGGCCGCGTCGCCTGCTGGAACGCGGTGATGGACGAGGACCGCTACATGGTCCGCAAGTGGAACGAGTTCATCGCGGCGTAACGTCGTCGGTTTTGCCCCCTCCCTAACCCTCCCCCGCTTCGCGGGAGAGGGGACTGCCGCTTTCTGTCCCTCCACCGCCGAAGGCGGGGGAGGGAGGGACCCGCGAAGCGGGAGGGAGGGGGCACAGCACTGATCCTATCTTTAAATTGCAGGACCCCGCCGATGACCCTGACCGCCGAAACGTCCCGACCGTCCGTCACGGCCGCCGCCGGCAGGGCGCGGCGTCCCCGTCTGCTGCCGCGCGTCGCCCCCTATCTCCAGGCGGCGCCGCTGACCGTCGCGCTGCTGCTGTTCCTGCTGGTGCCGATCCTGACCATCGTTGCGGTCAGCTTCTGGGATTACGACAGCGTGCGCATCTACCCGGATTTCGTGCTGACCAACTACACCGAACTGCTGACCTCGCCGGTCACCTGGAAGACCTATCTGAACACGCTGAAATATGCGGCGCTGACCTGGGCGATCACGCTCGGCATCGGGTTTACGGTGGCCTATTTCCTGGCCTTCCATGTGCGCTCGACCACTTGGCAGATGGTGCTGTTCCTGGTCTGCACCATCCCGTTCTGGACCTCCAACATCATCCGCATGATCTCGTGGATCCCGTTCCTGGGGCGCAACGGGCTGCTGAATTCCGGGCTGATCTCCGCCGGGATCATCGACCAGCCGCTGGAGTTCCTGCTGTTCTCCGATTTCTCGGTCGTGCTGGCCTTCGTCCACCTCTATGCGCTGTTCATGGTGGTGCCGATCTTCAATTCGATGATGCGGATCGACCGCGCGCTGATCGAGGCGGCGCGCGACGGCGGCGCCAGCGCGGCTCAGACCTTGTGGAACGTCATCCTGCCGCTGACCAAGCCCGGCATCGCCATCGGCTCCATCTTCGTCGTCACGCTGGTGATGGGCGACTTCATCACCGTGCGGCTGATGAGCGGGGGGCAGAGCGCCTCCATCGGGCTGATGATCGCCAACGAGATCTCGCTGCTGCAATACCCGGCCGCCGCCGCCAATGCGGTGGTGCTGCTGGCCGTCGTCCTGATCATGGTGGTGGCGATGCTGCGCGTCGTCGATATCCGGAAGGAGCTGTGAGCGATGAATTCGTCACGCCGGGGCCTGTCCTTCTATCTGCTGGGCGCCTTCTTCGCGCTGTTCGTGCTGTTCCTCTACGGACCGACGGCGACCATCCTGATCCTGTCCTTCCAGGGACCGGAGGGCGGACTGACCTTCCCGATGAACGGCGTCTCGCTGCACTGGTTCCGCAACCTGTTCGAACAGCAGGCAGTGGGCGATTTCGGCGGATCCTTCCGCCGCTCCATCGCGCTGGGGCTGATGGTGATGGTGCTGACCGTGCTGTTCTCGGTCCTGGCCGGCTTCGCCTTCCGCCGCCGATTCCGGGGCAGCGGGGCGCTGTTCTATCTCGCGGTCGCCAGCCTGATCGTGCCGTCGATCCTGGTCAGCCTGGGCATCGGCCTGTTCTTCAACATCCTGGGGCTGGAGCCGGCCTGGTACAGCTCGGCGCTGGGCGCGCATCTGACCTGGACGCTGCCCTTCGGCCTGCTGATCGTCTTCGCCATCTTCAACCGCTTCAACCCGGCCTATGAGGAGGCGGCGCGCGACCTCGGCGCGTCCCCCTGGCAGACGGTGCGCCATGTCGTGCTGCCGATCCTGCTGCCCAGCCTGATCGGCGTCGGCCTGTTCGGCTTCACCCTGTCCTATGACGAGTTCGCCCGCACGCTGATGACCGCCGGCAGCTTCAACACGCTGCCGCTGGAGATCTACGGCATGACCACCAACGTCACCACGCCGGTGCTCTATGCGCTGGGATCGCTGACGACGGTCTTCTCCTTCACCGTGATCGGCGTGGCCCTGCTGGGCCTGATCCTGCTGCGCCGCCACCGCCTGCGCCGAAGCGGCATTTGAGGAACCCCACCACCATGCGCATTCTGGTCGTCAACCCCAACAGCACCGCCTCCATGACCGGGCGGATCGGCGCCGCGGCCAGCAAGGTCGCCGCACCCGGCACCGAGATCGTCGCGACCAATCCGCCGACCGGCCCCGCCAGCATCGAGGGCTATTACGACGAGGCGCTGGCTGTTCCCGGCCTGCTGGCGGAGATCGACCGGCACCAGCGCGGCGGCGACATCGCCGGCACGGTGATCGCCTGCTTCGACGATGTCGGGCTGGATGCCGCGCGCAGCCTTGCCGACGCGCCGGTGATCGGCATCTGCGAGGCGGCGATGCAGACCGCCGCGCTGCTCGGCGGACGGTTCAGCGTGGTGACGACGCTGCCCCGCTCCATCCCGGCGCTGGAGCGGTTGGCCCAGCGTTACGGCATGGCCGGCCGCTGCACCATCCGCGCGGCGGGCGTGCCCGTCCTGGCGCTGGAAGACCCGGAATCCGGCGCCGTCGAGCGCGTGCGCGCCGAAATCCGCCGGGCCATGGAGCAGGACGGTGCCGAAACCATCGTGCTGGGCTGCGCCGGCATGGCCGACCTCGCCCGCGCGCTGAGCGAGGAGATGGGGCTGCCGGTGATCGACGGCGTGACAGCAGCCGTGAAGCTGGTGGAAGGGTTGGCAGCGCTCGGCCTGCGCACCGGCAAGTCCGGCGGCTATGCACCGCCGCTGCCCAAGGCGCGGTGACGCTTCCGCAGTTTTTCATCCGCGGCCTCGGGGCACTCCGGCGGCGGCATAACGGGCGGCGCTCACGATCCTGTCGCCAAGCCGGCGCCGATGTGGCACATGCGATGGGACGTCCCGCACCAGTCCGGTTCGCTCCATGACCTGCCAGGAATCCGCCATGCCCGTGCCCGCCACCCCCCGTCCGTCCGCGTCCGACCGGCTGGAGGCGGCGCTTGCCCGCATCGCCGACCCGGAGCGGCAGGGCGCGCTGGTCTTTACCGAACTCTATGCCGACGAGGCGCGGGAGGCCGCCGCCGCCAGCGACCGCCGGGCCGCGGCGGGCCGGCCGCTGGGACCGCTCGACGGCCGGATCGTCTCGGTCAAGGCGCTGTTCGACGTGGCGGGGGACATCACCGCCGCAGGCTCCGCCATCCTGCGCGGCCGGCCCGCCGCCCGGCGGGATGCGCGCGCCGTGGCGCGGCTGCGTGCCGCCGGCGCCGTCATCGTCGGCCGCACCCACATGACGGAATTCGCCTTCTCCGCCGTCGGCATCAACCCGCATTACGGCAATCCCGGCAATCCGCGCGACCGGTCGCGGGTGCCCGGCGGCTCCTCCTCCGGTGCGGTGATCTCGGTGGTGGAGGGCATGGCGGAGATCGCGGTCGGCAGCGATACCGGCGGTTCGCTGCGCATTCCGGCGGCGCTGTCCGGCGCGGTGGGATTCAAGCCGACCGCCGGCCGCCTGTCGGCCGAGGGCGCCTTCCCGCTGTCGCCGTCGCTGGATGCGATCGGCCCCATCGCCTCTACCGTCGCGGACGCGGCCTTGCTCGATTCGATTGTGAGTGATAGCGACCCGGCGCCGCTGGCCCCGTTGCCGGTTGCCGGCCAGTCCTTCCTGGTGCCGCGGTGGCGGTTGTTCGACGGGATCGAGCCGGCGGTCGCCGCTGCTTTCGAGGCGGCGCTTGACCGCCTGCGGGCCGCCGGTGCCCAGATTATCGAGGGCTCCATCGACGCCGAACTGGACGCATTGGCCGATCTGGACCGCATCGGCGTCTTCACCGCCATCGAGCTTGCGGCGACGCTTGCGGAACTCGGCATCACGGCGCTGGACGGCATCGATCCCAAGACCCGCGCCCGCATCGAGGCCGGCGGCCGGACGCCCGCCGCCGATTACGTCCGCATGCAGCGCCGCCGCGCCGACCTGATCCGCCTGATGGACGAGCGGCTGGCCCGGCATCCCGTCCTGCTGCTGCCCACCGTTCCGCTGACCGCCCCCACCATCGCCGATGTGCTGGAGGATGCCGCCTTCCACCGCGTCAATCTGCTGCTGCTGCGCAACACCCGCATCGCCAACCTGTTCGATCTGCCGGCGATCTCGCTGCCGGTGCCGTCGGCCGGGCTTCCGGTCGGGCTGATGGCGATGGGCCGCCGCGGCAGCGACCGCAGCCTGCTGGGCATCGCCGCCGGGCTGGAGGCTGTCTTGGCGGCCTGAGCCTCGGCTGCTCCGCGTCCTTCCTTCAGGCGACCGGGGAGCGCCAGAGCCAGACCAGCCCCGCGACCGCACCGGCCACGAGAAGGACCAGCACCAGGATAATGGCAAAGGCGGTGCGGCGGTCCTTCGCCTCGCGCTGCTCCGCCTCGCGCCGCTTCTTCAGCAGATATTGCTGTTCGGGGCTGAGGAAACGTCCGGCGGCGGCATCGGGCGTTGCGGCGAAGCTCGGCCTGCGCCCCTTGGTGGCGGTCTGAGCCGTGGTCCTGGCTGCCGTTCCCCTCACCGCGGTGGTGAGGCCGCCGGGCGACGGCCGGCCCGTGTTCATCGTGTCCGCCGCCGTCCCGCGGGCGGCCGTCACCTGCCTGCCCTTGCGCTTGCGCGGTAGCTTGCGCCGTCTGGTCGCCATTCCCGTCCCCTTGCTGTCCGTCCCTCGAGTCGCGGCGGGGAGCATACCCGTCCCGACCGTCCGGCGCAGCCGATCACAAGAGGATCTGCGGAAAGTTACATAGGACGACCCGCACGCCGTCATCCGGCCCGCCTCCACCCCCTGCGGCGAACCGGCGCACACCCGCAAGCGGTTCTGGAACCGCAATGCATACTAGTATACCAATCTATGACCCGTTCCGCTCCGGGCGGGCATGACAGCAATCGATTGGGAGGGTCACCATGCTCAGGAACGACGACGACCATCAGCTGGTGGCGAAGGCGGTGGCTGCGCTGCGCGATGCCATGCTGGCCGGCGACGGCGCCACGCTGCAGGCGATGACGATGGACCAGCTGACCTACGGCCATTCCAACAGCCGGTTGGAAGACAAGGCGGGCTTCGTCGGCAGCCTGGACGGCAAGAACGCCTTCAAGGCGCTGGACCTCAGCGACCATGCGATCCAGGTGGTCGGCGACGTCGCCATCGCCCGCCACACCTTCGATTGCGTCAACAACCTGGCCGACGGCAAGACCAGCACCGCCCACATCAAGGTGCTGCAGGTCTGGACGAAGGTCGACGGCAGCTGGAAGCTGCTGGCCCGTCAGGCTTCGCCGCTGCCGGCCTGACCGGACCGGCGCCTTGCTCAGAAATCCAGCAGGGCGTTGTCGATCACCTCCTTCATGACGAAGAAGGTCCGCGTCTGCCGCACGCCGGGAAGGGCGATCAACTGTCGCCCGTGCAGTTCGTTGAAGTCGGCGATGTCGCTGACGCGGATCTTCAGGAAGAAGTCGAAGTCGCCGGCGACCAGATGGCAGTCCAGTACGAAGGGCAGCTTGCGGATCGCCTTTTCGAAATCGCCGAAGCTTTCCGGCGTCGAGCGGTCCAGCACGACCCCGACGATCACCAGCGTCCCGCGGTCCACCTTCGCCGGCGCGATTTCCGCCCGCACGGACCGGATATAGCCGTCCTCGAACAGGCGTTGCGTGCGCCGGTGGCAGGTCGCCGGGCTGACATGGACCGCGGCGGCGACATCCGCGTTGGTCATCCGGCCATCCCTTTGAAGATGTTGCAGAATCCGGCGATCCACCGCATCCAGCTTTTCGGTCATGGAAGAGTCTTCCGTTTGTCGGCCCGGAATGAGGCTATCCGTATCGCCAAAGGCCGGCAATAGCCGGCTGGCAGGAAATTTACCGCAGAACTATGGAAGCACCTTTCAAAAAGGCGGTGATACCGTGGCTCCACCTCACCATTGGAGCATGCCACGATGCGCCTCGACCGTTTCGAACGCTATCCGCTGACCTTCGGCCCGACCCCGATCGAGCATCTGCCGCGCCTGACCGCCGCGCTGGGCGGCAAGGTCGAGATCTACGCCAAGCGCGACGACTGCAACTCCGGCCTCGCCATGGGCGGCAACAAGCTGCGCAAGCTGGAATACATCGTCCCTGACGCCATCGCGTCGGGCACGGACACGCTGGTGTCCATCGGCGGCGTGCAGTCCAACCACACCCGCATGGTGGCGGCGACGGCGGCGAAGATCGGCATGAAATGCGTCGTGGTGCAGGAAAGCTGGGTCCCGCACGAGGATGCCGTCTATGACCGTGTCGGCAACATCCTGCTGACCCGCCTGATGGGGGCGGACAGCCGCATCGTTCCGGACGGCTTCGACATCGGCATCCGCAAGAGCTGGGAAGAGGCGATCCAGTCGGTCAAGGATGCCGGCGGCAAGCCCTACGGCATCCCGGCCGGCGCCTCGGTGCACAAATATGGCGGGCTCGGCTATGTCGGCTTCGCCGAGGAGGTGCGCAAGCAGGAGGCAGACCTCGGCTTCAAGTTCGACTACATCGTCGTCTGCGTGGTGACCGGTTCGACCCAGGCCGGCATGATCGTCGGTTTCGCCGCCGACGGCCGGGGCGACCGCGTGATCGGCATCGACGCCTCCGGCACGCCGGAACAGACCCGCACACAGGTCCGCCAGATCGTCGACAGCACGGCCGAACTGGTCGAGCTGGGCCGCAAGGTGCGCGACGACGAGATCGTCATCCTGGAAGACTACGCCTATCCCGCCTATGGCGTGCCGAGCGCCGAGACCAACGAGGCCATCCGCCTCGCCGCCCGCACCGAGGCGATGATCACCGACCCGGTGTATGAGGGCAAGTCGATGCAGGGCATGATCGACCTCGTCCGGAAGGGCTGGTTCCCAGAGGGTTCCAAGGTGCTCTACGCCCATCTCGGCGGGGCGCCGGCGATCAACGGCTACAGCTACACCTACCGCAACGGTTGAGTCCCGCCGGCAGGGGTGTGCAGGCGGCCTTGACCATTGGGGACGACTTGTCTTGAATCCCGCGCGTGGTGCGGCCGGATGTCCGGCCGCATCCGCCGGGGCAATCCCGGACGTTCCCCTCGCCAAGGCCGGTCCGCGCCATGCCCCGTTTCGCCGCCAACCTGACGATGATGTTCACGGAGCGGCCGTTCCTCGACCGGTTCGACGCCGCGGCGGATACCGGCTTCCGCGCCGTGGAGTATCTGTTCCCCTACGATCATGCGCCGGACGAGATCGCCGGCCGCCTTCAGCGCAACGGCCTGACCCAGGCCCTGTTCAACATGCCGCCCGGCGACTGGGCGGCGGGGGAGCGCGGGCTGGCCGCTCTGCCCGGCCGCTTCGATGAGCTGAAGGCCGGCGTCGCCACCGCGCTGCGCTATGCCGGGGCGACGGGGTGCCGCCGGCTGCACCTGATGGCCGGACTGGCCGATCCCGGCGATCCGGCGGCGGCGGCGCGCTATCGCGATGCGGTGCTGTATGCGGCCGATGCGCTGGGCGAGCGCGGCATCGAGCTGATGCTGGAGCCGATCAACGGCCGCGACATGCCCGGCTATTTTCTGAACGGATTCGCCGCCGCGGAAAGCCTGATCGCCGGCATCGGCCGGCCGAATGTGCGGCTGCAGTTCGACATCTACCACCGGCAGATCCTGCATGGCGACGTCACCATGGCGCTGCGCCGGCTGATGCCGATGATCGGCCATATCCAGATCGCCTCGGTCCCGTCCCGCCAGGAACCGGACGGGGAGGAGCTGAACTGGCCCTTCCTGTTCGCCGAGCTGGACCGGCTGGGCTATGGCGGCTTCGTCGGTTGCGAATACCGCCCGCGGGGCCGGACCGAGGACGGGCTCGGCTGGTTCGGCCCCTATCGCGCCTGACCGGCCGTTATGCCAGGACGGTGTCGTACAGCAGCTTCAGGTTCAGCACGACGATCACCGTGGCGACGATCCAGGACAGGGTGGCGACCCAGCCGGGAACGACGAAGTTGCCCATCTTGCTGCGGTCGGTGACGAAGCGGACCAGCGGGATCACCGCGAAGGGCAGCTGCATCGACAGCACCACCTGGCTGAACACCAGAAGCTGCGCCGTGCCGCGTTCGCCATAGATCGCCGTCACCACCACGACGGGGATGATGGCGAGCCCGCGGGTCAGCAGCCGGCGCGCCCAATGGGGCAGGCGCAGCCGCAGGAAACCCTCCATCACGATCTGGCCGGCCAGCGTCGCCGTCACCGTGGAATTGAGGCCGGAGGCCAGCAATGCCACCGCGAACAGCGTCGATGCGATGCCGAGGCCGAGCAGGGGCGACAGCAGCTCGAAAGCCTGTCCGATCTCTGCCACCTCGGTATGGCCGCTGCCGTGGAAGACGCTGGCTGCCAGGATCAGGATGGCGGCATTGACGAACAGCGCCAGCATCAGCGCGATGGTGCTGTCGGCGGTGGCCCAGGTGATGGCGTCGCGCCGCCCCTCCTCCGTCCGCGGATAGGCCCGCGTCTGCACGATGGAGGAATGGAGGTACAGGTTGTGCGGCATCACCGTCGCCCCCAGGATGCCGATGGCGATGTAGAGCATCTCGGGATTGGTGACGATCTCAGCCGACGGCACGAAGCCGTGCAGGACGGCGGCAACCGGCGGAGCGGCGGCGGCGATCTGCACCATGAAGCAGCCGGCGATGACCACCAGCAGCGCGATCACGAAGGCTTCCAGATAGCGGAACCCGCGCTGCATCAGCAGCAGGACCAGGAAGGCGTCCAGCGCGGTGATCAGCGCGCCGCCGATCAGCGGGATGCCGAACAGCAGGTTCAGCGCGATGGCGGTGCCGATCACCTCGGCAAGGTCGCAGGCGATGATCGCCGCCTCGCACGCCACCCACAGCACGAGGTTGACCGGACGCGGGTAATGGTCGCGGCAGGCCTGGGCCAGATCGCGCCCGGTGACGATGCCGAGCCTTGCGGCCAGCGACTGCAGCAGGATCGCCATCAGGTTCGACAGCATGATGACGGCCAGCAGCGTATAGCCGAACTGCGACCCGCCGGCGAGGTCGGTCGCCCAGTTGCCTGGGTCCATATAGCCGACAGACACCATGTAGCCCGGCCCGGCGAAGGCCAGCATCCGCCGCAGCCACAGGCCGCCCTGCGGCACCGCGACCGAGGCGTGGACCTCCGGCAGGCTGAGTCGCGCCTCGCCGTCCGGGCTGGAGTATCTCCAGGCCTTTGGGGATGGCAGGGCGGCTTCGGCTTCCGACATCGGCGAGACTCCTGGCCGAGTTGCGAATTGGTATCAATCAAGTATGTACCAGGACAACGAGTATGCAAGGTGCTATACTTTCCGGACCGCAACTTTTTTCCGGAATTGCCATCCACCCCCGAAGGATGCGCCTTCCGAAGGGTGGGAGCGGCCGGATCGATGGTGGGCTTGACGGCTGGCGGCTGGCGTCGGAGGGTGGGGCGCAACCGTTAGGGCACGACTTTCAGAGGAGGCGACGCGCGCGATGGCCGAATCCCGGAAGTCGCCTGAGTGGGAAGAGGGTGGGGCTGCGCCGGGCGATACCGTGTTGCCCGATGCCGAACTCCATGCCGAGGGGTTCCGCCGCACGCGGGAAGCGCAGCGCTCCGCCCTGGCCGAGGATTATGTGGAGCTGATCGCCGACCTGATCGAAAGCGGGCAGGAGGCGCGGCAGGTCGACATCGCTGCAAGGTTGGGTGTGGCGCAGCCCACCGTCGCCCGCATGCTCGACCGGCTGGCGGCGGAGGGGCTGGTCACCCGCAAGCCCTATCGGGCGGTGTTCCTGACCGAGGCCGGCCGCCGGATCGCCGAGGAAAGCCGGGAGCGCCACCAGACGGTGGAGGCCTTCCTGCGCTCCCTCGGCGTCAGCGCCGACACCGCGCGTATCGACGCCGAAGGCATCGAGCACCATGTCAGCGCCGAGACGCTGGACGCCTTCCGCCGCGCGCTGGCACGGGGCGGCTGACCGTCACCCCGCCGCAACGGCGTCCTCAATGGCTCCCGCAGGAGCCGCCCCGACGCCCGGCCGGCTTGGGTCCCGCCGCAGCGCAGCCGCAGCAGCCCCCGCCGCAACCGCCCGCCGGTGAGGGCGGGGCGGGGCGTCCGGCCAGACGGCGCAGTCGGTCGCGGGCCGGGGCCGGCAGCAGGATGGTCCAGGCGACCCAGGCGAAGGCCAGGGCGACGATCAGGCCGACGACGAGTTGCTCCATCATCGTTCACCCTCCCAGCAGGGCGCTGGACAGCCGGAAGGTGACGAAGGCGGCACCATAGGCGAGCAGCGTCATGTAGGCGATCATCACCAGCATCCAGAACCAGGAGTTGGTCTCC
This sequence comes from Azospirillum lipoferum 4B, assembly GCF_000283655.1. Lineage (NCBI taxonomy): Bacteria > Pseudomonadati > Pseudomonadota > Alphaproteobacteria > Rhodospirillales > Azospirillaceae > Azospirillum > Azospirillum lipoferum. Next base: position 544,340 of record NC_016586.1, on the reverse strand, counting down.
CGCTTCACCACCGACAGGGTGGAGACGCATTGCGGTGCGAACACGAACCATGCCAGCAGCGACAGGGCCGTCGGCAGGCTCCAGTCCGCCGCCAGCACGCCGGACAGCGATCCGGACAGCGCGTCCCCCGTCTCGCTCAGTGCATAGACGGTGCCGAGCGCCGCCACCGCCACCTCGCGCGCCGCCATGCCTGGAACCAGCGCGATGGCGATCTGCCAGGTGAAGCCGATGGGCGCCAGCAGCGGCGCCAGCGCATGGCCCAGCATGCCGGCGAAGCTGTAGTCGATTGCCGGACCGGTCGCGCCCTCGGGCGCGCCGGGGAAGCTGCCAAGGAACCACAGCAGGATCATGATGGCGAAGATCACCGTGCCGGCGCGGGCCAGGAAGATGCGGGCGCGTTCCAGCAGGCCGATCAGGATGTCGCGCGGGCTGGGCAGCCGGTAGGCCGGCAGCTCCATCAGCAGCGGCTCGCGCGCGCCTTTGAAGATCGTGCGCTTCAGCACGAAGGCCACCGCCAGTGCCGACAGGATGCCCGCGGCATAGAGCGTGAACATCACCAGCCCCTGCAGCCCGATCATGCCGCCGGCCACCGTCTGTTCGGGGACGAAGGCGGCGATGATCAGCGTATAGACCGGCAGCCGGGCCGAGCAGGTCATCAGCGGCGCGATCATGATGGTGGCCAGCCGGTCGGCGCGGTTCTCGATGGTGCGGGCCGCCATGATGCCGGGCACGGCGCAGGCGAAGCTGGACAGCAGCGGGATGAAGGCCCGGCCATGCAGCCCGACGCCGCCCATCAGCCGGTCGAGCAGGAAGGCCGCCCGCGCCATGTAGCCGGTGGATTCCAGGATCAGGATAAAGAGGAACAGCACCAGGATCTGCGGCAGGAAGATCACCACGCTGCCCACCCCGGCGATGATGCCGTCGGTGATCAGGCTCTTCAGCATGCCGTCGGGCAGGGCGGCACCGGCCGCCGCCTGGACCCAGCCGAGGGCGCCGTCGATCATGTCCATCGGCAGCGCCGCCCACGCGAACACCGCCTGGAACATCAGGAACAGCACCAGGAACAGGAAGGGCAGGCCGATGGCCGGGTGCAGCAGGGCCGCGTCGATGCGTTGCGTGGCGAGCGACGGCTTTCCGGCATCGCGCAGTGCCGCGGCCAGGATGGCTTCGACCTCCTGGTGGTAGGCGCGCAGGTCCCGTGCCGATGGCTCGCTCCAGCCGCAGGGCGCCGGGGGACCGTTGCCCGCCATCACCATCATGCTGCGGTCGATCTGGTCGAGCAGGCCGACCACGCCGGTGCGCTTGATCGCCACCGTCGGCACCACCGGCACGCCGAGCGCCGCCGACAGGGCCGCCGCATCGACGCGGCAGCCGCGCGCCTCGGCGACATCCATCATGTTGAGCGCCAGGATGATGGGGCGGCCGAGCTTCTTCAACTCCAGCACCAGCCGCAGATGCAGGCGCAGGTTGGTGGCGTCGGCGACGCAGACCATCACGTCCGGCGGCGTTTCATGCTCGAACCGGCCGAGCACGACGTCGCGTGTCACCTCCTCGTCGGGGGAGCGGGCGCGCAGGCTGTAGGTGCCGGGCAGGTCGATCAGCTGGACGCGTGCGCCGGCGGGGCTCAGGAACTCGCCCACCTTGCGCTCCACCGTGACGCCGGGATAGTTGGCGACCTTCTGGCGGGCGCCGGTCAGGGCGTTGAACAGGGCGGTCTTGCCGCAGTTCGGGTTGCCGACCAGCGCGATGCGAGGCGGTGCGGTGAAAACGGGGGCGGCCAAAGCGGCAGAATCAGACATCGCGGAAATCCTTTCCGCAGGAAGGGGAGGTGACGCTCAGCCGAGCGTCACCAGAACGGCGTGCGCCTCTGCCCGGCGCAGGGCCAGGGTGTGGTCGTCGATGCGCACGGCAAGCGGATCGGAGCCCGGGAATCCCTCATGCAGGATCTCCACGCGGGCGCCTTCGATCAGGCCCATCTCGATCATGCGGCGTTCCAGTTCGCCGGGGGGCAGCGGGGTGGCGACCGCGCTCTCGTCGAGACCGGTCACCACCGCGCGCTGGCCCTTGCGCAACGCGCCGAGACGGCAGCCGTCGACAGCGGGCGGCGGGTCGGAGGAGGTGCCGGGCGCCGGACCGGGCGTCATGCGGGCAACGGGGGAGGAAAGGGCGGCGGAAGCGGGTCCGGAATTCGGAGCCGACACGGGGGCAGTCATGGGGGATCACCTTTCGGCTGCACGGCACCGGCAGGGCGTGCAATTCGGCGGCAGCGGGCCGCAGGCCCCATAATGATGCGAATCACTCTTAACAGCGATGTGGCGAAGCGTCGCAAAGCCCTGCTATGGATGTGCCGCAGAAGGGGAGCGCGTCGGGAATCTGATCAAGGCCATGTTTTTTCCTGCAATTTTGCTGTGCAGATGTGGTGCTGACCGGCATGTGCGAACGGCCGGGCGAACTACTTTTTGTGGAGATAACGGCTATTTCCCAATTTGAAATAGCGTCGAACGGTTATGCTGCACCGCAACCGACGTTTGTTCTTTGGGGGTGGAGATCCCGGTTGCTTTGGTATGTGCTGTAGCGCAGACAAGAAAACAGTCGATTTTCACATGAAAAGGTCGTTGCTCCCTATCTCCGCGGGTATCCATCAGCATTTTACCAAAGATCTTCAGTATCAGCGATTTGAACAATCTGCATACATGGATATGTAACAATCCAGACGGAACTTTTATTTCCAACGCAATTTCGGTTTACCAATTCTTTGGAGTTACGATTTAGCCTCCAACCCACTTCCTGAAAGCGGTTGTGTGTCTGGAGCTACCTATGCAACCAAATTCGGTCGCACGTCCGCGCGTGACTCTGCCTGTCATCACGATAACTATCCTCTTCATCCTGTCTTTTCTGGTTTGTGCTAAATTCAATGCAATCGATGTCTCAGCGATTGAGTCCGATGCCGCACAGGTTGTGTTAAATGCCGTTGTTCGTAATCGCTTGATGGCGGTTGCCGCCGCAGTTTCGGCTGTGGTGGTGCTGTCGGCTCTGTTGGTGCCGGTCCTGCTGCGCGCAGCCGGAGCCACGCCCTTGCGCGCCGTTGCGATGGTGGCGACGGCACTGCTTGCTTTTGCGGCCGGGGTGCTGCCGCAGCTGACCTCCGTGCTGCCGACCGAGGCGCTGCACGGCTTCCTCTATGACGGCGGCGTTCTGCTGGTCGTCCTGCTTCTGCTGGTGTTCGAGGCTCTGCTCCTGCTTGCCGCGGCGCCGCGCCGTGGGGGATCGGAATCGACATCGGCGGTGGCGGGAATGCGCGCCGCGCTGTTCCTGTTCATGCTGGCGGAGGAGCTGTCGCGATCCTTCCTGCCGCTTTACACGCGCGAGCTCTACACGCCGGTGCCCGGCCTGTCGGAAGCCCTGATGATGGGTCTGCCGATCGGGTTGTTCATGGCGCTGGTCGCAGTCTTCACCCCCTTTGCCGGCACCTGGGCCGACCGGTTCGGCAGCCGCCGCACATTGTTGCTGGGCACCCTGCCGGCGGTCGCCGGATTCGCCGGGACGGCGCTTGCCGGGTCGCTGGCGGAACTGCTGCTGTGGCGCAGCGCCTGCGCGCTCGGCTATGCGGTGATGTTCATCGGCGCGCAGGGCTTCATCGCCCGCCACACCCCGGCCGGACAGCGGGCGCGCGGCATGGCGCAGTTCGTCGCCGCCGTGGTCGTCGCCGGCCTGTGCGGCGCGCCGCTGGGCGGCATCCTGGCCGACCTTCTCGGCTATCGCGCCACCTTCGCGGCCTCGGCCCTGCTGGCACTGGCCGCCGCCGTCGCCGCCGCAACCCTGCTGCCGGCCGACCGGGCGGAGCGGGCACGGAATCGCGGCTTCCGCCTGGGCGAAGTCAAAGGCCTGCTCGCCAACCCGCGCTTCGTCGCCCTGCTGCTGTTCTCGTCGGTGCCGACGAAGCTGATGCTGACCGGCTACCTCTTCTATCTGGTCCCGGTCTCCCTCCATGCGGCGGGCGAGACGCCGGCGGGGATCGGCCGGCTGATGATGACCTATGGGCTGATCATCGTGCTTTTCGGACCCTGGGTGTCGCGGCTGGCCGACCGCACCGGCCGCCACGCCCTGTTCGCCGGGATCGGCGGGCTGGTCGGCGGGGCCGGCACGCTGGCGATCCTTCAGGACCCAGGCGTTCCCGGCATCCTGGCCGGCATCGCGGCACTGGGCGTCGCCCACGCCCTGAACAACGCCACCCAGCTCGCCCTGGTGCCGGAGGTCTGCCGTAGGGAATGCGCCCGCATGGGCGAGTCCAGCGTCTTCGCCGTCTACCGCCTGCTGGAGCGGGGCGGGTCGGTGGCCGGCCCGCTGTTGGCCGCCGCCGTCGCCGACCGTTTCGGGACTCACGCGGCGCTGGTTGCGCTGGGAGTGCTGGGCATGCTGTGCGGCACGGCCTTCTGCGCGGTGTTCCTGCTGGCCCCGGCGGCATCCCCCGCATCACGGACAGCCGGGGAGGGCGCCGCCCCATGACCACCGCACGCCCGCTGACATTGCCGCATTCATCGATTCCCCACCCATCGACCCCCCACCCATCGATCAAGGAGGCGAAGACGCCCATGCCTGACCAGATGCTCGTGGAGCCGCTTTGCACCATGCCGGCCCTGCCGTCCTGCGGCAGCAAGCCCCTTCCCGCCGATGGCCGCCATGGCCGCGCGATGGAGGCGCTGCGCGCCACGCTTGATGCGCTCGGCATCGGATCGGTCGAAGAGATCAACTGGAAGACCTATGACACGATCATGCGGGTGATCGAGCCGCTGATCGGCGCCGGCCACACGCTCCGCCATTTCGACTACACCCACAGCGCCGCGCTGCAGCCCGGCACGGTGGAGCGGTTGCGCAGCGACTACAGCATCCGACTCGCCTATACGGAATGGGGCAGCCCGCAGAATCCGGCGCTGATCTGCCTCGGCGGCATCGCCAACTCGGCCCGGCGCTTCGACTATGTCGCCCGTGCCCTGTCGCGCCATTACCATGTCCTGTGCCTGGACTGGGCGGGGCGCGGCCGCAGCGGCTGGCTGGCGGACCAGTCCGACTACAGCTTCGACGCCAATGTCGCCCAGGTGCTGGCGCTGATCCGGCACAAGCGGCTGGGGTCGGTCACGCTGCTCGGCTCCTCGCTCGGCGGCAATGTCGCCATGCGGGTGGCGGCCGAGGCGCCGGAGCTGGTCGACGGGCTGATCCTCAACGACATCGGCCCCTTCATCCCGAACGAGCGTCGCCGCCGCCGCGCCGAATCGGTCGCCCGCCACTATGTCTTCCGCCATCCGGCGCAGCTGTTCCACCGCACCGGCGCCGCCCAGAAGAACGACGGGCCGGTGGACGATACCGTGCTTCTGCACAACAGCTTCCACCAGACCCGCTGGTCGGAGGAGAATGGCGGCCGCGTCTACCGCCACGACATCCGCGCGCTGCAATGCTACCGCGACGGCGCCGCCCAGGACCATGACCAGTGGGACGACTGGCAGCGGGTATCCTGCCCGGTGCTGCTAGTCCACGGCATGATGAGCGACGCCCTGCAAGAGTCGACCATCGCGCGGATGATGGAGAAGCCGCGGGTCAGCGTCGTCCATGTGCCGGACGTCGGCCATACCCCGACGCTGAGCGATCCGCTGCACATCGACACCCTGCGCCGCTGGATCGCGACTCCCCATGGCTTGCCGGCGGAAAGCACCATCGGCTGGACCGCGGGCGCCGACCGCATCCTGTTCCGCTGAGGGGCCCGGCGATGACCGACCGCTTCCATTTCGTGCGCCACGGCCAGACCGAGGACAACCGCCGTGGCGTGCGCTGCGGCGGCGACCGCGACATCGCGCTGACCGAACAAGGCATTGAGCAGGCTCGCCGGGCTGCGGAGCGATTCCGCGCCCAGGGGCACGACTGCGGCCTGGTGATCGCCGGGCCACTGCAGCGCACCGCGGTCACCGGCGCCCTGTTCGCCGAGGCGCTGGGCGTCCCGCTTCTCTCCCGCGACTGGTTGCGCGAGCGCCGGCTGGGGGAGTGGAACGGGCTGCCGATCGACCTGACCCGCCCCTGGTTCGCCGTCGGCGAGACCCCGCCGGGCGGCGAGAGCGAGGGCGCGTTCGCCGCGCGCGTCCTCGACGGCGTGGAGGAACTCGTCGACCCCGCCGCCGACCTGCTGGCCCGCCGGCCGCTGCTGGTCGGCAGCAAGGGCATCGGCCGCATCCTGCTGCACCGTCTGGCCGGCCGGCCGGGGGTGGAGCTGGAGAATTGCGAAGTCGTGGCCTTCACCCGTCTGTCCGCCCCGCCGGGCGGGCCGGGGCGGTGGCGCTGCGACCAGCTGGAAAGGCTGGCCGGATGCGCCGCCTGACCGAAGACGACCAACCGACCGACAAACCGACCAACCAGATCGAACGATGCGTGGATGCCATGCGGTGCCGCGTGGATCAGGACTGAGGAGAAGGGCGTGATGAAGCTCAAGATTGGTACACGGCTGATGCTGCTGGTGTTCGGTGTGGCGTTGCTCAGCACGCTCGCCGCCGCCTCCGTCCACCTGACGGGAATGCGCACGAACCTGATCGAACAGCGCAAGGCCAAGGTCAAGGAGATGGTCGACGCCGCCTCCTCGGTGGTCGCGCTGTATGGGGAACAGGAGAAGGCCGGCAAGCTGAAGCGTGCGGAAGCGCAGGAGCTTGCCCGCAACGCCGTGCGCGCCATGCGCTATGGCAACGGCGAGTATTTCTTCGTCTATGACTATTCCGGCGTCAGCCTGGTCCACGGCCTGCGCCCGCAGGTCGAGGGCAAGAACCTGCTGAATTTGAAGGATCCCGACGGCGTTCCCTTCAACCTGCAGATGACGGACGCGGCCAAGGCCGGCGGCGGCTTCGTCGCCTTCCGCCACAAGCGCACCGACACCGCCGATCCGTCGCCGAAGATCGCCTATGCCACCGGCTACCAGCCCTGGCAGTGGATGATCGGCACCGGTCTCTACACCGACGACGTCGATGCGGAGTTCCAGGCCCGCGCCCTGCGTGAACTGGGCGTCACCCTGCTGCTGCTGGCGATCAGCGTCGGCATCGGCATCTGGGTCTCGCGTGGCATGTCGCGTCCGCTGCTGGCGATCCGCGACGTGCTGGGCCGTATCGGCGCCGGCGACCTGACCGTCACCGTTCCCCATGCCGACCGTCCGGACGAGATCGGCGACATGGCCCGTGCCGTGGCCGGCCTCGCCACCACCCTGCAGACCGCCCGCGACGAGAGCCAGCGCGCCGAACTGGACCGTGCCGCCCGCGACATCCAGCGCGAGCGGCTGTCCGCCCGCGCCGCCGAGTTTGCCCGTGCGATGGACGAGGTCGTGGCGACGCTCAGCACCACCACCGTCGCCCTGCACGAGCGCACCGCGGCGCTCAGCAACGACGCCGCCAGCACCACCGATCAGGCGCATGCCGCCGCCGGTGCCGCCCAGGGCGCATCCGACAGCGTCGAGTCTGCCGCCCAGGCCAGCGAGGAGCTGCGCGGCTCCATCGCCGCCATCAGCCGTCAGGTGGAAAGCGCCGCCCAGACCGCGTCGCGTGCGGTGACCGAGACCTCCAACACCACCGGCATCGTCACCGGCCTCGCTTCGGCCGCCGAGCAGATCGGCGCGGTGGTAGAGCTGATCAACTCCATCGCCGGCCAGACCAACCTGCTGGCTCTGAACGCCACCATCGAAGCGGCGCGTGCCGGCGAGGCCGGCAAGGGCTTCGCCGTCGTGGCGAGTGAGGTGAAGAGCCTCGCCACCCAGACCGCCAAGGCGACAGAGGACATCCAGTCGCAGGTGGGGGCGATCCGCGCCGCGACCGCCAACGCCATCGGCGCCATCGAGGGCATCGCCAGCCTGATCACCAACCTCAGCGCCCTGAACGGCGAAGTGGCGTCGGCCGTGCAGCAGCAGGAGGCGGCAACCCACCAGATCTTCGCCAACGCCCGCACCGCCGCCGACAACTCCCGTCAGGTCACCAGCAGCGTCGGTTCGCTCTCGGCGACCATGACCACGACCAGCGAGCGGATGCGCCTGGTGTCCACCAGCGTGGAAAGCGTGTCGGAGCAGTCGGAGCGTCTGAAGGACGAGGTCCGCCGCTTCGTGGCCGAAGTCAACGCGGCCTGACCTGATGGTCACCGGCTCCCGGCGGTGCAGGTCGCCGGGAGCCGTCTCCTCGGCGATTTCTGCCCTCCCATTTCCGCCCTTGTTCCGGTTGTACGGCCGGGACCAAATAGGGACCTGAAATGGGGCCGTCGCCCGGTGGCGGCGGTCGCCCGTCGGGAAGGCAGATGATGACTGAGACTCCAAAGGATCCCTTCGCCGCGGCGGCATCCTTCAATGCCGGCGTCTATGGCACCAGCATCCGGCCTGTACAGGCCGACAGGCTGGCCGAGGCCGTGCGCCGCCTGCTGCGGGCGGCCGGCAGCGAAGAGGGTGAGGCGCGGGTGGTCGCCGACCATCTGGTCGAGGCGAACCTCCGCGGGCATGACAGCCACGGCGTCGGCATGCTCGCCATGTATATGCCGGCCATCGTCGCCGGGCTGCTGCGTCCCAACCAGCACGCCACCGTGATCGGCGAGTCGGGTCCCTTCCTGTCGGTTTCCGGCGGCAGCGGCTATGGTCAGGTGATCGCGCGGGAGGCGACGGACCTCGCCATCCAGCGGGCGCGGCGGGACGGGCTGGCGGTGCTGTCCCTGCGCGACAGCCATCACATCGGCCGCGTCGGCTCCTATGGCGAGCAATGCAGCGATGCGGGCCTCGTCGCCATGGCCTTCGTCAATGTCGTCACCCGCCCGGCGGTGGCGCCGCATGACGGCACCCGGCCACGGCTGGGCACCAACCCGATCTGCATCGCGATTCCGGCCACGCAGGCGACCCCGGCCCTGATCCTGGATTTCGCCACCAGCGCCGTGGCCGTCGGCAAATGCCGGGTCGCCATGGGCAAGGGGCAGGAGATGGCGCCGGGCCTGCTGCTCGATTCACATGGCGAGGCCACGCGCGATCCCGGCGTGATGTTCCAGGATCCGTCCGGCGCGCTGCTGCCGCTGGGCGGCCACAAGGGGTTCGGCCTGTCGCTGATGTGCGACGTGCTGGCCGGGGCGCTGGCGTCGGCGATGCCCGGCACGCCGGCGCACCAGGATTCCGGCCGGGTGATGAACAACATGTTCGCCATCGTCTTCGACCCGGCACGCGGCGGCAATGCCCAGTGGGCCGCGGATCTCGACGATCTGGTCGCCTATATCCGCGACACGCCCACCGCACCCGGCGCCGACGCCATCCAGATGCCGGGCGAGCCGGAAAGCCGCACCCGCGGGCAGCGGCTGGCCGACGGCATCCCGCTCGACGGCGCCACCCTGGCGATGCTGGACAGCCTGGGCCGGGAGTGCGGGGTGGAACTGGCGGAGTTGCTGGCCTGACCGTTCGCGACGCCTGAGGAGCGCGGCCGCAGCCCCTTCCGCGCTCCTGTCGCCCCTGCCTTTGCCCGTGTTCCTGCGAAAATTCCGAATTGATCCATATCAAGGCCTTTCGCAGCGCTGCACACTAGTATACTAGTACACACGAACACAACGCGGCCAGCCGGCCGCGCGCTCCCGGCGCAAACCCAGAGCGGGCATTTCAGGAGCCTAGCGTCATGAACATCAAGAAGCGCATAGACAGCATCCCCGGCGGAATGATGATCGTTCCCCTGTTCCTGGGTGCCTGCCTGAACACCTTCGCCCCGAACACCGGCAAGTTCTTCGGCTCCTTCACCAACGGGCTGATCACCGGCACGCTGCCGATCCTGTCGGTCTGGTTCTTCTGCATCGGCGCCAGCATCAGCCTGAAGGCCACCCCGTTGGTCCTGCGCAAGAGCGGCGTCCTGGTTTCGGTGAAGATCATCACCGCGGCGCTGGCCGGCGTCGTCGCTTCCTGGTTCATCCCGACCGAGGGCATCTCTTCGGGCTTCCTCACCGGCCTGTCGGTTCTGGCGATCATCGCCGCGATGAACGACACCAACGGCGGCATGTATATGGCGCTGATGCAGCAGTACGGCACCAAGGAGGAAGCCGGCGCCTTCTGCCTGATGTGCCTGGAATCCGGCCCCTTCATGACCATGGTCACGCTGGGCATCGCCGGTCTGGCCGTCTTCCCGTGGCAGACCATGGTCGGCGCCCTGCTGCCCTTCGTCATCGGCTTCGCGCTGGGCAACCTGGACAAGGATCTGCGTGCCTTCTTCACCCAGGGCGTGGGCGTCATGGTTCCCTTCTTCGCCTTTGCTCTGGGCAACAACCTGAACTTCACGACGATCCTGAACACCGGCCTGCTGGGCATCGTCCTGGGTCTCGCCGTGATCGTCGTCACCGGCACGACGCTGGTCCTGGCCGACATCTTCCTGGCCAAGGGCAACGGCACGGCCGGCATCGGTGCCGCCTCCACCGCCGGTGCGGCCGTCACCGTCCCGCCGATCATCGCCTCGATCGAGCCGTCCTTCGCCCCGTCCGCTCCGGCCGCCACGGCCCTGGTCGCCACCAGCGTGGTCGTCACCGCCCTGCTGACGCCGCCGTTGACCGCCTGGTGGGCCCGCCGCTTCGGCGTGCTGTCGCCCCGCTACCAGGCCGCCGAAGCCGCCAAGGCCGCTCAGCCGGCGCAGGCCGTCGCCGCCGAATAAAGCTTCAACGCGGTCCCGGCAGCGCCCCGCCGCCGCCGGGACAGCTTGCCACCGAATGCCCGCCTTCAGAGGAACGCCATCATGAAGATCACCACCCGGTACGACACCCATCCCGCCGACGCGCGCGGCTACGACACTGAGACCCTGCGCGACCGCTACCTGATCGACGGGATCTTCCAGGCCGACGACATCGTCCTGACCTACAGCCACGTCGACCGCGTCGTCGCCGGTGGCGCCATGCCGGTTTCCGCCCCGCTTGCCCTGGTGGCGACCAAGGAGATCGGGTCCGACACCTTCCTGGAGCGCCGCGAGCTCGGCCTGTTCAACGTCGGCGGCGCCGGCCGCGTGACGGTCGACGGGACCGTCTACGATCTGGAGACCCGCGACGCCCTCTATGTCGCGATGGGCAGCGTCGACATCCGCTTCGAAAGCCTGGACAGCGCCAATCCGGCCAAGTTCTATCTGGTCAGCACCCCGGCCCATGCCCGGTTCGAGACCATGAAGATCTCCGCCGCCCAGGCCAAGCAGCGCCCGCTGGGCGAGACCGCCACCGGCAACAAGCGCGTCATCTACCAGATGATCCACCCGGACGTGGTGCGCACCGCCCAGCTGGTCATGGGCCTGACCGTGCTGGAAAACGGCAACATGTGGAACAGCATGCCGTGCCACACCCACGAGCGCCGCTGTGAGTTCTATTTCTACTTCGACCTGCCGGACAGCGCGCGGCTGTTCCACTTCATGGGCGAGCCGACCGAGACGCGCCACATCGTGGTCGCCAACGAGCAGGCGGTGATCTCGCCCTCCTGGTCGATCCATTGCGGCGTCGGCACCCACAGCTACTCGTTCATCTGGGCGATGGGCGGCGACAACCAGACCTTCGACGACATGGACCAGGTTTCCCTGGCCTCGATGCGCTAACGGAGACGCGACACATGACCAAGCCTTTCGATCTGACCGGCAAGGTGGCCCTCGTTACCGGGGCCAACACCGGCATCGGCCAGGGCATCGCCCTGGCCCTGGCCCAGGCCGGCGCCGACATCGCCGCCGTCGACGTCGTCTCGCTGGACGAGACCAAGGGCCTCGTCGAGGCCGCCGGCCGCAAGTTCCACGGCATCCATGCCGACCTGACCAGCATCGCCCCGGTCCAGGGGCTGGTCGAGGAAACGGTCGGCACCTTCGGCAAGCTGGACATCCTGGTCAACAATGCCGGCCTGATCCGTCGTGCCGACGCGGTGGACTTCACCGAGGCCGACTGGGATCTGGTGATGAACATCAACATCAAGACGGTGTTCTTCCTCTGCCAGGCCTTCGGGCGCTATGCCATCGACAACGGGCGCAAGGGCAAGATCGTCAACATCGCGTCCATGCTGTCCTTCCAGGGCGGCATCCGCGTGCCCTCCTACACCGCGTCGAAGAGCGGCGTCGCCGGCATCACCAAGCTGCTGGCCTGCGAATGGGCGGGCAAGGGCATCAACGTGAACGCCATCGCGCCGGGCTACGTCGCCACCAACAACACCGCCGCCCTGCGCGCCGACGAGAAGCGGAACGCCGAGATCCTCGGCCGCATCCCGGCCGGCCGCTGGAGCGTGCCGTCCGACATCGGCGGCCCGGCGGTGTTCCTGGCCTCCGACGCGGCCGACTACATCCACGGCACCATCCTGCCGGTCGACGGCGGCTGGCTGGCGCGCTGATCGGTTCTTCCACGGCCTGCATTCCGGGAGTTCCCCGGGATGCAGGCCGTCAGCGTTTTTGGGGAGCGATCTCCACCGGCATGCGGACGAGGTCGCGGTTCCAGGTGATCTTGCACCCGGTCAGGTTCAGCCGCGTCATGTAGAGGTAGGCGGTTCCGCCGACATCCTCGAAATTGCGGCTCTCGCTGCCGGGGTCGAGAAGGGCGGGATAGTCGAAGGCGGCGGCATCGCCGCAGCCGTAGCGGAACAGCAGCGGCGCGGCCCACAGCAGCTCCGGCTTCGACCAGGTGAGCAGGTCCGGCGATGTCGTCGTCCACATGCCGGTCTGTCCGTCGCGGGTCATCGCCAGCGTGGCGATGAACTGGCCGCTCGCCCGGTGGCGGACGATGCTGCGCACGGTGCCTTGCAGTGTGTCGGGCGCCACCGGGGCGCAGAGATGGGCTTCCGGCGAATCCGCGGCTTGTCCGTCGCGGACGAAGCGGACCGCGAAGGACTTCCCGTCCCAGCCGCGCCAGGATTGCGGATCGGCGAGACTGTCGGTCCGCATCAGGCAGGCGCCGCGCTTCTGCGCGCCGAAGCGTTCGGCCCACAGGAAGGCGTACCAGTGATCGCCATGGCGGACGATGTTGCTGGGCGCGAAATAGCCGGTGCGCTTGCCGGCGTCGCCGCTGTAGGGATAGGGCAGCGTCGCGACGGTGTGGCCGGGCGGCGCGGTGCTCAGCCGGAAGCTCGCCCCGCCGTCGGTGGAGACCGCCGCGGTGATGCTGTTGCGCCAGCAGCGCATATAGTCGCCGGACGGGCAGAGCGCCCGCCGTTTCTGGGCATGGAACTCGTTGCTGACCAGCGCGAACACCGTGCTGCCGTCCAGCGTGTAGAAGGATGAGATCCAGCTGCGGTCGTCGTGCAGGCGGGGATCGTCCTGGCCGTGGCCCTGGAAGATGATGACGCAGTTGGGGCGCACGTCATTCAGTGACGGGCCGGTGAGTGCCCGCGCGGTGGAGTGCGAGGCGATCAGATGCACGGTGCCGTCGGCATCGCGGAAGGCGCGCGCCGGGGTGTCCGGCGCGTCGCTCTGCGCGCAGGCGTCGCGCTGCCAGGAGGTGACCGCTTCCGGCTCCCCGGCCTTTCTGACCGTCAGCGCCTGCGCTCCCGCCGTCCCGGACACCAGGACGATGCCCAGGGACAGTGCGAGCGCCGCGGTCCGACTGCGCATGGCCGGCGTCACTTGCCGGCGGCGATGGACTTCAGGAAGGGGGCCGGCTGCAGCCGGTTGGCGACCAGGAAGTCCAGGTAGCGGGTGGCCGACTCCGCGCGGTGGTGATCGTAGGCGTCGGGATCGAAGGCGATCAATGACTTCAGCCGGTTGCGGGTCAGCGGCGCCGTCAGGTCGGCGGCATCGGCATAGGGAACGCCGGTGTTTTCGCACAACTCGCGCGTGCGGGAATCGATGGTCACCGTCAGCCCCATCCGTTCGGCCTGGATCGCCAGGGCGACGCCGTGATAGCGGCAGCCGATGGTCAGATCCTGCTGGCGCAGGGTGTCCATCCAGGCCGGCACGTCATAGTAGGAGCGCATGTAATTGCGGCACCAGGCCTTGAACTCCTCGAAGGAGTAATGCGGCACGGTGTGGCGGTGGATTTCCTTCAGCGCATGGGCGTCGATGCCGTCGAACAGGCCGCGCGAGGCCTTGATCATCTCGCCCATCGACTGGACGATGTACTGGCCCGGCGCGATGGGGTCCATCATCAGGGCGATCAGCTGGTGTTCGATCTCCCGCGTCTTGCCCCAGGCCTGATGGCCGCCGGCCACCGTGATCGAGCGCGGCAGGTCGAGAGCCGACCAGTGCGCGTGGATCTTCCGCCCCAGCCCCGGCGCCTGGTTCAGGAAATGCGACGGGCAGCCGCCCGGCAGGGAGCCGGTGATGCCGAGCTTGTCCAACTGCGCGGTGGTGTAGGCGCCGCGGGTGTAGATGTTGGGCGAGGCCGCCGAGGACGGGTTCGACGCCGCGATCACCTGGGCCCAGCGCAGCGTGCCGGGGCTGAGTTCGATGTCGTGGTCATAGCTGTTCGCCTGGGCGCCGAGGCCAATGGCGACGATCGGCAGGCCCGACTTTTCCAGATTCTCCGCCATCTGCCCGTAATCGGTGTGGCGGCCCAGCTGGTTGGCGCAGGGGATGACGATGATGTCGGCATTGTTCCGCAGCGTCTCGGCCGAGGATCCCCAGCTGAAATGCTTCACCGGATTGGTGATGTGGCTGCAGATCGAATGCACGAAGGCGAGGTTGCCGTTGTTGTGGCCGATGCCGTTGTACAGGTCGTCGAATGCGGCGTTCGAATACAGGCCGAGATTCGGCGTCTTCCACAACACCGCGACGCGCAGAGGCTGGGACGACGCACGCCCGGACCCTTGTCCGGAGGAGTGCGGCCGGTCGACAGGAGTATCGATGACGATGTCTTCAAGCATGTCGGCTCTAGCCTCGGGTCGGTGGATGCTGGAAATGAACCGACCGTATGCGCAGAAGATGTAAGACTGCAAGTGACATCCGAAAAATAACACAAAGAGAAAAATCGCAGACTATACATTTAATTTCTATACAAAATGGGGTGTGTGTGGATTTTTTGCCGGAATGATGCGGGATATCTTGTGATGATTCATGAAAATGATTCGAAATTCGAATGAAGTTCCTGTGGCGCCATGTGGAGGCATGGTGCCAGAGCGATGGGCTTGAAACCGGCGAAGCGTCGTCCTATTTCAGGCGAAGTTCCCGCCAAATCAGACGCGGGTCAAAGCGTAAGATAAGGTGCCAGGAAAATTCGCCTGGGCGCCCCTTTAATCCGTTGCCGAAATTCCTATATAGAGTTCGTTGCGCCGTTGAACGCGCCGGCCCCTGCAGGATGGTTTCCTCTTTTGTGATCGATCCGTTCCCTTCGGTTCGGCTGCGCTGAACGGCGTGGCCCTGCCTCTCCTCTCCGGCCCCGTGGCGTGCCGGCTGCCGCGATCCTTCCCCGGTCGCGGCGCTGCCCGCGGGGCTGGAGAGGACCCCTTCACGATCCGGCACCGCCCCGGTGCACGCCGTCCGGCAGCGTCGAATGCCGGCAACGCAATAAACAAACAAACCCAACGTCAACAGGACCGACCCGGACGGCGCGGGGGGCAATCCCCTGTGGCGCCGTTTCCGTCGGCTGGGAGAGACAGAGACACCATGCAGCGAGACGCCGAGACCCATACCGTTCAAACCCGCGCCACCCAACCCCGTGCAGCAGAACCCCGTACCGCCGAACCGATGCAGCTCTATCTGCAGGATGCCCGCAAGTACCAGTACCTGACACCCGAGCGGGAGCATGAGCTGACCGTCCGCTGGCACGACCACCAGGACCCGGCGGCACTCGACCAGCTGGTCGGCAGCCATCTGCGGCTCGTCGTCAAGATGGCCCGCGGCTATCTCGGCTATGGCCTGCCGCTGGCCGATCTGGTGGCGGAAGGCAATGTGGGCGTGATGCAGGCGGCGCAGAAGTTCGATCCTTCCAAGGGCTTCCGCTTCGCCACCTATGCGTCCTGGTGGGTGCGTGCGGCGATCCAGGAATATGTCCTGCACAACTGGTCGCTGGTGAAGATCGGCACCACGGCCGGCCAGAAGAAGCTGTTCTTCAGCCTGCGCCGCCTGAAGGCGCGGATGCAGGAACTGGAGAGCGGCGACCTGTCGCCGGACGCGGTGGAGAGCATCGCGACCGAGCTGAACGTGTCGAAGGCAGAGGTGGTGGAGATGAACCGCCGCCTGGGCAACGACCGTTCGCTGAATGTCGGGCTGTCGGAAGACGGCGACGCCGAATGGCTGGACCTGCTGGCCGACGACCGGCCCGACCAGGAAACGACGCTTGCCGATTCGGAGGAACGGCGTCGGCGCCAGCAGTTCCTGAAGCTGGGACTGGGCGTGCTGGACGACCGCGAGCGGCGGATCCTGGTCGCCCGCCGCCTGCGTGACGAGCCGCTGACGCTGGAGGAGTTGAGCCAGACCTTCCATGTCTCGCGCGAGCGCGTCCGGCAGCTGGAGGTGCGTGCCTTCGAGAAGCTCCAGAAGGCGGTGATCGCCAACGCCCGGACGGAGCAGGTGGCGATGGAGAAGAACCGCCTGCTGTCCCGCGCCTGATCGCGCGGGGTTCGAACCTGTCGTCTCGAATTTGAGTGCCCTGGGGCGCGGCTTTCAAAAGGCCGCGCCTTTTTCTTGTCCGGATTCCTCACTCCCCCTCGAACGACACCACCCGCATGTCGCGGCCGGCCAAGAGGGTGCGGTCATGGCCACCGCAGGCGGGGCAGGGGGAGATCAGCGTTTCCGGGGAGAAGTCGGTGCCGCAGCCGGCACAGCGGGCCTTCAGCGCGATGCGGTTGACGGCGAGCTCCGCCTCCGCCGCGGCCGTGCCCTCCGTCACGATGGGAAAGCAGAACAGCAGGGCGTCCGGATCGATGGCGGAGGCCACGCCGATATCGACCGTCACGCGGGTGACCCGGTGCAATCCCTCACGGCGGGCGCTTTCCGCCACCATTGCGACGATGCTTTCGCACAGCGACAGTTCATGCATCGGTAACTTTTCCTTCAGCGTCCTGAATTACTTCGCGAGAATGACCGGCCGCCAATTGTATCAAGTCTTCACCGCAAACGCTGTGTACGCTTTGATGTAAATCATATCGGAGCATGCAAAGCCGTGTTAAAGCTGGCATGTCTGTTCCAAAGATTGCCAGACCCGCCTTCCAGACCAAGTCGCCAGACGGGCCCTATGTTTCCCCGATCATAGCGGGCCAAGATTATGAACGACAAGACAGCGCAGAGTCTTCTCTTCTCCGACCTTCCCCTCCGCGGGATGGAGCCGGTCATCGCCGGCTGCCATCCGCCCTGAGCCGGGATCCGTCCTGACGGACCGGCACCGTCCCCGGACCGGTCCACAACGGACTCCACCCGCGCATCCCGTGCGCCGCTTGTCGGCGCCGTCCCTGTCGACGCAATAGGACCGCCCGTCATCGGGGCGGCCGTCCGCGTTGCGTGCGGGGGGTGCGGGACCATCCGGGGGCATCCCAGAGCCGGACGCGCAAGAACGGCCGCCCACCGCAAGCGGCGCCCGCGTCACGGTATCGAGGAGGTCATCGACCATGAGCATGATGCTGATGATCCATCCGGACAAATGCACCGGATGCCGTAACTGCGAACTGGCTTGCTCCATGGAGCATGAGGGGAGCTTTCGCCCGAAAGCCTCCCGCATCCATGTCTATACGTGGGAGCGCGAAGGCTTCTCCGTTCCCATGATGTGCCAGCAGTGCAAGGATCCCGCCTGCGTTGCCGTCTGCATGCCCAAGGCCATGCACCGCAACCCGGCGAACGGGCAGGTGGAGCTGGATGCAGATAAGTGCATCGGCTGCAAGATGTGCGTCCAGGCCTGCCCCTTCGGCTGCGCCTCCTGGGATTTCCAGGGCCTGCAGATCCTGAAATGCGACACCTGCGACGGTGCGCCGTCCTGCGCGGCGATCTGCCCCACCCACGCGCTCGAATGGGTCGAGGACACCGTCTCGGCGCAGGCGCGCAAGCGCTCCTTCGCCGCCAAGCTCAAGAACGCCTTCGCGGAGGTCTGATCATGCATGGCTGGATTGGAAAAATCCTTCGGGTCGATCTCGGCACCGGCAAGATCACGACCGAAGCGCTGAAGCCCGACCTGGCGCGCGATTACATCGGCGCCCGCGGGCTGGGCACGAAGTACATGTATGACGAGGTCGATCCCACGGTGGATCCGCTGTCGCCGGCGAACAAGCTGATCTTCGCCTCCGGGCCGATGACCGGCACCTTCGCGCCGTCGGCCGGGCGCTACGACGTCGTCACCAAGGGGCCGCTGACCGGCACCATCGCCGCCTCGAACTCCGGCGGGGCCTGGGGGCCGGAGCTGAAATACGCCGGCTACGACATGCTGATCCTGGAAGGCCGCGCGGCCAAGCCGGTCTATCTGTGGATCCAGGACGACAAGGTGGAGATCCGCGACGCCGCACACCTGTGGGGCAAGGACGTGCCGGAGACCACCGAGGCGCTGAACGAGGAGACGGCGGCCGACGCCAAGATCGCCTGCATCGGACCGGCGGGCGAAAAGCTGTCCTACATCGCCTCGATCATGAACGACATGCAGCGCGCCGCCGGCCGCACCGGCGTCGGCGCGGTGATGGGATCGAAGAACCTGAAGGCGGTGGTGGTGCGCGGCACCGGCGCCGTGACCGTCGCCGACAAGGAGGCCTTCCTGGCCGCGGTCGCCAAGGCCAGCACCATGATCAAGGAGCATCCGGTCGGCGGCACCGGCTTGCGGCTCTACGGCACCAACGTGCTGGTCAACATCCTGAATTCGGTGGGCGGGCTGCCGACCGGCAACTTCCAGGACGGCCATTTCCCGACCGCCGACAAGGTGGGCGGCGAAACGCTGGCGGCCAACCAGCTGCAGCGGCCGAAGGGCTGCTTCTCCTGCATCATCTCCTGCGGCCGCGCCACCAAGGTCACCAACCCCAAATACAAGGGCGAGGGCGAGGGGCCGGAGTACGAGACCGCCTGGGGCTTCGGTCCGGACTGCCGGATCGACGATCTGGATGCGGTGATCAAGGCCAACTATTATTGCAACGAATACGGCCTCGACACCATCTCCATGGGCGGAACGGTCGCCTGTGCGATGGAACTGTTCAACCGCGGTATCATCACGCTCGAAGACACCGAAGGGCTGGAACTGGACTTCGGCAACGCCGACGCGATGGTGGAGGCGGTGCGGCTGACCGGTCTCGGCCAGGGCTTCGGCAAGAAGCTGGCGCTGGGCTCCTACCGGCTGGCGAGCCTCTACGGCCATCCGGAACTGTCGATGACCGTCAAGAAGCAGGAGATGCCGGCCTATGACCCGCGCGCGGTGCAGGGCATCGGCCTGAACTATGCCACCAACAACCGCGGCGGCTGCCATGTCCGCGGCTATACCATCAGCCCGGAAGTGCTGGGCGTGCCGGTGAAGGTCGACAAGGACAGCATCGACGGCAAGGCCGAACTGGTGGCCCTGTTCCAGAACCTGACGGCGGCGCTGGATTCGACCGGCTCCTGCCTGTTCACCACCTTCGGCATCGGTGCGCCGGAATTCGCCGAGCTGATGACGGCGCTGACCGGCTTCGCCTACACCGGCGACAGCTTCATCGAAGCCGGCGAACGGGTCTGGAACCTGGAGCGGCTGTGGAACCTGAAGTCCGGTCTGACCGCCGCCGACGACACCCTGCCGCCGCGCCTGCTCAATGAGCCGATCGTGACCGGCGCATCGAAGGGGGCGGTCAGCCGCCTGCCGGAAATGCTGCCGCTCTATTACGGTGCCCGCGGCTGGGACGCCCAAGGCGTTCCGACCAAGGAGAAGCTGAGCGCCCTGGCGCTGGCCTGATCCCACCGGTTCGCCGCCGCGCCCCTGCGGCGGCGGACCGGCTGTGATCGAGGCAGGAAGGCAGCTGTGCCATGAAAGTCTCCTATTTCGCGCTTCTGCGCGAAGCCACAAAGAAACGCAGCGAGATCCGGGAGCGGCCGGCGGCCACCGTCCGCGATCTGCTGAACGATCTGGTCGCCGAATACGGTCCCAATTTCGCCCGCTGGATCATGAAGGACGGTGAACTGGCCGGCTTCGCCATCGTCCTGGTCAATGGCCAGGACGTGCGCGGCCTGCAAGGGCTGGACACGCCGCTGACCCCGGATTCCGACGTCTTCATCTTTCCGCCGCTGGCCGGCGGCTGAGAAAGGGGCGAGCCATGACCTTTGTAACGCTCCCCATTCTTCTTCTGCTTGTCGGCTTCGTCCTGCAGCTGCTGCTTGCCCGGCTGCTGACGCCGGTCGGCAAGGGCGTGCTTGCGACCGCGGCGGTCTTCGCCTCCTTCCTCGCCACGCTGCCGCTGGTGCCGGCCGGCATGGCCGGCATCGCGATGGAGGCCCCGCTGCTGCCGGTGTGGGACGGGCCGTTCTCCCTCGCTCTGCGCATCGACGGGCTCGGGCTCCTGTTCATGCTGATGGGCACCGGCATCGGCGCCGCCATCCTGCTTTTCTCCGTCCGCTACATGGAACATGAAGAGCAGGGCACGACGCGCTTCTACGCGATCATGCTGGTCTTCATCGCCGGGCTGCTGCTGCTGGCGAGCGCTGCCGACATGCTGGGCGCCTATATGGCGTGGGAGGTGATCGGGCTGTGTTCCTACAGTCTGGTCGGCTTCTGGTACCGGCAGAGGGCGGCGACCGACGGCGCCCGCAAGGTGCTGGTCATCACCCATCTGGCGGGCTATGGCTTCCTGATCGGGCTGGTGCTGGTCTATTCCCGCGCCGGCACGCTGGTCTGGACCGATCCGGCCGTCGCCACCGCCTTCACCTCCGGCGTCGCGGCGCTGTTCATCGTCGCGGCGATGGCGAAGTCGGTGATGTTCCCGCTGCACACCTGGATTCCGGAGGCGATGAACGCCCCGACCCCGGTGTCGGCGCTGCTGCATTCCGCCTGCTACGTCAAGGCAGGCGTCTATCTGATCGCCCGCATGTATGTGATCGGCGATGGGCAGTGGCAGGCCGCGCTGGAGGTGCCGCTGCTGGCGGTCGGTTGCGTCACCATCCTGGTCGGCGTCATCTTCGCCATGGCGCAGACCGACCTGAAGCGGCTGCTGGCCTTCCACACCGTCAGCCAGCTCGGCTACATAGTCGTCGGGTTGGCGCTCGGCACCGATCTCGGGCTGGCGGCCGGGCTGTTCTATTGCCTGAGCCATGCGCTGTTCAAGGGCACGCTGTTCATGTGCGCCGGCGCCATACAGCACGCCACCGGCACCCGCGACCTGCGGGAGTTGGGCGGGCTCGCCACCGCGATGCCGGGGACGGCGAAGGTGTGGATCGTCGCCGCCGCCTCCATCGCCGGCGTGCCGCTGACCAACGGCTTCGTCGCCAAATGGCTGCTGTTCGGCGCAGCGCTCGACAAGGGGCTGCTGCTGGTGGTGCTGGTCGGCTGGATCGGCAGCATCCTGACCGCCTTCTCCTTCCTGAAGGCCACCGTCAACGCCTTTTACGGCGTGCCGTCCAAGGCGCTGCTCGGCAAGCACATCCACGAGGCGTCGCCCAGCATGCTGGCCGGCATGGGTTCCATGGCCGGGCTGTGCCTGGTCTTCGGGCTGGCGCCGCAGCTGCTGATGGTGCCGGTGGTGGCGCCGGCCGTGCGCTCGCTCGGTTTCGACTGGGCGGTGCAGATGAGCTGGCTCGGCATCCTGACCGACCGCGGCAGCATCGCGATGACCGTCGGCGGCGTGGTGGTGCTGGCATCGGCCATGCTGGGACTGCTGGTCTACCGGCTGGCCCATGCGCCGGCCCCCGGGCTGGTCTCGGTCTATTCCGGCGGCGAGCCGCTGCCGGCCGGCGACCGGCCCGGCGCGGTCGACTTCGCCGAGATTGCCGAACACGCCTTCCATCCCGTCTATTCGCTCGATCCCGATCCCGCCTACCTGCGGATCTGGCGCAGCCTGACCCGTGTGGCCGGTGCGGCGCAGACCGCGTCAGGTGCCGCTTTCGAGGATCGTCCGCTCCTGGCCATCGGTCTCGTCGCGGTCGCGGCGCTGGCCGGCGTGTGGCTGGTCTGAGCGCAGCCGGAGGCATCCATCATGGACATGGTGCTGATCCCCCTCTTTCTGGCAATCGCGCTCGGCGTCGGCCTCTATGCCCGCGTGATCCCGCAGGGGAATGGCGGATGGTGGCGCTTCGCCGCCGCCACCGTCGCCCTGGCGGTCGCCGCCCGGCTGGCCGGCCATGGTTGGGCCGCCACCCTGCTGGCCTCAGCCGCCGAGTTCCTGGCGGTGGGCATGGTGTGGAGCGGCGGGACCGCAGAGGCCCGCGCCGCCGCCCGCCAATATCTGACCGCGGTCGCTCTCGCCGCCCTGTGCGGCTGGACGGCGCTGGCGGTGATCCAGCTTGGCGCGGTGCGCCCGGCCGCGCCCTGGGACAGGCTGGCGGTGGCGTTGCTGCTGGTCAGCGTGGCGCTGAAGCTTGGTCTGGTGCCGGTCTATTTCTGGCTGCCGGCGGTGGCCCGCGCGTCTTCGGCGATGACGACGGCGCTGATCGTCGCGGTGGTCGATGTCGGCGCCTTCTGCGAACTGCTGGCCCTGCGTGACGTAGCGCCGTGGATCTTCGTGGATTTCGCGCCGCTGTGGATCGGGCTGGCGGTGCTGTCGCTGCTGGGGGCGGCGCTGCTGGCGTTGGCCCAGCGGGAGCTGAAGCCGATGCTGGCCTTCTCCTCCATCGACGACATGGGTTATCTGCTGCTTGGGCTGGTGGCCGGCGGGGCGGACGGCATGGCCGGGGCGTGGTTCGGCATCCTCGGCCATGCGATGGGCAAGATCGTGCTGTTCGGCGCGGTCGGGGCGGCGGAATGGCATCTCGGCCGGGCGGTGACGCTGGACGACCGCGGCCTGTCCACCCCGCTGCCGGTGGCCAGCGCCGCCTTCATGCTGGGGGCGCTGGGCTTCATCGGCATTCCGCCGACGCTGGGCTTCATCGGGCATTGGCGGCTTTATCTGGCGGGGGCGGAGTTGGGCGGGCCGCTGCTGCTGGCCGTGCTCTACGCGTCGTCGGCCATGGCGCTCCTCTGCTATGTCCGCGCCATCCACCGGGTGTGGCTGGGGCCAGTGGAGGCGCCGGTCGCGGGGCGGCCCCTGCCGCGTGCCGCAGCCCTGGTGCTGCTGGCCTTCGCCATCGCCCCGGTGCTGTTCGGGCTGGCTCCCAACGGGCTTCGTCCTGCGGCCGAGCCGCATCCCCATGTTGCCGCACTGCCGACTGAAACGGCAGGAGGTGTGAAATGAACCTGATCGAACGGGTCATCGCGATCTCGCGCCGCCGGTCGCCCTGGATCTGCCGGTTGAATGCCGGGTCCTGCAACGGCTGCGACATCGAGATCACGCCGCTGCTGAGTCCGCGCTACGATGCCGAACAGCTGGGGGTCGAGCTGCACGGCACGCCCAAGCATGCGGACATCGTGCTGATCTCCGGCACGCTGACGCTGCGGTCGCGCGAGGCGATCCTCGACATCTACGCGCAGGTGCCCAATCCGAAGGCGGTGGTGGCGCTGGGGTCCTGCCCGGCATCCGGCAACGTCTTCGCCGGCAGTCCGCTGGTGCTGAGCGAGTCCTTGGACAGCGTCGTTCCGGTCGATGTTTGGGTGCCCGGCTGCCCGCCGCGGCCGCAGGCCATCCTCGACGGCATCGCCCGCGCCGCCACGCTGCTGGAGGACGGCGCCACCAAGAGCCAGCTGGAAAGCCGGCGGGGGAGGCTGTCATGAACGCCGTCTGGTCCTATCTGGTCGCCTTCGTCGTCTGGCCGGGACTGCTGCTCGCCGCCCCGCTGGGATGGCTGGAGCTGTGGTTCATGCGCAAGCTGGTGGCGCGGCTGCAGGGGCGGCAGGGACCGCCCTTCTTCCAGCCCTTCTTCGACTTCATGAAGCTGCTGGGCAAGGAGACGGTGATCCCCCGCGGCGTCAACCGCGGCATCTTCCTGGCTCTGCCGGTGGTGTCGCTGGCTTCGGTGACGGCTGCGCTTGCCATCGTGCCGCTGCCCGGCAACCCGGCGCCGTCGCTGCCGGGCGACGTCGTGCTGCTGCTGTACCTGATGGAGGTGCCGATCCTGTGCGAGGTGCTGGCCGGCTATGTCAGCCGCTCCATCTACGGGCAGGTCGCGGCGATGCGCGAGGCGCTGCTGTCGCTGGCCTACAACCTTCCCTTCCTGGTCGCCATCATCGCCATGGCACAGGAGGCCGGAAGCTTCCAGATGAGCGCGCTGCAGGCCGCCCCTTATGGTCTTGTCCATCTGCTGGCGGCACTGACCTTCCTGCTGGCGCTGCCGGCGCGGATGAAGCTGAACCCCTTCTCCATCGCCAATGCCGAGCATGAGATCGTTGCCGACAGCCATATCGAATACAGCGGCCCGCCGCTGGCCCTGTTCAAGCTGTCGCATGCCGTCGAGCTGGTTCTGCTGACCGAGCTGTTCGCCGTGGTCTTCATTCCGGCCACGCCCTGGCCGCTGGTCAACCTGCTGGTCTATCTGGCGGCGGGCGTCGCGGTGCTGGGCGGGGTGACGCTGTTGGCGACCGCCACGGCGCGGCTGCGGCTGACTCAGGCCTTCCGCTTTTACTGGGTCTGGGGCGGGCTGGCGTCGGCGGTCACCCTGGCCGCGACGCTGGTCCGCTGAGGAGGACTCCACCATGGCCATGCTGAAAACCATCCTCGGCAACCTGCTGCGCCCCCCGCGCACCCGGGGTCCTGCCGACATGCCGGAGGTGCCGCCGGTCTACCGGGGCGCGCTGGCCCATGACGCCACGCGCTGCACCGCCTGCGGCACCTGCGCCTTCGTCTGCGCGCCGAAGGCCATCACCTTCACCCAGGATCCCGGCGTATCGGTGTCCTGGCATTTCTTCATCGGACAATGCTCCTTCTGCGGGTTGTGCGCGCAGAACTGCCCGACGCGGGCGATCAGCCTGGAGGCCGATGCGCCCGGTGCGATGAACAGCGCGGCCGGCGACGGGCTGCGGCTGGAAAGCGTCATCCGGCTGCAGCCCTGCACCCGCTGCGGTGCCGCCCATGTGCCGCTGCCGGATGCGGTCATGGAGGCGCTTTGGGGCGTGGGGGAGGCCGAGCGCGGCTATTGCCCGGAGTGCAGGCGCCGGGCGGCGAGCGAGAAGTTGCGCACCGCCTTCGTTCCGGTGGAGGAGGCCCATCATGACCGCTGACCGCAATCCCCGCCGGCTTGCCGATGCGCTGCAGGCCATCCCCGGCGTCCGCAGCGTCGTCGAGCGCGACGGCGCCCTGTGGGCCGATGCCCCGCTGCTGGAGGTGGAGGCGATGGCCGCCGCCATGGCGGAGCTCGGCATCCGGCTCGGCACCGTCACCGCCATCCCGCATGCCGGGGACGCCGAATCGACGGTGATCTACCACTACATCGACGAGCATCGCGTCATCAACGTGAAGACCTGCACCCGCAACGGCGCGCTCGCGTCGCTGGCGCCGACCGTCCGCGCGGCGTCCTGGGCGGAGCGGGAAATCCGCGACCTGTTCGCGGTGGAGTTTCCCGGCCATCCCAACCCGGTGCCGCTGATCCGGCCCGACGGCATCGACACAGCCACCCTGCGCGAAGCGATGTGCCGCCCGGCGGAGGTCGCGCGCAAGCCCGTTTCGCCGCTCGCGACCAACCCGGCCCGTTCCTAGGAGTTTCCGGCCATGCCCTACAGCTTTCCGCTCGGCCCCTATCACCCGGCGCTGGAGGAACCCTTCAAGGTCAAGGTCCAGTGCCGCGGCGAAGTCATCGACAGCGCCACCGTCGAGGTCGGCTTCAGCTTCCGCGGCATCGAGCTGCTGGCGCAGAAGCGCAATTGGGTCGAGGTCATCACCCTGATCGAGCGTGTCTGCGGCATCTGTTCCAACACCCATGCCATGACCTTCTGCATGGCGGCGGAGACCATCGCCGGGATCGAGATACCCAAGCGCGCCGCCCACATCCGCACCATCATCGCCGAGCTGGAGCGGTTGCACTCCCATCTGCTGTGGGCCGGGGTGGGGGCGGAGGACATCGGCTTCCATTCCCTGTTCATGGAGGTGTTCACGCTTCGCGAGCTGGTGATGGACACGCTGGAGGCGATCAGCGGCAACCGGGTCAATTACGGCATGAACTGCATCGGCGGCGTCCTTCGCGACATCCCCGATCCCAAGCGGTATCTGCCGGCGCTCGACACCCTGTCGAAGGGGCTGGCGGAGATCGTCATCCCGACCTTCACCGAGAACCCGACGGCGCTCGCCCGCACCCGCGGCGTCGGCCGGCTGACGCGGGAGCAGGCGGTGGAATGGGCGGTGGTCGGTCCGGTCGCCCGCGCCTCCGGCCTCGACATCGACGTGCGCAAGGACCAGCCCTATCTGTCCTATGCCGATCTCGGCTTCGAAAGCATCGTCCGGCCGGAGGGCGACGTGCTGGCCCGTGTGGTGGTGCGGGCGCTGGAGATGGTGGAGAGCATCCGCCTGATCCGCGAGGCGCTGCTGTCCCTGCCGGCCGGGCCTTTGCGGGCGACGCAGGGATTGCCGGAGATTCCCACCGGCGAGGCCACCATCCGCACCGAGGCGCCGCGCGGCGAGGCCTTCTACTATGTTGCGTCGGAAGGCGGGGCCACCCCGGCGCGGGTGAAGATCCGGACGCCGTCCTTCGTGAACATTCCGGCCATCGAGGCGATGGTGGCGGGACAGCCGCTGGCCGACCTGTCGATCATCCAGGCCTCCGTCGATCCTTGCATTTCCTGCACCGACAGGTAGGGGGCCTTTCCGCCCTCGCCACCGTTCAGATCACGATGCCGGCCATGGCCGGGCTCTGCTCCAGCGTGTCGGTCAGGATCTCCAGCATGTGGCGGCAGTCCGCGCGGGTGACCGGGGCGCCAAGGCAGATGCGCAGAGCCTCCGGGGCGGGGCCGGCGGCGGTCAGGCCGGGAATATGGCCAGGAATTAGGAAGGTGTCGCTGACGGCGGCGGCGATGCCTCGGCTGCGCAGATGGGCGGCGAATTCCCCGCGCGTCCAGGCCGGCGGCAGGCCGAGCCACAGGTGGAAGCCCTCCGGATGGGCGGTCATCGCGGAGGATGGCAGCAGGTCGCGGGCCATGCGCTGGCGGATCGTTGCCTCGGCCCGGATGGCGGCGAGAAGGGCGTCGGCGGTGCCGTCGGCGATCCACCGGGTGGCGACCGCGGCGGGGATTGGCGGGGTGCCGAGCATGGTCGCCCGCTGGGCGGCGGCCAGCCGCATCGCCTGACGGGCATCCGGTGCGGCGACATAGGTGATGCGCAGGCCCGGCGCCACGCATTTCGCGAGACCGGTGACATGGAA
This sequence comes from Azospirillum lipoferum 4B, assembly GCF_000283655.1. Taxonomy (NCBI): domain Bacteria; kingdom Pseudomonadati; phylum Pseudomonadota; class Alphaproteobacteria; order Rhodospirillales; family Azospirillaceae; genus Azospirillum; species Azospirillum lipoferum. The sequence continues at coordinate 517,086 of NC_016586.1, read as the reverse complement.
GGCGATGTCGGGCGCCAGCGCCGCGATGGGCGGCGGCGCATCCTGCGGCAGCACGCCGTAGATGTCGTCCTCGATGACCGGAATGCCGTGTTCGCGGGCGATGGCGGCGATGGCGGCGCGCCGGTCCGTCGGCAGGGTCGCCGTCGTCGGGTTGTGCAGGGTAGGGGTGCAGTAGAGCGCCTTCGGCGCATGGGTCTCTACCGCGGCGCGCAGGGCGTCGGGATCGAGCCCGTTGCCGTCCATCGCCACCCCGACCACCCGCAGCCCCAGCTGCCCGGCGATGGCCTTGAAACCGGGATAGGTCAGCGCCTCGGTACAGACGGTGTCGCCGGGGCGGGCGAGCATGCTCAGCAAGGCCAGCAGGGCGCTTTGCGTGCCGGGGCAGACGACGAGCCGGCCGGCGTCGATGGCGCCGAGCCGCCGCGACAGCCAGTGCGCGCCCGCCGCGCGATCCTCCTCCAGGCCGCCGGCCGCGGTTGCGGTGTCGGGATAGCGCAGCAGCGACTGCGGATCGATCCGCTCCATCGCCTGGGCCAACCCCTGGCGCACGCGGTCCAGCAGTTCCGGCGCATCGGGCAGCGGCGGCTGGTTCATCGTCATGTCGATGATCGCAGACGGTGCCGTGGATTCGCGCCGGGCGGCGGTGGGGAGAGGAATGTGTGGGGTACGGCCCGCCCGGGTGCTGATGAAGGTGCTCTGGCCGACGCGGGCGTCGAGAAGCCCCCGGCGCCGCGCCTCGCCATAGGCCCGGCTGACCGTGGTCAGGTCCAGCCCCAGCCGGTCGGCGAGCGCGCGTTGCGGCGGCATCCGGTGCCCGGCCGCCAAGCGGCCGCTGCGGACATCGTCGGCGATGGCGTCGGCGATGGCGAGATAGACCGGCTTGTTGCGGTTCGCCAGATCGGGCTTCCAGATGACGGCGCCGGACTGTTCCGCCGGATCGGAGCCTTCGGCGGTCGGGGGCGGGATATCGGATTGCATGGACTGTCCTGACCGTTTCCTTGGCCTGCACCCTACGGCATTGTCCGCATCATAGGCCGGTTACGGGGCGAGGAACACGCTGTCGTGCCGAACCGGTTCGCCGGCCGGGTCGGGCGTCAGCGTGAATGCGAGCGGGGTGGAGGCGCCGGCCAGGGCCGATTGCGGCACGCGGACCTGGATGCGGTAGGTTTCCACCGCGTTGCCACGGGCCGAGAGGGGCAGTTCGCCGGCCTCGCCGCTTTCGCCGGACAGGGCGAGGCTGGCCTGCGGCAGGCCGGACAGGGTCAGGCGGTATTGCCGGTCCACCAGCGACATGTTGGCGATCTTGATGGTGTAGGCGTTCTGGATGCGCCCGTCGCTGAGCACCACGAACAGCGGAGCCCGGTCGCGCAGCACGGCGATGTCGTTGCTGGGCTTCAGCGCCAGGGCGATGGTCATCGCGCCGCCGACAACCACCAGCATCAGGCCATAGACGATGGTGCGCGGCCGCAGCAGGCGGAAGCGGGGCGGCGGGACCGCCGTGGCTTTCGCCGCTTGCGCCGTCAGGGTGTCGAAGCGGATCAGGTCGCCGGGCCGTCCTATGCGCGCCATCACGTCATTGCAGGCGTCGACGCACAGGCCGCAGCCGATGCATTCCATCTGGATGCCGTCGCGGATGTCGATGCCGGTCGGGCAGACCTGGACGCATTGGCCGCAATCGATGCAGTCGCCGAAACCCTTGTGGGTGCGGGTGTCCCACCCCTCGCTCTTGCGCAAGGGCGCACGGCCCTCGCCGCGCCAGTCCTGATAGGTGACGACCAGGCTGTCCTCGTCCAGCATGGCCGCCTGGATGCGCGGCCAGGGGCAGACGTAGAAGCACATCTGTTCACGCATGAAACCGGCCATCAGATAGGTGCAGCCGGCCATGAACAGGACGGAGCCGGCGGCCAGCGCCGGGGCGTCGAAGCGCAGCAGATCGACCGCCAGCGTCGGCGCGTCGGTCAGGTAGGCGATGCTGAGGAAGCCGGTGACGGCGGAGATCGCCAGCCATGCCGCATGCTTGACCGCCTTCTTCGCCAGCCAGCGCGCGGTCCAGGGGGCCTTGTCCAGCCGGATGCGGTCGGTGCGGTCGCCCTCCACCCGCCGTTCCACCCAGACGAACAGGTCGGTCCACACCGTCTGCGGGCAGGTGAAGCCGCACCAGACCCGGCCGCCCAGCGCGGTCGCCAGGAACAGGCCGATGGCGGCGATGATCATCACTCCGGTGATGTAATAGACATGTTGCGGCCACAGCTGGACCGCGAAGATATAGAAGCGCTGGCTGCCGAGATCGAACAGCACTGCCTGATCGGGCACGCCCGGCCCGCGGTCCCAGCGCAGGAAGGGCAGCAGGGCGAACAGCGCCAGCAGCACTGCGCCGAGCCCGGTCTTCATCTGCCGGTATCGCCCCCGCACCGATTTGGGATGGATCTTGCGGTGGGAGGCGTAGTCAGACTGCGGCTCTTTCGCGGCGGGAGAGCGGTTGGGGCGGCGGGTGAGGATCGGCGCATCGCTGGGCATGGGGCACCTGGCACGAAGGAACCGTCAGGCCACCGCATTCCGGCAAGGTGTATGGAGCGGCGGCCTCTCGGCGATGCGGTTTGTATGGGTTATTGATCGGATTGCGGCAAGCGGATTGTCGGCATTCTCTGCTCTGTAACGGATACCCGCGGTGGTTTGTCGCACCGGATGCGCGCGGGCATGCTCCGGAAATCCATACAATATCCAATGACCTGATGCTGCAGAACCATCATTGCATGGATGGCTGGGGTGCTTGCCCCGCCATTGCCGAAGGGGCATCCCGATGCACATTGTGCTCGCAGGGAAGCGATCATGCGACAGGGGCGATGAGCATCATCAAGTTGGGCGGCAGGAAATCGAAAGACGGCGCGGCGGCCAAGGACACCAGGAATCCCTGCATCGGGCTCTGCCGCTTCGGTGGACAGGGGGCATGCCTGGGCTGCCACCGCAGCAAGGCCGAGGTGAAGGGCTGGAAACGGCTTAGCGATACAGCCAAGGCAGCCATCAACGAGCGAATCAGGCAGGGGACACAGGCCGTGCCGGTGGCGAAAGCGGACGGCAAGGCGCCGCGCAAGCGCCTCCGCAAGCTCGACCGCAAGATCGGCAAGCTGGAAGCGAAGCTCGCCGCCCTGCGGGCCGAGCGCGACGCCATGGCGGGGTCGGACTGAGGCGGCGTCATTGGACGCCACCGCTGCACAGGCCGCACGTCACCCGGCCGGGGGCAGCGGCTCCCGGCCAAGCGACAGGCGTGCGAGCGGCTTCGGCGTCACTTCACCGAAACATCGTAGCCGAAATGCTGCTGGCTCAGCTTGGCGATGGTGCCGTCCTTGTTGGCCTCGGCAATCGCCTTGTCGAAGCGCGCCTTCAGGTCGGCATCGGCCTTGCGCAGGCCCACGCCCATGCCCTCACCCAGAACGCCGCGCGTCATCGTCGGGCCGACCAGCGTCATGCTGTCCTTGCCCATGCTGCGGATGATCGCCTCGATGGGAGAGCGGTCGCCGAAAATGGCATCCACCCGGCCGGAGGACAGGTCGATGGCGGCATTGTCGATCTTGTCGTAGCTGCGCACCGTCACGCCCGGCAGATGCTTTTCCAGGAAATCGACCTGGATGGTCGAAACCTGCACGCCCACGGCCTTGCCCTTCAGCAGTTCCGCCAGTTTGGCGAGAGCGGCCTTGCTGCCGGCCTCGTCGGCGAGGTCGATGCTGTCGGCACCGAAGGCGGCACCGTTCAGCTTGGAGGACTTCATGACGGCGAAGGTCGATTGTTCGGTGCCGTAGGGACCGGCGAAGGCGATGACCTTCTTGCGCTCGTCCGTGATGGTCATGCCGGCCATGATGGCGTCGATCTTGCCCTGCTGCAGCGACGGGATCATGCCGTCCCAGTCCTGGGCGATCAGCTCGCACTCCGCCGCCATGCGCTTGCACAGATCCCAGGCGAGGTCGATCTCGAAGCCGACCAGCTTGCCCGACGAATCCATGCCGTTCCACGGGGCGAAGGAGCCTTCCGACACGATGCGGATCTTTTTCGCGTCCTTGGCGGCGGCGGGGTGGTCCATGGTGACGCCGGCGGTCCCGGTCGCCAGCGCACCCAGCACCAGCGCCATAAGGATCTTCTTCATCGGCTTGTTCCTTCCATTCAATGTGCTGCCCGGCACCGGCTGTCCGCTCCCGTGCCGTCAGCGAAGCGCCCGGACTTTGGCACAGGCTTCCGCCGGTCGTCACCCCCGCGATGGCGGGAAGCCCTGCGTTTCCATGGCGCAGCCCGTTGGAATCGCTGACTGTCCGTGATCGGGAAAGCCTTACAGACGGGCGCGGGTGCTGCGCGGGGTGTTCAGCAGAAGGTTGGTCTCGCTGGTGGTGATGCCGGGGATCAGACGGATGCGGCGCAGGATCGCATCGAATTCCGGCAGGCTTGCGGCGGAAAGCTCCACGATCAGGTCCCAGCGTCCGTTGGTGCTGTGGATTTCCATGATTTCGGGGAAGCCGCTGAGCGTGCGCACGACGCGGTCGGTGGCCTGCCCCTCCACCTCGATCAGCATGATGCCGCGCACCGGCGCCTCCACCGTGTCGGCGCGCAGGATCACGGTGTAGCCGATGATGATGCCGGACGCTTCCAGCCGCTCCATACGCCCGCGCACCGTCGCCCGCGACACGCCGAGTTCGATGGCGAGGTCGGAAATGCTGCGGCGGCCGTCATGGCGCAGCAGGGTGATCAGCTTCTCGTCGAGCTGGTCCAGGGTCATTTTCGGCGGTCTCCGCCAAATTGGTAAGCTTTGCTGTTCAGTTTGGTAGCCTGTATGAGCGCTTTTGTCAAATTGCCCTGTCCGTTCCGCCACGCGCCTGTGATTTGCTGGTGAGGGGAACAGGCAAGAGACCGAACAATGTCCTACCAAAAGACAAAGACGAAGCAGTGCCGGCTGGTCGGCGTGCCGGTGCAGGATGGGGCGGGCCGCCTCGGCTGCGAGATGGGGCCGAGCGCCTACCGCACAGCCGGGATCGCGCGGGCGCTGTCCAAGCTGGGGCACAGCGTCACCGACCTCGGCAACGTGGCGCCGGTGCCGCAGCGGCCGATGGCGCACGGCAACGCCGCGCTGAAGCTGCTGCCGGAGGTGGCGGGCTGGACCGCCGCGCTGTCCAAAGTGGCCTACGAGGCGAGCGCCGGGCAGGACGCCATGCCGATCTTCATGGGCGGCGACCACTGCCTTGCCGCCGGCACCCTGACCGGCCTGGCGCAGCGCGCCGCCGAGATGGGGCGCCCGCTGTTCGTGCTGTGGCTGGACGCGCACCCCGATTTCCACACGCTGGAGACGACGGAGAGCGGCAACCTGCATGGTGTGCCGATGGCCTATGCCACCGGCCGCGCCGGCTTCGACGGCTATTTCCCGCCGGCGCCGGCGTGGCTCGATCCCCACAATGTCTGCATGATGGGCATCCGCAGCGTCGATCCGGCCGAACGGCGGGCGCTGGAGACGTCCGGCATCACCGTTCACGACATGCGGAAGATCGACGAGCATGGGATCGTCTCCCTGCTGCGTCCGTTTCTGGAGCGGGTGGTGGAGGCGGACGGGTTGCTGCATGTCAGCCTGGATGTCGATTTCCTCGATCCCGGCATCGCGCCCGGCGTTGGCACCACGGTTCCCGGCGGGGCGACCTTCCGCGAGGCGCATCTGGTGATGGAGATGCTGCACGACACCGGCATGGTCAGCAGCGTCGATCTGGTGGAGCTGAACCCCTTCCTGGACGAGCGCGGGCGCACCGCGATCCTGATGGTGGAGTTGCTGGCGAGCCTGATGGGGCGCCGCGTCCTCGACTACCCGACCCGCAGCTTCTGACCGATTGGAGCGTATGACATGATCCCGAACCTGAACCTCGTTCCCTTCGTCAGCGTCGATCACATGATGAAGCTGGTCCTGCACATTGGCGTGGAGCGCTTCCTGACCGAGCTGTCCGCCTATGTGGAGGAGGATTTCCGCCGCTGGGAGAGCTTCGACAAGACGCCGCGGGTGGCCTCCCACAGCGCGGAAGGCGTGATCGAGCTGATGCCGACCAGCGATGGCCGCACCTATGGCTTCAAATACGTCAACGGCCATCCGAAGAACACGCGCGAAGGGCGCCAGACCGTCACCGCCTTCGGCGTGCTGGCCGATGTCGGCAACGGCTATCCCGTGCTGATGACGGAGATGACCATCCTGACGGCGCTGCGCACCGCCGCCACCTCCGCCGTCGCCGCCAAGCATTTGGCGCCGAAGGATGCGAGCTGCATGGCGATCATCGGCAACGGGGCGCAGGCGGAGTTCCAGGCGATGGCCTTCAAGGCGCTGCTGGGGATCCGCAAACTGCGTCTCTACGACATCGATCCGGCGGCGACGCAGAAATGCGTGCGCAACCTGCGCGACCAGGGCTTCGAGATCGCCGCCTGCGGTTCGACCGAGGAGGCGGTGGAGGGGGCGCAGATCATCACCACGGTGACGGCGGACAAGCAGTATGCGACCATCCTGACCGACAACATGGTTGGGGCCGGCGTGCACATCAACGCGGTCGGCGGCGACTGTCCCGGCAAGACGGAGCTGCACCGCGACATCCTGCTGCGGTCGGACATCTTCGTGGAATATCCGCCGCAGACGCGGATCGAGGGCGAGATCCAGCAGCTGGCCCCCGACCATCCGGTGACGGAGCTGTGGACGGTGATGACCGGGCAGGCGGTCGGCCGGCGCGATGCGCGGCAGATCACGCTGTTCGATTCGGTGGGATTCGCGACGGAGGACTTCTCCGCCCTGCGCTATGTCCGCGACAAGGTGGCGGGGACGGGGTTCTATGAGAATCTGGACATGCTGGCCGACCCCGACGAGCCGCGCGACCTGTTCGGCATGATCCTGCGCGCCGCCAAGCCGGCCCCGGTGGGCGAGGCGGCTTGAGGGGGGCTTCCCCCTCTCCCCCCCCGGCTATGGCATTCACACATCTCGGGTCTGCGAAATAACGGCAACCACCGGTGGTGAAAAGCCCTTCTCCCCTTGCGGGAGAAGGGTTGGTATGAGGGGTGCGGCGGCCGCAAGGCCGGTGCGATCCTGATTTGCGCCCCCTCACCCCAACCCCTCTCCCGCGAGGGGAGAGGGGCTGTCCTCAATGCCAAGCTGCACGTCTTTTCGCAAATGCGAAATGTGTGCATCCCGTAGCCCCCCGGGGAGAGGGTCGGGGTGAGGGGGATGCGTTGCGGGACCTTTGTGGAAATCCTGCGGTGCACCCCCCTCACCCTAACCCTCTCCCCGGGGGGAGAGGGGACTCCGGCGGTTGGGGAGAGGGGCGTTGGGAGGTCACTCCCCTGCCCGCAGGCGGTAGCCGACGCCGGTTTCGGTCAGGATATGCTGCGGGCGGTCGGGTTCGGCTTCGATCTTCTGGCGCAGCTGGCGGATGTAGATGCGCAGATACTGGATGTCGGTCTCGCCGCCCCAGACCTCGTTCAGGATCATGCGGTGGGTCAGCACCTTGCCGGCATGGGCGACCAGCAGGCGCAGCAGGTCGTATTCGCGCGGCGACAGCTTCACCTCCGCGCCGCGGACGGTGACGATGCGGCGGACGAGGTCGACCGTCAGGTCGCCGCTGCGGAAGACCGGGCGTTCGCCCTGGCGTTGCAGCCGGTGACGCAGGGCGGCGCGGATGCGGGCCAGCAGCTCGTCCATGCCGAAGGGCTTGGTGACGTAGTCGTCGGCGCCGAGATCGAGCGCCTCCACCTTGCCGGCCTCGTCCACCCGGCTGGACAGCACGATGATCGGCAGGCTGGCGGCGGGACCGGCGGGGTCGGCGCCGCGCAGGCGGCGGATCACCTCCAGCCCGTCGATGCCCGGCAGGCCGAGGTCGAGCACCAGAAGGTCCGGCGTCCGGCGGCGGATTTCCTTCAGCGCGGCGTCGCCGTCCTCCGCCTCCACGATGTCATAACCCTGGGCCGACAGGCTGGTGCGCAGGAAGCGGCGGATCGGCGGCTCGTCGTCGACGACCAGGACGCGAAGCGGGGCGGAGGGCTGGGTCATAAGCTGCTGTCCTCCAGGGCCGGCAGGTCGGCCGCGGCGGGGATGGTCAGGGTGAAGACGGCGCCGGAGCGGTCGCTGCGGTTGCCGGCGGCGATGGCGCCCCCCATCGCCTCGACGAAACCGCGGCAGATCGCCAGCCCCAGCCCGGTGCCGGCGCGCTGCCGGTCCTGGGCATGCACACGGTAGAACTTGTCGAAGATGCGGTCTACATCGGCGGGCGGGATGCCGTCGCCCTCATCCATCAATCGGACCTCGACCGCGTCGCCCAGCCGTCTGGCCCGCACCGTCACCCGGCTGCCGGCGGGGGCGTATTTGGCGGCATTGTCCAGCAGGTTGAACAGCACCTGTTCGAACAGCACCGGATCGAGATCGACCATCGGCAGGTCGGGGGCGAGGTCCACCTCCACATGGTGCCCGGCAAGGATGCGGCCGGTGCGTTCCAGCGCGCTGCCGACCAGTTCCGACAGGTCGACCGGGCCGCTGCGCGGGCGGACGGCGCCGGATTCCAGGCGCGTCATGTCCAGCAGATTGGCGATGAAGCGGTTCAGCCGTTCCGCCTCCTCCTGGATGTTGGTGGCGAGATCGAGCCTCCCGGCTTCGTCCAGCGTGGAGCCGTAGCGGGTCAGGCTGGTTGCCGATCCCAGGATGGAGGCCAGCGGCGTGCGCAGGTCGTGCGAGATGGAGGTGAGCAGGGCGGAGCGCAGCCGTTCGGTCTCCGCCGCCAGCTTGGCGCGGTCGACATCCTCGGCCAGCATCACCCGCTCGATGGCGAGCGCGGCCTGATCGCCGAGCGCGTCGAGCAGCCGGCGCTGGTCGGGGGAGAGCAGGCCGCTCTTGCGGCTGCGGTCGCCGCCGCCGGTATCGACGCCGACCAGCGCCACCGGGCCGCGGCCGGTCCGCATCGGCAGGAACAGCCAGCGGGCGCCGGGCAGCGTGTCGGCGCCGCGGCCGGCCGGCTTGTTGTTCTGCCAGCTCCACATGGCGGCGGCGAGGTCGGCCTCCTCCAGCACATCCTCCGGCGGGTAGCCGGCGCGGACGGTCAGGCGGTCCGCCTGCCCATCGCCGTCGGGCATCAGCAGGACGACATGCGCCTTCAGCATCGCCGCGATCTGATAGGCGGTGGCCCACAGCAGGTCGTCCATGGTGACGACGCCGGCCAGCTTGCGGCTGAAGCGGTAGAGATCCTCGGTGGTCTTGGCGCGCTGGCGTGCGGTCAGCGCCTGGGCGCGGACGCGGGCGGTCAGGTTGCTGGCGATGGCGGCGACGACGGCGAAGACCAGCAATGCGACGATGTTCTCGGGATCGGAAATCGTGAAGGTGTAGAGCGGCGGCAGGAAGAAATAGTTGAAGGACAGCACGCTGGCGATGCAGGCATAGAGCGACGGCCCCAGCCCGCCGGTGACGGCGCTGGCCAGCACCGCAGTCAGGAAGACCAGCGCGATGTTGCTGAGCCCCAGCGCCAGATGCAGCAAATGCCCCAGCCCCAGCGCCGCCGCGACATAGCCGGTGGCGGCCAGATAGGGCAGGCCGTGGAAGGACCATCGGCCGTCCGTTTCGGTGCGCACCGTCTTGGGCGGCACGGTGTCGCCGGGATTGGCGCCGGGGTTGGCGGCGGCGATGACATGGACGCTGATGTCGCCGGCCCGGCGGATCAGGCTGTGCGCCACCGATCCGTGCAGAAGCTCCGACCAGCGCGGACGCCCGGACTTGGCGATGACGAGGTGCGTGATGTTGTTGGCACGGGCATACTCCACCACCGCGTCGGCGACATCGCGGCCGGGAATCGTCACCGCCTCCCCGCCCAGCCGTTCGACGAGGCGCAGGGTGTCGGCGATGCGGTCGCGCTCCGCCTCGCTCAGGCGCAGGTCGCGGCTGGTCTCGACATGGATGGCGCCCCAGCGGGCGCGCAGCCGCTCCGCCTGCCGGCGGGCATAGCGGACCAGAGCGCCGCAATTCGCGTCCTGGTCGATGCAGACCAGCAGCCGCTCTCCCGCCGCCCAGGGGCCGGAAATGGCGTGGGCCTGCATGTGGGTGAGCAGCTGGTCGTCCACCCGGTCGGCGGTGCGGCGCAGCGCCAGCTCGCGCAGCGCGGTCAGGTTGCCGGGGGAGAAGTAATGGCGGATCGCCTGTTCCGCCGTGCGGGGGACATAGACCTTGCCCTCTTTCAGGCGCTGGATCAGGTCCTCCGGCGTGAGGTCGATGACCTCGATGTCGTCAGCGCGGTCGATGACGGAATCCGGCACGGTTTCGCGCACGCGGACCCGCGTGATCTTGGCGACGACGTCGTTCAGGCTTTCGACATGCTGGATGTTCAGCGTGGAATAGACGTCGATGCCGGCGTCCAGCAGTTCCTGCACGTCGAGGTATCGCTTGGCGTGGCGGCTGCCGGGGGCGTTGGTGTGGGCCAGCTCGTCCACCAGCACGATCTTGGGCCGGCGGGCGAGGATGGCGTCCAGGTCCATTTCGGCCAGCGCATGGCCCTTGTGGCGGACAATGCGGCGGGGGACGATCTCCAGCCCGGCCACCAGCGCCTCGGTGTCGGCGCGGCCATGGGTTTCCACCACCCCGACGACGAGGTCGGCACCGTCGCGCCGCTTGGCCTGGGCGGTCAGCAGCATGGCGAAGGTCTTGCCGACGCCGGGGGCGGCGCCGAGGAAGATCTTCAGCCGCCCGCGCCCCTCCCGCTCGGCCTGCCGCAGCAGCGCGTCCGGCGATGGCCGCTGGTTGCGCCCGCCCTGGTCGTCGGTCATCCGGTTCCGCCTCCACCGCTCCGCCGGATCTCTAGCGGGCCGTTGCCGCCCTGTCCAAGGCTAGATTGAGCGCCAGCACATTGACGGTCGGCTCGCCCAGAAAGCCCAGCGGGCGCGGCTCGGTGGTGTCGGCGATCAGCTTGCGCAGGGCGTCCTCCGACAGGCCTCGGGCCTTGGCGACGCGCGGCACCTGGAAGTCGGCGGCGGCCGGCGACAGGGCGGGGTCGAGGCCGCTGCCCGAGGCCGTCACCAGCTCCACCGGGACCGGGGTGCTGGGATTCTCGGCCTTCAGCCGCTCGGCGTCGGCCTGCACCCGCTCGACCAGCGCCTTGCTCGTCGGGCCGAGGTTGGAGCCGCCGGAGCTTGCGGCGTTGTAGGGGGTGTCGGCGGTGGCGGACGGGCGCGGGTGGAAATAACGGTCGGCGGCGAAAGTCTGCCCGATCAGTTCGGAGCCGATCACCGTTCCGTTCCGCTCGATCAGGCTGCCATTGGCCTGATGCGGGAAGACGGCCTGGGCGATGCCGGTGACGGCCAGCGGGTAGGCGAGGCCGGTGACGACCGCCAGGGCGGCGGTCATCACCAGGGCGGGGCGCAGTTCCTTCAACATGGGGAAAGTCCTCTCACACGAGCCCGAGGGCGGTGACGGTCAGGTCGATGGCCTTGATGCCGATGAAGGGCACCACAAGCCCGCCCAGGCCGTAGATCAGCAGGTTGCGGCGGAGCAGCGAGGCGGCGCCCACCGCGCGATAGCGCACGCCGCGCAGGGCCAGCGGAATCAGCGTCACGATGATGAGCGCGTTGAAGATGATCGCCGACAGGATGGCGCTTTCCGGGCTGTGCAGCCCCATCACGTTCAACGCCTGAAGCTGCGGGTAGAAGGCGAGGAACATGGCGGGGATGATGGCGAAATATTTCGCCACGTCGTTGGCGATGGAGAAGGTGGTCAGTGCACCGCGTGTCATCAGCAGTTGCTTGCCGATCTCGACGATCTCGATCAGCTTGGTCGGGTCGCTGTCGAGATCGACCATGTTGCCGGCCTCGCGCGCCGCCACCGTGCCGGTGTTCATCGCCACGCCGACATCGGCCTGGGCCAGCGCCGGGGCGTCGTTGGTGCCGTCGCCGCACATGGCGACCAGCTTGCCCTTCGCCTGCTCGTCGCGGATCAGCTGCAATTTCGCTTCGGGGGTGGCCTGGGCGAGGAAATCGTCCACCCCGGCCTCCGCGGCGATGGCGGCAGCGGTCATCGGGTTGTCGCCGGTGATCATCACCGTGCGGATGCCCATCTGGCGCAGGGCGGCGAAGCGCTCGCGGATGCCGCCCTTCACGATGTCCTTCAGGTGGATGATGCCGAGCAGCCGACCGTCGCGCGCCACCGCCAACGGCGTGCCGCCGGACTTGGCGACCCGTTCGGCGAGAGCGAGAATTTCCCGTTCGGCCGGATCGGCGGCGGGGTGCAGGGCGGCGACCCCGCGGCCGCCGGACACCGCGATGCGTTGGGAGCCGCGGACATGGGCCAGCACCGCGTCCACCGCGCCCTTGCGGATCACCGTGCCGCCGGTGTCGATGCCGCTGATGCGGGTCTGGGCGGTGAAGGGAACGAAGGTCGCCTGCATCTCTTCCATCGCGCGGGCGCGGATGCCGTACTCCTGCTTCGCCAGCACGACGATGGAGCGGCCTTCCGGCGTCTCGTCAGCGAGCGAGGCGAGCTGGGCGGCGTCGGCAAGCTCCTCCTCGCCGACGCCGGCGACCGGCAGGAACTCGGCGGCCTGACGGTTGCCAAGGGTGATGGTGCCGGTCTTGTCGAGCAGCAGCGTATCGACGTCGCCCGCCGCCTCCACCGCGCGGCCGGACATGGCAAGCACGTTGAAGCGCACCAGCCGATCCATGCCGGCGATGCCGATGGCCGACAACAGCGCGCCGATGGTGGTCGGGATCAGGGTGACGAACAGCGCCACCAGAACCAGCACGCCGACCGAGCCGCCGGCATAGGCGGCGAAGCTGGGAATCGTCGCCACCGCGATGACGAAGACGATGGTCAGCCCGGCCAGCAGGATGTTCAGCGCGATCTCGTTGGGGGTCTTCTGGCGCTGGGCTCCCTCCACCAGCGAGATCATGCGGTCGAGGAAGGTCGAGCCGGGAGCGGCGGTGATCCGCACCTTGATGTGGTCGGAAATCACCTGGGTGCCGCCGGTGACGGCGGAGCGGTCGCCGCCGCTCTCGCGGATGACCGGGGCGGATTCGCCGGTGATGGCGGCCTCGTTGACCGACGCGACGCCTTCCACCACCTCGCCGTCGGACGGGATGATGTCGCCGGCCTCCACCAGCACAAGGTCGCCGGTCTTGAGCGCGGTGGCGGGGACCATGCGGACGGTGCCGTTCTCCAGCTTCTTCGCGGTGGTCTCGGTCCGGGTCTTGCGCAGGCTGGCGGCCTGGGCCTTGCCGCGGCCTTCCGCCACCGCCTCGGCGAAGTTGGCGAAGACCAGGGTGAACCACAGCCAGACGACGATCTGGACGGCGAAGCCGCTGACGCCGGCCCCGGTGACGGCGTCGCGCAGGACCAGCAGGGTGGTCAGCGCCGCCACCACCTCCACGCAGAACATCACCGGGTTGCGGATCATCCGGCGCGGGGCGAGCTTGGCGACCGAACCGCCGATGGCCGGCAGCAGGATGGCGGGGTCCAGCAGCGTGCTCGCCGCCGTTTTCGCCTGTATGCGGCCGGACCGTTTGCTATTGGCGTGCATGGGATCGTTCCCGATCAGAAGAGGGTGCCGGCGCTCATCGCCAGATGTTCGACCACTGGGCCGAGGGCGAGAGCCGGGAAGAAGGTGAGGCCGCCGACGATCAGGATGACGCCGACCAGAAGCCCGACGAACAGCCCGTCATGGGTGGGGAAGGTGCCGGCCGATGCGGTGGCCCGCGTCTTGGCGGCCAGCGAACCGGCAATCGCCATCATCGGCACGATGACCAGGAAGCGGCCGACCAGCATCGCGATGGCGAGCGTGACGTTGTACCAGGGCGTGTTGCCGCTGAGCCCGCCGAAGGCGCTGCCGTTGTTGGCGGCACCCGAGACATAGGCGTAGAGCGCTTCCGAGAAGCCGTGCGGGCCGGCATTCGCCATCGACGCGGTGCCGGTGTCGAGCACCACGGCGGCGGCGGTGAAGCCCAGCATCATCAGCGGCAGGCAGAGGATGGCGAGCATGGTCATCTTGACCTCCTTCGCCTCCAGCTTCTTGCCCAGATATTCGGGCGTGCGGCCCACCATCAGCCCGGCGACGAACAACGCGACGATGGCGAACAGCAGCATGCCGTAGAGACCGGCACCGACGCCGCCGACGATGATCTCGCCCAGCATCATGTTGATCATCGGCACCATGCCGCCCAAGGGCATGAAACTGTCATGCATGGCGTTCACCGCACCGCAGGAGGCGGCGGTGGTGACGGTGGCGAACAGGGCGGAGGCGGCGATGCCGAAGCGGGTCTCCTTGCCCTCCATGTTGCCGGCGCTGCCATCGATGCCCAGCGCGGCGAAGGCCGGGTTGCCCTGCGCCTCCGCCCAATAGGCGATTGTGACGCCGGCGACGAAGAGAAGGCCCATGGCGGCCAGGATCGCCCAGCCCTGCCGCTCGTCGCCGACCATGCGGCCGAACAGGTTGGTCAGCCCGGCGCCCAGCGCGAAGATCGACAGCATCTGGACGAGGTTGGTCAGGGCATTGGGGTTCTCGAAGGGGTGGGCGGAGTTGGCGTTGAAGAAGCCGCCGCCGTTGGTGCCCAGCATCTTGATCGCCTCCTGCGAGGCGACGGGGCCGAGCGCGATGGTCTGCCTCGCCCCCTCCAGCGTGGTGGCGTCCACCGATCCGGCCAGCGTCTGCGGCACGCCCTGCCACACCAGGAACAGCGCATAGACGAGGCAGAGCGGCAGCAGGACGTAGAGCGTGGCGCGGGTCAGATCGACCCAGAAGTTTCCGACCGTCCGGGAGGAGGCGCGGGCGAAGCCGCGGACCAGCGCAACGGCCAGCGCGATGCCGACCGCGGCGGAGACGTAATTGTGGAAGGTCAGCCCGGCCATCTGGACCAGATGGCCCATGGTGGTCTCGCCGCCGTAATTCTGCCAGTTGGTGTTGGTGGTGAAGCTGGCCGCCGTGTTGAAGGCAAGGTCGGCCGGTACCGCCGCCATGCCCTGCGGGTTCAGCGGCAGCACCGCTTGCAGCCGTTGCAGGGCGTAGAGCAGCAGCATGCCGGCGGCGCTGAACAGCAGCATCGACACGGCGTAGCTCACCCAATGCTGCTCGGTGCGCTCATCGACTCCGGCCAGCCGGTAGAGCCCGCGCTCGACGGGTCCGACGATGGGGGAGAGCAGGGTGCGCTCGCCGGTGAAGACGCGCGTCATGAAGCCGCCCAGTGGCCGCGTCACCGCGACGACCAGGGCGAGGAAGACCAGGATCTGGATCCAGCCGTTGACGGTCATGGGACGGCACTCCTCAGAACCGTTCGGGGTGGATCAGGGCATAGACCAGATAGGCCAGCAGCCCGCCGGTCACGAGGCCGGCCAGCGCGTAATCGAGGATCATCGCCGCCTCCTCACAGCCGGTCGCAGGCGTGGACATAGGCCACCGCCGCGGCGAAGAAGCCGACGGTCAGCGCCAGGAACAGAAGGTCGAGCATGGGGTGAGGGCTCCGGTCGAACGGAAAAAGGGCCGCACCGCCCATCCGCCGTGATGCCGGCGGGCGGGGGATTCGACCCTGCAAGGATGATCCGGAGCCGCGTATAGATTCGATGGGGGGCAGTGGTGCCCGAGAATATATGGGCCGTATATGCGTCGGCGGTTCCTGCGTCAGCGGGCCATGTTTTAGAGGTATATGCCTTTTAGCCTATGTTGTGGGTCGTGGTCTCGAGAAAACCAGCGAGCGACCAAATCGGGCACATCGTCGGTCATAGTCCGTAATGTTGTTGATACGCAGGGGCGGTGAGTGAACGAATTTGTCGCAACAGTCATCGCCCGCCAATCAATCCGTATGACTGAGGCAAACACCCGAAGAGGAATTGGGACTTTCCTCTAACTTTTCCTTAACCCATCTCCCTCTTTCCCTTGCTATTGCGGCTCTCCTTAAGGGTAGGGCCAAAAAACAAAAACAAACATTCAGTGTTCGAATCAAACCAGGGGTTGGGTATGAGGATAAAAGCTTTGTCGTTGGCGGGCAAGACGGTGCTTCTCTGCGGGGGCGGATTGCTGTTGCTCGCCTTTGCCACATTCGGTGTCAACGAGTTTCTGCTGACCCGCTATGCCGATAGGGTGGCGATGGAACGGCAGGAAACCAACATGCGCGTGGCGTGGGACGTGCTGAACCAGTACGGGCAGGCTTTCGACCTGCGTGACGGCAAGCTCTATGCCGGCGACCGAGCCCTGAACGACTTCTTCGAGCCGGTGGATCGGGTCAAGCGGCTGGTCGGCGGCACGGCGACCCTGTTCATGGGCGACCGGCGCGTTTCCACCAATGTGCTGAAGCCGGACGGCAGCCGCGCGGTCGGCACCACGCTGGCGAAGGGGCCGGTCCATGACGCGGTGCTGGGACGCGGCGTGCCCTATCGCGGGCAGGCGGACATTCTCGGCACGCCCTTCTACACGGCTTACGACCCGATCAAGGCGCCGGACGGGCGCGTGGTCGGCGTGCTCTATGTCGGCATTCCCAAAGCGGAGTTCTTCGCGACCATCCGCGACACCCAGACGATGATCGCGACCATCGGCGGGGCGGTGACCCTGCTGGTCGCCGTCTGCTGCCTGCTGCTGGCCCGGCGCATGTTCCGGCCGCTGTCGGGCATCCGCGGCGCCATGGAGGATCTGGCGCGCGGCAACCTGTCGGTCGCCATCCCGGCGCTGGGCCGCAAGGACGAGATCGGCGGCATGGCGAAGGCGCTCAGCGTGTTCAAGGACAATGCCATCGAGGTCGCCAAGCTGCACGAAGCCCAGGCGGAGGAGCGCGCCCGCTCGGTGCAGGAACGACGCAAGGCGATGGACGCGGTGGCACAGTCCTTCGAAGGGTCGCTGCTGGGCGTCGTCGAGGTTCTGAGCGCCACCACCACGCAGCTGCAGGCCAATGCCCAGCGCCTGCACGACATTGCCGAGACCGGCAGCGTCCGCGCCGACACCGTCAGCACCGCCGCCGCCGAGGCGAGCGACGACGTCCGCACCGTCGCGGGCGCTTCGGAAGAGCTGAGCATCTCCATCGGCGAAGTCAGCCGGCAGGTGGAAGAGTCCGCCCGCATGGTCCGCAGCGCGGTGGAGGAGGTGACGAACACCAATCGGACGATGGACGGGCTGGCGGCCGCCGCCGGCAAGATCGGCGAGGTGGTGACCCTGATCCAGGACATCGCCGGCCAGACCAACCTGCTGGCGCTGAACGCGACCATCGAAGCCGCAAGGGCGGGGGAGGCCGGCAAGGGCTTCGCCGTGGTGGCCGGAGAGGTGAAGACGCTGGCGAACCAGACCGCGCGCGCGACCGACGACATCGCCCGGCAGGTGGCGGAAATCCAGGCGGTGACCGGCCATGCCGTGGAGGCCATCGAGGGGATCGGCCGCACCGTGCTGTCGGTCAGCGATCTCGTCGGCCGCATCGCCGTATCGGCCGATCACCAGGGCGTCACCACCGCCGACATCGCCCGCTCGGTCCAGCGCGCCGCCGACCGCACGGCGGAGGTGACCGACAACATCCGCGAAGTCTCGCAGTCCGCGCACGAGACCGGGACGATGGCGTCGGAGGTCCGCGCCGCCGCCGCCGATCTCGGACGGCAGGCGATGGCGCTTCGCGATCAGGCGGAAGAGTTCCTGCGCCATGTGCGGGCGGCCTGAGGGCCATCCGGTCCATGCCTCAGTCCGTCTCGATGGCACGGCGCTCGGCGGGGGCGATGAGAATGGCGAGTTCCTCGTCGGCCATCGTCAGGCGCGGCGCCACCGCCAGCTTGAGCAGTTCCTGCATGTCCCGCTCCTGCCGGGACAGCTGAAGGCAGGCCGGGCGCAGCCGGAAATGCGACCAGCGCGGCACCGGACCGAAACAGTCCTGCATGCGCCGGCGGGTCAAGATGCGGTCGAGCCAGAGCATGGGTTCAGCGCTTCAGATGAAAGGGCAGCAGCAGAAAGCCGGCCGCCAGGAAGGTCAGCGACAGAATCACCAGCCGCAAGGCCCGGGTGCGGCTGCGCGCGCTGACCGTGTTGCCCCACAGATACTGTTCGAAGGCGATGGAGTAGCTGGCCGTCATCAGATCCATCATGCCGGCCGCCACCTCCTCCTCCCCTTTGCCGGCGCGCAGGCTCTCCTCCGCCAGGACCAGATCGGTCAGGCGGGGCGGTTCGTGATGGACAAACAGCCATTCCACCATGAAGACCTGATGGACGGCGCCGAGCAGGGCCAGCACGCTGATCGCGGTCAGCACGGCGATGGCCGTGGCGGTGGGCTCGTACAGCCGGGAGGCGTCGAAACGCACCGCCAGGTTTCCCAGTGCGAAGACCGCGAAAGAGATGGCCGATACCGGCGTCCCGATGCTGCTCCTGATCGATTCCCGGCGCGACCGTTCGCTGAGGAAGATCTGCCGGAAATGCTCGTGGCGGAGTTCGCGGGACGACGGAAGCGTCATCTCACCAGCCCACCCATTTGCCGTATTCGCGGACGAAATCATGCCGGATGGCGCGGCGGTTCATCCGCTCCTGCGGAAGCTGCTTGTGCAGGCCGCCGCGCAGGATGACCTCGGCCCGCGTCTGCCACGGCTCGTCATCCTTCTCGATGCCCGAGAAGGCGAAGCTCATGGGATGATAGGCGCGCGCGCGGATCGCGTAGGAGAACTCCTCCTGGCCGTTCCTCAGCACGGCGATGCCGGCGCTGAAGGAACTGGCGTCGATTTCCACGACGCGGCCGTTGCGTTCCAGCTCCTCCGCGACGTCGCGCAGGGCCGGCACCACGTCGTCGGCGATGAAGCGCGCGACGTTGCGCCGCGCGGCCCCCGCGCCCGGCGGAACCGCCGCCTGTCCGCTCCGGCGGCCCAGCATCGCGGCAAGCCCTTGCCGCCAATCCCCGTCGTCGGCCGTCTCCGCCGCCGGAGCGGGGGTGCCTGCCGTGACGCGGGCCGTGCGCCTGCCGGGATCGACTTTCCGCTCGCTGCGCAGGCTGAGGACGAGACCGACGCACATCAGCACCATGACGAGCGCGAAGGGCAGCGCCGTGGTGACCGCCGCGGTCTGCAGGGCCTGGAGCCCGCCGACCAGCAGGAGCACCGCCGCCACCACCCCCGACAGCAGTGCCCAGAAGATGCGCGTGGCGATCGGCGGATCCTGATCGCCGCCGGAGCCGATGATGTCGATGACCATCGCGCCGGAATCGGCGGAGGTGACGAAGAAGGTGACGACCATCAGCGTGGCGATGGCGGAGGTGATGGTGCTGAGCGGCAGCCGGTCCAGCATGACGAACAGCGCGGTCGGCACGCTGTCGGCCACCGCCGCGGCCATGCCGCCGCCTTCGAACATCTCCATGTGGATCGCCGTTTCGCCGAACACGATGAACCACAGCATGGTCAGCGCGACCGGCGCGAACAGCACGCCGCCGATGAATTCGCGGATGGTGCGGCCGCGCGACACACGGGCGATGAACATGCCGACGAAGGGCGCCCAGGAGATCCACCAGCCCCAATAGAACATCGTCCAGCTCGCCTGCCACTCCGCCCCGGCATAGGGCAGGGTGCGGAAGCTGGTGTAGGGCAGCGTCCACAGGTAACGGCCGATGCTTTCCACCAGCGTCGACAGCAGGAACACCGTCGGACCCAGCAGGAAGACGAAGGCCAGCAGCAGCACGCCCGCCAGCATGTTCAGTTCGCTCAATCGGCGGATGCCCCGCCCCACGCCGCTGGCGGCGGAGGCGGTGGCCACCACCGTGATGACGGCGATCAGCACGATCTGCTGCGACAAACCGACGTCGAGCAGGCCGAGATAGGCGAAGCCGGCGTTGATCTGCATGACGCCGAGCCCCAGCGAGGTCGCGATCCCGAACAGCGTGCCGAAGATGGCGATGATGTCGACGACATGGCCGGGCCAGCCGCGGATGCGGTCGCCCAGCAGCGGGTAGAGCGCCGACCGGATGGTCAGGGGAAGATCCTGGCGATAGGCGAAATACCCGAGCGACAGCCCGACGACGATGTAGATCGCCCAGGCGTGCAGGCCCCAATGCAGGAATGCGAGGTTCATCGCCTCGCGCGCAGCGTCGGGAGTTCCCGCCTCGCCCACGCGCGGATTGGAGAAATGCAGCATCGGCTCGGCGACGCCGTAGAACAGCAGCCCGATGCCCATCCCGGCGCTGAACAGCATGGCGAACCAGGAGGGATAGCTGAATTCCGGCTCGTCATCGTCGTGCCCCAGCTTGATCGCGCCATAGGGGCTGAAGAAGAGCCACAGGACGAACAGCAGGAAACCTGCGACGACAAGCACGTAGAACCAGCCGAAGTTGCCGACGACAAATGCCTGCATCTCCGACACGCGGGAGCCGAACGGCTCGGTGAACAACGCAGCCAGGGCAACGAACAGTAGAATCAGTCCGCCAGCTGTGAAGGAAACGGTCTTGTTTATCTGTTGCATTGAAACCCGTTTCTGTCACTGATTTCAATGTACCATACAAAGACCTTGTCCTAATGTTAAGGGAAGCGTTGGTCTGGTTGATAGTAAAGCCTGCATAACACCAAAGTGAAGGCTGCGTCCCGGACTATACGATATTTCGGTATGATGTTGAGACGATGTCCATCTGCCCGGCCTATCCTGTTCGATGGCTATCCACAAGCACGCATCGAGTCTGAAACCGTGAAAATGCCCAAGGGGGGGGAGCGGCGACCCGTCTCCTCGGTCCGTCACCGCCCCCGTCGCCCCCTCAGCCGTGGGCGGCCAGTTCCTCGTGGGTGATGCGCTGGATCCCGCCTCCGGTGCCGACGACATAGACCTCGTCGGCGCTGCGGATGGTCGCCAGACGGTGGGCGATGATCAGCGTCGTCCGCCCTTCCGCCAGCTCCATCAGGGATTTCTGGATTTCCCGCTCCGTCCGGGTGTCGAGCGCCGAGGTCGCCTCGTCCAGGATCAGGATCGGCGGGTTCTTCAGGAACATGCGGGCGATGGTCAACCGCTGCTTCTGGCCGCCCGACAACTTCACGCCACGCTCGCCGATGATGGTGTCGAGCCCGTCGGGCAGCGAGGCGATCAGCCCGTCGAGATGGGCGCGGCGCGCCGCCTCGGCGATCTCGGCGTCGGACGCGCCCAGCCGGCCATAGGCGATGTTCTCGCGGATGGTGCCGCCGAACAGGAAGACGTCCTGCTGGACGATGCCGATCTGCCGGCGCAGCGAGGCCAGCGTCATGCTGCGGATGTCGAGGCCGTCGATGGTGATGCTGCCGCCGGCGATCTCGTAGAAGCGTGGCAGCAGCGAGCAGATCGTCGTCTTGCCGGCGCCCGACGGGCCGATGAAGGCGACGGTGGATCCTGCCTTGATGCTAAGGTCGACACCCTTCAGGACCGGGCGGGCGGGGTCATAGCCGAAGGACACGCCTTCGAAGCGGATGTCGCCCTTCAGCGGCGGCGCCGGGACGGCATTGGGAGCGTCCGCGATGTCGGGCTGGGTGTCGAGCAGGGCGGTGTAGCGGCGGAAGCCGGCGATGCCGCGCGGGTAGGTCTCGATGACCGCGTTGATCTTCTCGATGGGGCGGAAGAAGGTGTTGACCAGCAGCAGGAAGGCGAAGAACCCGCCCTGGGTCAGTTCCCCCACCAGGACGAAATGGGCGCCGGTCAGCATGACGACGATCAGGATCAGCCGCATGCTCATGTAGCTGAGCGTCGTCGACGCTGCCATGATCTTGTAGGCGTCGAGCTTGGTCTTGCGGTAGCGGTCGTTGTCCTCGGCGAACAGCTTGCGCTCGTGGTCCTCGTTGGTGAAGGCCTGGACGACGCGCATGCCGCCGACATTCTCCTCGATGCGGACGTTGAAGTCGCCGACGCGGGAATAGAGCGACTGCCAATTCTTGGTCATGCGCCCGCCATAGCGGCTGGTCAGCCACGCGATCACCGGCACGATGGCGGCGGTGATCAGCGCCAGCGGCAGATGCACCACCGCCATCAGGGCGAAGGCGCCGACGAAGGTCATCACCGCGATCAGCAGGTCTTCGGGGCCGTGGTGCGCCACCTCGCCGATCTCGTCCAGGTCGCGGGTGACGCGGCCGACGAGATGGCCGGTCTTGTTGTTGTCGTAGAAGCTGAAGGAGAGCTTCTGCAGATGGTCGAAGCTCTTCCGCCGCATCTCCGTCTCGATGTTGACGCCCAGCTTGTGGCCCCAATAGGTCACGATGGCCATCAACCCGCCATTCGCCATGTAGACCGCCAGCAGCAGCGCCGTCGCGGCGACGATCAGCGGCCAATCCTGGGTGGGCAGTAGCCGGTCCACGAAGGCGCGCACCGCCATCGGGAAGCCCAGCTCCAGCAGTCCCGACAGGATCGCGCAGGAAATGTCGAGAATCAGCAGGCCCTTGTAGGGACGGTAGTAGGCGAGGAAGCGGCGGAGCATGGCTCTTCTCATTCCGGAACTGAAAATGGGAATAGGCACGGGGGAACAGAACGGGCTAGCCGGCGCGCGAGCCGGCTCGGCTGAGCAACCAGATCAGGTAGGGGCCGGCAAGCAGCGCGGCGAACAATCCCAGCGGCAGTTGATACGGGAAGGCGACGGTTCGCGCCAGCCAATCCGACACCACCATCAGGCCGGCGCCGATCAGCACCGCGCCGAGGCCCTGCTCCAGCGCGCGGCCGAGGCCGGCGAGCCGGGCGAGGTGCGGGGCGATCAGGCCGACGAAGCTCAAGGGTCCGACGAAGAGCGCCGCCGCCGCGGTGAGCAGGCCGGCGAACAGGACCAGAAGGATGCGGCAGCGCTGCACCGGCAGGCCGACCGACCGGGCGGTGACGTCGCCGAGCGGCAGGATCTCCAGCCAGCGGGAGGCCAGCGGCAGTGCCGCCAGCAGCAGGACCGCGGCGCCCGCGCAGAACCAGGCGTCGGCCGGGCCGGCGTCGTTGGTCGATCCGCTCAGCCAGCGCAGCAGGGTGAAGGCCTGGGGCGTGCCGGTGGCGATGACGGCGGTCAGGACGGCGCTGCACAGCGCGCTCATGGCGATGCCGGCCAGCAGCAGACGTTCCGGTCCGAAGCCGGCGCGCAGCGACAGGGCCAGCATGGCGGCCAGCACCAGCACCGCTCCCGCCGCCGAGGCGGCGATCTGGATGCCGATGCCGGGTGCGGCGACCAGGAACAGCGCGGCGGTCAGCCCGACGCCCGATCCGGTGCCGACGCCGAGGATTTCCGGGCTGGCCAACGGGTTGGCGGTGATGCGCTGCAACAGCATTCCGGCCGCCGCCAGCATGGCGCCCGCCGCCGCCGCGACCGCCACACGCGGCCCCCGCCATGCCAGCAGCCGGTCGAGCAGGGAGCCGGTGGCGACGGACCAGCCGTCCGGGCCATAGCCGACGGTCAGGGCGAGAGCCACGGCGGCAAGGCCCAGCAAGGCGATCAGGCCGATCAGCAGGCGGGGGCGCGGGCTGCGGCGCGACGGCGCTGGGCGGTTGTTGGGCGACGGCCATTCGAACATGCGCAGGCGCGGCAGTAGCCACAGCAGCAGCGGGCCGCCCAGCAGGGCGGTGGCGGCGCCGGTCGGCACCCGTTCGCCGTTGGCGCCGGCCAGAAGCTGAACCAGCCCGTCGGTGACCCAGAGCAGGATGGCGCCGATCAGCGGCGCGGCGATCAGTTTCCGGCTCTGGGTGCGCGCACCGCTGAGATGCGCCAGGGCGGGGGCGGCCAGCCCGACGAAGCCGATCACGCCGACCTCCGCCGTCACGCTGGCGGCCAGCCAGACCGCGACGCCGATGACGGCGAAGCGCGTCGCGTTGAGGGCGACGCCCAGGCTGCGGGCGCTGGCATCGTCGAGGCCGAGGATGGCCAGCGGGCGCGTCAGCAGGATGGCGGCGGCGAGGCCGACCAGCAGGCGCAGCGCGATGGTCAGGGTGGGGCCCCAACTTTGCTGCGCCAGCGCGCCGCCGCCCCAGATGAAGATGGAGAAGAGATAGTCGCCGTTGGCGAGGATCAGTGCGGCGCTGGCCATGGTGGCGGTCAGCGCGACCATCATGCCGGCCAGGATCACGGCGACCGGCTCCAACCCGCGTCGCCATGTCATGGCGAGGATCAGCCCGACCACTGTCAGCCCGCCGGCCAGCGCCACGCCCTCGCGCGCCTGTTCCATCAGCGCCGGGGCGTAGAGCAGCCCCACCGTCATGGCGAGCTGGGCGCCGGCCGACACGCCGAGGGTCGATGGCTCGGCCAGCGGGTTGCGCAGGACGCGCTGGAGCAGAAGCCCCGACAGTCCCAGCGCCGCCCCGGCGACCAGCGAAACGGCGATGCGCGGCAGGACGCTGTGATAGAGGATGATGGCGTCGAGCCAGTCGGCGCTGTTCGGTGTCGTTCCGGCCGGTGCGGGCGAAGCGAAATGTCCGGCGACCTGGACGA
The DNA here is from genome assembly GCF_000283655.1 of Azospirillum lipoferum 4B. NCBI lineage: Bacteria > Pseudomonadati > Pseudomonadota > Alphaproteobacteria > Rhodospirillales > Azospirillaceae > Azospirillum > Azospirillum lipoferum. The sequence continues at coordinate 492,741 of NC_016586.1, read as the reverse complement.
TGGACAGGCAGGCGGCGACCAGGGCCAGTCCGCCCCACAGCAGGATGCGGTTCATCGGGGCTCGCTCAGCCATGGCCGTCTTTGCCTCGCAAAAGGGCTGTGGTGGCGAGGCGGGCGAAGCGCAGGGCGGCGGGGAGACCGCCGAAATGGTTGACCGCCTCGATCACCGTCACGCGGCTTTCCCGTACCATCGGCAGGGCCTGCCACAGGGCGCTGTCGGCCAGTGTCCGCACCGCGTCGGCGGGAACCGGCGGAACGACGATGACGGTGGCGTCGGGGAAGCGGGCCAGCGCCTCGATGCCGACCGGTGCGGTTGCGCTGTAGCTGGACTGCGCCGCCCAGCCATTCTCCACCCCCAGCCGGCGGAGCACGTCGCCGAACATGCTGTCGGTGCCGAAGGCGCGGAAATGGCGGGCGTCGCCGAAATTGATCGCCAGCACCGGCCGCCGCCCGACACCGCTCAACCTCCCGCGCAGGCGGGCGATTTCCGCCTCGGTATCTGCGACGACGGCCTGTGCCTGTACCTCGCGGCCGAGCAGCCGGCCGAGGGTAAGGGCGGCCTCTGCGGCGGCCGGGTAGGGCTGGACGCCGGCCGTGTAGATCGACAGCGACACGGTTTGCGCGACCCGCTCCAGGCTGGTGCGCTGGCCCTCGTAGTAGTTGGAGGTGAGGATCAGGTCCGGCTCCGCGAGGTTCAGCGCCTCGTAATTCGGTGTTCCGCGCAATCCGATGTCGGCGACGGACTCCGGCACCGCGGGCTCGACAACTGTCTTGCGGAATTGCAGCAGTTCGGTGGCGGCGACCGGGACCACCCCCAGCGCCAGCACCGTTTCCAGCAGAGCCCAGTCGATGACCGCCACCCGTTGCGGTCCAGCGGCCCAGGCGAGGCGGGGCATCGATGCAAGCCCGGCGGTGAAGCCCAGCGCGCGGCGCCGCGATATCGTCCTTGCCCGTGCCATCACAGGACGTAGCCGATGGGGTCGCCGGTGACGGGATGCGGGACGATGCCCATGGCGAGGCGGTAGATCGCGCCCAGCGTCTCGCCGGTCATGATGGCGTCCGGCGTTCCCTGGGCAATCAGCGCGCCGCCGCGCATCGCCAGGATTTCGTCGCAGACGCGGGCGGCCATGTTGATGTCGTGCAGAACGATGACCGCCCCGATGCCGCGGGCTCGGCTCAGCCGGCGCACCAGCCCGAGCATCTCGACCTGACTGGCGATGTCGAGCGCCGAGGTCGGTTCGTCCAGCAGCAGGCAGCGCGTGTCCTGCGCCAGCATCATGGCGAGCCACACGCGCTGCCGCTCGCCGCCGGACAGGCTGTCGACCAGCCGGTCGGCGAAGGCGTCGAGGTTGGTCTCCTGGATCGCCTCCTCCACCTTGGCGGCGTCCTCCGCCCCGAAGCGGCCGAGGGCGCCATGCCAGGGGAAGCGGCCGAGCGCCACCAGCTCGCGCACCGTCATGCCCTCCGCCGGCGGGGTGAATTGCGGCATGTAGGCGACGGTGCGGGCGAAGTCGCGCTCGCCGATCCGGGCGATCTCGGTGCCGAGGCAGCGGATGCGGCCGGCCCCCGGCGGCTGCTGGCGGGCGAGCATGCGGATCAGCGTGCTCTTGCCGGAGCCATTGGGGCCGACCAGCCCGTAGATGCGCCCCTGCTCCAGCCGAAGCGACAGGTCCGACAGGATCGGCCGGCCGGCCGCCGAAAATCCGACGGCATCCAGTTCGTACAGGGCAGGGGGCTGGTCCGGGCCGGTCATCGGGTTACCAAGTCATGTTGAGGGTCAGCAGGGCGGTCCGCCCCTCCGCATAGCCGCAGGAATACTGGGTCTGGCAGCTGGCGACATAGTCCTTGTCGAACAGGTTGGTGACCGACAGGTTGGCGCCCCAGTTGTCGCGCTTGTATCCGATCCGCGCATCGAAGACGGTCGCCGCCGGGACCTTCAGCGTGTTCTCGTTGTCGGCCCAGGACGACCCGACATAGCGCACGCCGCCGCCGACCGACACCCCGTTCAGCACGCTCTCGCGGAAGGTGTAGTCGAGGAATGCCGAACCCTGGACCTGCGGCACGATGTAGGGCGTCTTGCCGATCAGGGCCGGGTTGGCGTCCTTCTTGATATCGAGGTCGAGCGCGGTGAAGGAGGCGGTCGCCTTCAGGCTGGGGGTGATGTTGGCCTTGGCCTCCAGCTCGACGCCGCGGGAGTTGACCTCGCCCAGCTGGGTCTCGGCGTTGAAGGCGCCGGTCACCACGTTGGTGCGGGTCAGGTCGAACAGGGCCGCGGTGAAGATGGCATCCATCCAGGCCGGGCGGTACTTGACGCCGACCTCGTACTGGCGACCGCTTTCCGGCTTGAAGACGCCGACCGCGGCGGAGGAGCCCAGCACCGGGTTGAAGAAGGTGGAGGCGCTGACATAGGGGGTCAGGCCGTTGGCAAACTCGTAGGCCAGACCGGCGCGGCCGCTGAACTTGCCGGTCTTGCCGTCATAGGCGGGCGTTCCGTCGGCATCGGTCGAGGCGATGTCGTAGCGGCCGCTCAGCGTCACCAGGAAGCCCTGGCCGAAGCGCATCTGGTCCTGCAGGTAGACGCCGAGCTGACGCATCGTCAGCTCCTGGTCGATGTAGGCGAAGCGCTGGCCCTGGGCCGCGCCATAGACCGGGTTGGTGGCGCTGAGCGTCGTGGCCGAGCCGGACGCCTGCACCTGATCCATGGCGAAATACTTGTAATCGACGCCGGCCAGCGCCGTGTGCTCGACCGGGCCGGTGCGCAGCTTGCCTTCCAGCTGGTTGTCGATCAGGAAACTGTTGACCTCGGTCGTGTGCTCGAAATTGATGCGCGACAGCAGGTTGTTGGGATCGGTCGGCGTGGCCGAGAAGCCGCCGTAGCCGAAGGGATAGACCGTGACCTCGTGGACCTTGCTGTAGTTGTAGCGCGCGTTTTGGCGGAAGATCAGATCGTTGTCGAAGCGGTGTTCGAATTCGTAGCCGATGGAGGCCTGACGGCGGCGGTAGGTGTCGATGCCGGGCTCGGTGAAGTTGGCCTTGCGGTCGATCCGGCCGAACGGCGCATCCACCACCGTGCCGACATAGGGCAGGAAGGCGCCGCCGTTGTGCGTCTCGTCGATGTCGGTGTAGTTGGTCAGGATCGTCAGGCTGTTGGCGTCGTTCGGCGACCATTTGAAGCTGGGCGAAACGGTGCCGCGGAAGCCGTCGGCGAAGTCGGTGTAGGTGTCGCCGCCGGCGATGCGGCCGGTCAGCCGGTAGCTCAGCGTCGGATCCAGCGCGCCGCCGACATCCAGGCCGAGATGGGCGGTGCCGTGCTGGTCGATGCCGACCTCGACCGAGCGTACCGGCGTGCCGCCCGGACGCTTGGTGACGTAGTTCAGCAGGCCGCCGGGGTTGCTGCCGCCGTAGAGCACCGAGGAGGCGCCGCGCAGCACCTCGATCCGCTCCAGATTGTAGCTGTCGATGAACTGGCCGCCGAAGCCGTAGGCATAGAGCTGCAGCCCGTCCTGATAGACGCCGGACTGCGTCGCCTGGAATCCGCGGATGAAGACCCAGTCGGTGTCGCTGTCACGGCCGAAGGGCTGGCTGAAGACGCCGGGGGTATAGCGCAGCGCCTCGTCCACCTTCTGGGCGCCGCGGTCGTCCATCTCCTCGCGGCCGATCACCGACACCGACTGCGGGATTTCCTCCAGCGGCGTGTCGGTCTTGGACCCGGTGGCCGACCGGGCCGGCACATAGCCCTTGACCGGGCTGGTCGCCGTATCGACGGTTCTGCTGCCTTCGACGGTCACCGGACCGAGGATGGCGGGCGTGCTGGTGTCCTGCGCCTGAGCTTGCGACAGGGCCGGTATCAGCAGGGCGGCGAGCGCCGTGCTGTTCAAGAGGAAACGGGTCATTCGCTTGATCGAAAAGTGAACCATCGCAATCGGCCTCGGACTGTATGCACCACCCGCGAAGCGCCACCGGACGATCCTGTCCGAAGGTGGAGCTGTTGTTGCGAATGATTAGCATATGCATAGAGGCCCGGATTGAACCGTCTTTGGACGGGTTGGACGATCTTTCGACATTCTTCGCCGGTGCGGCATCGGCTCACGCGGACTGGTCGCGCAGCCAGGCGGCGGGGGTGGAGCCCACGATCTGGCGGAAGACGCGGGTCAGATGCGCCTGATCGGAGAATCCCGCCATTGCCGCCGCCGCCGCCAGCGTCACGTCAGAGGTGGTCAGCAGCGACTTGGCGCGCTCCACCCGTGCCCGCATCTGCCATTTGTGCGGCGGCACGCCGGTCGATGCCTTGAAGGCGGAGCAGAAATGGGCGGGCGACAGGCCGGTGAGGTCGGCCAGTTCCTGCAGGCGGATCGGCCGGCTGCAATGCTCCTCGATGAAGTCGATCACGCGTCTCAGCTGGCGCGGCGGCAGCTGCCCACGCTTGCGGTCGGCCGCCGGTTCGCTCTGGACGAGGCCGATGAACAGGGCGGCCATCAGGCTTTCGCCGTAGAGGTCGTGCAGGGTGCCCGAAGACCGGCATTCCGCCGCGATCAGCCGGGCAAGGGAGAACAGCCGGTCGTCGGAGAAGTTCAGCCTCGGCCGGTCCATTTCCGCGATGTCCAGACCCTCGGTGAAGCGGCCTTCCAGCACGGACATGTCGAAATGCAGGTCGAGATGGGTCAGGCGGCGGATACTCTCGGTGCGCGACCAGACCTTGAGGCCGGCCGGAACGAAGCTCATGGGCTGGCGCCGGCTCAGCCGGTGGGACTTGCCGCGGTCGGGGGAGTCCATGACATGGAGGGCGCCCTCTCCCAGCTGGTCGAGCACCACGACGAGGCGCGGGGCCTCCGACACATATTCCCCGCCGGCATTGCGGTCGCAGGCCACCGTCCAGATATCGGCGATCATCCCGTTCCAGGCACGCCACTGCAGGTCGCCCAGGATGGTGATCCCTTCGGTATGGCTTTGCATTCTCGGGTGGAACGACATCGATCGACTTTCTGGCCCCGGTGCGCGGCCCCTGCATCCTTCCAATGGCAAACGCATCCTATAGGGCAAAGCACTATTGCGAACAAGTCGCATTCTTATTTAGCATGCGGCGCCGTCGGTGCCGGCGCGAAGGGGCGAGTCTTGAGCAGCAAACATTCCTGTGATCTTCGGTGGGTGGAGGTGGTCGCCGTCTCCACCCTGACGCCGCGCATGCGCCGCATCGTTCTCGGCGGTCCGGCGCTGGAGGGGTTCACGCTGAAACCCGGTGTCCTGGCCCCGCACATCGGTCTGGTGGTTCCGGCGGGGGGCGGCGGCGCCGGGGCGCCTCCGCGCATCTACTCGGTGCGGCGCTTCGATGCCGCCGCCGGCACGCTGGAGGTGAATTTCGTGCTGCACGGCGCCGGGGTGGCGTCGGGATGGGCCGCCCGCGCGCGGCCGGGGGAGAGGGTGGGGATCTCGGTCTCCGGCGGAATCGCCATGAAGCCGGCAGGCCGCTATGTGGTGGCCGGCGACCATGCGGCGCTGCCGGGCATCGCCCATCTGCTGGAAAACCTGCCGGCCGATGCCTCGGCCGAGGTGTTCGTCGAGGTGCCGGGACCGGCCGAACAGCAGGAACTGACATCGAGGGCCGCAACCTCTGTCACATGGTTCCACCGGGACCGTGGTTCGGCGCCCGGCCCCTCGCCCCTGCCGGCCGCGGTGATGGCGGCGGCACCGGCCGGAATGCAGGGGCTGGCGGTGTGGAGCGGCACGGAGCATGGCACCGCCCAGCGCATCCGCGGCCATGTCCGCCAGACGCTTCGCCTTCCGGCCGATTCCTGTTCGGTCGTCGCCTATTGGAAGGCCAGCGTCGCCCAAGGCGGCTTCGAGCATTACGGCTGAGCCGGTTCACGCACCGCCGGTCGCGGCACTCACAGCCCCAGATAGGCGGTCTTGATGCGCGGATCGGCCAGCAGGGTCTGCGCCGCATCCTCCATCACCACCCGTCCGGTTTCCAGCACATAGGCCCGGTCGGCCAGCCGCAGCGCCAGATCGACCCGTTGCTCGACCAGCAGGACGGTGATGCCGGACTTGTGCAGGCTTTTGATCGTATCGGCCAGCGTGTCGACGATGATCGGCGCCAGCCCCAGCGTCGGTTCGTCCAGCATCAGGCATTTCGGGTTGGCCATCAGGCCGCGCCCGAAGGCGACAAGCTGCTGCTGGCCACCGCTCATGGTGCCGGCGCGCTGGGTGCGGCGTTCGGCCAGGATGGGGAACAGCTCGTAGACCCAGCGCAGCCGCTCGGCGAAGCCCATGCTGCCCGGCCGGCCGCGGAGCGCGCCCAGCTCCAGATGTTCCAGCACCGTCATGTCGGGGAAAAGCTGGCGGCCTTCCGGCACATGGACCAGCCCGCGTTCGATCACCTGATGCGGCGCCATGCGGTCGATCCGCTCGCCGTCGAAGGTGATGGTTCCGCCGCTCGGCCGCAGCAGGGCGGAGATCGCCTTCAGCGTCGTCGTCTTGCCGGCGCCGTTGGAGCCGACCAGCGTGACCAGTTCCCCTTCCTCAACGGTCAGGAAGACGTTGTGGACCGCCTCGCGGTGGCCGTAGCTGACCTTCAGACCTTCGACCTTAAGCATCGACCGGCTCCCGTCCCAGATACACTCGGATCACTTCCGCGTCGTTCAGCACATGGGCCGGCGGCCCCTCGGCGATCTTCACTCCATGGTCCAGCACCACCAGCCGGTCGCAGACGCTGGCGACCACGCGCATGTGATGTTCCACCAGCAGCACGGTGACGCCGCGGGCGCGGATGCGGCGGATCATCTCCACCAACCGCTGGCCTTCCTCCGGGTTCATGCCGGCGGCAGGCTCGTCCAGCAAAAGCAGGCGCGGTTCGGCGGCGAGCGCGATGGCGATCTCCAGCCGGCGCTGCTCGCCGTAGGACATGGAGTCCGCCAGCGTGTCGGTGCGGTGGTCGAGATCGCAGAAGGCCAGGATCTCCAGCGCTTTGCGCCGCAGCTCCGCCTCTTCCCAGCGATAGGCGGCGTTGCGCAGGATGGCGGCACCCCAGCCGGCCCGCGTGGTGCGGTAGGCGGCGCTGCGCACATTGTCGAGCGCGGTCAGGCTGGGGAACAGGCTGGTGATCTGGAAGGTGCGTGACACGCCGCGCTGGCCCATGACGTGCGACGGCGCGCCGGTGCAGTCGGTGCCGTCGAAGCGGATGCTGCCCGAGGACGGCGGCAGCGAGCCGCCAAGCATGTTGAACAGCGTCGTCTTGCCGGCGCCGTTCGGTCCGATCAGGCCGACCACCTCGCCGGCCTGCACCGTCATGGTGACGTCGCGCACCGCGGTCAGCCCGCCGAAGATGCGGGTCAGGTTGCTGACGGACAGGATCTCTCCTGCGTTGGCGGTGGCCCTCATTTCGCACCTCCCTCTGCGCTCGGTAAACCGGTGGGGGGCAATCCGGCGGGGGTGGCCGGCTGGGTGTTCTCCGACCTGTGGCTGTTGCGCCAGCGCTGCCACAGGCTGACCAGCCCGCCCGGCAGGAAGACGACGGTGCCGGTCAGCAGGGCCGCGAAGATGACCATGCGCAGCGGACCGGCGACGCGCAGCGATTCCAGCAGGCCGATATAGACCAGCGCGCCCAGGATCGGCCCCAGGATGGTCCCGCGCCCGCCGATGATCACCACGATGATCAGCGCCGCCACATTGTGGACGCCCATGATGTCGGGGGTGATGACCCGGATGTAATGGGCGTAGATGGCGCCGCCGATGCCGGCGATGGCGGTGGCGGCGACGAAGCCCAGCAGCTTCGTATGGAAGACGTTGATGCCGAGCGAGGCGGCCAGCGGCGCATTCTCCCGCACTGCCAGGAAGGCGCGTCCGGTGCGGCTGCTGACCAGGGCATGGCAGAGATAGGCCGTCGCCAGAACCAGCGCCAGCACGAGGTAGTAGGTCGGGCGGGCGCTGTCGAAGGCCAGCTGTCCGATCGCCATCGGCGGGATGTCGGTGATGCCCATGGGCCCGCGCGTCAGGTCGACCCAATGGTTGGTGATGGTGAACAGGATGGCGCCGAAGCCCAGCGTCAGGATGGCGAACTGCGGCCCGACCACCCGCAGGGCGGCATAGCCGATCACCAGCCCGAACCCCGCCGCCACCAGACCGGCCAGCGGCAGCCCCAGCAGCGGCGGCAGGCCGAACTGCGTGGAGAGGATGGCGGAGGTGTAGGCGCCGACGCCGACGAAGGCGGCATGGCCGAAGGTGAGCTCGCCCAGATAGCCGATGACGATGTTAAGGCTGAGCGCCAGCAGCGCATACAGCATCCACAGCACCAGCAGATGTTCCAGATAGGCGTTGCCGGACAGGAAGGGCAGGACGGCCAGCGCCGCCACGCCGCCCGCAATCGCCAGGGTCTGGCCGTGGGAGTTGGTGTTCATCGCAGACCTCTTGCCGTGCTGAACAGGCCGTTGGGGCGCCACAGCAGGACCGCGATGATCATCGCGTAGCCGATGGCCTCCATGAAGCCGAGGGAGATGTAGCCGCCGCCCAGCGATTCGATAACGCCCAGCAGCAGGCCGGCGAACAGGGCGCCGGTGACGCTGCCCAGACCGCCCATGATGACGACGATGAAGCCCTTCAGCACCGCCCAGTTGCCGATGGTCGGGAAGATCATCACGGTGGGGCCGACCAGCGCGCCCGACAGCGCCGCCAGCCCGCAGGCCAGCGCGAAGGTGTAGGCGTGGACCAGCTTGATGTTGATGCCGGTCAGCGCCGCGCCGTCCGGATTCTGCGCCGTCGCCCGCATCATCTTGCCGAAGCGCGAATAGCGGATGAACAGATAGACCGCGACCAGCGCCACCACCGCGGCGGCGAAGACCAGCACGCGCTGCTGGGTCAGCGTCACCGTGCCGATGTCCAGAATCTCGTCGGCGAAGGGGCTTTCGACATATTTGGGATCGGCGCCGAACAGCAGCTCGCCGCCGTTGGCGATCAGCAGGGCGAGGCCCAGGCTGGACAGCAGGATGGTGAATTCATGGTCGCGGCGCAGCGGCCAGAAGATCAGCTTGTTGGCGGCGATGCCGAGCCCCGCCACCACCACCGCCGAGATCGCCGCCGCCGCGATGTAGTCGAGCCCGAGCAGGGTGCCGATGAAATAGGTGATGTAGGCGCCGAGCATGTAGAACTCGCCATGGGCGAAATTCACGATGCGCAGCACCCCGAAGACCAGCGTCAGCCCGGTGGCGATGAGCACATAGGCCATCCCGTTGACCAGGCCGTTCGCGATCTGCTGGGCGAAGACGGTGAAATCCATGTCGATTCTTCCTGTCGGGAGTCCCCCTCTCCCGCCCCGGGAGAGGGAAGGGGCCCGCCGCGAAGCGGTGGGAAGGGTGAGGGGTGGTGCAAGGAACCATGCGGTTCGGGATTCTCGCCCTACCCCTCACCCTCCCCACTTCGTGGGTCCCCTCCCTCTCCCGGGACGGGAGAGGGCTTTCGCTATCCGCCCCTCAGTCCCGGACGCTGACGATCTGCTTCTTCTGGACCTGCACCAGATGGATCGACTGGCTCGCCTGGCCCTTGTCGGAGAAGCGCAGGTCCCCCATCACCGTCGGCACTTCCTGCGACTTCAGGGCGGCTGCGATCTTGTCGTAGGCACGCGGGTCGCCGCCGGCGGCATCGACGCCGAAGGCAAGGGTCTGGACCGCCTGGGCGCCGAGGGCGGCGATGAAGGACGGCTCGTTCTTGTAGGACTTGCGGTACTGCTCCAGCCACGGCTTCAGCGACGGGGCGGCGCCGTCCTCGGTGAAGGGCGAGGCGGAATAGACCTGTTCCAGCGAGTTGCCGGACAGCTCCACCAGCTTCGGGTTCATGTTGCCGGCAGACGCGATGACCTTGCCGCGGTAGCCGGTCTGCTTGATCTGCCGGTAGATCGTCGCACCCTGCGAGGTGTTGATCGCCGCGACATAGATCGCGTCGGCGTTCAGCGACTTCAGCTTGGTCAGGGCGGTGGTGAAGTCCGTGTCGGTGCGGTTGTAGAACTCGTGGCCCTTCACCTCGATGCCGCAGCCGGTCAGCAGCTTGGTATAGTTGTCCAGCTCCAGACGGCCCCAGTCGTCGTTGACGTTCATGAAGGCGATGGACTTGGGCTTGATGCGCTCGCAGATCGCCTTGGAATAGAACTCCGACATCATGGCCGAGGTGGCGTTCAGGCGGAACAGGTACTTGTGCCCCTCCTCCGTCACCTTCGGGTGCTGCGAGCTGGTCATGACGGTGATGATCTTGTCGCGCGTCACCTCCTTCATCGACAGGGCGACGGCGCTGAACCAGCCACCGACGATCATGTCGACGTTGTCCTGCTCCATGGCGCGCTTGGCGGCGCTGACGCCGTCCTCGGGGGAGCCCTTGTCGTCGTAGGTCAGCAGCTCGATCTTGCGTCCGCCGGCCACGCCGCCCTTGGCGTTGATGACCGCGGCCATCGCCTGCGCGCCTTCCAGGCCGAGCTGGCCTTCGAAGGCGCCGGTGCCGCTCATCGGTCCGATGAGGGCGATGCGGACCGGGGGCTGCTGCGCCTGAACGCCGGTGGTCCCGGCGACGGGGATGGCCAGGGCCAGGGCCGCCGCGGCGGCAAGGAGAGTGCGCCTACCGAACATGGGGTTCCTCCGTGGATTGGTCGTCTTTTGATTGGCCGTCTCTTAGTTGGCCCTTGGAACCGGCGGGTGGTGCGCGCCGGCAAAGGATCGTCAGGCGGTCTTCAGGTAGCGCTTCTGCAGTTCCTCGATCTGCGGGAAGCCGATGAAGTCGATGAAGCTGTTGTGGCCGGTGACCGGGCGCGGCAGGCCGCTGGTGGAGCGGCGTTCCGCAAGCGCGGCCAGATTCTCCTTCAGCGCCGAGGCGACGGTCATCAGCGGCACCAGCGCGTAGGTCGCCATGCCGGCCACCTCCTCCACCTCGTCCGCCGACAGCTTTTCCAGCCAGCCGAGAAGCTGCAGCGACAGCGGCATGCCGACCGCCTCGCGCATGGCGCGCAAGCCGTCGATGTCCTTGAAGCACTTGCTGATCGGCTGGATCATGTCGGCGCCGGCCGCGACATAGGCGCGTCCGCGCTCCATGGCGGCGGCCGGATCGACCACGTCGGTGCGGGCGATGATCAGCATGTTGGGATCGCGCCGGGCCTCCACCGCCGCCTGGATCTTGGCGACGCCCTCGTCCATCGGGATCACTTCGACCCCGCCGACGCAGATCGGGCAGCGCTTGGGCGCGACCTGGTCCTCCATGATGACGGCGGAAACGCCCGACGCCTCGAACTCGCGGATCGTGCGCATCACGTTGATGGCGTTGCCATATCCGGTGTCGATGTCGGCGATGACCGGGACGTTGACCGCCGATACCACGTTGCGGACCACCGTCAGGTTTTCCGACATGGTGTACAGCTCGGCATCCGGCTGGCCGAGGAAGGAGGCGGAGACGCCGAAGCCCGAGGTCATCAGCGCGTCGAAGCCGGCCGCCTCGATGAAGCGGGCCGACAGGGCGTCATAGGCGCCGGCCGACCAGACGGTCTTCTGAGCCAGCACGCGGTTGCGGAATTCAGAGCCCCGAGACATGAGCATGGTCCTTTTGTTCGCGTTGCTGGGCCGCCTGCCGCTTCAGGAAGGGGACGAGGCCGCCGGCCTCGATCATCTCGGCATCCGCCTGCGGCAGCGGCTCATAGGGAATTTCGGTGCCTTGACTGTGGTTGCGGACCACGCCCGCCGTCCAATCGACCTCGATCTCGTCCCAGCGCCGGACGAAGCCGAGGATTCCGGGGCAGCTGACCTGGGGGAATCCCATGCTGACCTCGCCGCGCCAATAGCCGGGGGAGAAGGATTCCGCGATTACCCCGGCGATGCCGAGATGGCGCATCGCCTTCATCGGCGGGTAGTGCGGGTGGCCGTAGCCGAAATTGTCGGCACCGACCAGCAGGTCGCCCGGCCGCACCGACTTGGCGAAATCGGGATCGTAGCTGTGCATGGCGAGCTGCGCCAGTTCGGCCACATCGGTGATCTTGATGTTCTTGACGCCGACGATCTGGTCGACGTCGAAGTTGATCTCGTCGAAGATGAAGGCGACGCGGCCCCGCATGATCGGCATTGTCATGGCCACCCTCACAGGTACGGGCGCGGATCGGCGATCCGGCCCTCGATGGCGGAGGCGGCGACCACCGCGGCGTTGCACAGGTAAATCTCGGAATCCGGGCTGCCCATCCGGCCGCGGACGTTCAGCGTGCCGGTGGACACCGCGCGCTGGCCCGCCGTCATCGTCGCGATGCGGCCGAAGCAGTAATCGCAGCTGGGGGAGGAGACGAAGGCTCCGGCCTCCACAAGCGTGGACACCAGCCCTTCGCGCGCCGCCGCCGCCATCAGTTCCTGGCTGGTCGGCACGATGTGCAGCGACACGCCGGTCTTGACCCGCCGGCCTTCCAGCACCTTGGCCGCCGCCCGCAGATCCTCCAGCCGGCCCGATGCACAGGATCCGAGATAGCCGGCATTGATCTCAAGCCCCAGGAACTCGGTCAGGTCGCGGGTGTCCGCCGGGGTCGGGGGCACGACGACGATGGGCTCCAGGTCGGACAGGTCGATGTCGTGAACGGCGGAATAGCGCGCGTCCGGATCGCTCGAAACCGGCTCCAGCTTCTTCCGGGCGCGCGGCAAGGCGTAGTCGAGCCGCACCGGATCGGGATTGACGATGGCGGTCAGCGCGCCGGTGAACATGGCGAGCCCGGTGATGGTCTGCAGCCCCTCCGTCGACATCGCCGCCACCGATGGCCCGCCCAGTTCCAGCACCTGGAAGCGGCAGGAACTCGGCCCCAGCCGGCGCACCAGATGGTGGAAGACGTCGCGCGCCATCACGCCGGGCCGCAAACTGCCGCGCAGGTTCATCCGCACGGTGTCGGGCACGCGGATCGACACGGTGTCGCTGACGAAGGCCTCCATCACGTTGCGGCGCAGCCCGATGGCGAGCGTGCCGAAGGTGCCGAGCTGGCTGACATGGCCGTCGAAATGGACGACGAAGGCGCCGGGCGTCGCATAGCCGACCTCCGCCGCCACCTGATGGCCGATGCCGTGCCGCTCATACAGCGGCACATCGTTCTCCGCGCACCAGTTGCGGGTGTTGATGTGAAGCTCTTCCTCCTTGGCGGTGGCGGTCGGCACCATGTGGTCGATGAAGATGCCGAAGCGTTCCGGCTCGGCCACCCGCTCGATGCCGAAATCCTCCTTCATCGTCTTGAAATAGACGTCGGTGTAGCCGGGGAAGTCGTAGGCCAGCACGAAGTCCGGCTTCGCCTTGATGTCCTGTCCAGCGTGCACCGCGGGCAGCCCCGCCGCGCGTGCCAGGATCTTCTCGGTGATGGTATAGCCCATGGCGTGGATGTCTCCGCTCCCGCCCGTCAGCCGCCGAGGCTGAGGGAGCCGGGATTCATCAGCCCCTGCGGATCGACGGCGCGCTTGACGCCTTCCAGCAGCGACCAGGTTTCGGGGGTCATGATCTCGCGGAACGGATAGTCGCGGGCGACCTGCCAGCTGACGCCGCCCAGGCCGCAGTACAGCTCCTGCGTCGCACGGCGCAGTTCCGCCACCGCGTTGCGCGCGGCCGGGTTGGCCGGGCGGTCGCGCCAGGGCTTCACCACGTCCTCGCCCAGGCTGGCGGCGTGCAGCGGCGTGATCTCGTCGGTCCAGTAGAAGGCCGGCTCCAGGAAGAAGTCGTTGCCGACCGTCATCGTCATCACCGAATAGATGATGCCGTGCTGCTCCATGAAGCCGCGCTTCTCCGCGAAGAAGGCGTCGTTGGCGGCGACCACCATGTCGGCGTCGCCCAGCGGGAAGATGGCGTGGATCGGTACCCAGCGCTGGCCCTCGCGCCCCAGCATGCCGCGAACCGGACCGAAGGGCTTGGAGCGCATGACCTTCGGGACGCTGTTCTCGATCTCCTTGCCATGGCGGGCGCCGATCTCGCGCACCGTCTGCATCGCCTCGCGCAGCTGGGTCTCGCTGCGCCCCTCCACCACCAGATGGAGGGTGAAGTTGTGGTCCTTGAGGAAGGCGGTGCCGGCGGTGGCGACGCTCAGCGCCTCCTTGGCGCCCTGGAACAGCGACTTGCCGGCCTTCGCCACGTTGCCCAGAGTCTTCAGCCCGTCCGACAGCTTGTTGACGCTGGCCGAATGCTCGACCTTGGTGCGGTCGATGCCGAAGCCTTCGGAGACGCAGCGCGCCCGCGCCATCTCCACCTGGGCGGCGGCCATCGCCTGCATGGTGGCGAAGCCGAAGGACAGGAAATCGCTGTGGTCCGGCCGGCGGTGCAGCCGCAGCGTCGCCGCCACCTTGAAGCCCATGGCGCCGTTGTCGCCCAGGAACAGGCCGGTCAGGTCGGGGCCGCCGGAGCGGGTGAAGGGCTTGGTCCCGACGCGCCCGCCCGATCCGGTGGTGACGGTGCGCCCGTCGGCCAGCACCACGGTGACGCCCAGCACGCTTTCCGCCACGGTGCCGTGCAGGGCGGAGCCGAAGAAGGCGCTGTTCTGCGACAGGGCGCCGCCGATGGTGGCATTGATGCCCGACAGCGGTCCCCAATAGCCGGTGCGCAGGCCCGTGCCCTCCAGCGCCTCGTTCAGCGCGGCCCAGGTGCAGCCGGTCTCCACCGTCACATAGAGGCTGTCGGTGTCGAGTTCGACGATGCGGTTCAGCCGGCGGCTGTCGATGACGACAGAGTCCGGCCGCTTGGGCAGATAGCCCTTGGTGTAGGACATGCCGCCGCCGCGCGGCACCACCGCCACGCCGGCCTCATGGGCGGCGCGGATGGCGGCGGCGACCTGATCGCGGTCGCGCGGCAGGGCGATGGCGAGCGGCGGGATGCCCGGCTGCCAGAACACGTCATTTGCGTAGAAATTGCGGCTCTTCTCGTCATCCAGCAGGCCGTCGGCGCCGAGTGCGGCGCGCAGGGCGTCGAGCAGGGTGGCCGTGCCTTCGAGGGCGGCGATGCTCATGGAATGTCCCTCTGGGTATGGTCAGGCAGCGTCGGTGAGCGGCTCGAACCGGAAAGCCTCGGCCGTCCGGCGCACATAGCCGGTGTGGGGAGCGCCGAAATGTGCCGGGAAGACCAGGGCATTGCGGTCGGCGGCATGGTCCAGCAGCCGGCGGCGGGTCGCTACCGCCTGCGCCTGGTCTTCGCAGAAGCGGCTGTTCCAGTCGGGACGGCACACCTGCATCGGCTGGTGCAGGCAGTCGCCGGTGAAGTAGGCGGCGTGGTGGCCGGACTCCAAGCGGACGAACATCTGCCCGGCGGTGTGGCCGGGCGCCAGTTCCACCGACAGCCCGTCGAGGATGCGGTCGCCGTCCTCGATCAGGTCCACCTGACAGGCTTCCCACACCGGCATGACGCTGTCCTCCATCACCGGGCCGTTGCCGGGCATGCCGACCAGACCGCCTTCGGGGCTGCGCCAGTGCTTGAATTCCTGCGCGCCGTAGATGTAGCGGGCATTGGGGAAGGTCGGGACCCAGCGCCCGTCGACCAGCTGCGTGTTCCAGCCGACATGGTCGATGTGCAGGTGGGTGTTGATGACCAGCGTCACATCCTCCGGCCGCACCCCGGCCTCGGCGAGGTGGCGCAGATAGGGCTTGTCCAGCATGTGGAAGCGCTCGAAGCCCGGCATGTGGCGTTCCTTGTGGTTGCCGCAGCCGGTGTCGACCAGGATCACATGGCGGTCGGTGCGGATCAGCCAGCTGTGCATGCTCGACATCAGGCGCCGCGACGTCGGGTCTAGGAAGTTCGGTTCGGCCAGATCGGGGTTCCGGGTCAGGATCGCCTCGTCATAGGCGGGAAACAGGAAGCCGGGGTCGAAACCCGGCGTCAGCATTTCCTCGATCCGCGTGACCGTGAACGCACCCAGGGCGATGGTTTGCATTGTCCTCCCCTCGTGCAGGGTGCCGGCGGCCGGTCTCGGAAGGCGGGGAGACTGCGGCGGGCCGGAGCATGGGGCGCCGGCCATCTGCCGGGGTGATGGCGGCGCGCTTGTTCTGTTTGTTGGCAAAGGAAACCATTTGCGCTCCATAGTGTCAACAGGCAAAAATGGTGTCACTGTTTGACACGGACGGTGGACTGCGTCAGGGATGGTGGAAAGGAGTTGCGCAACCGCGCGGGCGCCCTCAATGCTACCGGCGCACTGCACCTGTGACGGGATCAGCGCGACTGCGCCGCCATCCGTCGGCTGTGCCGGACACCGGGGCTTCCGCCTGGCATCGGGGCACGCGACATCCATAAGGGGCTTGAACGTATGGACACCGAACAGGACGACAACCAGGGCGCGGAAAAGAACGGTCTCAGCGTTCGCGCCGTGTCGCGCGCCTTGGCCGTGCTGCGCAGCTTCTATCTTGAGGGGCCGACTCTGACCCTGACCGAGGTCGCGACTGCGGCGAAGCTCGACAAGGGAACGGCGCGGCGCATCCTGCTGACGCTGGTGCAGGACGGCTTCGCCGCCTTCGACGCGCAGAGCCAGAAATACAGCCTGGGGCTGGAGATCCTGAAGCTGGCGGGGGCGGTGCCGGAACGCCGCGACCTGCGCCAGATCGCCTCCACTATCCTGTCGCGGCTGGCGAAATCCACCGGCAGCACCGTGTTCCTGTCGGTCTATCATGATGGATCGGCGGTGTGCCTGGACCAGTTCCACAGCGACCGCTCGGTCGAGGTGCGCTGGTGGATCGTCGGCGGGCAGCTGCCGATGAATTGCGGCGCGGCCCCGCGCGTGCTGCTGGCCTATCTGCCGGAGGCGGAGGTCGAACGGGTGCTGGCGCGCGGGACCACCCGCCTCACCCCTCACACCACCACCGACCCCCGCCAGCTGGCGAAGGAGTTGGAGGAGGTGCGGGAGCGCGGCTGGTCGGTGGCGGTCGACGACGTGATCGAGGGGCTGGCCGCCATCGCCATGCCGCTGTTCGACCCGGACGGCCGGCTGATCGCGGCGGTCAGCCTGACCGGCCTGACCCCCCACATCGTCCGCAACGGCCAGCCCAATTTCCTCGACGACATGCGCGGCGCGGTGCGGGAGATCTCGTCCAACCTCTATTCGCTGTCGGCCCCGCCGCTGCACCGCGCCGCCCGTGCGCAGTCGGTGCTCGGCGGATGATGGCGATGGGTGACGCTGTGTCGCTCTATGCAATGGGGTGCGAATCCGCGGCGGGGGCATCCCCGCGCAGGAAGGCGGCGTAGCGGGCGATGGTCGCCTCCACGGCGTCCGCCGCTTGGCCGGGATACCAGACCGTGGCCGGGGTCGGCGTCACCTCCGTTCCCGCCGGCGCCAGCCGCTTCGCCTCCGCCAGCCCGTCTACCAGCATGTCGGCAGGCCCGGCGCAGATCAGCGCCGGCCAGGTCAGGCGCGGCAGGCGGGCGCGGGTGTCGTAGTGGAAGGCGGCGCGATAGGAGCGGTCGTAATGCGCGCCGCTCGCCAGCAGGCCCATGGTCCAGTCATGCAGCACCGCCGCGCCGGGAACGCCGATGGCGCGGGCGGCGGCACGCTCCTGCCTGTACCACGGCCAGAACAGGAACATGTCGCGCCGCATGTTCCAGGCCTGGAGCAGATGCAGGCCCCAGCGGTCGGCGACCAGCGGCGGGAAATAGTTGGTCAGGATGTCGGCGCTGAAGTCGGCCGGGATCAGCACCGGCGCCTCAAGCACCGCGCGGCCGACGCGCTCGGGATGACGGACCGTCAGTTCCAGCGCCACCAGCGCGCCCGTGTGGGTGCCCCACAGATCGAAGCTGTCGAGGCCGAGCGCATCGGCGACCGCCAGCGCATCCTCGGCCAGCATGCCGATATCGACCTCGCGGTCGGGCTTGTCGGATTCGCCGTTGCCGAGATAGTCGGGGGCGATGACCTCCCATCCCGAAGCCAGCCCGTGCAGCAGCGGCAGCAGCGGCGCGGAGGATCCGGGAGCCGATTGCAGCGCCAGCAGCGGCCGGCCGCGCCCGGCCCGGCGCAGATGGACGCGGCCCTGCGGCGTGTCGGCATAATCGTGCCAGACCCGCAGCGGATCGGCGACCGGCTGCGTCGGCGGCAGCGGTTTGGCATCGGGCCGGCCGGCCAGCATGGCAGACAGCGTTTTGGCGGCTGCGCCGAGGTCTTCGACATGGACGATGCCGGCTTGGTCGGTGACGTTTGGCATTGCGTCCAGGCACAGGTTCCACAGCGCTTCATAACGGCGCGGCGCCGCTGCGGCGGTGCGCAGCATCGCGTCCAGGGCGGCGGGATCGGGCAGGGGGGCGCCTTGTGCAGCCGGATGCCGGGCGTCGCGCGGCTCCAGAACATGGGCATCGCGCAGATGCGCCCACAGCACGGCCAGATGGGTGCCGTCGTCGCGCGGAGCCAGCGGTGCGGGCGTCCGGCCGCGTTCCGTCCAACCTTCGGCGGCCGCAGCTTCGGCGAGCAGGATCGCGTCGGGCTGCCAACCGCCTTCGCCGTCCTGCAGTGCGACGGCCAACGGCCCCGCAAGGTCGAAGGAGAGCAGCGGACAGGAGGGAAGGCCCAGCGCGCATGCGGCCTCCGCGATCAAGCGCGCCAAGCCGGCGATGTCCTCTGCCCACACGCCGCTCGACCCGCCGGTACCCGGAAGATCGACCGTGGTGACGGTCCAACCGGGCAGGTCGCGAGCCAATTGGTCGGCGCGGGTGGAGGCGGCGGCGATCAGGCCGGGCAGCACCAGAAGGTCGGGGCCGGACCCGCTGCGCCAGACGCGCAATTGGCCTTGCCCGATGGTCACGTAATGGGGTGTCGACATGGATGTCCTCCCGGTCGGCAGGCGCAGACTGCCTGCATTTCTTCATGCGAAGGGGGTGTCGAGTGCCGCGGGGGCCGTTGCGCCCATTTTGTTGGCATCGCGGACTGTGCCGCTGTTTGACACTCAGTTCACAGAATGACATAGTCTGGCGGAGATCGACAAGGGCGGTGCCGGTTCATGCGCGGAGGTCCGCGGCTGCGGCGCCGCCCCGTTCATGGAATCCAACGAAATCGTCAGGGAGGACGGGCATGGCCTGGCCGGAAGGAACGGGCGTTCCCAAACGGCGCGAGCTGCTTTTCGGCACGCGTCTCGTACCATGCTACAGCGAGCGTCCGGCGACCATCGACGCCATGTTCCGCGACGCCGTGGCCCGCCGGCCCGACGGCGAGGCGCTGGTGGATGGCGAGCGGCGCTACAGCTATGCCCAACTGGACGCGCTGGTGACGCGCGCCGCCGCTGCGCTGATGGCGCGGGGTGTAGCGCCGGGCGAGCGCATGGCCCTGGTGCTGTCCAACCGGGCGGAATTCCTGATTGCGCTGCTGGCGGCGGCGCGTGCCGGCATCGTCGCGGTGCCGATCAGTGCGCGCGAACAGCGGCCGGGCATTGTCGGGATCCTGAACGATTGCGGCGCCTCGATCCTCGTCCATGACGCCGCACTCGCCGACCGCATGCCGGCCACGGAGGAGGTGCCGTCACTGGCCCTGCGGCTGTCGGTCGGCGGTGCGGTGGAGGGCTGCCGGCCGTTCGAGGATCTGCTGGAAAGCGACGCCGCCCTGCCGGAGAAAGCGGAGGCGCAGGGCGAGGAGGACACCACCGTCATCCTCTACACCTCCGGCACCACGGGGAAGCCGAAGGGCGCGCTGCTGGCCCATGTGAACATCATCCACTCCGCCATGCATCTCGAGGAATGCTGGGACTATCGCGAGGGCGAGCGGGCGGTTCTGGCGGTGCCGGCGTCGCATGTCACCGGGCTGGTCGCGGTGGTGATGTCGATGATCCGGGTCGCCGGCTGCACGGTCATGATGCCGGCCTTCGACGTCGCCGACTTCCTGGAATTGGCGAGCCGGGAGCGCATGACCACCACCGTGCTGGTCCCGGCGATGTACAATCTCTGCCTGCTGCGCGCCGATTTCAGCCGCTACGACCTGTCGTCCTGGCGGATCGGCGGCTTCGGCGGCGCGCCGATGCCGGAAGCGACGGTGGAGGCGATGGCGGAGCGGCTGCCCGACCTGCATCTGCTGAACGCCTACGGTTCCACCGAATGCGCCACCATCATCAGCGTGGTTCCCATCGGCCACACCCGCGCCTGCCTGGATTCGGTCGGCATGCGCGTGCCCTGCGGCGACCTGCGGATCATCGACGAACAGGGCCGCGAATGCCCGCCGGGGGTGAGCGGAGAGGTATGGATCCGCGGGCCGATGACCATCCGCGGCTATTGGAACCGCGATGACGCCACCCGCGACAGCTTCGTCGACGGCTATTGGCGGTCGGGCGACATCGGCGCGCTGGATGTGCAGGGCTATTTGCGGCTCTACGACCGCAAGAACGACGTCATCAACCGCGGCGGCCATAAGGTCTATAGTGTGGAGGTCGAAAACCTGCTGGTCCGCCATGCTGACGTGGTGGAGGCGGCGGTGGTCGCCCATCCCGATCCGGTGCTGGGCGAGAAGATCCATGTCTTCGTCATCTCCAAGTCCGGCAGCCTGACCGAAGAGGAGGTGCGCGACTTCTGCCGGGCCAACCTCGCCGACTACAAGGTGCCCGACTATGTGACCTTGCTGGGCGACGCGCTGCCGCGCAATGCCAACGGCAAGGTGACCAAACGCGTGCTGCGCGACCGGGTCACGGCGGCGTAAGCCCCGCTCAGGCGGACGGGTGGATCACCGAGCGGTCGATCTCGGCCAAAGTCGCGCGGCCGGTCAGCGCCATCGCGACCTCCAGCTCGGTCTGGAGCAGGGTCAGCATATGGGCGACGCCGGCCAATCCGCCAACCGCCAGAGCGTGCAGCACCGGCTGGCCGATCAGCACGGCATCGGCGCCGAGGGCCAGCGCCTTCAGGATGTCGGTGCCGCGGCGGATGCCGCCGTCCATCAGCACCGGCAGGCGGCGGGCGGCCTTGGCGGCGACCGCGGGCAGCGCGTCGATGCTGGTGGGCAGGGTGTCCAGCGTCCGGCCGCCATGGTTGGAGACGATGAGACCGCCGGCCCCGGCCGCGATGGCGGGATCCACGTCGGCGGGGTTGAGGATGCCCTTTAGCAGGACGGGCAGGGCGGTTTCTCCGCACAGCCACGCCACCGTGTCCCAGGTCGGGGCGGCGTGGAGCATGCCCTGGAACACCGGGCTACCGGGCCGGGCCGGCCTGAAGCCGTCGGGGGCGAGGCCGGCGAGGTTGACCGGGGCGATGGTGGGCGGCAGGCGGAAGCCGGCGCGCTGTTCCATGTTGCGCATGCCGTTGACCGGCGCGTCCACCGTCAGGACCAGCGCCCGGCATCCGGCATCCTCCGCCCGGCGCATCAGCGTCAGCGTGTCCTCCCGCCGCGGTTGGGTGTAGAGCTGGAACCACAGCGGCGCCGTCGCCCGCCGGGCGATCTCGTCGATGCGCACGCTGGCCTGGGTGCTGACTGTCATCCAACTGCGGGTCAGGCCGGCGGCCTCCACCGTCGCCAGTTCGCCGTCGGGATGGACCAGCTTGTGATAGGCCATCGGTGCCAGGATGATCGGGTAATCGAGCGTCTCGCCGAACAGGGTCGAGCGGGCGGTGGCGTTGGACAGGTCGCGCAGCACGCGCGGCATCAGGCGCAGGCGGTCGAAGGCCTCGCGGTTGGCGCGCTGGGTGATGCCGTCCGCTCCGGCCCCGCCGATATAGGCGCGGGTGGCCGGATCGACGCGGTCGTTGAAGTGGCGTTCATAGTCGAACAGCGAAACGGTATCGGGCGGAACGCTCATAAGCGGCTTTCCTGCGGGGTGCCGGGGTCGGCGAATGCCGCGGCTTGCGCGGCCAGCGCCTGGATCCGCGGATCGGGGTGCGGCGCCAGCGCCGTGGCCATGCTGCGGTAGAAATCTGGGAAACCGCTGGCGAGCGCAAGGCGGAACCAGCGCAGTGCCTCGTCTCGCAAGCCGTCGAGCAGCAGGGTGCGGGCGTAATTGAAGCGGCCCCAGCAGTCGCCGCCCTCCGCCGCCGCCTTGAACAGGGTGCGGGCTGTGGCCTCGTCGGCGGGCACCGCGCGTCCGCTCTCGTGGAACAGGGCCAGCATGTTCAGCGCCTTGGCGATTCCCTTGGCGGCTGCGGCGGCATAGAGGCGATAGGCGGCCTCGTCATCGGCGGGAACGCCCATGCCGCGGCAATGGAGGTCGGCCAGATTGAACAGTGCCCAGCCGTCGCCGAGATCGGCGGCCTTTCGGTAATGCGCGGCGGCCTGGACCGGATCGGCGGGAACGCCCCAGCCATGCTCGAGGCAGCGGCCGAGCATGTTGATGGCGCGCGCGTCACCGCCGCGCGCGGCACTGCGGAACCAGGCGAAGGCCTGCTCGCCCTCACCGCGGTCGAGGCAGGACTGTCCGAGCGCCAGCAGCGTGTCCGCGACGCTCAACCCCGGCATGTCGGCCCGCACACGCTCCGCCATCACACCTCCGCCCAGCGGCGCAGCAGGTTGTGGTAGTGGTTGACCAGGGACAGGACGGCATGGTGGCCGTCGCCCAGCTCCTGCCGCAGATCGATGATCGCCATGTCGAGGTCGTAGAGCACGGCGCGCAGCCCGTCGTCGCGCACCATCGACTGGGTGAAGAAGAAGGAGGCCCAGCGGGAGCCGCGCGTCACCGGGCTGACCTGATGCAGGCTACTGGACGGATAGACCACGGCGTGGCCGGCCGGCAGCTTGACAGATTTGGTGCCGTAGGTGTCCTCGACGATCAGCTCGCCGCCGTCGTAGTCGCCGGGATCGCTGAGGAAGATGGTGGTCGACACGTCGGCCCGCATGCGCATGCCGCCGGTGCCGGGGATGGCGCGGATGCTGTTGTCGACGTGATAGCCGTAGGTCATCGCCCGGTCGTACCGGTTGAACATCGGTGGCAGGACCCGCAGCGGAAGGACGGCGGAATTGAAGGCCGGGCTGCGGGCAAGCGCGCGGAGGATCACCACGCCGAGTTCCCGCGCGGTCTCGCTTTCCTCGGGGATTTGCAGGTTGTGCTTGGCGCCGGCGGCCTGATCGCCCGCGGTGACGCGCCCGTCGACCCAGGGCGAGGCCTCCAGCACCGCCCGGCACTGCGCGACCTCGTCTGCGGTGAGGATGTCGGGGATCTGCAGGAGCAAGGCGTGTTTCCTCGTACAAAGGGCCTGACCGCCTCAGAAAGCCCTTCTCCCCTCCGCGGGAGAAGGGCTTTCCCAGAGGCGAACGCCGTGGATCAGAACGTCAGCCCCGTCGTCAGCATGACGGTGCGGCCGGAAGCGGGCACGGCACGGGTGGCGTTGAAGGCCGAGGTATAGTTGCGATGGTCGGTCAGGTTGTAGCCGTTGAGCGCCACGGAGATATTGCGGATCTCGTAGGACACCATCGCGTCGGCCGAGAAGGTGTCGGGCATGCGGGCCGTGTTGGCGCTGTCCGCCCAATATTCCGACGCGTACTGCATGCCGCCGCCGACGGTGAACTTGCCGGGGATGCCGGCCTCGAACTCGTAGGTCGTCCACAGGCTGGCATTGTGTTTGGGCACGTTGGCGGCGACCTTGCCGACCACTGCCGGATTGGTGCGGGACTCCGTTACCTTGCCGTCCAGGTAGGCGTAGTTGGTGTAGATGTTCCAGTGCTCCGTCACCTTGCCGCTGATGCTGGCCTCGAAGCCGCGGACACGGATGCCGAGACCGGCCTCGGAGAAGCCGTCGGTGACGGTGCCGGTGGTGGGGTCGATCGAGTAGGTGTTGGACTTCTCGGCCTGGAAGATGGCACCGCTGATACCCAGCCGGCCGTTCAGGAAGTCGGCCTTGCCGCCGATCTCGTAGAGGTCGGTCTGTTCCGGATCGAAGTTGCGGGCATTGTTCGGCGTTTCGGCCGTCCCGTTGGTCAGCGCCGAGGCAATATCGGTGCCGACCGGCTTGTAGGAGCGCGAGTAGGAGGCGTAGACCGACGAGTCCTTGGTCGGTTCATAGATCAGGCTGACCGACGGGCTCCAGGTGCGCTCGGTTCCCGTGCCGCTGGCGATTGTACGGTCGGCCGAACCGAAGCTGGTGCGGAAATAGTCCCAGCGCAGTCCCCCCTGGACCGACAGCTGGTCGAGCAGCCAGACGCGGTCGCTGGCGAACAGGCCGGCGTTGGTGACGCTGGCTTCGCGGCCGCCGGTCGCCGGGAAGGTGATGGCGGTGTTGGCGGCGTAGCTGTGCGACGGGTTGCGGACGGTCTGGTTGTTGACGCGGTTGGCCCAGGTGCCGTTCTCGCGCTTGTCGCGCTGGTAGCTGACGTCCACGCCGCCGTTGAAGGAATGGCGCAACCCGAAAAGCTCGCCGTTCACCTTGGCGCCGGTGACGTTCTGCACGCCCCAGCCCTGCTGCTTGTAGGCCAGCCCGCCGCCGGCGCCATAGCTCAGTGTCGGATTGCGGCCGGCCAGGAACTGGGTGGCGGCGGTGCCGCTGAGCGCCGCCGGGTTGGTGGCGGCGAAATTGCGCTCGTAATGACTGAAGCGGGAGTCGTTGTAGACCGACAGAGCCTTGTTCACCTCATGCGCGAAGGTCGAGGTGAGGATATGGTTCTCGGTGTCGTCGCGGTCGAGGTTGCGGACATAGGAGGTCGAGCGGTCGAGGCCGAACTCCCCCGCCGGACGGAAGATGCCGTCGCGGCCCTGCACCATCGGCTGGCCCATGTCGGGTGTCTTCTCGCCCTTCAGGAAGGCGTAGTTCAGGTGCCAGGTGGTCGGTGTGCCGAGGCCGAGGCCGAGGTCGGCGGCGATGCCGCGGCGGTCGGCCTCCACCTCGTCGCGGTCGGCGACGTTCTGGGTGTGGTAGAGGCCGTTCACCCGCAGCGCCGCGGTGTCGCTGAGCGGCTGGTTGATGTCCACCGTGGTGCGGTAGGTCGGGCCGGTGCCGACCGACTGGTCGATCTGGACCTTCGGCTGCAGCGACGCCTTCTTGGTGCCCTGGTTGATCACGCCACCGGAGTTGCCGACGCCGAAGCCGTTGCCCGACGGACCCTTGAAGACCTGAACCGTCTCGGTGTTGAAGACATCGTGGGTGTAGACGCCGAAATCCTTCAGGCCGTCGGTGTAGATGTCGCCGCGCGCGGTCAGGCCGCGGATGCGGAACTGGTCGCCGTTCTGGCCGCCGTTGCCCTCGCCGGTCGAAATGGTGATGCCCGGCACGTTGCGCAGTGTCTGTTCCAGCGAGGTGGCGCGCTGCTGCTCGATGATCTCCTGCGGCACGACGTTGACGACGCGGGGCGTGTCCTTGACCGTCTCCGGCAGGCGGGACACGCCGGTGGGGGCGGCGTTGACGTTGCCGGTTTGCGGTGCCGCGGCGTCGACCTTGATGGAATCGAGCTGGAGGGCGTCGCTGGAGGACCGCTGCGGCGTCGGACCGGTCCCCGGAGCGCCCGTTCCTGTGCCGGCCGTCTGCGCATCGGCCGTCGCCGGAATGGCGAAGGTCATGGCCAGGCTGGCCGTGGCGGCCGCGCCGGCCAGAAGGGGTCGCAGCCCAAGGGGGGACGTGGTCTGTCGCATCAAACTCTCCCGAAATGCGCCAAGGTGATTGGTCGATCGCTGAGGCGCCTTCTACCAACGGGATAGGCCTGTCCGACAACCGACGAAATTCAGAATGGTTCTAAATTGCAAAATTGATCACGTATCGATGCGGGTGGGGAGGGGCCGTTCTGCGCCGTTTGAGACGCAAAGGAATGGCCGGCGCCAATCAGCGGGCACCGATTGGCAGAAGCCGATATTATCAATTGCTAACAATGTGTTAGCTGGCGACTCCGCCCGCCGCTCCGCGGCTGCGGGGAGGGTGGGCGGCGGGCTGCGATGGTGGCTGTGTTGCAGAAAGAGCACGCAGTTAATAAGAATGATTTTCATCCGCATCCGGGTCAGCGAGACCGCCGATGCTTCCACAGGGCCTCGGCCTCGGCCATGGCGGCATCGAACCCGCCGTTGACCGCGCCGGGCAGGGAGAACAGGGCGAAAGCGGCGGTGCCGACGATGATCCGCTCGGCCCGGACATCCGGCATCGCCCCGGTCCAGACGCCCTGCCAATACTCCAGGCTGGTGCCACGGGGCCGGGGTGTGGCCGGCGGCTCCGCCATGCGGGAGGGGAGGGCGAGGTCGTTCGGCTCGCCGTCGATCAGGCGATGGATGGTGGCCGGGCGGAAGGGGGTGTATTGGGCGACATCGCGCACGCTGCCCAACACGGTGATGTTGGGCAAACCCAGCAGGCGCGCGGCATCGCGATGCAGTTCGCGGTGCGACGGCTTGGTCACGCCCAGCAGGCTGGTGCGTCCGCCGGCCGGCCGCAGCAGATGGACCGCTTCAAGGGCTGCATTGCGGAACTGGGTCAGCCGGTGCAGGGCGATCAGCCGGTGGATCTGGGGGGCGAGCGCCGTCAGCGGAACATAGGCGATACGCTGGGTTTCCAATGCCGCGCCGATCTGGTCGGCGGTCGAGCAGACGGGGATGCCGAGTGCGGCGGACACCACCTCGTACCGTCCGCCGGCGGCGCCGCTGCCGGTGTTGCCGTGCAGCAGGACCCGGTGCCCGGCCTGCGCCACCAGCCTGGCGGCGTGAAAGAACCAGGGCGGGTTGTGGTAGTTGGGCGAGGTGAAGCAGGGCCAGTCCAGGTCGGCTTGGACGGCAGGGGGTGGATCGTTCGGCTGCGACAGGCCCAAGCGTCCGTCGAACCGGGCGGCGACATGACCCTGCATCGCGCGCACGAAGCCGGCGAGTTCCGGCGCGGTGGCGCCGCGCACGCGCATCATGCCGAACAGCGCGCCGGTCTGGATCGGGTCGGCCTCGCCGGCCAGGACGATGCTCATCGCCTCTTCCGCTTCCTCCATGGTCAGCGGGCGGCCATGGCCGCCGCCGGCAATGCCGAGGACGCCGATGTTCCGGGCCAGCCGGTCATGGGGGGAGCTGCTTTCCCCGACCCGATCCAGATTGGCGGCCACCTCCGCCGCGGAGGGCTGGCCGTCGAGGAGGTTGGCCGGGCGCGTCGCCAGCGGCGGGACCGGAATGGCGGACGGGACGTTCCAGCCGGGGTCGAAGGGTTCCGCCCGGCGGCTGGCGATTGTCGGCTGGAACAGATCGTCGATGGCGGCCGCCAGCGCCTGCACCTTCGGCCGCAACGCCTCGGCAAAGGGAGTGGGGACGAGTCCGCTGCCGGACCGGACGAACAGCGGATCGCCGAACTCCTCCCGCATCTGGCCGAGCAGGCGGCTGAGCGCCGGGGGCTGCATGTCCAACTGTCGGGCGGCCAGCGTGACGTTCCGCATCGACAGAAGGGCATCCAGTGCCACGATCATGCGCCCGCGCGTCAATTTGTCGCTCGCTTGGCCGGCTCCCCGGCGGGATTCGAGCCGGTCCACAGGCACGGGGGGGCGATCGCTCATGCTGCCCATATGGTGCTTTCTCCGATCCCTTGAAGGATGGCGATAATGATACGCACTCGCGTTGTTGGGCAAGCCGTTGCGGTGCCTACTTGAAGGCCAGCAGGATCACGCCGGCGGCGATCAGGACGACGCCTAGCCAGTTCGGCGCCGACAGCTTCTCGCCGAGGAACAGCACGCCGAACAGGGCGACCAGCACGACGCTGAGCTTGTCGACGGGGGCGACCTGGGAGGCGGGGCCGAGCTTCAGCGCGCGGAAATAGCACAGCCAGGACGCACCGGTGGCAAGGCCCGACAGGACCAGGAACAGCCAGGTCTTTCCCGATAGGGCGGACGGCGCCAGCGACTGGCCCGACGAGACGACGATGCCGATCAGCAGCAGGAAGATGACGGCCGTCCGGATCAGCGTGGCCATGTCGGAGCCGACGCCCTCCACCCCGACCTTGGCGAAGATGGCGGTCAGCGCCGCGAAACAGGCCGACAACAGGGCCCACAGCATCCAGGACGGCAACAGTCCGTCAGTCATTCTGTTGATTTCCTTCATATTTTTCACCATGGCCGCAAAGGCGCCCACAGCACCCCAGGCAGGGAGCCTGCAATGGATGCGGAGATTCCCGGAAGCCCGCCCGTCGCCGCAAGGCCGGGCGGATGGAGCCAAGCGCGGGCATGGCCGCCATCCGTGCTGCGTCGCATCGTCCCAAGCGGAAGTTTTTGCAAGTGAGAATTAGAGTCGTTAGCATGCGCCCGCGGACCGTGCCCGGGGCGCGCACCGGCCCGATCTGCCCGCCCGGACCTGTCCGGCGCCCATCGGCGCCCGCAGGTTCGGCGTATTCCGGATAAATTTGGGAGTTGTGATGACAATCGTGACGCGCCGCAGGGATCTGTTGACGGCAGGTCTGGCGATTGGGGTTTCCGGCTTGGCGCCCGTCCTCTTGCCGCGCGCGGCCTTCGGCCAGAGCGCAGCCCCCGGCACCATCCGCCATTCCCAGGGCGAGACGAAGCTGCCCAAGGCGGTCGGCAAGGTCCTGTGCTTCGACATGGCGTCGCTCGACACGTTGGATGCGTTGGGCGTTCCGGTGGCGGGTGTGCCGACCCAGGCGAAGCCGGCGTATCTCGCCAAGTATGACGGTCCCGGCTATGCCCGGATCGGCACGCTGTTCGAGCCGGACTACGAGGCGGTGAACGCCGCCCAGCCCGACCTGATCATCGTCGGCGGCCGGTCCGCCCCGAAATATGCCGAGCTGTCGGCCATCGCCCCCACCATCGACCTGACGGTGAAACCGGAGCGCTTCTTCGACAGCGCGCTGGAGAATGCCGGCATTCTGGGCCGCATCTTCGGCAAGAGCGCCGAGGTGAAGGCCCGTGCCGACAAGCTGCGCGCGACGGTCGCCGAGGTGAAGTCGATTGCGGCCGGGGCGGGCAAGGGTCTGCTGATCCTGACCACCGGCGGCAAGATCAGCGCCTATGGTCCGGGCTCGCGCTTCGGCGTGCTGCACACCGAATATGGCGTGGTGCCGGCGGCGGAGAAGCTCGACACCTCCAACCACGGGCAGGCGGTCAATTTCGAGTTCATCCTGCAGACCAACCCGGACTGGCTGTTCGTGCTCGACCGCGATTCCGCCATCGGCCGGGAGGGCCAGTCGGCCAAGCAACTGCTGGACAACGACATCGTGCGCCGGACCACCGCATGGCAGAAGGGGCAGGTGGTCTATCTGAATGCGGCGAACTGGTATCTGATCGGCGGCGGGCTGCAAGCCATGCAGCAGGATGCCGACGACATCAAGGCGGCCCTGACGGGAAAGGCGTGACGATGCCCGCCTTCGCTATCGCCGCCGGCGGTGGATCGCCGGCATGAGGGGGCTTGTCCTGGCTGCAGCCGGCGTCATCGCGCTGGCGGCGGCCAGCCTGTTCGTCGGCGTCAGCGACGTGACGATCGGCACGCTCCTGAGCGGTGCCTCGGACGAGGCGACGCAGGTGCTGCTGGTCAGCCGCATTCCGCGCACGCTTGCCCTGGTGCTGGCCGGGGCCGGCATGGCGGTGTCGGGCCTGATCCTGCAGATGCTCGCCCGCAACAAGTTCGTCGAGCCGTCCACCGCCGGGACCGCGGAATCGGCGGTGTTCGGCATGCTGATGGTGACGCTGCTCGCGCCGGAAACGCCGATGCTGGGCCGGATGCTGGTGGCGGGCGTCTGCGCGCTGGCCGGAACCGCGCTGTTCCTGGCCATCCTGCGGCGGATGCCGCTGCGCTCGCCGCTGATCGTGCCGCTGGTCGGCATCATGCTGGGGGCGGTCATCACCGCTTCGACGGAATTCGTCGCCTACCGCTTCGACATGCTGCAGTCGGTGCGGGCGTGGGAGACCGGCGACTTCTCCGGCGTGCTGCGCGGGCGGTACGAACTGCTGTGGATCGGCGCCGTGCTGACCGCCGTCGCCTATGCCGCGGCGGACCGCTTCACCGTCGCCGGGCTGGGGGAGGATTTCACCACCAACCTGGGCCTCAACCACCGGCGCGTGGTGTCGCTGGGGCTGGTCATCGTCTCGCTGGTGACGGCGGCGGTGATCGCCACCTGCGGCATGATCCCGTTCCTGGGCCTGATCGTGCCCAATCTGATCAGCCTGATGCGGGGCGACAACATGCGCCTCTCGCTGCCCTGGGTGGCGCTGTTCGGCGCCGGGCTGGTGCTGGCCTGCGACATCGCCGGCCGGCTGGTGATCCGCCCCTACGAGATTCCCATCGGCACGACCATGGGCATCGTCGGCAGCGCGATCTTCCTTTACCTGCTGCTGCGGAAGAACCGCCATGCCGCCTGACCGCCGTTCGTTGCCTCCGGCCGTTCTGATCGCCGGGCTGGGCGGGCTGGCCGCCGCGTCCATCGTCCTGTTCATGACCGTCGGCGCCAAGGGAAGCTGGAGCTTCATCCTGACCTTCCGCGGCACCAAGGTCGCGGCGATGGTGCTGGTCGGCTGGGCCATCGCCATGTCCACCGTGCTGTTCCAGACCATCACCAACAACCGGATCCTGACCCCGTCGATCATGGGGTTCGACGCGCTCTACCGGTTGATCCAGACGGTGCTGGTGTTCCAGCTGGGATCCGCCGCGGTGGCGGCCTTCGATCCGCGCCTGCGCTTCGGGATCGAGGTCGCGGCGATGGTGGCCTTTTCCTGGCTGCTCTATCGCTGGCTGTTCTCGGGAAGCCTGCGCGGGCTGCACCTGCTGATGCTGGTCGGCATCGTCTTCGGCGTGCTGTTCCGCAGCCTCACCAGCTTCCTCTACCGGGTGATCGACCCCAACGAGTTCCTGGTGGTGCAGGACCGCATGTTCGCCAGCTTCAACCGGGTGGACGGCCAGCTTCTGGCGGTTTCGGCCCTGGTGGTGCTGGCGGTGTCGGTGGCGGTGTGGCGCAAGGCCGGCGTGCTGGACGTGCTGGCGCTGGGGCGCGACGCCGCCATCAACCTGGGCGTCGATCACCGGCGCGAGGTGATGCGGGTGCTGGTGATGGTGTCGGTGCTGGTCGCCGTCTCCACCGCGCTGGTCGGTCCGGTCACCTTCTTCGGCCTGCTGGTCGCCAACCTCGCCTATCTGCTGGTGGATACGCACCGGCACCGTCTGATCCTGCCGGTGGCGGCGCTGGTCGCCATTCTGGTGCTGATGGGCGGCCAACTCGTCCTGGAACGGCTGCTGGGCTTCAACGGAGCGCTCAGCATCGTCATCGAGTTCCTGGGCGGTATCGTCTTCCTGATCATCCTTGTGCGGAGAGCGGCCCGATGATCGAGGTCCGGAATGCCTGCAAGTCCTATGGCGAAACCCTGGTGGTCGACGACGTGTCGATCACGCTGCCGGCCGGCGGCGTCATCTCGCTGATCGGGGCGAACGGGGCGGGGAAATCGACCCTGCTGTCGATGATCAGCCGCCTGCTGCCGGTGCCGGCCGGCACGGTGACGGTGGAGGGCATGGACGTCACGACGACGCCCGGCGACGTGCTCGCCCGCCACCTGTCGATCCTGCGGCAGGACAACCAGATGACGGCGCGGCTGACCGTGCGCGACCTGATCGCCTTCGGCCGCTATCCCCACAGCAAGGGGCGGCTGACGGTGGAGGACCGGGGCCATATCGAGCGGGTCATCCGCTATCTGGAGCTGGAGGCGGTCGCCCACCGCTTCCTCGACGAACTGTCGGGCGGCCAGCGCCAGCGCGCCTTCATCGCCATGGTGCTGTGCCAGGACACCGAATATGTCCTGCTGGACGAACCGCTGAACAACCTGGACGTCAAGCATGCGGTGGCGATGATGAAGCTGTTCCGCCGCACCGCCGACGAGTTCCGCAAGACCATCATCCTGGTGCTGCACGACATCAACTTCGCCTCCTGCTATTCGGATCGGATCGTGGCGATGCGCAACGGCCGCATCGCGCACCAGGGTTCGCCGGAGGACATCATCACGCCCTGCGTCATCCGCGACGTCTATGGCGTGGAGGCCGACATCCACGAGATCGACGGCAAGCGCGTGGCGCTGTATTTCCGCTGATCGGACACCGAAGCGATTCGAACGGGTCGGTTGTCTCTGAGTTTCGGATCCAGGTCATGTCGTCACGATCGATGCCCGGTTCCGGTGGGAGTGCCCTTCAAATGATGAGCGATCCGACAATGACGCGGCGTGGCCTTCTGGGTGCGTCGATCGCGACGGTGGCCGGGGCGGCAGACCTGATGCCGTGCGGTCCCGCTGTCGCCGGCGAGCCGGTGGCGGTGACGCTGCCCCGTACGGTGCAATGGGACATGACAGCCGGCGGTGATCCGGACCGGCCCCATCGTATCTTCGCCGCCTGGCCGGAAACGCCGCCGCCGCCGGAGGGATGGCCGGTGCTGTATCTGCTGGACGGCAACAGCATCTTCGGCACGGCGACCGAGGCGATGCGGGTGATCGGCGGGCATGGCGCCGCGGTGGGCATTCCGCCGGCCTTGGTGATCGCCATCGGCTATCCGATTGAAACGGCGTTCGACCAGCCCCGGCGGGCACGGGACTATACGCCTCCCGCTGCCGGGGCGCCGTCCGGGACCGGCGGGGCCGACGCCTTCCTCGACTTCATCGAAACGGAGGTGAAGCCGGAGGTGGAGCGGCGCTTCCGGGTCGACCGCAGCCGCCAGACCCTGTTCGGCCATTCCTATGGCGGGCTGTTCGTTCTGCATGCGCTGTTCACGCGCTGCGTGGCGTTCCAGCGCTATGTCGCCGCCAGCCCGTCGATCTGGTGGCAGGACCGTGCCGTCCTTGCGGAAGAGCGCCGCTTCACCGAGGCTCCTCCGCCGGCCGCCGCCACACGCAGCCTGCTGGTGACGGTGGGCGAGAGCGAGTTGCAGGCCCCCCCCGGCGAGCCGCCCGACCCGGCACGCGAGGAACGGCGACGCAAGGCGCGGATGGAGGAGAATGCGCGCGAGTTGGCGGAGCGGCTGGCGGCGTTGGGGCGTCACGGGCCGGCGGTGAGCTTCGTGTCCTTTCCCGGAGAGAACCATGGCTCCGTCATTCCGGCGGCGATCAGCCGCGCGGTGGCCGTGGCGCTTCGGCGCTAGGCGGAAAACTCAGCGGGTCGGCAGACGGTCGAGGCGGTCGGGGTCGGGGGTGCCGTTCGCCCGCAGCAGGACCGCTTCGCCCGATGCCGGGAAGATGCCGGTCAGCGCGGTGACGGTGACCTGATGCGTCACCAGCACGACCGGCTTGCCGTCGCGCGGCAGGTCGGCCAGGAACTGGCGCAGTTCGGTCACCTTGTCCTTTTCCTCCTCCGGCCGGCCGATGAAGGAGTTGAGGGCGGGCATCTCCTTTACCGGACCGAGATCCAGCAGCCGCGCGGTCTCCAGGCAGCGGCACCATTGGCTGGACAGCACGCGGGCCTCGGCGATGCCGAACTCGTGCAGCCGCTCGCCGATCCGCTTGGCCTGGGCGCGGCCGTCGTCGCTGAGAGTGCGCTGGGTCGCGCAGTCGTCCAGCGTGAAGCCCGGAGGGTCGCCGGTGCCGGGAGCCTGCGCGTGGCGCATCAGCACGACGAGACCGGCGGTCTCCATCGCCGCGGCCGGAAACGCAAGCAATGCGGCGGCCGTGAGAGCCATAAGGGTGCGACGGTGCAGGATGGGCATCGGCATCTCCGGTGATGGCGCAAGCCCGCCAGCCCTTCCTGTCGGGGTTGACGGGCTCCCCTCAATGTACCTGAGAATGCCTGATGGAGAGACGGAGGTCACCTGGACTGCCGCCGCCCCCATGATGACCGGCAAGGATCAGTAGGTGTAGAACATCTTCTGGATGGCCTTGGCGTCGGTCGTCTTGGTGAGGGCCAGCATCAGCAGGATGCGCGCCTTCTGCGGATTGAGGCTGTCGCTGGCGACGAAATCCAGCTCGTCGTCGTTGGCTTCGCCGTTACGGGCGACGATGCCGTTGCCGACACGCGAGGAGCGGACGATCGCCACCCCCTGCTTACGGGCTTCGATCAGGCCGGGCTTCATCGCGTTGGACAGGCTGCCATTGCCGACGCCGGCATGGACGATGCCCTTGGCACCCGCCTTCACCAGAGCGTCGAGCGCCGTGCGGTTGTTGTTGGCATAGCCATACACGATGTCGACCTGCGGCAGGCTGTCGAGGCCCGAGATGTCGAATTCGGCCTCGGCTGTGTGCTTGCGCACGACCTGACGGTAGAAGTGGGGCCGGTTGTCCTGCATGTAGCCGAGGAAGCCGAGTTCCGGCGTGCGGAAGGTATCGGCGGTAGAGGTGTTGGTCTTGCTGACGTCGCGGCCGGCATTGATCTGGTCGTTCAAGGCGACCAGAACGCCCTTGCCGACGGCGTCCTTGGAGCCGGCCAGCGTCACCGCATTGTAGAGGTTGACGGGGCCGTCGGCGCTGATGGCCGTCGAGGGACGCATGGCGCCGACAATCACCACCGGCTTGGTGCTCTTGACCGTCAGGTTCAGGAAATAGGCTGTTTCCTCGATGGTATCGGTGCCATGGGTGATGACGATGCCGTCGACGTCCTTCTGTGCCAACAGTTCGTTCACCCGCTTGGCCAGCTTCAGCCAATGGTCGTTGGTCATGTTCTCGCTGGCGATCTGGAAGACCTGTTCGCCCTTGACGTTGGCGACCTTCTTCAGTTCCGGCACCGCTTCGATCAGCTTCTCGACGCCGACCTTGGCGGCGGTGTAGCCGACGGTGGTGGTGCTGGTGGCACCGGTGCCGGCGATGGTTCCGCCGGTCGCCAGGATGGTCACGTTGGGCAGCCCGTCGGCGGCAAAGGCCATGGTTCCGGACAGTGTCATGGCGGCGGCCATCCCGGCGGCCATCAGGGTGCGGGCGGTGGTCTTCAACACGGTGTTCCTCTCCCATTTCTATTTTCTTGGCCGGCACCTGCCAACCCTTGGGAATGGGCAGTCTGTACAACTCCATTGAATATCCTTGCTCAGAACCATGAACGGATTGCGCAATGAATGTGAACGGCCGTTCGCAACCCTGCAGCAGTGCCGCTCCGAAGCCGGTCCCGCAAGCGCAGGCCTTGCAAGCGCAGGCGTTGCCTGGGCAGAGTGGCCGCAACGATTCCGATCCGAAGGAAAACCGCTTTGAGGACCCTGGGACGCACCCTTGCCCTTGCCTTGGCACTGTTGGCTTTTGCGTCCGGGCCATGCTGGGCGGCGGGAAATGAGCGGCGCGTGGCTCTGATCCTGGGCAACAGCGCCTATCGGCATGCGCCGTCGCTGCCCAATCCGGTGAATGACGCCAGGGCGATGGCCGACTCCCTGCGTGCGGCCGGGTTCGAGCTGGTCGGCGGGGCGCCGCAGATCGATCTGGACCGGGCGGCGACCGAGCGTGCGATCCGCAGTTTCGGCGCCAAGCTGGCCGGGGCGGATGTCGGGCTGTTCTTCTATGCCGGGCACGGCATGCAGGCGCGCGGCACCAATTACCTGCTGCCGGTCTCCGCCAATCTGGAGAAGGAGTCGGACGTCCGCTATGAGCTGATCGACATCGCCATGGTGCTGGACGAGATGGCTCTGGCCGAAAGCCGGATGAACATCGTCATCCTCGACGCCTGCCGCAACAATCCCTTCGGAGGCCGCGGCCTGCGCGCGGCGTCGCCCGGGCTGGCGCAGATGCAGGCGCCGGCCGGCACGATCATCGCCTATGCGACGCAGCCGGGCGCGGTGGCGGCCGACGGCGCCGGGTCGAACAGCCCCTATACCGAAGCGCTGTCGAAAGCCCTGCTGAAGCCGGGGGAGACGGTGTTCGACGTCTTCAACGATGTCGGCATCACGGTCAAGCGCAACACCGGCGGCGTCCAGCAGCCCTGGGTGTCGGCCTCCCCCATCGAAGGGCGCTTCTATTTCCTGGGGCCGACGACGGTGGTAACCCAGCCGCCGGCCGAGGCGCCCCCCGCGGCGGGAGCCGACAAGGAGACGCTGTTCTGGGACAGCATCAAGGGCAGTTCCAACCGCGGGCTGTTCGAAGCCTATCTGAAGCAGTTCCCGCAGGGCACCTTCACGGCGATTGCCGAGGCGCGGATCGCCGAACTCGGCGGGACGGCGAATGCTGCCGCCACGGGGGAACGGGCGCCGGTGTCGGTTGCCGCCCTGGCCGCTCCGCCGGTTCCTGCGCCCACCCCAGCCACTCCGCCGACGCCGACCGCCCGGCCGGTCGATGTCGAGGCGATCCCCTATCTCAATGCCAAGGCGCGCGCCGCACTGGCCGTGTATCCCGGCCTGCCGTCGCCCAAGGCTCTGGCGATTTCGACCAAGGGGAACTACGCCTATTTCTCCAACAAGTCGAACAGCCGGACCGCGGACGACGTCAGGCGCAGCGCCCTGCAATATTGCCAGTACCGGGCGGAGGAACCCTGCACCCTCTATGCCGTCGATGACGGCGTGGTGATGGACGGCAAGCGCTTCGTGCCGATGCCGGTGGAAATCCTGGGTGCCGGCCCCTTCGATCCGGCGCGCGTCCCCTTCGTCAGCGAGCGCACGCGCAAGGTCGGCATGGTCAACTACCAGCGCAACCCCGGACACAAGGCTCTGGCCGTGACGCTGACCGGCCGCTGGGCGTCGGTGTGGGACCGCGACAGCGAAGAGGATGCCGGCACGGCGGCGGTTGAGAAATGCGAACAGGCCGGCGGCAAGGAGGAGTGCATGCTCTACGCCGTCAACGACGAGATCGTGCTGGACGAACCGCCGGAGGGCGAGACGGCCGAAGACGAGGAGGAGTGATCCGCCGCCGCCCGGCTCCATAGAGGGCGAGAACCGCCGAAGGGTTACCGCCGGGACGGCATACCACCGGCGAGGGTCGCGAACGCGTCCGCAGCATCGACCGTTTGAACCGGGTTTTCGCCCGATGATGGCGGCGCGTGCCCGTCAGGGCGGGTGTATGTCTTTCGATCATTGGAAGTTTTCGTTCCACCGCAGATTTGTTCTGCAATACGGCAGGGCAGCGGTCGCGACGAATCCCAGGATGATCCAGACATGATCCCAGGCAAGAATTCCGGCGGACACCAAGGCAGTCCCCCCGGCAGGCCCGACGGGGCAAGCCCGTTCCACACCAGCCGCCGCCGCTTCCTTGCGACCACCGCGATGGGGCTGGTGGCGCTGTCGGCGTCCGGTGCCAGTGCGAAAATCCTGTTCGGTACCGGGTTGCCTTGGGATTCGGGGGCCATAGAGCCGCCCCGGCAGGTCCTGCCCGGTCCCTGGACCTTCTTCACCCCGCGCGAGGGCGAGATGGTGGAGGCCATCGCCGAACGGCTGATCCCCGCCGACGAGCTCAGCGTCAGCGGCAAGGATGCCGGTTGCGCCGTGTTCATCGACCGGCAGTTGTCCGGCCATTACGGCAGTTCCGAACGTCTCTATATGAAGGGGCCATTCCAGCCCGGCCTGCCGACCCAGGGCGACCAGAGCGACCTGACCCCGGCGACGAAGTATCGCCAGGGGCTGAAGGCGCTGGACGCCCATTGCCGGCAAGCCATCGGTGGCAAGAGCTTCACCGACCTGTCGCCGGAACAGAAGGACCAGATTCTGACGGCGATGGAGAAGGATGAAGTCAAGTTCGATGGGCCGGTCGGTTCCGGCAGCTTCTTCAGCCTCGTCCTGCAGAACACCATGGAGGGGTTCTTCGCCGACCCGATCTATGGCGGCAACCGCGACATGGTCAGCTGGAAGATGATCGGCTTTCCCGGCACCCGCTACGATTTCCGCGACCATGTGCTGAAGCACAATCAGAAATACACGCTGCCGCCGGTGTCCATCGGCGGACGCGGCGACTGGGCCAGGAAGGGCTGAGAAATGGCGCGCAAACTTCCCCGCAAGGATGTGGTGGTCATCGGGCTCGGCTGGACCGGGTCGATCGTCGCGAACGAGCTGTGCGACGAAGGGCTGGACGTGGTGGCGCTGGAGCGCGGCCCCTGGCGCGACACCGCCACCGACTTCAACATCGGCTATGCCCCGGACGAGCTGCGCTACAACTCCCGGCAGGAGCTGATGCTGCGGCCGGCGCAGACCGCGGTCACCGCCCGCAACAACGCCGGCCAGACTGCGCTGCCGATGCGGCAGTACGGCTCCTTCCATCCCGGCAACGGCGTCGGCGGGGCCGGCGTACATTGGGCCGGCATCACATGGCGCTTCTCGCCCTATGATTTCCGGCTGCGGTCCCATTATACCGAGCGCTATGGCGAACGGAGCATACCGGAGGACATGACGATCCAGGACTGGGGCCTGACCTATGAGGATATGGAGCCCTATTACGACCGGTTCGAATATCTGGCGGGCGTGTCGGGCAAGGCCGGGAACCTTAATGGCCAGCTCCAGGAGGGCGGCAATCCGTTCGAGGGCGCGCGCCGGCGCGAGTTCCCCAATCCGCCGATGATGCAGACCTTCGGCCCCACCCTGTTCGCGGAGACGACGGCGGAGATGGGCTACAAGCCCTTCCCGATCCCGTCGGCGCTGCTGTCGCGCACCTACACCAACCCGCTTGGCGTGACGATGGGGCAATGCACCTTCTGCGGCTTCTGCACCAATTACGGCTGCGCCAACTATTCCAAGGCCAGCGCCCAGACTACTGTGCTTCCGGTGCTGATGCGCAAGTCCAACTTCGAACTTCGCACCCTGTGCGAGGTTCTGAAGGTCAATCTGGACTCCACCGGCAGGAAGGCGACCGGCGTTACCTATGTCGACACGTCGGGCGACGAGTTCGAGCAGCCGGCGGATCTGGTCATCCTCTGCGCCTTCATGCTGGACAATGTGCGGCTGATGCTGCTGTCCGGCATCGGTACGCCCTATGACCACCGGAGCGGCAAGGGCGTGGTGGGCCGGAATTTCTGCTACCAGATGGCCAATCAGGTCGTCGGCTTCTTCGATCCCGCCAAGTACAACTTCAACAACTTCATCGGCGGCGGCGCCACCGGCATGGCGATCGACGAGTTCAACAACGACAATTTCGACCATGGGCCGCTGGGCTTCCTCGGCGGCGGCAGCACGCGCTGCGCGCCCATCGGGGCGGAACCGATCTCCAAGCGGCCGACCCCGCCGGGCAGCCCGACCTGGGGTTCGGGCTGGAAGAAGGCGATGCGCGACAGCTATCTCAGCAATCTCAGCGTCGGCTGCGAGGCCAGCAGCTATGCCAGCCGCGGCAACTTCCTGGACCTCGACCCGACCTACACCGACCGGCTCGGCCGGCCGCTGATGCGCATCACCTTCGACTTCCCCGAGAATGACGTGAAGATGTCGGCCTATGTCACCGCCAAGGTGGCGGAGATCGTCCGCGCCATGGGGGCGCAGCAGATCGTCGAGAATCCGCGCACCGGGCCCTGGTCGGTGGTGCCCTACCAGTCCACCCATGTGGTCGGCGGCACGGCGATGGGGGCCGACCCGTCGACCAGCGCGGTCAACCCCTTCCTGCAGAGCTGGGACGTGCCCAATGTCTTCACGGTGGGGGCGAACGTCTTCCCGCAGAATTCCGGCTTCAACCCGACCGGGACGGTGGGGGCGCTGGCCTATCGCGCGGCGGATGCGATCCGCACCCGCTACCTGAAATCCCCCGGTCCCCTGGTGCAGGCATGATGGGTGCAGGCATGAGCAGGAAACGTCTCGCCATCGCCGCCACCGTCCTGGCGATGGCCGCGATGCCCACCCTGCGGTCGGCGCAAGCCGACGACCAGGATTTCGCTCTGATCGAGCGCGGCCGCTATGTCGCCGTCGCCGCCGACTGCGTCGCCTGCCACAGCCTGCCCGGCGGCAAGCCCTATGCCGGCGGTTCGCCCTTGTACACGCCCTTCGGCACGCTGGTGGCCCCCAACATCACGCCGGATCGCGAGACCGGCATCGGCAACTGGACGGAGGAGGACCTGCGCCGCACGCTGCGCGAAGGCATCGGGCGCGGCGGCAAGCGGCTTTACCCCGCCATGCCCTACCCGGCCTATACGCGGATGACCGATGACGACATCCGCGCGCTGTGGACCTATCTGCGCACGCGGGAGCCGGTGAGCAACGCGGTCGAGGCCAACCAGCTGCCCTTTCCCTTCAACATCCGGCTGCTGATGGCGGGCTGGAACCTGCTGAACTTCGAACCGGAGCGCTTCAAGCCCGATCCGGACAAGTCGCCGGAATGGAATCGCGGCGCCTATCTGGTGCAGTCGCTCGGCCATTGCGGCACCTGCCATACGCCCAAGACCATGCTGGGGGCCGACGATACGGACCGGGCGCTGCAGGGCGCCAACCTTCAGGGCTGGTACGCGCCGGCGATCACCGCCGATCCGCGCCAGGGCATCGGCGACTGGACGACGGACCAGCTGGTCGCCTACCTGAAGACCGGCGCCAACCACCAGACGCTGGCCTCCGGCCCGATGGCGGAGGCGATCCAGAACTCCACCTCGAAGATGACGGACGCGGACCTGAAGGCTATCGCCGCCTATCTGCTGGACCAGAAGCCGCCGGAAGCCGGCGCCCCGGCGC
This sequence comes from Azospirillum lipoferum 4B, assembly GCF_000283655.1. Lineage (NCBI taxonomy): Bacteria > Pseudomonadati > Pseudomonadota > Alphaproteobacteria > Rhodospirillales > Azospirillaceae > Azospirillum > Azospirillum lipoferum. The sequence goes on along the minus strand of NC_016586.1, from coordinate 452,475 downwards.
GGCTGGCGGCGGATGACGGGCGGATGAGGACGGGGGAGGCGGTCTATGCCGACACCTGCATGGCCTGCCATGGCGGCGACGGCAAAGGCCAGACCTTCCTGTTCCCGACGCTGGCCGACAGCGGGGTGGTGCAGGCCGACGATCCGGCGACGCTGATCAGGCTGGTGCTGGACGGCTCCCGCGCGGTGGCGACCGACGACCGGCCGACCGGCCCGGCGATGCCGCCGCTGGGCTGGCGGCTGGACGATGCGCAGGTGGCGGCGGTCGTCACCTACATCCGCAACAGCTGGAGCAACGCGGCCCCGCCGGTCAGCGCCGACGAGGTGGCCAGGATGCGCAAGACGCTGGCCCAGGCACACTGAGGACAATGCTGGAAAAGGAACGGGCCGGCACCTCTGGGATGCCGGCCCGCTTCGCTTGACCGTCTCGACGCCGATCCGTCAGCGGTCGCCCAGATCGTGCTCGATCTCGGTGACCAGCCGTTCGGCGCATTGCACGGCGCGCCGGCGGTCCTCGTCGGTCATGCCCTGCATGGGATCGGATTGCGCCGGGAAGGAGTCCGACCGGCAGAGCCGGCGGCCCGATGCGCAGACCATCACTTCGTACTGGCGGCTGTCCTCGTTGAACAGGCACTCGGACTCGAAGCCCTTGGCGTCGGTTTCGGCCCACATGATCGTCTTGCTCATCGTCCGGCTCCTTTGGTCTGGGTCGGCGCTCTTGGTTCGGCGCGGTTTACTTGGCGTTCGCCATCGCGACGGCGGTGTCGGCCATGCGGTTGGAGAAGCCCCACTCGTTATCATACCACGCCATGACACGCACGAAATTGCCGTCGATGACTTTCGTTTCCTTCAGTGCGAAGGTCGAGCTGTGCGGGTCATGGTTGAAATCCGAGGACACCAATTCCTCGTCATAGGCGCCCAGCACGCCCTTCAGCGGGCCGTTGGCGGCGTCGCTGATCGCCTTGGTGATCTCCTCGACCGAGGTGGCACGGCCGGCGGTGAACTTGAAGTCGACGACCGACACGTTCGGGGTCGGAACGCGCATGGCGGTGCCGTCCAGCTTGCCCTTCAGCTCCGGCAGCACCTTGCCGACGGCCTTGGCCGCACCGGTGGAGGTCGGGATCATGTTCAGGGCCGCCGCGCGGGCGCGGTGCAGGTCCTTGTGGTTGGTGTCGACGATCCGCTGGTCACCCGTGTAGGAGTGGATCGTGGTCATGAAGCCCTTCTCGATGCCCACCAGGTTGTGGAGGACATGCGCGACCGGCGCCAGGCAGTTGGTGGTGCAGGAGGCGTTGGAAACGATCTTGTGCTCGGCGGTCAGCTTGTCGTGGTTGACGCCGTAGACGACGGTGATGTCCTCGTCGGTGGCCGGAGCGGAGATCAGCACCTTCTCGGCGCCGGCTTCCAGATGCTTGGCGGCATCGGCGCGCTTGGTGAAGATGCCCGAGCATTCCATGGCGATCTGGACGCCCAGTTCCTTCCACGGCAGCTTGGCCGGGTCACGCTCCTGCACGACCTTGATGGAGTGGCCGTTGACGATCAGAACGCCGCCCCCGTCTTCAATTTGGGCGGTCTCGATGGTGCCGGGGAAGCGGCCGTGGACGCTGTCGTACTTCAGCAGGTGCGCGTTGGCCTTCAGATCGGCCAGGTCGTTGATCGCCACGACCTCGACGTCCTTGCGGCCGCTCTCGTAGATGGCGCGCAGAACCAGACGGCCGATGCGGCCAAAACCGTTGATCGCTACCCGTACAGCCATGATCGTGCTCCAGTCGTTGCGTTGCGGTCTCGTGCCGGTGGGGGCGGAGACTCGATTTAACCGGGAAAGGCGGGTTTCGGCCCGCCGGGGGTGCAGTTATAAGGTGCAGACCGGCTCCTAGGCAGGAACCGCGCGGTGCGAGGCGGCGTCCAGCCAAGCCGGCAGGGCGTCGTGGTTGGTCAGTTCGCTGAAACGGCCGTCCACCCCTGCCGCGGCCAGTGCCGCGATGGTGTCGTCACCCGCCGCCACCGAGCGCAAGCCGGCGTCGCGGGTGCGCCGGGCGATGAACCAGGCCAGCGCGTTGGTGCCGCCGTCGAAGGGGGCGATCTCGTAGACGCCGAGCGGGCCGGTCCAGACGACCGTTCCGGCGGTCTCGACGCAGCCGGTCAGCCGTGCGACCGTTGCCGGGCCGATGTCGAGAACCATGTCCTCCGGCCCGATGGCGGCACAGGAGACGACGCGATCCTCCGCCCCGTCCCGCGCCTCGGTCGCCACCACCACGTCCACCGGCAGCAGCAACTCGCAGCGGCAGGCCCTCGCCTTGTCCAGGAGCTTGCGCGCCTCGCCGATCAGCTCGTGGTCGCACAGCGAGGCGCCCATGTCGGTGCCGGCCGCGGCCAGGAAGCTGTTGGCGATTCCGCCGCCGAGCGCCAGCACGTCGACCCGCGTCACCAACCGGGCCAGCAGGTCCAGCTTGGTGGACAGGCCGGTGCCGCCGACGATGGCGCAGACCCGGCTGGAAGTGGCAAAGGGCGCCGGCCGCTGGGGGGTGCCGGTGCTCCGTCCACCCTGGATCAGTTGCATCCGGCCGGTCAGGCGGGGAGCCGGAGTTCCGTCGACATCGGTCGTAACCATGATGCCTGTCCTTTCCTTGAAACTTAGATCGGCAGACCCGCTCACACGGTCCGAACCGGATCGGCATTCGGGGCCTGCGTCTTCGGACATGAGTCCAACTGGGAAGCGGTAGCAGCGGCGCGGCGGGTCTCGCGGTACAGGATCAGCAGGCCGCTGGCGATGACGATGGCGGCGCCGATCATCACATGGGCGGCCGGCACGTCGCCCCAGACCAGCCAGCCGAGGATCGTCGCATAGATCAGGCTGGCATAGCTGAAGGGGCCGACCACCACGGCGCGCGCCAGCGAATAGGCCCGCGTGCTGCAATATTGGGCGCCGCCGCCGGCGATCCCCATGCCGGCCATCAGCGTCAGTGCATGCGCATCCGGCGTGACCCAGTCGAAGGGGAGGGCCAGCGCGCTCAGCACCGTGGAGATGACGGTGAAGTAGAACACCGTGGTCACCGGCTTTTCCGTCCGTCCCAGCTGGCGCATGGCGATCATCGCCAGGGCGTAGCAGACGGCCGCGGTCAAGGCGACGATGGCGCCGCGGTCGATCATGTCGGGACCGGGCTGCACCATGATCAGCACCCCGGCGAACCCGACCACCACCGCACCCCAGCGGAAGGCTCCGACCTTCTCACCCAGCAGCGGAACCGACAGGGCAGTCAGGAACAGCGGGGCGGAGTAGGAGATCGCCACCGCATTGGCGAGCGGCATCAGGTGATAGGCCCAGAACAGCAGCACCATGGAGGCGAGGCCGACGATGGCCCGCCACAGATGCCCCTGCCAATGGGTGGTGTGCAGGCAGCTCCGCCCGCCCGCCGCGACCACCATGGCGACCGCCGGCAGAAGGGCGAACAGGTTGCGGAAGAAGGTGACCTCGCCCAGCGGATAGCTTTCCGCCAGGATCTTGGCCAGCGCGTTCATGATCGTCATCAGGGCCATCGCCAGCAGCATCGACAGGATGCCGAGCCGGATGTTCTCCGGCGGTCTGGCGGTTGAGCTTGTGGGGATCTGTTCCATGATGACCGCTCCTGCCCGGAAGTCTCCCCTCTCCCCCCCGGGGAGAGGGGATCCTACGTGTGGGAGAGGGCCTTTACGCCGCCCGGCTCAGCGCCTCGGCGGCGATGACGCCGAGCGTGTGGCGGGCGATCATCCGTTCCTCGTCGGTCGGGATGATGAAGACCGGCACCCGGCTGTCCTGGGCGGAGATGCGCGTCGCCTTCGCCCGGTTGGCCGCCGCGTCGATCGACACGCCGAGCCAGCCCAGCTTCTCCGCCACCCGAGCCCGCACCAGCGTGGAGTTCTCGCCCACGCCCGCGGTGAACACCACTGCGTCCAGGCCGCCCATCGAGCCGGCCAGCGCCGCAACCTGCTTGGCGACGTTGTGGCAGAACAGCTCCACCGCCTCGGCAGCTGCCGGATGGTCGGAATTCTCCAGGTCGCGCATGTCGTTGGAGAGGCCCGAAACGCCGAGCATGCCCGACTTGTGGTAGAGCAGCTTCTCCAGCTCGTCGGCGCCGTAGCCCTTCTCGCGCATCAGGTAGATCAGCACGCCGGGATCGATGGCGCCCGGCCGGGTGCCCATCGGCACGCCGTCCAGCGCGGTGAAGCCCATGGTGGTGTCGACGCTGTGCCCGGCGCGCATGGCGCACAGGCTGGCGCCGCTGCCGAGATGGCAGACCACCACATGCGCATTCGCCAGCTCCGGCGCCATCTGCGGCAGGCGGTGCGCGATGTACTCGTAGCTCAACCCGTGGAAGCCGTAGCGGCGGATGCCCTCCGCCGTCAGTTCGCGCGGGATGGCGAAGGTCTGCGACTGCCAGGGCTGGGTCTGGTGGAAGGCGGTGTCGAAGCAGGCGACCTGCGGCAGCGACGGGTAGACCTGGGCCAGCGCCCGCATGGCGGCGATGTTGTGCGGCTCGTGCAGCGGGGCGAGCGGGATCAGCTCCTCCAACTGGTCGAGCACGGTCGCCGTCACCCGCACCGGAGCGGAAAAGCGGGTGCCGCCATGGACGACGCGATGGCCGGCGGCCACCAGCGTGGCGCCCTTCAGCGTGTCGCCGATCCAGTCGAGCAGATGGTGGAGAAGCTCCGGACGGCCCGGATTCTCACCGGCGGCCCAGCTATGGTCGGCGATCTTGTGGCGGGCGGCGTCCTTCGCCTCGAAGCGGGGCGCCGTGCCGATGCCGGAGATCTGGCCGGTGACGACCGGTTCCAACTCCGTGGCGCTGCCGCCCTGGAAGACGGAGAACTTCAGGCTGGAGGAGCCGGCGTTGATGACGAGGCAGGCGTCGCTGCCGGAATTGGAATGTGCAGCCATGACGAAAGCGTCCTATTCGGCGGCCAGCGCGAGCTTGGGCTGGCGTTTTGCGGCGGCGACCAGCGAGGCGACGGCGCAGGAGGCGAGGCGCGCCCGCACATTGTCGGCGCGGCTGGTGAGGATGACCGGAACCTTGGCGCCCAGCACGATGCCGGCGAGGTCGGCATTCGCCAGGAAGGACAGCTGCTTGACCAGCATGTTGCCGGCTTCCAGGTCGGGGGCGAGCAGGATGTCCGGCTGCCCGGCGACCGGGGAGACGATGCCCTTGGTGCGGGCGGCCTCGGCGGAGATGGCGTTGTCGAAGGCCAGCGGGCCGTCCAGGATGCCGCCGGTGATCTGGCCGCGGTCGGCCATCTTGCACAGGGCGGCGGCTTCCAGCGTGGTGTTGATCTTCGGGTTGATCGTCTCGACCGCCGACAGGATGGCGACGCGCGGGGTGGCGACGCCCAGCACCTTGGCAAGGTCGATGGCGTTCTGGACGATGTGGACCTTGTCCTCCAGCGTCGGGTAGATGTTGATCGCCGCATCGGTGATCAGCAGCGTCTTGGAATATGTGGGCACATTCATCAGGAAGACGTGGCTGATCCGGCTGGCGGTGCGCAGGCCGGTCTCCTTCTTCACCACCTCGCCCATCAGCTCGTCGGTGTGCAGGCTGCCCTTCATCACCGCTTCGGCCTCGCCGGTGCGGGCCAGCGCCACGGCGGCTGCCGCGGCGGCGCGGCTGTGGGCGGCGTCGACCATGCGGTAGCGGGCGATGTCGAGCCCGTTGGCCGCGGCGACCTTGCGGATGAGGGCTTCCGGCCCGACCAGGATCGGCTCGATCAGCCCGGCCTCGGCGGCCTCGACGGCACCCTGGAGGGAGCTGGCGTCGCAGGGATAGGCCACGGCGGTGACGACCGGAGGCAGCTCGTCGCATTTGGCGAGCAGGGCGTCGTGCTTGTCGTGGCGGATCATCTGGATCTGCGGCAGCTCATGCGCCGGGCGGATGACCTTCTGGGTGGGGGCGATGACCTCGGCGGTGCCCAGCAGCACGATCTCGCCATCCTGGTTGGTGCAGACGCAATCGAAGACGACGAGGTTTTTCTCCGGGCGTTTCTCGGTGACGGTGACGGTGGCAGTGATGATGTCGCCAAGCCCGACCGGGCGGCGGAACTGCAGGCTCTGTCCGGCATAGAGCGAGCCGGCGCCGGGCAGATAGGTGCCCAGCACGCCCGAGATCAGCGAGGCGGTCCACATACCGGGACCGATCACCTTCTGGAAGCGGCTGTCGGCCGCGAATTTCGGGTCGAGATGGGCCGGGTTGATGTTGCCCGATACGGTGGCGAACAGCTCCACATCCATCAGCGTCAGCTGACGGGAAAGGCTGGCCGTCTGGCCGATCCGAATCTCGTCGAAGGTCACATTCTCGACCACGGCGCCGATGCCGTTGCCGAACGCTTCACCACTGGCACGCATTTTTTGAACACTCCGGTTGACCGGGTCGATCGAGCGGCCCGTTTTGCGGTCCGACAGGGCAGCGCCTGGAAAATCGGAAACGTTCCGCTGCCGGCTTGGGCCGGCTTTCTGCGCCGCGCGGGAACCATAGATATATTAGTATATTAAATGTGCATTGCAACATAGAACCAACGGAAACCCCGGCCCTTGACACTATGCCGCAGGTCTGTGGTGCGGCTGGGCGGGGAACCCCCCTTCCCCCGGGGAGAGAGTCGGGGGAAGGGGGCAGAAGGGCGAGCAATCTCAGCGATCACGTTGCTCGCCGCCCGTCCTAGAAGCCCCTTTGGGCGCGGCCCTTCCGGTCCTTGTCGCTTCTCCGGGGGCGGGAGAGAGCGGGGGGGGGACGGCCGCGGGGCAGGGGGCCTCCGGATCTCTGGAAATCAAGCCTTCAGAATGCCGCGGCCGGCGAAGCGGGCGGCCACACCCAGCTGCTCCTCGATGCGGATCAGCTGGTTGTACTTGGCCAGACGATCCGAACGGCTCAGCGAGCCGGTCTTGATCTGGCCGCAGTTGGTGGCGACGGCGAGGTCGGCGATGGTGCTGTCCTCGGTCTCGCCCGAGCGGTGCGACAGCACGGCGGTGTAGCCGGCCTTGTGCGCCATATCGACCGCTTCCAGCGTCTCCGACAGCGTGCCGATCTGGTTGACCTTCACCAGGATCGAGTTCGCCACGCCTTGGCGGATGCCCTGGGCCAGACGCTTCGGGTTGGTGACGAACAGGTCGTCGCCGACCAGCTGCACCTTGTTGCCGATGGCGTCGGTCAGCGCCTTCCAGCCTTCCCAATCGTCCTCGGCCATGCCGTCCTCGATCGAGATGATCGGGAAGCGGCCGACCAGATCGGACCAGTAGGCGACCATCTGCTCCGGCGACAGCGACTTGCCTTCGCCGGCCAGTTCATACTTGCCGTTCTTGAAGAACTCGGTCGAGGCGGCGTCGAGCGCCAGCATCACGTCATCGCCCGGCTTGTAGCCGGCAGCCTCGATGGCCTTCATGACGAAGCCGAGCGCCTCGTCGGTGGAGCCGATGTTGGGGGCGAAGCCGCCCTCGTCGCCGACATTGGTGTTGTGGCCGGCGTCCTTCAGCTTCTTCTTCAGCGACTGGAAGATCTCGGACCCCATGCGGATGGCGTCGGCGCCGGTTTCGGCGCCCACCGGCATGATCATGAATTCCTGGATGTCGATGGGGTTGTCGGCATGGGCGCCGCCGTTGATGATGTTCATCATCGGCACCGGCAGCAGCGAGGCGAAGGCGCCGCCGACATAGCGGTAGAGCGGCAGGCCGGCATCCTCGGCGGCGGCGCGGGCGACCGCCAGCGACACGCCCAGGATGGCGTTGGCGCCGAGCCGGCTCTTGTTCTCGGTGCCGTCGATCTCGATCATGGTCATGTCGAGCACGCGCTGGTCGTCGGCATCCATGCCGATCAGGGCCTTGGCGAGTTCGCCGTTGACCGACTGCACGGCCTTCAGCACGCCCTTGCCGCCGAAGCGGTTCTTCTCGCCATCGCGCAGTTCGACGGCTTCATGGGCGCCGGTCGAGGCGCCCGACGGCACCGCGGCGCGGCCGAAGGCGCCGGTTTCGAGGGTGACATCGACCTCGACGGTGGGGTTGCCGCGGCTGTCCAGGATTTCGCGGGCGCGGATTTCGGTGATGGCGCTCATGGGAAGGGATGTCCCGTATCTTGAAGGGTTGTTCGGTAGGGCCGATAGCCGCGTTGATTTCGACCGTCATTCCCGCGGAAGGCGGGACTCCAGGGCACGCGGAGGGAAGCCGGCGAGGCGGCCTGGACCCCCGCTTTCACGGGGATGACGGATTGGAGAAAGGGGTGGATGGGGAGGGGAGGTGCGCCGCCGCTCAGCGCAGCTTGGGGCGGCGGTAGATGAACCAGTAGACGGCACCCACCATGACCGCTCCGCCGATCCAGTTGCCGATGGTGACGGCGGCGAGATTGACGAAGTAGTGGCCGATGGGGATCGAAGGGGCGGAGCGGCCGAGGTCGGCCCAGAAGCTGTCCGGCGCGCCCCATTCGATCAGCAGGCCGAGCGGGACGAAATACATGTTGGCGACGCAGTGCTCGAAACCGGCGGCGACGAAGGCGGCGACCGGGAAGGTGATCGCCAGGATCTTGTCGCCGACGCTGCGCGCACCCAGCGCCAGCCAGACGGCAAGGCAGACCAGCACGTTGCAGAGGATGCCGAGGAAGAAGGCCTGGCTTGTCGGCAGCGAGCTTTTGGCCACCGCGAAATACAGCGCCGATGCGCCGACCGCACCGTGCCCGAAGGTGTATTGCCCCGACAGGAAGACCAGCAGCGCCGTGCCGGCGGCGCCGACGAAGTTGCCGATCCACACCGTGGTCCACACCCGCATCATCTCGCGGGCATGCAACCGCCCGCTGGCCCAGGCCATCACCATCAGCGCGTCGCCGGTGAACAGCTGGGCGCCGCCGACGATCACCAGGATCAGCCCCATGGAGAAGACCAGACCGCCCAGCAGCCGGGTCAGGCCGTAGGGCAGCATGCCTTCCGCCCCCGACATGGTGACGGTGGCGAACAGGCCGCCCAGCGCGATGAAGGCGCCGGCCAGCACGGCCAGGGCGAACAGGGTGGGGGTGTCGTAATGTGCCTTCTTGACGCCGAGGTTTTCGGCGGCGAGCGCGATGGCGTCGGGCATCAGTGCGTCGAGAGTCTGCGGAGTCGGCTGGCTCCAGCCCCCCACGTCCTTGCTGTCCATGTTCATCGGTCGATGTCCTTGCTGCCGCGCATCGGTGCAGGCCCGTCGGCGGAAAGCGGTCCCGGACCCTGCCGGTCTCCGCGCCCGTCTTGTAGCTTTACTACATACTCCTGTCTGGGCAGCCCGTGCAAGCGCGCCCCCTGGGTAATTCCGTCGCAGGGCACGCGCAAACGGCAGGTTGAAAAACAAGTGTTTTCAATGGAAATACGGTCGATGCGTGCATCGGTTGCGCTTCTGTAGTGTTGCTACATCATGCCTGGGGACGGCATGGGGAGGAAGGCTTGGCCTGCGCGCGGAAGGAGACTCCGGGCGGTGAGGTGAGTTACCGGTAACGTGGGTGCGGCATTGCGCCACAGACGCTATGCTGACGCCCGCTCCAATGGCGCCCGCACCCGGCGCATCCGCAAGCCGAGGGGAGATATGCAGCCAATCATTCAGATCCGTGGGTTGGAAAAGACCTACGCATCCGGCTTCCAGGCCCTGAAGGGCGTCGATCTCGACATCCGCCGTGGCGAGATCTTCGCGCTGCTGGGGCCGAACGGCGCCGGCAAGACGACGCTGATCAGCATCGTCTGCGGCATCGTCCGGGCGACGGCCGGCAGCGTGACGGTGGACGGCCACGACATCATGCGCGACTGGCGCGCCGCGCGGTCCCTGATCGGCCTCGTTCCGCAGGAACTGACGACCGAATCGTTCGAAAGCGTCTGGGCGACCGTCAGCTTCAGCCGCGGCCTGTTCGGCAAGCCGCCCGACCCCGCGGTGATCGAGCGGATCCTGAAGGACCTGTCCCTGTGGGACAAGAAGGACACCAAGGTCATGGCGTTGTCCGGCGGCATGAAGCGGCGGGTGCTGATCGCCAAGGCGCTGTCGCACGAGCCGCGCGTCCTGTTCCTGGACGAGCCGACCGCCGGCGTGGATGTGGAGCTTCGCCGCGGCATGTGGGAGATGATCGGACGCCTGCGCGACAGCGGCGTCACCATCATCCTGACCACCCACTATATCGAAGAGGCCGAGGAGATGGCCGACAGCATCGGCGTGATCTCCGGCGGGCGGATCATCCTGGTGGAGGAAAAGGCCGCGCTGATGGAAAAGCTCGGCAAGCGGCTGCTGACCTTGCAGCTGCTGTCCCCGCTGGACTCCATCCCGCCCGAACTGGCGGGCTATCCCCTGACCCTGTCGGGCGATGGGCGGGAACTGGTCTACAGCTTCGACACGCAGGGCGAACGCACCGGCATCGCCGGGCTGCTGCGCAAGCTCGGCGACCACGGCATCACCTATACTAATCTGCGCACCGAGGAGAGCTCCCTGGAGGAGATCTTCGTCAGCCTCGTGAGGGAGCGGGCATGAACCTGCATGCGATCAAGGCCATCTACGTCTTCGAGCTGGCCCGCACCTGGCGCACGCTGTTCCAGAGCATCGCCGGGCCGGTGATCTCCACCTCGCTGTACTTCATCGTCTTCGGGGCGGCCATCGGCGGACGCTTCGCGGCGGTGGAGGGCGTCAGCTACGGCGCCTTCCTCGTCCCCGGCCTCGTCATGATGTCGGTGCTGACGGAAAGCGTCTCGAATGCGTCCTTCGGCATCTACATGCCGCGCTATTCCGGCACGATCTACGAACTGCTGTCGGCCCCCGTCTCCGCCTTCGAAACGGTGATCGGCTATGTCGGGGCGGCGGCGACCAAGTCCGTCATCCTCGGCACGCTGATCCTGCTGACCGCAAGGCTGTTCGTGGATTTCTCCATCGCCCACCCGGTCTGGATGGTGGCCTTCCTGGTGATGACGTCGGTGACCTTCAGCCTGCTGGGCTTCATCCTGGGCATCTGGGCCGATGGCTGGGAAAAGCTGCAGATCGTGCCGATGCTGATCGTCACGCCGCTGGCCTTCCTGGGCGGCAGCTTCTATTCGATCGGCATGCTGCCGCCCTTCTGGCAGAAGGTCACCCTGTTCAACCCGGTGGTCTATCTGGTCAGCGGCTTCCGCTGGAGCTTCTACGGCGCCGCCGACGTGCCGGTCGCGCTGAGCCTTGCCATGGTCGCGCTGATGATGGCGATCTGCCTCGCCATCGTCTGGTGGATCTTCCGCACCGGCTATAAGCTGAAGAACTGAGGGCCTGTTTCACAGGGTGAGGCGCTCGCCGCGTCGGGCGCAAGTGCCTCACCCGCGACCCGAAGCGGTCCGTGCAAGCCCGGCGTAATGCCGGACGTCGAAGGCGATGAACTCGACCTCCGCGTCGGTGACGTCGCGCAGAAGCCTGGCCGGGCTGCCGGCCCAGAGCTGGCGGGCGGGGATGCGCTTGCGCGGAGTCAGGACGGATCCCGCGGCCAGCATGGCGCCGCTTTCGACGACGGCCCCATCCAGCACGATGGAGCCAATGCCGATCAGGCAGCCGTCGGCCAGCGTGCAGCCATGCATCCGCACGCCATGGCCGATAACGACGTCGGCGCCGATGACGGTGGGATATTCGTTCAGCATGACATGGATGATGGTGCCGTCCTGGATGTTGGTGCGCGGCCCCACCGTGATGCTGTGGTCGTCGCCGCGCAGGACGCAGCCGTACCAGACGCTGGCCTCCGCCCCGATGGTCACGTCACCCACCACCACCGCGCCGGGGGCGATGAAGGCGTCGGCGGCGATGCGCGGCCACACGCCTTTGACGGGCTGGATGATGGCGCCGGGATGGCGGGCCGGCAGGGCCTCGCCGGTCTCAAAAGCCGTTTCTGTTGCGCTTTCGGAGGTCATTGCTTCGTTCCTTTTCCATGCCGGTCAGGAGGCGAGCCGCTCCTCCCTCGCCTTCGGTCCTTCGGCCGGATCGGCCACCACCCCGGCGGCAAGCAACCGCTCGATCTCCGCCTGAGTATAGCCCAATTCGGCCAGCAGCGCCGCGCTCTGCGCGCCGACCGGGGGCAGCGCCATGCGCGGACCCAGCCGCTGCCCGTCCAGCGTCAGCGGCAGCAGCGGAACGCGCGTCTCTCCGCCGGTCTCGGTGGTGATGGAGGCGAGGCCGCCGCTCTGGTTCAGGTGGGGATCGTCGAACAGTTCCTCCGGCCGGTTGATCGGGGCATAGGGCAGGCCGTTGCGCTCGAACAGCTCGGAGATCTCGGCCTTGCTGTAGGCGGCGAGGCGGCGGCGGATCTCCGGCAGCATCCAGTCGCGGGCGAGGCAGCGCTTGGTGTTGCCGTCCAACCTGGGGTCGGCCAGCAGATCGTCGAAGCCGAAGGCGGTGCAGAAGGTCCGCCATTGCACGTCGCTGACCGCGCCCAGGAAGATCTGCTCGCCGTCCTTCACCTCGAAGGTGTCGTAGATGCTGAAGGCGGCGATGCGCTCGGGGAAGGGGGGCGGGGCTTCGCCGGTCACGGCGAACTGCTGCATGTGCTGGGCCGACAGCAGGACGCAGGTCTCATACAGGCCGGATTGGATGTCCTGGCCGCGGCCGGTGGCCTCGCGGGTGCGCAGCGCCGCCATGATGCCGATGACGCCGAACATGCCGCCCATGATGTCGTTGACCGAACTGCCGGCGCGGAGCGGCCGGCCGGTGGGGCCGGTCATGTAGGCGAGCCCGGCCATCATCTGCACCACCTCGTCCAGCGCGGTGCGCTTCTCGTAGGGGCCGGGCAGGAAGCCCTTCAGCGACAGGTTGACGATGCGCGGGTTGCGCGCGGCAAGGCTGGCGTAGTCGAGGCCGTAGCGCGCCATCAGGCCGGGGCGGAAATTCTCCAGCACCACGTCGGCGGTGTCGACCAGCTTGTGGACGGCGGCCAGCCCGTCGGGGCTGTTCAGGTCGACGGCCAGCGACTTCTTGTTGCGGTTGAAGGTACGGAAGAAGCCGGCGGCGGCCCCCGGCAGGCTGCGGGTCTTGTCGCCGGTCACCGGTTCCACCTTGATCACGTCGGCACCGAGATCGCCGAGGATCATGCCGCAGGTCGGCCCCATCACCATGTGGGAGAATTCGACGACGCGGATGCCGGATAGCGGGAGGGTGGTATTGCTGTCAGGCATGGACGGGACTCCGGTGGAAATGGCTTCGGTCGAAATGCTTGGGCAGGCCGGCGGCGGCGATCTTGCCGTGCAGCGTCTGGCCGGGAAGAAGGGTGGCGAGCAGGCGTTGCGCCTCGATCAGGGCGTCCAGGTCGATGCCGGTGTCGAATCCCATCGACTCCAGCATGAAGACCAGATCCTCGGTCGCGACATTGCCGCTGGCGCCGGGGGCGTGCGGGCAGCCGCCGAGCCCGCCCAGCGAGGCGTCGAACTCGCGGATGCCGAGGTCCAGGACGGCAAGGCAGTTGGCGAGGCCGAGGCCGCGGGTGTCGTGGAAATGGGCGCCCTGCAGCCGGTCGCCGGCGATGTCCTTCACCCGGCTGTAAAGGCGGCGGACCTGCGCCGGATTTGCGTATCCAACAGTATCGGCCAGCGCCACGCGGTCGGCCCCGGCCTCCAGGCAGGATTCGCACAGGCGCACCACCTCGTCCTCCGGCACCGCGCCCTGGATGGTGCAGCCGAAGGCGGTGGAGATGCCGGCGTCGATGCGGGTCTTGTAGCCGCCCTCATCGCGGGCGCGGCAGACGCGGGCCAATTCCTCCACCGACTCCTCGCGGGTCTTGCGGATGTTGGCGCGGCTGTGCGCCTCGCTGGCAGACAGCGGCAGGACGATGACGTCGGAACCGGCGGCGAGTGCGGCCATGGCGCCCTTCAGGTTGGGGGCCAGCGTGTGGACGACGATGCCGGGCAACGCACGGGCGCCGGCCACCACCTCGGCCGCGTCGACCATCTGGGGCAGCAGCCTGGGCGGAACGAAGGAGGCGGCTTCGAAGCGGCGGACGCCGGCGCGGTGCTCCGCCTCCAGCCAGCGCAGCTTGTCGGCGGTGGGCACCACGCGGTCGAGGATCTGGAGCCCGTCGCGCAGGCCGACCTCGACGATGGTCACGGGATCTTTCGTCATGGCAAGGATCCTCCGTCCGGATGCGCCGGGAGGTTGCGCATCCGGTGGAAACGGGAAGGGAAAGGCCGGAACGGTTTTAAAGAGCGGTCAGATGCCGAAGCCCGCAGCCTGCGGCAGCCAGAGCGACAGCGACGGGACCAGCCAGGTCACGAACAGGCCCGCCATCATCAGCAGCACATAGGGCAGGGCGCCGCGCGTGACCTCGGCAAGGGACGACGTGGTTATGCCTTTGATGACGAACAGGTTCATGCCCACTGGCGGGGTGATCAGAGCCAGTTCCAGGTTGATCATCAGCATCACGCCGTACCAGATCGGGTCGATACCCAGCGCAGTCATCACCGGCAGGATGATGGGGGTGGTGATCAGGATGATGGCGATGGTCTCCAGGAACATGCCCAGGATGAAGATCGCGAACATCACCGCCAGGATGAAGCCGCCCTGCGACAGCCCCAGCGCCGTCACCGTTTCCATGATCTGGGCCGGCAGGCGGATGATGGTGATGGCGTGGCCGAACATGCCGGCGGCGGCGATGATCATGAACAACATGGCGCTGGTCCGCATCGTCTGCACGCCGCAATCCAGCAGGTCGGCGAAGGACACGTTGCGGTAGACCAGCAGCGCAACCGCCAGCGCATAGACCGCACCGACCGCCGCGGCCTCGCCCGGCGTGAAGACGCCGAGATAGATGCCGCCCAGGATCAGCGGCGGCATCAGAACTGCCCAGATCGACTTGCGGAAGGCCGCGGCGACGGCGCCGAAGCCGGGCCAGGGCTGCGACTGGACACTGTCCTGCCGCTTGGCCTGGAGCCAGCTGTAGCCGGCGAACAGAACCGCCATCAGCAGGCCCGGAACGATCCCGGCCAGGAACAGGGCGCCGATGGACGCGTCGGTGACGATGGCGTAGAGGATCATCGGCCCCGACGGCGGGATCAGGATGCCCAGCGTGCCGCCGGCGGCGATCAGCCCGTAGGTGTCGCGCTGGCGGTAGCCGTAACGCTTCATCTGCGGGATGGAGATCGAGCCGATGGTCAGCGCCGTCGCCACCGACGAACCGGAAATGGTCGAGAAGATGGTGCAGGACAGGATGGTGGCGAAGCTGAGCCCGCCCTTGATGTGCCCGACCAGCGTGTTCGACATCTCATAGAGGTCGTCGACCACCTTGGCCTTGATCATGATGTGCGCCATCAGGGCGAACATCGGGATGGTGGCGAGCAGCGGGTTGTTCAGGCTGGAGAACACCGCGTCGGCCATGCTGTCGATGCTGCCCTCGAACAGGACCAGCACGCCGAGCGAGGTGAGGGAGAGTGCCGCGAAGATCGGCATGCCGCTGAAAAGCAGGAGCAGCAGCAGGCCCAGGATCAGGAACGTCATCGGTGGCCTCCCCTCGTCTCATCCGTCCCGTCGCCCGCCAGAGCGGCGAGCAGCTTGGCGAAGGCGACGACTCCCAGCAGGGCGGCGCCGATGGGAAGCGTGGCCTGCGGGATCCACATCGGCAGCTCCAGTTGGCCCGGCGAGAAGGCGTCGAAGTCATAGGAGAACATGGCGGTGTGCCAGCCGGTGCGGGCCAGCAGCACGGCGACGACCAGCACAGCCAGATTGGACCAGGCATCCAGCCAGCGCCGGCCGCGCGGACCGACCAAGCCCATGATCAGATCGATGCGGATATGATGGCCGGTGCGCAGCGCCTCGGCCGCGCCGGCCATCACCATGGCGACGACCATGAAGCCGCAGGCCTCGTCCACACCCTCCAGGGGCCGACCCACGACATAGCGGGCGAAGACACCGGCCGCGGTCAGGGCCAGAACGACGACGATCAGCAGGATGCTGAGCGCGCCGCCGATGCGCGACAGGACCGACGCTGCGCCGGTCAGCAGGCGCAGGGCGCCGTGGGACGCGCCCTTGCCGCTTGCAGGCGTTGCGGTGTCGGGGGTGGACATGCTGCTCATGGCCGGTCCCCTCTTCACTGGAGTTTATTGACGAGTTCCAGAAGCTTGCGGCCGTCGGCGCCGGCTTCGTCGGCGAAGCCTTCGGCGAAGGCGGGAGCCATAGCGGCCTTGAAGGCGGCATTCTCCTCCGGCGTCGCGATGTGGACCTTGACGCCCTTCGATGCCAAATCCGCCGGGGCGCTGGCCGCGGCCTCCTGCGAGGCGTCGATCGCCCAGCCGGCGGCAAGCTCGCCGGCCTTCTTCAGGGCGGCCTTGTCCTTGTCCGTCAGCTTGTTGTACCAGCCGGGATTGACATAGCCGTGCAGATAGGCGGCCAGCACCGGCACCACGGTCATATGGTCCTGCACCTCGTAGTATTTGCGCGACCAGGCGGCGGCGACGTCGGTGATGGCGGAGTCGATGACGCCGGTCGCCAGCGCCTGATAGACCTCGCTGCCGGGAATCGCCACCGGGGTGGCGCCCATCGCCTTCAGCCCGCGGTCGAAGGCAGGGCCCAGGCCGCGCATCTTCTGTCCCTGGAAGTCGGCCGGCTTCAACAACGGCTTGCCCTTCGATGTGAAGACGCTGGTGTTGGTCTGGAACATCCAGGCGATGTTCTTCACGCCCTTCTTCAGCAGGCGTTCCTCAAGGAAGGCAGCCGCTTCGGAGTCCGGCCATTTCTTCCACGCCTCGATCGATGACATGGTGTAGGGGCCGACCGTGACGTTCATCAGCGGCAGCGTCTTGCCCCACTGGAAATTCAGCGAAAAGGCGCATTCGATGTCGCCCTTGGCGACGGCCAGGATGTTCTCGTTGGCCTTGATCAGGCTGTCGGAGCCGAAAACCTGGACGTCGAGATTGCCGTCCGACAGGGTCTTCACCTCCGCCGCCCAGCGGTCGACGACCTTCGCGATGTGGTGGGACGGCGGCAGCTGATGGCTGCAGCGCATCCGTGTCGCCGCCTCCGCATCCGTCGGCAGCACCGCCAGCGCCGTGGCCGAAGCGGCGGCGAGCAGCGCCAGCATCGGCTTCGCAAGGAAAAAATAGTGGCTGGACGTCTTGGTGGGCGTCATGTCCTGCACCTCCCTCTGGTGGTTCGTTGCGGCGTTCCGGCGGCGGAGAAGCAGGTGCCGGAAACCGGGCCCATTCAACTGCGGGCCTTCCGATTGTTTGTCTGCAAAACAGATCACCACGGGGAGGCAGGGTCGTAAAATATAAAGAAAAGAACCGAGCTATCTGGTTTCGAGATGGGTATCGTGCCACCGGCCGGGCCAACGGCCGCTCGCCTGCGCCTCGTGCACCACATCGATCATCAGCCGCCGCGCCTCCATCACCGCGCGGGACGCGGTCTTCATGCGCGAGGACACCAGATACAGGGTGCGTCCCATCGTCGGGTTCACCACCGGCCGCGCCACCAGTTCGCCGCGGGCGATCTCGTCGCCGGCCAGCGCCGCCGACTGGATGGTTACGCCCAGCCCGGCGCTGACCGCCCGTTTCAGCGGTATGGCCGATTCGATTTCCATATAGACCTTCGCGGCGATGGCGTTGCGCACCTCCACGTCGCTGGCCAGCGCCTGCAGCACGGCGGTGCGGCCGGGCATGATCAGCGGCAGGCGCAGCGCGTCGGCCAGATCGATCGGCCCCCCGTCGCCGAGCATCGCGCGGGTGCCGAGGCAGACCAGTTCCTCGTCCAGCAGCGGCACGCCTTCCAACCGGTCGTCGTTGGGAGCCACCAGGGTCAGGGCGAGGTCGGCCTGACCGGACAGCATCCACTGGTGCATGATCTCGCTGTGCGCCTCGATGACGCGGAGCTTCACCTCGGTCAGAGTGGATACCACCCGGCGGATGAAGGGCAGGCCGATGGCCTCCATCGCGGTGTAGTTGAAGCCGACCATCACCGGCCCCACCACCGCCCGCGCCAACGACAGCACGTCCAGTTCCGCCTGCTCCAGCGCGTGCAGCACGCCCCTGGCATGGGCGTGCAGCCGTTCTCCCGCCTCGGTCCGGCTGACGCCACGCGGCTGCCTCACCAGAAGCTGGACTCCCAGATCCTCCTCCAGCGTCGCCACATGCTGGCTGATCGCCGACTGGGCGACGTTCAGAAACTCGCTGGCTTTGGAAAAGCTGCCCAGTTCGCAGACGGCAACGAAATAGCGGAGGCGGCGAAAATCCAGTTTGGTCGACATTCCGGCTTGCCCCAGGGTTGCCCGGCAGAGATGCGCCGGATTGGAAGGCCAGGTCCGACACGGGGACCGCAATCCTATATAGAGCGGATGCTCGGCCTGCCAGCAATCGTGGGCCGTTCATGACTGAAGCGCCGCATTTCGGTTGACGCGGCTTGCAGCCGCCCACCACTGTGACTGGTCCGCACAGACGGAGAGCGCTTCGATGGTGATGCTGACCGAACAGTTTCTGATCGACTACCTGCTGATCGCAGCCGGTCTGCTCACTGTCGCCAGTTGTGTGCTGGGAGGCTTGTTTCTCGGTACGGTCTACCGGCAGCCGAACATGTGGATGCGCCTGCTGCTCTGGGGATTGCCGGCCACCTTGCTCACCACCGCTCCCTGGTCGCTCCTTCTGCCGATGCAGACGGCGCTGCCGGTCGGTGCGACCACCGCGGCCGCGATGATCGGCGGGCTGCTTCTGATGCCCTGCCGCACCGGCCGGCCGGCCCGGGGATGGCCCGGACTGATCGCCGACGGTCTGTCCGGCATCGGCCGGACGATGCTGATGCTGGCGCCGGCGGTCGTGATCGGGGGAGCCCCGGACTGGGTGCTGTGGCTATCGCTGACCGCCCTCGTTCCATCCCTCTATTGCGCAATCGTCCATATCCGCAAGGTCGGCGGCTTGCTGGCCGAGGAGAGCACGGTGTGGGGCGGCACCCAGGGCGCCGTGCTGGCCGGCGTCCCGGCCCTCCTGATGGTGCTGTGAAGCGGTGGCGATCCCCTGGTTGGACCATTCCGCCTACACCGTCGAAGAAGCCTCCGATTTGCGTCGATTGGTCTACAATCCGCCGGGCAAGCGGATCGACCGCAAAAAGGGCAGGGAACGGCTCCGGTTAATCTCTCCTCCCTTCTCGATCAGGCGGCGGCCCGATGTATGTGTAGAAGCTGGCCGGTCGCTGGCGACCTTCGGTCCGGTCTTCGCCCAGATCTACGGCCAGGGCGAGGCGCCGATGACCATCACGTCCTTGCGCCGCCGCGACCATGCCGCCGACGCCGACGCGCTGCTGGGCTCCGTCGGCTTCGCCCGCAGCGGCGTCGAGGTGGCGGTGGTGGACGCCGACGGCCGGCCGCTGCCCCCCGGCGAGGTGGGCGAGATCGTCTGCCGCGGCGACGTGGTTACGGCCGGATACTGGGACAACCCCAGGGCGACGGCCGAGGCGCTGCGCGACGGCTGGCTCTACACCTGCGACATGGGATCCTTCGACCGGCACGGCTACCTGACGCTGCGCGACCGGTCGAAGGACGTCATCATCAGCGGAGGCTCCAACATCTATCCGCGCGAGGTGGAGGAGGTACTGCTGCGCCATGCCGACGTCGCCGAGGTCTGCGTCACCGGCCAGCCCGACCCGGAATGAAGCGAGATCGTCGTCGCCTTCATCGTCGCCGAACCCGGCCGCGAGATATCCCCCGACAGCCTCGACGCCCATTGCAACGCCAGCATCGCCCGCTTCAAGCGGCCCAAGCGCTGCCTGTTCGTCGAAGGGCTGCCGAAGAACAACTATGGCAAAGTGGTCAAGCGCGAGTTGCGGGCACGCCTGACCGGCGGGTCTTAGGGTAGGTCCGTTTTTCAACCGGGGGGGGGGGGAAGTAACGACACATAAGTAGAATTATGGAAATTTTAGACCGCCTCATCCGGTTCAGAGATTCTGGCCGCCTGAGACCTCGATGCGTTGGGCGGTGACTCAACGGTTGTCAGGGCCGAGCAGACCCGCGACCGCCGGGCCGAGGACGTCGGACTCGATGATGCCCTGGGATCATGCGACGGCGCATAATCCCAGGGCTTGAGAACCGTCACGCCTGAACCTTGGTGACGGAGGCCGGTTTACCGCTCCGGCCGGGTGAAGAGCCGCAGGATCAGCGCGCCGATGGATGCAATGGTCGCCACCGCGATGACCCCGTTCCAGCCCCAGACCGCCAGAGCCTGACTGCCCAGCGTGGCGCCGGCCGCCATGCCGATGAACATGCCCACCATCAGCACCGCGTTCAGCCGGCTGCGGGCGGCCGGGTCGATGCCGTAGACGATGGTCTGATGGGCGATCAGCGACGCCTGGACGCCAAGGTCGAAGCCGACGGCGCTGGCCACCAGCAGCCACAGGCGGCCACCCTCCGGCACCAGCGGCGACAGGAACATGGCGGCGAAGGACAGCGCGGCGAGACCGGCGCCCAGCCGGGTCATCAGTTCCGGCCCGCGGCTGTCGGCGATCCGTCCGGCGACCGGCGCCACCAGCGCCCCGGCGGCACCGGCCAGACCGAAGGCACCCGCGGCGGCGGCGCCCAGATGGAACGGCGCGCCATGCAGCATGACCGCCAGCGTCGACCAGAAGGCGCTGAAGCCCAGCGACAGCAGCCCCTGCGCCATCGCGGCCCGGCGCAACGCCGGATGACGCCCCCACAGCACGGTCAGCGATGCCAACAGTTCCCCATAGCCGAGGCTGGTAGTCGGTGCGAAGCGCGGCAGGCCGCGCCACAGCGCCACGCCCAGCAGCGCGATGCTGCCCGCCGCCGCCACGAACACGGCGCGCCAGCCGAAATGCTCGGCGATGAGGCCGCTGACCACCCGCGACAGCAGGATGCCCAACAGAAGACCGGTCATCACCGTGCCGACCACCCGGCCGCGATGCTCCGCCGGAGCCAGGGTCGCGGCGGCTGGCACGATGTCCTGCGCCAGCGTCGCCGACAGGCCGAGGACCAGGCTCGCCGCCAGAAGCCCGGCGATGGACGGCGCGAATCCCGCCGCCAGCAGTGCGGCGACCAGCACCGCCGCCTTGGCCAGGATGATCCGGCGCCGGTCGAAACGGTCGCCCAGCGGCGCCAGCAACAGGATTCCGGCGGCATAGCCGAGCTGGGTCAGCGTCGGCACCCAGCCGACCGACCGGCCGTCGGCCTGGATGTCTGGACCGAGGATGCCAAGCATGGGCTGGCTGTAATAGAGCGATGCCGCCGCAAGACCGGCACCGGCGGCCAGCAGGAAAACCAGCGGCCGGCTCAGCCCGGCATCGGAGGACGCCGGCATCGCGGCTGCGGCGCTATGCGCGGTTTGAATGGTCGTCATCGTGAGACCCTCTCAAGAAACTGAACGTGAGGGACTATGACCGCGGGGTTCTTGGGACGGTAGCCGGATCAGGTGTAGATTTGCTATACGTAGTGCGTATGAGCGCAGACCTTCCATTGGCCGGCAGCGACCGCATCGCCCTGTTGGAAACCTTCGTCCGTATCGTGGAGGCCGGCAGCCTGTCGGCCGCGGCGGCACAGCTCGGCAGCACCCAGCCGACGGTCAGCCGCCGCCTGCAACAGCTGGAACGGATGCTGGGCGTCCGGCTGCTGCAGCGCTCCACCCACCGGATGGCGCTGACCGACGACGGGTCGCGCTGCTACGAGCGGGCCAAGGACCTGCTCGCCGGCTGGCAGATGCTGGAAAGCGACGTGCGCGGGGCGGACGACCTGCCCTCCGGCCATCTGCGGGTGGTGGCGCCGCATGCGTTCGGACAGCAGCAGCTGATCGGGCCGGTGGCCGACTATCTGCAACGCTACCCGCGGATGACCGTGGAGTGGCTGCTGCACGACCGCATGCCCGATTTCATCGGCGAGGGTATCGACTGCGCCATCCGCGTCGGCGAGATCGGCGATCCGTCTGTGATCGCCCTGCGGCTGGCGGAGGTGCCGCGGATCGCCGTCGCCTCCCCTGCCCTGCTCGATGGGCGCCCGGTCCCGGCGCATGCGTCGGAACTGGCGGATTTGCCCTGGCTGGCGCTACGCACCTTCTATCGCGATGAGGTGACGCTGACCCATGCCGAAACCGGCGAAGCGGTGACCTTCCCCATCCGCCCGCGGCTGTCCACCGACGGGTTGCAGGCGATCCGCAACGCGGCGCTGCACGGGCTGGGGGCCGCCATCGCGTCGGAATGGGCGCTGGTCGATGATCTGGCGACCGGACGGCTGGTGCATCTGGCGCCGGACTGGCAGGCGGCGCCGCTGCCGGTGCATCTGGTCTATCCGCCGGCCCGGCACCAGCCGGCGCGCCTGCGCCGCTTCATCGACGCGATGCGCGTCGCGGTGCCCATCGCGTTTCGCACAATCCGGGCACCGTGACGGCGAACCGCATCCTCAGGCGGCGCGGACGGTCGAGAGGAAATCCTCGACCTCGCTGCGCAGCTTGACGGTCTCGCGCACCAGACCGCTGGCGGCCTCCAGCACGCCCGAGGCGGCGGTGCCGGTCTGCCCGACGGTCTGGGCGACGCCGGCGATGTTGCTGTTGACCTCCGCCGTGTGGCGGGCGGCCTGCTGTATGTTGGCGCCGATGTCCTTGGTGGCGGCGCTCTGCTGTTCCACCGCGGAGGCGATGGCGGTGGCGATGTCGCTGACCGAGGTGATGGTGGCGCCTATGCCCTGCACCGCCGTCACCGTGCTGCCGGTGAACTGCTGGATTTCCAGCACCTTGGCCTGGATGTCGTCGGTGGCGCGGGCGGTCTGGTTGGCGAGAGCCTTCACCTCCGACGCCACAACGGCGAAGCCCTTGCCGTGTTCGCCGGCGCGGGCCGCTTCGATGGTGGCGTTCAGCGCCAGCAGGTTGGTCTGGCCGGCGATGGCGTTGATCAGCTCCACCACCTGCCCGATCTCCTGGGCGGCCGACGCAAGACTCTGGATCATGCCGTCGATCTTCGCAGCCTCGTCCACCGCGCGGCCGGCGACGGAGGTGGACATGCTGACCTGACGGCCGATCTCGGCGATGGAGGCGAACAGCTCTTCCGTCGCGGCGGCGACGGTGTTGACGTTGCTGCTGGCCTGCTCGGACGCCTGCGACACCGCATGCGCCTGGATGCCGGAGCGGTCGGCGGCGGCGGCCATGCCGGTGGCGGTGCTTTCCATCTGGTGGGACGCCGCGGCGACGGCACCCACCACCCCCATCACGCGCGCCTCGAACCGGGCGGCCATGTCGAGCAGGGCGGCGCGGCGTTCGGCCTCCGTGCGCTCCTTCTGCGCCTCGGCCTCAGCCTGCAGGCGGCGCACCTCCAGGCCGTTGCGCTTGAACTCCTCCAGCGCGCGGGCGAGCGTGCCGACCTCGTCCCCACGATCCTGGTGGCCGATGGCGACCGACAGGTCACCGGTGGAAATGCGGTTGGTGGCCTGGGTCAGCTGCAGGATGGGGGTGGTGATGCGCCGGCCGATCCAGACGGCGAGACCGAGGCTGATCGCTGCCAGCACCGCGATCACGGTGGCGATGTTCAGCATGGTCTGCAGGCGCGCGGCGGCCACGGTGTCGAGATAGACGCCGGAGCTGACGACCCAGCCCCAACCCTTGGTCAGCTTGGAATAGGCCGACTTCTCCACCGGGTCGCTGGAACCGGGCTTGGGAAAGAAGAAGGAGGAATAGCCGCCGCCGGATTCGGCCGCCGCGATCTCGTCGCGCACGAACAGCCGGCCGGTCTTGTCGGTGCTGTCCCACATCGCCTTGCCTTCGACCTGCGGGTTCAGGTGGGCCAGGATGTTGCCCTTGCGGTCGAGGATCAGCGCATATTCCGTCCCGTCGTAGCGGGCCGACCGCGCGATGTCGAGCGCCAGCTTCTGCGCCTCGGCGACCGGCAGCTCGCCGGACGCGGCGCGCTGTTCGAACCGCTCGATGATGGAAGCCACCGTCTCCACCGCGACGCGGGCGCGGGCTTGGCGTTCCTCCATCATCACGGTGCCGAGCGACCTAGCGGTCATGGCCCCGGCGCCGACCAGCGCCAGGACGGTGATCAGGGGCAGCAGCAGCAGGCGTCCCCGGATGCCACGCAATGCGGAAATCATGTCTCTATCGTCCCCGGCGACTGGCTTTTTGCGGCGTGCGTCCCGGCCGCGCCTTGGCCGGACCCGCCGGAACGGCCGACCGGCGCAGCACCTCTCTGGGCGGCGCCGGTCGAACCGCTTACACACTCATATCGCGTGATCTTTCACAGATGGTTTAAACGCTGCACAAAACCGGTCAGCGATTCACCACCTTGGGCGGGAGTGCATAGACCAGCAGGGCGCCGATCACGAGACAGCCGGAGAAGAACCACAAGGCGGCGCTGCTGCTGCCGGTCAGGTCGATGACGATGCCGATCAGCGAGTTGCTGACCAGACCGGCGATGCTGGCGAGCGAGATCGCCATGGCGAAGCCGGTGGCCGCCGCCGTGCCCTTCAGGAAGGTGGCCGGCAGGCTGAAATAGGCCGGAAGCGGACCCAGCACGCCGACCGACGCGACGGTGAACAGCGCCACGGTGGCAATGAGGTTCTCGGCGAAGAAGGTGCTGGCGGCCATGGCGGCCGAGGCGGCCAGGAAGGGGATGATGATGTGCCAGCGGCGCTCGCGCATCCGGTCGGAACTGGCGCCGATCAGCAGGATGCCGGCTACCGCGACGATGTTGGGGATCATCGTCAGCAGGCCGATGTGGAACGGATCCATCACGCCGGTCTTGCGGATGAAGGTCGGCAGCCAGAAGCCGATGGCATAGGCGGTCAGCAGGATGGCGAAGTCGATACCGCCCAGCATCCAGACCTTCAGGTTCAGCAGCCCTTCCTTGAAACTGTGGCCGGCATGCTTGGCATCGGCATCGTCGCCGTGCAGGTCGGCGGCAAGCCGGGCCTTCTCATCCTCCGACAGCCACTTGGCGTCCTTGTAGGAATTGGGCAGAGCTACGAAGGTCAGGAAGCCCAGGAGCACGCTGGGCAGCGCTTCCAGCAGGAACAGCCACTGCCAGCCGCGCAGGCCCTGGACATTGTCGAAATGGCTCATGATCCAGCCCGACAGCGGGCCGCCGATCACGCTGGACAGCGGCAGGCCGATGACGAACAGCGCCATGATGCGGCCGCGGCGGTAGGTCGGGAACCACAGCGTCAGGTAATAGAGCACGCCGGGCAGGAAGCCGGCCTCGGCGGCGCCGAGAAGGAAACGGACGATGTAGAATTGCGTCGGCGTGGTGACCAGCATGGTGGCGGCCGACAACAGGCCCCAGGTGATCATGATGCGGGCGATCCACAGCCGCGCGCCGACCTTGGTCAGCACGAGGTTGCTCGGCACCTCGAACAGGATATAGCCGACGAAGAACAGGCCGGCGCCCAGACCATAGGCGGCCTCGGTGAACTGCAGGTCACCCATCATCTGCAGCTTGGCGAAGCCGATGTTGATGCGGTCGAGATAGGCCGCCAGATAGCAGAAGCAGAGGAACGGAATGAGGCGCCAGGTGATCTTCTTGTAGAGCTGTTCCGCATCGACGGATTGCGCCGCGCCAATTGCGGCATTCGCTGTTGTCGTCTGGGCATAGGACATGTCGTCTGTCTCCTTACGCTGATCGCGTTGTGAACCCGTCCTGTTTTTTCATGCCGGCGCCACCTGTCTCGGGTGCGGCGCCGGTTGTTGGCCCCAGTTGGTTTTTTGTTGGTGCTGTAGTGCCCATCCCCCTCTCCCCCCCGCTCACGCGCAAACTTCGTTTGCGCTGACGCGACAGGCGGACCTTTGGTCCGCCGAAAGCGGGGAGAGGGTCGGGGTGAGGGGGCGGCACGGGGTGGATTCATCGGAATGCGAAGGTGTGCGACTTTTGAAGATCCTCGCCGCGCGTCCCCCTCACCCTAACCCTCTCCCCGGGGGGGAGAGGGGATTCTCCCCGGTGCCTCACCGGCCGAACCGGTCGATCACCTCCTGCTTGTTCACCACATCGCCGTATTTGCTGTCGATGTCGAACAGGTTGGCTTCGTGCGGGCCGTCGTGGCGGTCGCCGACGCAGTCGCGCACCACGATGGTGCGGAAGCCGTGCTGGATCGCATCGACGGCGGTGGCGCGGATGCAACCGCTGGTCGAGCAGCCGGTCAGCACCACCGTGTCCACCCCCATCGCATGCAGCATCGGGGCGAGGCTGGTGCCGAAGAAGGCGCTGGCATACTGCTTGGAGATCACAACCTCGTGCTCAAGCGGCATGACCTCCGGGCAGAAGGCGGCGAGCGGGTTGCCCTCCACCATGTCCTTCATCACCGGGGCCTTGCGCACCCACATGCCGCCATCGGCGAAATGGCCGGGATGATAGCGGATGTTGGTGTGGACGACCGGAATGCCGGCGCGGCGGGCGGCGTCCAGCAACTCCACCGTCTCCGCCACCGCGTTCACCACGCCGGGGGCGTAGAGCGGCGCGCCTTCGGTGGTGTAGCCCTGCATGAAGTCGATCACCAGCAGGGCCGGCCGCCCGCCGAAGCCGATCCGGTTGCCCCAGACGCCCTTGTAATTGTCGGATGCGCTCTGCCCGTCGGTCATGCGCCCTACTCCTCAGTAAGCGCCGGACAGCAGGGCGCCGGCGCCGGGAACGACCGGTTCCAGCTTCAGCGCCTTCAGCATGGCGTAGGTCGTGGCGATGGCGGCGGTCAGCACCGGCTTGCCGGTCTCCGCCTCCACCCGCGGCACCACCGGCAGCGACGGCATCTGCACGCAGGCGGACAGCACGACCACATCCACGCCGTCCAGGTTCATGCCGCGCACGATGTCCGGCAGGTTGTTCGGGTCGTGGCGGGCGACGTCGAGATTGTCGGGAATCTCCAGAGCGCGCCAATCCTGCACCTCGAAGCCCTCGGCGCGGATGTAGTCCACCACCAGTTCGGTCAGCGGGCGCATGTAGGGGGCGACGATGGCGATGCGCTTGGCGCCCATCACCTTCAGCCCGTCGACCAGGGCGCCGGCGCTGGTGACCACCGGGGCCGGCGCGTCGTTCTCCAGCGTCTTGCGGGCAAGCCGTGCCTCGGACTCGCGGTGGTAGCCGAGGCCCATCGACATGATGGCGACGAGGCAGGCATAGCCCAGCACATCGACGCGGGCGTCCGACAGTTCGACGGCGCAGCGGTCGGATTCGGCGTCCATCGCCGCCAGCTCGTCCTTCCTGACCGTCTTCATCCGCATGCGGGCGGAATGGAAGGTGAAGCGTTCCGGGCGGATCGCCTGACGCGCGGTCAGCATGGCCGGAATTTCCGTTTCCATGGTGACGTTGGAACTGGGGACGATCTGGCCGATGCGGTACAGCGAAGACATGGGCGAAGACATCGAGTGATTCCTATCGATCAGGCGAGAGGATGGCCGAGGCTGTCGCCGAAGGCGGCGAAGAAGCCGTCGAGGTCATCCCAGGGGATCATGTGCCCGGCATTGGGGACGCGGGCGATGCGGATGGCGGGCTGGAGGCGGACGATCTCCTCCTCGTCCTCCGGTTGGATGACGCCGCCGCGGCCGGCGACGATCAGCAGGGCCGGGACCGGCAGCTTCGGCATGTCGCCATGGATGTCGTCCTGGTGGAAGCCCTCATAGGTCCGGACGATGGCCGGCTCGTAGCAGGTGTGCAGCCATTCCGCGCGCAGCCGCAACTGCTCCTCCGTCCAGGTCGGGCAGAAGGCGCGCATGGCGTCGGCATCCATGCCCTTCAGCGACTGGCGGATGGAGTCGACGTACCAGGGCAGCCCGCTGGGATAGGGCCGGCGGCCGGGACCGGAAACCGGTGGATCGATCAGCACCAGCTGGCGCAGGCCCTTCCCGTCCCCGCGCACCGAAGCGCGAATGGCGAAGCGGGCGCCCATGGAATGGCCGACCAGGACGTAATCGGTCAGGCCCAGCGCCGCGACGAAGGCGTTGACGTCGTCGGCGCAGGCATCGATGCCGTAATCCAGATGCGGCCCGCTCTCCGACAGACCGCGCCCGCGCACGTCCAACACATAGGTGTCGAACTGCCGCCCGAAGCGCTCGGCGACGAAGCCCCAGGTGACGGCCGGGCTGGTGATGCCGGGGATCAGCAGGATGGCCGGGCGCCCGGCATGCCGCTCCCCGCCATAGCGCAGGTAATGCTGGCGGATGCCGTTGGCGTGAACGTTGGCGCCGTAGAGGAAGGTCGAGGCGGTCATGCCGCAATGCCTTCGCGCAGCGGCTGCTCATAGACGTCGTAGCCGAAGACCCAGGCCGGGTCCTCCTGCGTGCGCAGGAAAGTGTTGGCATTGGACACCGCCTGCACGCGGGTCGCACGGTCCTTGCGGTTGGCCTCGTAGAGCGCGAAGGCGGTGCGGTAGTCGGTCAGGCCGGTCTCACTCAGGCAGCGGGTCAGCATCGCCGCGTCCTCGATGGCCATGCCGGCGCCCTGCGCCATATGCGGCTTCATCGGATGGCAGGCGTCGCCGAGCAGGACCAGCCGGCCGCGGCTCCACAGCGGCAGCGGGTTGCGGTTGCGCAGCGGCCACTTGGTGACCTCCTCCGTGCACTCGATCAGCGCCTGGACGGTCGGGTGATAGCCCTGGAAGGCCTCGAACATCTCCTCGCGGCTGCTGTCGACGAAGGCCTCCTGGAAGTCCCAGGCCGGATGTGGCACGCCGGTGACGTAATAGTATTCGTCGCGCTTCCCGGTGGTGAAATAGACCATCATGTGACGGTCCTCGGTCCACCACTTGATGCAATCCTCGAAGGTCAGGTCGTACTTTGCCAGCTGGTCGCCGCGGATCAGCGCGCGGTGGGCGACCCAGCCGCTGTAGTTCGGCGCTTCCACCCCCAGCAGGGCCTCGCGGATGCGGGAATTGATGCCGTCGGCGCCGATGACGATGTCGGCGCGCGCCTCGGTCCCGTCGGCGAAGGTCAGATGCACGTCGTCGCCGCTGTCGGTGATCGTCTCCAGCCGCTTGTCGAACTGGACGGTGTCGGGGGCCAGCGTGTCCATCTGCAGCAGGTGCATGTCGCCGCGGTGGACGGTGACATAGGCGGCGCCGTATTCGCGCTTGGCGAAGTTGCCCAGCGGGATGCGCGACAGGTAATCGCCGGTGAAGCCGTCGCGGCTGAACCAGAAGTCCGGCTTGGAACCCATCGCCTCCAGCGGCTTTTCGATGCCCAGGCGGCGGAACACCTTCATCACGTTGGGACCGACGTGAATCCCCGCGCCCAGCCGGGAGAATTCGGGCGCCTGTTCATAGACATCCACCTGGAACCCGGCCTGCTGCAGAAGCCCGGCGGCGGCGGCTCCGCCCAGGCCAGCCCCGACGATAGCGATTCTCTGAGTCTTTCCCATGGATATTGCCCTTTGCTGACGTGGGGGTACTCGGTCGCCGCCGCAGAAGGGCTCGCGACCGGATGCAAGGGTGCGGAAAGGGTGTCCGGGGACATTCCGCCCCGGCTCCGGCCGTCGACCGTTGCGTTGAACTCGATAAAAAGCGTGTACGCTGTTTCAACTTGCCACGCAACACAATTCGTCATACAAGGCTACTCGGGCTTTGCGGGGTCGTTCGGGCCGGCTGCGGCATGAATTGACCGCGAAATGGCCTTGTCGCGCCTCATTTTAAATCACGAATGCCTATTTAGCGTTCAGATCGACGCAGCGGCAGCGAAGGGTTCACCCCCACACTGTTCGTGGTCGAATTAAGCTTATACGCTCTATGTATCCTGGCCATCGCGCCGTTTGATCGGCGGATGTCCACCCGGAAACACGGCCCGGATCGCGCATTCGGCGGCTGGGGCCACAAGGTTGGGAGAGATGAGATGCCGGTGAGCCACCGCGAACTGACGCAGATGTTCGAACGGGTTCTGACCCTGTCCAAGGTGGACAAGACCCAGAGCGTCGCTGTGTTGAAAAGCGACTATTCCAACCCGCGCATCGTGCGCGCCGCGATGGACGCGGCCCAGCGTCTGGGAGCGAACGTCTACGGGGTCGAACTGCCGGCCTTTAACCACCCGCGCGCGATGGGCATGGACATGACCGCCTATTGCGGCGACACGCCGCTGACCGGCAACATCGCCGCCCAGCGCGCGCTGGAGGCGGCCGACCTGATCGTCGACACCATGATGCTGCTGCATTCGCCGGAGCAGGAACAGATCCTGAAGACCGGCACCCGCATCCTGCTGGCGGTCGAGCCGCCGGAGGTGCTGGCCCGCATCATGCCGACGGAGGAGGACAAGATCCGCGTCAACGCCGCGGCGGAGCGGCTGAAGCGCGCCCGCTCCATCGCCGTGACCTCCAAGGCCGGCAGCGACTTCCGCGCCACGCTCGGCCAGTATCCGACGGTGACGGAATACGGCTTCGCCGACGAGCCCGGCCGCTGGGACCATTGGCCGAGCGGCTTCCTGTTCTCCTGGCCGGACGAAGGCAGCGCGGAAGGCACGCTGGTGCTCGACGTCGGCGACATCCTGCTGCCCTTCAAGACCTATGTGCGCGAGAAGGTGACGCTGGAGATCGAGGAGGGCTTCATCCGCCGCATCCATGGCGGGTTCGAGGCGGAATACCTGCGCGACTACATGGCCTACTTCAAGGATCCGGAGGTCTACGGCATTTCCCACATCGGCTGGGGCCTGCAGCCGCGGGCGCAATGGACGGCGATGGGCCTGCACGACAAGAACGACGGCATGTGCATGGATGCCCGCGCCTTCTACGGCAACTTCCTGTTCTCCACCGGCCCCAACACCGAGGTCGGCGGCAGCCGCAAGACCCCCTGCCACATGGACATCCCCTTGCGCGGCTGCGACATCCTGCTGGACGGCGAACCGGTGGTTCTGGCCGGCGACGTGGTGGCGCCGGAAGCGTCCAGGGCATGAAGTGGGGCGGAGGTCTGGCGAGAGCCCCTCTCCCCTCGCGGGAGAGGGGTTGGGGTGAGGGGGCGCGAATCTGGAGCTTGCTTCGGTCTTCGACCGGCCGCACCCCTCATCCCAACCCTTCTCCCGCAAGGGGAGAAGGGCTTCCCAAGCCATGACAAGGTAACGCCAGCCCGCCGCCCTTCCCTGCCCCCACCGCCGCTGCTATCGTTCGCCACACACCCGGTCCACCGCATGTTGTCCCCGATGTCCCAAGACCTGCTGCCCGAAGACGGCGCCGAGACCGGCCCCGGAAAAGCCGACTACGTCTTTTCCGACCAGATCGGCCATCTGCTGCGGCGGGCCTATCAGCGGCACCTCGCCATCTTCCAGCGCAACGCCTGCGACCCGCAGCTGACCTCGGTGCAGTTCGTCACGCTCTGCGCCATCCGCGACAACGGGCCGAGTTCGCTGATCGAGCTGGTGAAATCCACCGCCATCGATCAGGCGACGATCCGCGGCATCGTCGACCGGCTGAAGGCGCGCGGGCTGATCAGCCAGACCTCCGACGCGCAGGACCGGCGCAAGGTCATCAACTGCCTGACCGACGAAGGACGGCAGTTGCTGGAGGACATGGTCCCCTGCGCCAAGCGGATCAGCGAGCTGACCATGGGACAGCTGAACCCGGCGGAACGGCTGGCCGTCACCCATGTCCTGCAGAAGATGATCACGCAGGACGGGGAGGAGTAACCCACCGCAGGATGGCCCACAGGGGCCATTTCACCCCGCGGAGACCTGCGGGAATGCGGGACCTATCGCAGCGGACGGACGCTTTATGGAAAAGACCATCGCGCTGCGGGTGAATGGCCGCGCCGTCTCGGTGACGGCGATGGCCGACACGCCGCTGCTCTACATCCTGCGCAACGATCTGGCCCTGAACGGGCCGAAATACGGCTGCGGGCTCGGCGAATGCGGGGCCTGCACCGTCATCCTCGACGGCGTCGCCGCGCGGTCCTGCGTCATCCCGCTGGCGGGTGCGGAGGGGCGCGAGGTGGTGACGCTGGAGGGGCTGGGCAGCAGCAGCGCCCCGCACCCGGTCCAGCAGGCCTTCATCGACGAGCAGGCGGCCCAGTGCGGCTATTGCATGAACGGCATGATCATGACCGCCAAGGCGCTGCTCGACCGCAACCCGACCCCGACGATGGACGAGGTGCGCCGCGCCCTGTCCGGCAATCTGTGCCGCTGCGGCACCCATGTCGAAATCCTGCGCGCCGTCATGCGGGCTGCGCGGCTTCTCTCCTCCCCCGGAGCACATCATGACGACCGATCCGACGCTTGGCCCGACGCCCGATCCGCAGTCCCAGCCGACGCCGACCCGTGCGGAGCTGATGGCGGCGACCGGCGTCCTGCTGGTCGTTGACGAGATCCAGCCGCCCTCCGGCCCGGTCGCCAAGGGTGCCACCACAACGCCGAAGCCACCGGAAATGGCGCTGTTCCTGGCGGTGCGCGACGACGGGCAGGTCTATGCCTTCAACGGCCATGTCGATCTCGGCACCGGCATCCAGACGGCGCTGACCCAGATCGTCGCGGAGGAGCTGGACCTGCGGATGGACCAGCTGCGCATGGTGCTGGGCGACACCGGCCGGACGCCGAACCAGGGCGCCACCATCGCCAGCGCCACCATCCAGATCTCCGCCGTGCCCCTGCGCAATGCCGCCGCAGAGGCGCGCCGCTGGCTGCTGGACCGCGCCGCCACCCTGTTCGGCGTGCCGGTGGGCGAATTGCGCGTCGAAGAGGGCGTGGTGATCGCGCCGGAAAACGGTGAAATTGGCAACCGCCGCATCTCCTACGACGAGCTGGTTCGGGGAGAGCGGGTGGAGCTGCGCATCAGCGGCAAGGCCCCGCTGAAGGCGCGCGAACAGTACAAGCTGGTCGGCAAGGGCGCGCCGCGCGTCGACATCCCGGCCAAGGCGACCGGCGAATTCTCGTATGTGCATGACCTGCGGCTGCCGGGAATGCTGCATGGCCGGGTGATCCGCCCGCCCTATGCCGGCATCGACAGCGGCGAGTTCGTCGGCAACAGCCTGGAAAGCGTCGACGAATCCTCCATCGCCCACATCCCCGGAATCGTCAAGCTGGTGGTGCTGCGCGACTTCGTCGGCGTGGTGGCGGAACGCGAGGAACAGGCGATCAAGGCCGCGCGCGAGCTGAAGATCACCTGGAGGCCCTGGACC
This sequence comes from Azospirillum lipoferum 4B, assembly GCF_000283655.1. Lineage (NCBI taxonomy): Bacteria > Pseudomonadati > Pseudomonadota > Alphaproteobacteria > Rhodospirillales > Azospirillaceae > Azospirillum > Azospirillum lipoferum. Next base: position 419,498 of record NC_016586.1, on the reverse strand, counting down.
CGCAAGCTGCCCGACCTGTCGAACCTCGCCCAGGCCCTGCGCGAGAATCCCAGCACGCCGCGCAAGGTGCTGGACAAGGGCGATGTCGATGCAGCGCTTGCCGCCGCCGACCAGCGGATGACGCGCACCTATGTCTGGCCCTACCAGATGCACGGCTCCATCGGGCCGTCCTGTGCGGTGGCCGATTGCGGAGCGGACCGGGCGACCGTCTGGTCCGGCACCCAGAATCCGCATCTGCTGCGCGCCGATCTCGCTTGGCTGCTGGAATGGCCGGAGGAGCGGATCGACGTGGTGCGGATGGAGGCCGCCGGCTGCTATGGCCGCAACTGCGCCGACGACGTGGCGGCGGATGCGCTGCTGCTGTCGCAGGCGATCGGCCGTCCGGTGCGCGTCCAGCTGACCCGCGAGCAGGAACATCTGTGGGAGCCGAAGGGCACCGCCCAGTTGATGGAGGTCGATGGCGGGATCAGTGCCGACGGCGGCATCGTCGCCTACGACTTCGCCACCAGCTATCCGTCGAACGGCGCGCCGACGCTGGCGCTGCTGCTGACGGGGCGGGTCGATCCGGTGGCCGCGGTGTTCGAGATGGGCGACCGCACCTCCATCCCGCCCTACGATTACGAGAACATGCGGGTGGTCATCAACGACATGGCCCCCATCGTCCGCGCCTCGTGGATGCGCGGGGTGTCGGCGATGCCCAACAGCTTCGCCCATGACAGCTATATCGACGAGCTGGCCTTCGCCGCCGGGGTCGATCCGGTGGAATTCCGCCTGCGCCACCTGCGCGACGACGAACGCGCCGCCGACCTGATCCGCGCCGTCGCCGGCCGCGCCGGCTGGCAGCCGCGCACCGCCCCGCAGCAGACCCCGCCGGAGGGCGACGTGCTGCGTGGCCGCGGCTTCGCCTATGCCCGCTACATCCACAGCAAGTTCCCCGGATTCGGCGCCGCCTGGGCGGCGTGGGTGGCGGACGTGGCGGTGGACCGCAAGACCGGCGAGATCGCGGTGACCCGCGTGGTCGTCGGCCATGATGCCGGGCAGATGATCAATCCCGACGGTGTGCGCCACCAGATCCACGGCAACGTCATCCAATCGACCAGCCGGGTGCTGAAGGAACAGGTGGAGTTCGAGGACTCCGTGGTCGCCGCCAAGGAATGGGGCGGCTACCCGATCATGACCTTCCCCGAGGTGCCGGACATCGACGTGGTGATGATGCCGCGGGAGACCGAGCCGCCGCTGGGATCGGGCGAGTCCGCCTCCGTTCCCAGCGCGGCGGCCATCGCCAACGCCATCTTCGACGCCACCGGCATCCGCTTCCGCGAATTGCCGATCACCGCGGAGCGGGTACGCGAGGCGCTGAACGGCCCGTCCGAACCGGTCCCGCCATCCCCGCCGGAAGCGGCCAAGCCGCGCAAACGCGGCTGGAAGGCGTGGCTCGGCGCCTCGCTGACCGGCTTATGCGGGGTGATGATCGGCATGGCGAGCAGCGCCCTGCCCTTCCGCGCTGAAATCGCCCCGGTCTCGCCGCCGTCGGCCGGGCTGTGGTCGTCGGCCACCATCGAACGCGGGCGGCAGTTGGCGGCGCTCGGCGACTGCGCGGTCTGCCACACGGTTGAGAATGGTGCGACCAATGCCGGCGGCCGGCCCTTCGAGACGCCGTTCGGCACCGTCTTCAGCACCAACATCACGCCGGACCCGGACAGCGGGATCGGACGCTGGTCCTTCGCCGCCTTCGACCGGGCGATGCGCGAGGGGATCAGCCGCGACGGCCGGCATCTCTACCCGGCCTTCCCCTACACCGCCTTCCGCAACATGACCGACGACGACATGCAGGCGCTCTACGCCTACATGATGACGCAGCAGCCGGTGCGCGCAGAGACGCCGGCCAGCACCATGCGCTTCCCCTTCAACCTGCGCCCGATGATGGCGGGCTGGAACACGCTGTTCCTCAACCGCGAGACCTACAAGCCGGACCCGCAGAAGACTGCGGAATGGAACCGCGGCAACTATCTGGTCAACGGGCTCGGCCATTGCGCCGCCTGCCACAGCCCGCGCAACGCCCTGGGGGCGGAGAAGCTGGGGGATGCGTTCCTGGCCGGCGGCACCGTCGACGGCTGGGAGGCGCCGGCCCTGACCGGGCTGTCCAAGGCGCCGAAGCCCTGGACGGAGGACGACCTGTTCACCTACCTGCGCACCGGCTTCTCCCAGCGGCACGGCGTCGCCGCCGGCCCGATGGCGGCGGTGGTGCACGAGTTGTCCACCGTACCGGAAGCGGATGTTCGGGCGATGGCGGTCTATCTCGCCTCCCTGGGCGGAAACGCGGTGGAGACGGCGGCGCTCACCCCGGCCCCCGTCAGTTCCGCCAATGGCGAACGCATCTTCAACGGCGCTTGCCAGGCCTGCCACAGCGACGGCAATGGACCGACACTGTTCGGCGTCAGTCCGTCGATGGCGGTGAACAGCAACGTCCACAGCGACAGCCCCGACAATCTCGCCCGCGTCATCCTGCACGGCATCCAGAACCCGGCGACCCGCGATCTCGGCTATATGCCAGCTTTCCGCGACAGCCTGTCCGATAAACAGGTGGCGGACCTGATGGCCTATCTGCGCGGCCGTTTCGCGGCGGACAAGCCGGCCTGGACGAATCTTGCCGACGCGGTGGCGAAGGCGCGGGCCAATCCGGGAACGCACTGACACGGGCACATGCGATGTCGCATAGAGGACGGGATGGGTGCCCGGAATGGGAGGCCTGAGCGACAGAGCGGCGGAGCCTCCGCAGGTCTATCCTTCTGCCGCCATCGCGCGCGCCAGCACGTCGAACACGCGCGGATCCTCCATCTGGGCGACATTGAAGCGCAGGAATGCCGAAGCCGACCGCGACACGCTGAAGACGTCTCCGGGAGCGAGAACCACAGTCCCGCGCAGTGCCGCTCGGGCGACATCGGCGGCGTTCCGGCCGTCGGGCAGGCTGCACCAGAGATAGAAGCCGCCGCGCGGCAACAGCCATGGCCGCAAGCCGAGCGCGTCCAGTCTGGCCGCGACCTCGCGGCGGCTCCGCGCCAGCCGCCGGCGCAGCGCGTCGAGATGCTTGCGATAGCTGCCGTCGCTCAACGTCGCCAACACGAGTTCGGCGGCAACCGGACTGGGGCCGCCGAAGCTCGTCGCCACCTGCAGATCGACCAGCGCCTCCACCCAATCCGGCCGGGCCGCGATGTAGCCGCAGCGGATCGAGGCGGACAGCGTCTTGGAAAAGCTGCCGATGCGGATGACCTGGGCCAGCCCGTCGAGGACGGCCAGACGCGGCGACGGCTCGGATTCGAAGCCGGCGAAGATGTCGTCCTCGACGATGGTGACATCGTGGGCGGCGGCGGCGCTGAGCAGCCTGTGCGCCGTTTGCGGCGCCATCGTCGCACCGGTCGGGTTGTGGAGCGCCGAATTGGTGATGTAGAGCCTTGGCCGATGCACCGTCAGGGCTTCGGTGAACAGGGCCACATCGGGCCCGTTCCTCGTATAGGGGACACCGACGATCCGGGCCTGATGGGCGCGCAGCAGCGCCTGGAAATTGAAGTAGCAGGGATCGTCGACCAGCACCGCGTCGCCGGGGCGCAGCAGGAAGCGGCAGATAAGGTCGATGGCCTGGGTTCCGGAGCCGGTCAGCAGGATCTGGTCGGCGCCCGCCGTCAGTCCTTCATCCGCGAACTGGCGGCCGAGCAGCCGGCGCAGGGCCAGCGATCCACGCGTGCCGCCATAGTCCGCCAGTATTGCATCGTCGGCTGTCGCGAGACGCCGGATCGCCCGGCGGATCGCGGCGTTCGGCATCCAGTCGGCCGGCAGCCAGCCGCATCCGGGCTTCAGCGTCTCTGCCGCAGCATCGAGCGACTGGCGCGACACCCAGAACGGATCGATGGTCCGGTCGAGCCGGGGCTCGACCTCCGTCAGGGCGAGCGGCGGGAGGGCGCCGGACACGTAGAATCCCGAACCGGGGCGCGAGCGGATCACGCCTTCGGCAGCAAGCCGGTCATAGGCCTCCACCACCGTCGATGGGGACACGCCCATGATGGCGGCAAAGCTGCGGATCGAGGGCAGCTTTTCACCCGGCGACAGCGTGCGGCTCGCCATCCTCCGGCGGATCGCGTCCATCACCTCGCCGGTCCGCGTGCCGGTCCGGCTGTTCATCCTGCACCCGCTGCCATTCGCGCCGCCCCCATCCGTGTGGCTTCCGTAACCAATACAGTTTGGCGGAATTGTATGGGACTGTCGCTGTCTTCGCCAGGGGGCATAACGTTAGGATCGCCGCGAACGGAGTGGATCGGGGGCAGGATGCGGTGGGATTCGGCAGGATGGGGCAGCGGGATGCTCGGGGTGGTCATCTTCAGCGGTTCGCTGCCGGCAACGCGCGTCGCGGTCGCCGGCTTTCCGCCGCTGTTCCTGACCTCGGCGCGGGCGGTGATCGCCGCCGCACTTGCGGCCGTGCTGCTGTCGATCCTGCGGCAGACGCGGCCCGCCCGCAGCGACCTGCGCCCGCTGGCCGTCGTTGCGCTCGGGGTCGTCGTCGGCTTTCCCCTGCTGACTGCGCTGGCGCTTCAACGGATCACCTCGGCACAGTCCATCGTGTTCATCGGGCTGCTGCCGCTCGCCACCGCGTTGTTCGGCGTGCTGCGGTCGAGGGAACGGCCGAAACCCGCCTTCTGGCTGTTCTCGACCGTCGGCGGGGTTGCCGTCGCCGGTTTCGCCCTGGCCCAGGGGGGAGGCGCCTCGCTTGCCGGCGGCCTGCTGATGGTCGGAGCGATTCTGCTCTGCGGGCTCGGCTATGCCGAGGGCGCCGTGCTGTCCCGGCGGCTGGGCGGCTGGCAGGTCATTTCCTGGGCGCTCGTGCTGGCATCGCCGGTCATGGCGGTGGCCGCGCTCCTGACGATGCCGGAAAGCTGGGCCGGTGTCGCTGCGTCCGCCTGGATCGGGCTGGGTTACGTCTCGGTCTTCAGCATGCTGGTGGGATTCGTCTTCTGGTATCGCGGGCTGGCGCTCGGCGGCATCGCCGGCGTGGGGCAATTGCAGTTGCTTCAGCCCCTCCTGGGCCTCGCGCTGGCGGGGCTGCTGCTGCAGGAGCCGGTCGCCTGGACCATGGTCGCGGTGACCGGGCTGGTGGTGCTGTGCGTCGCGGGCGCCAGGAAATTCGCCTGAGCGGCAAGGAAGCCGGCCATCCATTGCGGCGGGCATCGGCACCCCTCACACACCAGCACCGGGAACCGAAGCGTGGCTGGTGGGTTGATCCGGGCATGGGCATGGCGTCACCGGACTGCGGAGAGGCCATGCCGTGAGCGAAGCCACACAGGGACCGACACCATGCTCAAGATCCTCGGTTGGGCCATCCTGATCATCTTCATCATCGGCTTGCTGGCCGTCACCGGCATCCTGAAGCTGATCTTCTGACCGCCTACTCCTCGGCCATCGCCAGCGCGCGGCGCAGGTGGGTCCGGCACTCCGCGACCATGCGGCGGATCAATTCGTCGCAGGTCGGAATGTCGTCGATCAGGCCGATGACCATTCCGGCGGACACCACCCCGGCCTGGGCGTCGCCGGATTCCAGGGCGGCCCGGCCGCGCTGGCCGGCCACGAGCGGACGCACCTCCTCGAATACGGTGCCGCCGGGACGGCGTTCCAGCGCCACCACCTCGTCCGACACGGCATTCTTGAAGACGCGGGCGGTGTTGCGCAGGCTGCGCAGGATCAGGTTGGTGTCGCGTTCGCCGGCCGCGACCAGCGCCTGCTTGATGGCATCATGCACCGGCGCCTCCCGCGTGCAGAGGAAGCGTGTGCCCATGTTGACGCCCTGTGCGCCCAGCGCCAGCGCCGCCGCCATGCCACGGCCGTCCGCGATGCCGCCGGAGGCGATGACCGGTATCTTCAGCGCCCGCACCGCCGCCGGGATCAGCACCAGGCCGGGAATGTCGTCCTCGCCCGGATGGCCGGCGCATTCGAAGCCGTCGATGCTGATGATGTCCACCCCCGCCCGTTCGGCGCTCAACGCGTGGCGGACGCTGGTGCATTTGTGCAGGATGCGGATGCCATGCGCCTTCATGCGCTCGACGAAGGCGCGCGGGCTGTTGCCGGCGGTCTCGACGATGGTGATGCCGCTGTCGATGATGACGTCCAGATAGCGCTCGTAAGGCGGCGGCGTCACCGCGGGCAGCATGGTCAGGTTCACGCCGAAGGGCCGGTCGGTCATGCCGCGGCAGCGTTGGATTTCCCGCGCCAGATCCTCCGGCGTCGGCTGGGTCAGCGCCGTCAGGATGCCGAGCCCGCCGGCGTTGGACACCGCTGATGCCAGTTCCGCCAGCCCGACCCACTGCATCCCACCCTGCACAATCGGGTAATCGATGCCCAGCAGGCGCGTCACCTCGGTCTTCATGCCGTCAACTCCTCCCCTGTCGCTGCACTTGCCGCCGTCCCCTGCCCGCCGTCCCCTGCCCGCCGCTTCCGGCCTGCCATGCGGCACAACGGGATTAGGCGTACTTATAAGCTGATCCATAAGACAAAACGGTATATGATCTTGGTTCTATGATTTAAGCGCAAGTCGGACAAAATTTTGGGAAGTGCCTGAAAACTTGCCCTATGATAATGAAAGTATAGTGTCTAATGAATATCCTGCCTTGCCGGTCGCCGCAACGCGACGCGTCGGACAGGAGCCGGATTCTGCATCGTGGACTGTTCGGACTGCCGTCGAACTCTCGGCGGAAATCCGGCAAACTCTGGTGGCGAGGGCCTGATTCGAGCGGGCCTGCCGGATTGTGACCGAGACGAGCGAAGGAAGATCGTGACGCCTGCAACCGGACCGGAACCGCGGCCCCAGACCATGGCGGGCAGCCTTGACCTCGACGCCTGTGCGCGCGAACCGATTCACATTCCCGGCAGCATCCAACCCCACGGCCATCTCCTGGCGCTGGAACCCGACGGCCTGCGGCTGGTCCGGGCGAGCGCGGAAGCCGGCGCGGTGCTCAACCGCCCCCTCGACGCGGCCTTCGGCCAGCCGATCGACCGGCTGATCGACGCCGACGGCATGGCATCGCTCGTCCGCCGGCTGCACACCGCCCCTGCCGAACCGGTACAGCTCGACATCCTCCACCTGCGCGGCGGCAGCGACCATCAGGCCATCGCCCACCGGTCCGGCGGGCTGGTGATCCTGGAGCTGGAAGACCTCGCCGCCACCGGCGTCGGCACGCTGGAGGCGCTCTACCCACAGATGCGCGAAGGCATCCGGCGGATGCAGGCGTCCCATGATTTCGAGACGCTGCTGGCCTGCACGGCGGAGGAGGTGCGGTCGCTGACCGGTTTCGACCGCGTCCTGATCTATCGCTTCGACGACCAGTGGAACGGCACCGTCATCGCCGAGGACGGCAACGGCCGCCTGCCCTCCTACCGCGGCCTGCGCTTTCCCGCTTCGGACATTCCGGAGCAGGCGCGGCGCCTCTACGCGCTGAACCGCCTGCGGCTGATCGCCGATGCCCGCTATCGGCCGGTCCCCATCCTGTCGGCAGAGGGGGCGGCGGAGCCGCTCGACCTCAGCTTTTCCGTACTTCGCAGCGTGTCGCCCGTGCATCTGGAATACATGCGCAACATGGGCACGCCGGCCTCGATGTCGATCTCCGTCATGGATGGCGAGAGGCTGTGGGGCCTGATCTCGTGCCATCATGCCGAACCGCGGCAGGTGTCCTTCGCCGTCCGCACCGCCTGCGACCTGCTGGGACAGGTGCTGTCCAGCCAGATGATCGCGCTGGAGCGGGCGGAGGATGCCGATCACCGCATCCGTTCCAAGAGCATCCAGGCCCGGCTGCTCGCCCATATGGCCGCGGCGGAACGCTTCGTCGACGGGCTGGCGGAGGATGGCGGGGATCTGCTGTCGCTGGTGAATGCCGACGGCGCCGCCATCCTGTTCGACGGCGATTGCCGCCTGATTGGCCATACCCCGCCGCAGGCGGTGGTGGAGGCCATCGGCGCGGAGCTGGCCAGTCAGGGCATCAAGGATCTGTTCGCCAGCCACCAGCTGCCGGCGGAGATGCAGGCCGCCACCGGGATGGAGGCCAGCGCCAGCGGGCTGCTGGCGATCTCCATCTCGCAGTTGCATCCCAGCTACCTCCTGTGGTTCCGGCCGGAGATCGTGCGCTCCATCGAATGGGCCGGCGATCCCACGAAGCCCGTCGACGACAGCGGCAGGCTGTCGCCGCGCAACTCCTTCGAGATTTGGAAGGAGACGGTGCGCGGCCAGGCCCTTCCCTGGCGCCATGGCGAGATCGAAGCCGCCGGAGACTTCCGCAACGCCATCGTCAGCATCGTGCTGCGCAAGGCCGAGGAGATGGCCGCGCTGAACGAGGAGCTTCGCCGCAGCAACGGCGAGCTCGCCGCCTTCTCCTACTCCGTCTCGCACGATCTGCGGGCCCCCTTCCGCCATGTCTCCAGCTATGCCGAGCTTCTGCGCTCCCGCGCCGCCGACAAGCTGAACGACCGGGAACGCCATTATCTGGACAGCATCATCGAGGCGGCGAGTTCGGCCGGCAGGCTGGTCGACGGGCTTCTGCACTTCTCCCAGCTCGGTCGCGCAACGCTGGCGCGGGTGGAGGTCGATGTCGGCCGGCTGGTGGAGGAGGTCCGCAACCTGCTGGAGCCCGACCTGAGGGGGCGCAACGTCCAGTGGACGGTGCATCCGCTGCCCACCGTCACCGGCGATCCGACCATGCTGCGGCTGGTGGTGCAGAACCTGCTGTCCAACGCCATCAAATATTCCCGCGACCGCGCCGAACCGGAAATCGAGGTCGGCTGCCGCAGCACGGCCGAGACGCATGAGTTCTATGTACGCGATAATGGCCGTGGATTCGATATGGCCTATGCCGGTAAACTCTTCGGCGTATTCCAGCGCCTGCACCGCGAGGAGGAGTTCGAAGGCATCGGCATCGGCCTCGCCAATGTCCGCCGCATCGTGGAGCGCCACGGTGGCCGGGTGTGGGCGGAAAGCAGGCTCGACCACGGTGCGACCTTCCATTTCTCCCTGCCGCGGTCCGCAACCGCCGAATCGAGGTAGCCCAATGGCCACGCTGAAACCGATCCTGCTGGTCGAGGACAACCCGAAGGACCTGGAGCTGACGCTGGAGGCTTTCGCCGAGGCGCAGCTCGCCAACGACATCGTCGTCGCCCGCGACGGGGCGGAAGCGCTGTCCTATCTGTTCCACGCCGATGGTCAGGCGGTGTCCAAGCCGACCGATCCGAAATATCCGGCCGTCATCATCCTCGACATCAAGCTGCCGAAGGTGGACGGGATCGAGGTGCTGCAGCGGATCAAGGCCAATGACAGCACCCGCGCCATCCCCGTGGTCATGCTGACCTCCTCCAAGGAGGAGCAGGATCTTGTCCGCAGCTACCGGCTGGGGGTGAACGCCTTCGTCGTCAAGCCGGTCGGCTTCAAGGAGTTCTTCGACGCCATCCGCGATATCGGCAGCTTCTGGGCGATCCTGAACGAACCGCCGCCCGGCTGCCATCCCCGACGTCCGCGCGGCACCTGATGACCAGGCTGCTCGACCCGCCCGCGGGGACCCACATACCGGACGGCACGCCCGCCGATCCGAGGCAGCCGGTTCCCTGCCGCGTCCTGCTGCTGGAGGACAACGGCATGGACGCCGATCTGGTGCGCGAGCACCTGCTGATGATCGACGACCATGATTTCGACATCCAGCGGATCGATACCCGGCAATCCTTCATCGATGAGGTCACGAATGGCGGCCCGTACGACCTGATCCTGTCGGACTTCGACCTGCCCGATTTCGACGGCATGTCGGCACTGGCAATCGCCCGCGAACGGCTGCCGCGGGTGCCCTTCATCTTCGTGTCCGGCATGCTCGGCGAAGAGAACGCCATCGAGGCGCTGAAGAAGGGCGCCACCGACTATGTGGTCAAGCTGCGGATGGAGCGCCTGCAGGTCGTGGTCCGCCGCGCCCTGGTGGAGGCGCGCGACCGCAACGAGCTGGCCGACAAGCGCCAGGCCCTGGCGGAGAGCGAGGCGCGGCTGCGCTTCGCGCTGGAGGCCGGGCGGCTCGGCTCGTGGGAATTGACGCTGGCGGACAACCGGCTGCGCGTGTCGTCGATCTGCGCCGCCAATCTCGGCCTGTCCGACCCGGAGGAACTCGCCAGCTATGACCGGCTGCTGACACATGTCCATCCCGAGGACCGCGAGTATCAGCAGGCGATGGTCCGGCAGGCGGTGACCAGCGGCTCCCCGCTGGACATGGAATACCGCACCGTCTGGCCCGACGGCAGCGTCCATTGGGTGCAGGTGCGCGGCCGCGCCGTTTACGACCGGGATGGCATGCCGACCGGGCTGGCCGGCGTCTCGCTGAACATCACCGACCGCAAGAAGGCGGAGGAGCGGCAGCTTCTGCTGCTGGAAGAGCTGAACCACCGGGTCAAGAACACCCTGGCGATGGTGCAGTCCATCGCCAAGCAGACCTTGCGCGCCGCCCCGTCGCTGGAAGCGTTTCCGGATGCCTTCCAATCCCGTCTGCGCGCGCTGGCCCAGGCCCATGACCTGCTGACCCGCCGCCAGTGGCAGGGCGCCTCGCTGAGCGAGATCGCCGCCTTGACGCTGGAACCCCATGTCCATGCCGGCCGCGTCAAGGTCGGCGGACCGCCGGTCAGCCTGACGACCGGGGTCGCGGTGTCCCTTCACCTCGCCTTCCACGAGCTTGCCACCAACGCCGCCAAATATGGCGCCCTGTCCGCGGAAAACGGGCGGGTGGAGCTGGATTGGGAGATCGCGAAGCCGGACCAGCCGCCGGTGAGCACCGGCAAGGACGGTCACGCCGGCGCGCTGGTGCTGCGCTGGCGCGAGTGCGGCGGGCCGCCGGTGGTGGCGCCGACCCGCCGCGGCTTCGGGTCGCGCCTGATCGAACGCGGCCTTGCGCATGAGTTGGAAGGCGATGTTGCCCTTGCTTTCGACCCCGCAGGCGTGCGATGCCGGCTGGTGATCCCCCTGTCGTCGCGAGTGAGCCCGCAGTGACCGACGCGAACATCTCCGACCTGACCGTTCTGATCGTCGAGGACGAACCGCTGATCGCCATGAGCCTGGAGGATGCCCTGCTCGACCGGGGGGTGACCTGCCTCGGCCCGGCGGGCTCGGTGGCGGTGGCTCTGGAGATGATCGAGGCGGGCGGCTTCGACATCGCCCTGCTCGACGTCAATCTGCGCGGCGAGCGGGTGGATGCGGTGGCCGACCGTCTGGCCGCTATCGGCATCCCCTTCATCTTCACCACCGGCCATGGGGCGGACGGTCTGCCCGACGCCCACCGTGCGCGTCCGGTGATCGGCAAGCCCTTCCGCGACCTCGACATCACCGACGCGCTGGCCCGTCATCGTCCGCGCTGACCGGCGCCACACCGGCGCCGTCGGATAGCCAGCCGGATGCGATGCTGCGGACTTCGCTATGCATCAAGGTGCCGTTACTTGTCGAGCGGCTCGGACACCACCAGCCAACGTGTCTCCTGGGCGTGTCGTTCGAAGAAGCGGATGGCCTTTACCGCAAAGGCGCGATAGTTGCCGTCATGCCGCCGGTATCGCAGTTGCAGATCATAAGCCTCGTCGTGGAAAACCGCCCGCAGCCAGGTGTCGGCGGCAAGCAGCTGGTCATCGGGGTGGATCGCAGAAATCCAACCGCTGCCCAGCATCCGGCTGGCGACCGGACCGAAATAGCGGCGCGTTGAGTCGCAGATCGCCAGATTGTCACCGTTCGGACCGCACAAGACCAGCAGAGCACCGTCGGCCAACGTCAAGGATCCGATGAGCTCCCGGAACGCATCGTGCTGAAAATGGTGGGCGAACTCGCTCAATGTCTGGCTCTTGGCATGAACGGTAGAGATGGCATCGAATTCGAAGCACTCTAGCCGACGCTTCCACCAATATCGAGATCGATTCCTTCAAGAATCCGATGATAAATTCCGTTTTTTATGAGGACGATCCCGCTAAAGAAATATCATTATCGCTTGCGGATACTTTTCGTTCTCGATAGGCCGTTGCATCGGCCGTCAACCTGTCGCCCGAATGCCGACAGCCATCGGATGCGGCTGTCGGCATCGCGGCCGATGAGGGGCGGACTTCCTTTACTGCTTGCCGGCTTGCCCGGCGTTGTGGCCTTGCGCGGCCCCGGGCGCCGCACCCATCTGGCCATGGCTGTGGTCGGAGCCGCTCTGGCCGGCAGCCTCGACGGCGAGTTCGACCTCGACGGTACCGGCCTTCTCGAAGCGCAGGGTCAAAGGCACGCGCTCGCCCTTCACCAGCGGCTTCTTGAGGCCGAGCAGCATGACATGCAGCCCGCCCGGCGCCAGCTTCACCGATTCACCGGGCGCGACGGCGATGAAGGGAACCTCCCGCATCTTCATCACGCCATTCTCGTTCAGGTGGGTGTGCAGCTCCGCCTTTTCGGCGGCGGGGGTGGAGGCGGCGACCAGCCGGTCCTCCGCCGTGCCGGTGTTGGTCAGCGACAGATAGGCGCCGCCGTTGGGCGCCGACGGCGCGGTGGCACGGGCCCAGGGATGACCGATGTCGATCGGGCCGGCCTTGTAGCCGTGGGCCAGCGCGGCACCGGCGCCGAACAGAGCAAGAGCGGTGGCGATGCCGAGAATGCGCTTCATTGACTTCTTCTCCTGAAGACAGACAGGGGCATGGCATGCGGCCGGCACGGATCCGGATTGGATCGGGCTCGCGATGCGCAGCGATGATGAATGGATAAAGAGGAAGGTCAGGCGAAAGACGGCGGCCCGCGGGCCTGGAGCGTCGACAGGAACCAGCCCGCGGCGATGCGCTCGCCCGGCAGCAGGCTGGTGTCGCTGGCGGCCACCACCACCGGCCCGACCGTCAGGGGCGGCGGCGGCAAGGCAAGCCCGGCAATCAGCGGGCAGAGTGGGCAATGGCCGCTGCCGAAGGGCGTCGGGTCGGAGGTGCCGCCGGGACTGTCGCCGGCATCCCGGTCCACGCCGATCAAGGCGATGCCGTATTCGGCCGGCCCGTATTCCGCAGGATCGACGTCGATCGTCGTGAAGCCGCCGGCCGAACAGATCAGCAGGGACGTCGTCCCTCCGGTTCCGGCGACGGCGGTCGCAACGGGCATCCAGCTCCAGGCGATGACCTGCAGCAACAGCGCGGCCATCCCGGCCAACAGGCCAAGCCTCCGCACCTGTTGCACTGTCCACCGACCGAACGCCATCCGGCTCCGCCGCCTTTCGACACCGCCGGACCGAACCGGCACCGGAGGCACCATAGCGCACCCGCTCCGACCGGACGAGGGACAAATGTGCCGGCAATCGCTTCCGGCTCCCTCTCCCGGGACGGGAGAGGGCGTTTATCGCCGATGCGACAGCCCTGGGCCAATGCACCGGCGACCGGCAGGTCTCACGCCAGCAGGCGGAAGGCCGGTTCCGGGCGGGACAGCAGGTCGCGGCGCAACGCCTCGATGGTCGCATCGTCGCGGGCGGCGCGGGGGATGGGCACCGGCACCTCGGCCACCACCCGCCCCGGCGACGGCGCCAGCAGCAGCAGCCGGTCGGCGAGCGCCAGCGCCTCGCGCAGATTGTGGGTCACCAGCAGGACGGTGGTCGGCCGCCGGTCCAGCAATTCCGCCAGCAGCGCGCGCAGCCGGAGCGCCGTCGGTTCGTCCAGCGAAACGAAGGGCTCGTCCATCAGCAGCAGGTCCGGTTCCACCACGAAGGCGCGGGCCAGCGCCACCCGCCGCGCCATGCCCAGCGACAGCTGGGTCGGGAAGCGGTCGGCGAAGGGCGTCAGTTCCAGCGCGTCCAGCATGGCGCCGACCGCCGGCCCCTTGCGCTGCGCCCTGGGCAGGACCAGCGCCAGATTCTGCCGCACGGTGCGCCAGGGCAGCAGCCGCGGTTCCTGGAACACATAGCCCATCCGCGCCGGTCCGCCATCGGCGCGCGTGCCGATGCCGACCTCCCCCTCGAAGGCGCGGTCCAGCCCGGCGACGATGCCGAGCGCCGTCGTCTTGCCGCAGCCGCTGGGGCCGACCAGGGCCACGACCTCCCCCGCCGCGGCGGACAGCGACAGGCCGCGCACGGCCTCCACCGCGCCGAAGCGCTTGGAGCGGATGTCAAGCGTCAGCGGGCAAGCGCCGCCAGCGCTGGCTGCGCCGCTCGACCGGTTGGAGGACGCCGTATTCCAAAAGCTGGACCACGGCCACGAACGCGACGGTGTAAGCCAGGATTCCTGCGACATCGAACGTCTGGAAAAGGAGGTTGATCTGGAATCCGACACCGTCGCTGCGGCCCAGAAGTTCGACCACCAGCACGATCTTCCAGATCAGCGCCAGGCCGGACCGCGCGGCAGCGGCGATGGTCGGGGTGAGTTGCGGCAGCAGCACATGACGCAGCCGGTCGGCCGGCGACATGCGATAGACGCGGGCCATGTCGATCAGCCCCTCGTCGATGGCGCGCGCGCCGGCGCGCACCAGGACGACCGTGTTGGGGATCTTGTTGACGGCCACCGCACCGATGGCCGCGGCCTCGGTCAGGCCGAACCAGACATAGGCCAGCACGATCACCACCAGCGCCGGCAAATTCAAAAAGAAGACCAGCCACGCCCCGAACAGCCGGTCGATGAAGAGGGAACGGCCCATCGCCACCCCCAGCCCGGTGCCGATGGACATGGCGAGCGCGAAGGCGCCCAGCACCCGCAGCAGCGTTACGCCGAGATGGTGGAACAGCGCCCCGCTCTCCGCCTCATGCAGCAGGGATTGGGCGACCGGCAGCGGCCCCGGCAGCAGGCGACCGCCGACCAGCATCGCCGCCGCCTGCCAGCAGGCCAGCAGCAGCAGGATCGACAGCAGCGGCATCAGGGCGCGGCGCACCGGCTATGCCCCGCCGGTCCAGAAGGTGCCGGGCGCGATGGTCGCCGCGTCGCCGACGAGATCCCGCCCGCCGAGCCGGGCCAGCAGCGCATAGAGCTGTGCGGCGCCGGCCTGCTCCTCCGCGGTCCAGCGGCGGGGGATGCCCTCGCGGTAGCGGTCGCGCAGGGTGCGGAAGGTGGCGTCGTCCTCCGCCTGCATTAGCGGGGCCAGCCGTTCCCAGGCGGCATCCGATTGCGCCAGCAGCGCTTTCGCCTTGCCGGTGGCCGTCTGGAAGCCGGCGAGCGCGGCCGGGTTGGCGCGCGCCCACTCCTCGCGGAAGACATAGCCGATGGACGGGATGTCGGCCGGCTGGCCCAGTGCGGTGAGCATGTCCGACACCGTGACCAGCACGCGCATGCCCCGCGCCTCCAGCCGGGCGGCGAAGGGCCAATAGGTCAGCACGGCGTCCAGGTCGCCGTCGGCAAGCTTGTTGTTCAGCAGCGGCGGCGCGCCGAAGAAGGGATGGGCGTCGCGGTCGAGCGCAAGGCCGTGCCGGTCGCCGGCCAGCGCCTTCAGCAGGAGCCAGCTCTTGTCCAGCGGGCTGCCGGCGACGCCGATGCGCTTGCCGCGCAGGTCGGCGATTCCGGAGATTTCGGAACCGGCCGGCACCACCAGGGCGCCGACGGCGGTCGAATAGGGGATGAAGGACAGCGCCTCCCCCTTCGTGCGCATCCGCGACACCCACAGCCAATCGGAGACGATGACCTCCACCCCGCCCGCCTGCAGGGCGACCTGCGTGGCCGGATTGCCGGCCAACTCCACCAGCCGCAGGTCGATCCCGGCCTGCTCGTCGAAGCGGTTGGCGCGAACGGTGTCGAGTTCCCAACTGACCGTTCCGAACTTCAGCACCCCGGCGCGGACCACCGGCCGTTCGGCGGCGAAGCCGGGCCGGATCGCGGCCGATATGGCCAGCGCGCCAGCGGCCAGCAGCGTCGCCCGTCTCGTACAGCCTGCCGACATGGTCCGATCCCCGGCGTCTGGTTGAACCCTCAGTCTAGGGGCAATACGGATGGTTCGTATATTCAACGATAGGAGGATAGGGCGGAGTATGCGGAGGTGCCGGTCCCCGACACCCCCCTTCCCGTTCCCCGTACCGTCACTGATCGTAGGTGCCCGCCCCGACGATGTAGTTGCCGTCGCGGGTGACGTAGGAATGCTTGTGCTCGACCTTGTTGCTCTGGCGGTTCAGCCAGACATAGTCGATGACTGCGCTCGGCTTGTCCTTGGTCTCGGTGATCATCGCCTGGACGATGGGCTTGCCTTCGGCGTCCTTCAGATCGGCGGCCTCGGAGCCGGCAAGGCGCGGGTTGGCACCGGAGGCCACGTAACGGCCGTTGGTGTCGAAGACGAAGACATACAGCTCGCCACGGCGGAAACTGCCCTTCGGGTCCTGGAACGCCTTGGTGGCTTCCTCCGGCCCCTTGGCCTTCAGATAGGCGACGGCGTCGGCGACCAGCGACTTGGCCTGTTCGGGGGTGGCGCGGTCGGCGGCGAAGGAAACGGCGGCCGGCGTGGCCAGCAGGGCGGCGGCGACGACCAGGGAAGCGGTTCTGCGGATCATGGATGACCACCTTCAATGGGAAAGAACGGAACTGGCAGGCAGGCGCTTGGCGACCGGCGGCGGCGGGTCACTCCTCGTGCACGGTTTCCAGCCAGGAGCGGATCGACCACAGCGCCTCCTGCCCCAGCGCCTCGCCGAAGGCCGGCATGTAGGTGACGCCGTTGCGGATCGAGCCGTTGATCACGCGCTCCTTGAACCACTCGTCGCCGGCGTCGCCCTTTTCCAGGTAACGCAGGTCGGGGGCGATGCCGCCGGACACCGCACCCAGCCCGTGGCAGCGCGCGCAATTCTGGTTGAAGGCCGAGGAGCCGATCTCGATGGCGCGCTGATTGCTGCGGTAGGGGTTGCTGTCGCGCCACTTGTCGCCCAGCTTCTCCAGCCCGGTGGTATCGACCGCCTGCGGGACGACATCGCCATGGGCGTAGACAATGCCCGGAAGCGCTACGGCACCGACCAGACCAAACACGGCTGCAATCCGAAGAATCCGTGCATTCATGAGTAAGACGTTCCCTCTGTTTCTCGCCGCCCAGCGGCTTCTGCTTCGCATGGCCGGACGTTATCAGCAGTGGGGCAGGCAAATAATTGGACTATGGTAGGACATAACCGGATGGTGTCGATATTCGACTGCCCGATATCTACAGACAGAAGTGAGCGGACCGGATCGCTCCGGTCCACCCCTTTCCTATCGGCCATTCCAGCCGGTCGAGGATCGATCAGGCTTTGGGCAGCTTGAAGACCCAGAGCGAGCCGCCCTGGTTGATGTCCTTCACCAGCTTGGCGACGTCGCCGCCCCACAGCGGCACCGCACCGCCCCAGCCGGAGACGACGGCGACATACTGCTCACCATCCATCTTCCAGGTGACCGGGCTGCCGACCACGCCGGAGCCGGTCTGGAACTTCCAGACCTCCTGGCCGGACTTGGCGTCGAAGGCCTTCAGGAAGCCTTCCGGCGTGCCGGTGAAGACGAGGTTGCCGGCGGTGGTCAGGACGCCGCCCCACAGCGGGGCCGGGTTCTTGTATTCCCAGACGATCTTGCCGGTCTTGGGATCGACCGCGCGCAGCGCGCCGATGTAATCGTCGTACAGCGGCTTGATGGTGAAGCCGGCGCCGAGATAGGCCGCACCCTTCTTGTAGGTGATCGGTTCGTTCCAGATGTCCATGCCCCACTCGTTGGCCGGGACATAGAACAGATCGGTCTGCGGGTTGTAGGCCATCGGCATCCAGTTCTTGGCGCCGAGGAAGGCGGGAGCCGCGAAGACCGACTTGCCCTTGGCGTCGCCGCTGCCCTGGGTCGGGGCGCCCGGACGGTTGTCGTCGATGTAGATCGGACGGCCGGTCTCGATGTCGATGCTCTTGGCCCAGGTGATCTTGGTAACGAAGGGCGTGGCGTTGATCAGTTTGCCGGTGTTGCGGTCGATGACATAGAAGAAGCCGTTGCGGTCGGCCTTACCGCCGGCCTTGATGACCTTGCCGTCCTTCTTCAGGTCGAAGGACACGAACTCGTTCACGCCGTCGAAGTCCCAGCCGTCATGCGGCGTGGTCTGGTAGTGCCACTTGATCTCGCCGTTGTCCGGATTGATGGCGAGCGTGGAGGAGGTGTAGAGGTTGTCGCCGGGGCGCAGGTGCGAATTCCACGGCGCCGGGTTGCCGGTGCCGAAGAACAGGCTCTTGGTCTCCGGATCGTAGGTGCCGCCCAGCCAGGTGGCACCGCCGCCGGTCTTGTACATGTCGCCCGGCCAGCTGGCGTTGGTCTTGCCGGTGACGGTCGACTCCTTGCCGTTCAGCGTGCCCATGTTGCCTTCGATGGTCGGGCGCTGCCAGACCAGCTCGCCCGTCTCGGCATCGCGGGCCTCGACCATGCCGATGACGCCGAACTCGCCGCCGGAGTTGCCGGTGATGATCTTGCCGTCGACGATCATCGGGGCGGCGGTGTTGGAATAGCCTTCCTTGTAGTCCTGCAGCTTCTTGTTCCAGACGACCTTGCCGGTCTGGCGGTTCAGCGCGACGAGGCGGGCGTCCAGCGTGGCGAAATAGATCTTGTCCTTGTAGATCGCCGCGCCGCGGTTCACCACGTCGCAGCAGGGCATGATGCCGTCGGGCAGGCGGTGGTTGTATTCCCACTTCTTCTGGCCGGTGCGGGCGTCGACCGCATAGAGGCGGGAGTAGGAGCCGGTGACGTAGATGGTGCCGTCATAGACGATGGGCTGGGCTTCCTGCCCACGCTGCTTTTCGCCGCCGAAGGAGAAGGACCAGACCGGGACCAGCTTCTTGACGGTGTCGGCGTTCAGGTCGGTCAGCGGGCTGAAGCGCTGGGCCTGCGGACCCATGCCATAGGTCAGGACCGCTTCGGTGTTGGTGGCGCTCTTCAGCAGATCCTCGTTGGACGGGCCTTCAGCGGCGAGAACGCCGGTGGCGCTGAATGCGGCCAGCGAGGCTGCCAGGGCCAGACTTGTAACCAGACGCTTCATGTGCGGTTGCCTCCCAATACTGGTGATGACGGCACCGCCCGGGCAAGGCCCGGCCGTTGCCGCAGGACGGGCGGGTCCGGCGGTTCTGGGCGGGATCGGGGCGGCTATCAGGATGTTGGCGGCCGCAAGGGCCGCGTCGCTTCACGATATCGGCAGTGTAGACGGATGATCGGTCGGGTAAATTGTCGGATAGTAGCAGGCGCAAGCGTCAATTGACTTTGGGAAGGCTCTCCCGCTCGATCTTCGGCCAGAGATGGGCGACGGAGCGGCGATACTCTTCGTGCAGCACGTCGAGAACTGCGAAGCGTTCGGGGATCGGCAGTTCCAGCGCTTCCGCCATGTCCATGCCCGACTCCATCGCATGGCGCAGCGTGCCGTCCAGCCAGGTCAACCAATCGCGGGTCTGGGCGACGCAGGCCTTGTCGGGGCGGATGTTGCCGTGATTGGGCAGCAGCAGCCGGATGTCCAGAGCATCCACCGCGTCGAGCTCCTTCAGCCAGTCGGCGATGGAGGCATGGGGCGTGGTGGGGGTGCGGTTGCAGAAGACGACGCCGCCGGCGAACAGCACGCCCGTCGTCTCGTCCAGGATCATCAGGTCGGCGGCGGTGTGGCCGGCGAGCGGGATCAGCCGCAGCCGGTGGTCGCCGAACTTGACGGTGGAGCCATAGACCGGCTCGGTCGGCACCGTCACCTCGGTCCCGCGCATCCAGTCGCCGACCAGCCGATACATGTTGTCGGCGATGCCGCTCCCCTCCTCCTGGATGCCGGCGATGGTGCCGGGCAGTGCCGCGACCGGCACGTCGGCGAAGGCCTGGGAGCCCAGCCAGTAATCGGGATGCAGATTGCTGACGAAGACCTTGCGGATCGGCTTGTCGGTGACCTTGCGGATGGCGGCGCGCATCTCCTCGCCATAGCGGCGGGACGGTCCGGTCTGGATGACGATCACCCCGTCGGCGGTGACGATGAAGCCGGAATTCAGGATGTTGCCGCCGTTGGCGCGGGTGAAATGCTTGGTCGATCCCTCGAACACATAGGTGTCCGGGGCGATGCGCATCGGCTTCAGGTCGTAGCTCAGCGGGCCGGCGGCCTGGGCAGCGGCCACAAGACCGGCGGCGAAAGCGGCGGCGAGCGCCAGCCGGCGCAGAAGCTTCGTCGTCATTGCCCGACACTCCGCAGCGGGTCGGTCGGGCGCAGCGTCATCGCCGGCCGGGCGCCGGGCGGCGGCATCGGGATGACCGCGTCGATCTCGCCGCCCTGGTTGTCGCGGCCGCGCAGCACCAGCGCCTTGGCATCCGGCGGAGGGCGGACATCCAGCGAGTAGACCGGATTTTCCGACACCGGCTCCAGGCTGTCGATCCGCGCCAGCTCGGACGGGCCGCCGGGGGTCTGTGCCTGGACCGTCAGGGTCTCGACGAAGAAGGCGGGGATGCCGTCGACGAGGCCGGTGTCGTTGGGATGACGGATGCGCAGCCGCAGCCGTGCTACCCCGTCCGCATCCGCCGGCCACAGCCGGGCCTGCACCTCGCCGACATGATCGGCCCAATCCTTCTGCGCATAGGACACCGGCGGGGCGCTGCAGCCGCCACCCGCCGCATCGACCACGACGCCCGACACATGCCAGACGCCGTCGGCGGTCCGCGCCGCGCCGCGCACGGCGGTCGCCTGCTGGATCTTGATGCGGGTGGCGATATAGGGCGCGGCGGTGCCGGGGTGATAGCGCAGGATCAGCGGAAAGGGGTTGAGGTCGGCAATCGCCAGCATCTCCACCACCTGCCCCAGGGCGGTGGCGTCGACAGACAGCGGCACGGCGCGGGTGTCTTCCGCCGAGGTCGGGGCCGTGACTTTCACCTTGTCATCGAACACCACAGTCGCGTCGGCGAAATACTGATCGCGCAGGGCCTCCCACATCACGGAGCCGAGCGGGTCGGACGGAGAAGGCGCGGCGAATGCCGGGGTGGCTGCGATCAGCAGCGCTGCGGTCAGGTGGCTTCCGAGCAAGGCGTGTCGCATGAACGTCTCCCGAACCGGGGGCTGCTCCCTCTCCCCGGGGGGGAGAGGGGATCCTGAGAGCTTCACTCCACCAGTGGCGGGGGGGTGTGGGTGACGCCGTAGCCGGCGAAGATCTTCGCCATCGTCCCGTCCTCGGTCAGGGCGGCCACCGCGTCGCCGACAGCATAGACGAGATCGCGGGAGTTCTCCTTGGTCGCCATACCGACATTCCAGCTCGACGTCATCATCCCCGGCAAGGTCACCGTGGTGATGGGGAACTGCTCCGCCCGCGCCCCCAATGCCGCCTGCACCTGGCTGAGCGGCGCCAGCACCGCGGCGGCCTCGCCGGAGGTCAGCTTCTCGACGGCGGCCTCGGGCGTCGGGCAATGGATGATGTGGCTGCGCAGCCGGCCGCCCTGCAGGCCCAGCAGGAAGAAGTCGGGGATGCTGTCGATCTCCACCGCGATGGGCTCCTCCGGCAGGGTCGCCAGCATGGCAGAGCGCACCCGCTGCGGATTGCGGGCCAGCGCGAACACCTCGTGATGATAGGGGCCGAACAGCACCGCCTCCGGGTTCATCAGGCCGAACTGCTTGTCATAGGGGATGTGCATCATGATGTCGGCCAGTTCGCCGCCGAACAGGCTGCCGCGCCAAACCGCGACGCGCAGGTCGTCGGACACGGTCTCCCCGGCGATCTGCTCCACGATGTCGGCCTTCACGCCCAGCTTTCCCGCGATGGCACGGGCAAGGTCCACGTCGATGCCGACCAGTGTCCCGTCCTGCTGGAAGGAGAAGGGCCGGAAATCGCGGTAGACGGCCACGCGCAGCCGGCCGCGCTCCATCACCTCGTCGAGCGGACGGGCGGAGGCACCGCGCGGAAGCGCCGCCACGGTTGCAGCAAGTCCGGAGAGAAAGCGGCGACGGGTGACGGGCGCCATCGGAGATTCCGGCAGTGGTTTCCTGATCGAACGACAGCCAGGATAGCGATTGGTCAGCAACGCCAATAATTGGACTTTCGTACAAGGCGGGGCGTGGCCCTGATCGCCTGGCGGGCGCCTCCGCCCGCCGGACGGCTGTCCATCCTCCCATAGTCGCATTCCGGAGACCGGATTCGCCGGATAGGCTGCATACCGAACTGTTTGCGTTCCGACGGATACGATGACGAAGACACGCCTGCTCCACAGCCTGACGTTGGCCGCACTCGGCGCCGTTCTGCTCGCCGGAATGCCCGCCGCCGCCCAGCAGAATGTCGGCGAGATCCGCATCGGCTTCCTGTCGCAGACGCCGGAACCGCCGCCCTACGTCGCCAACCCGGACGAGCCGGCGGCCGACGACGGGCTGGCCGGCGCCATGCTCGCCATCGCCGACAACAACACGACCGGCAAGTTCCTCAAGCAGTCCTTCGTACTGGACAGCGTGGAGGTTCCGCCGGACGGCGATGCGGCGGCGGCCCTGCGCGAGTTGGCGGGACGCGGCGACCGCTTCGTCGTCGTCGATGCGCCGGGTGCCACCGTGGAAGCGCTGTCGAAGCTGCCGGAGGCGCGCAACCTGCTGATCCTGAACGCGAATGCGCCGGACGATGGGCTGCGCGGCGCGGCCTGTGCGCCCAACCTGCTGCATGTGGCGCCCAGCCGGGCAATGCTGGCCGATGCGCTGGGGCAGTATCTGGTGAAGAAGCGCTGGCCGCGCTGGTTCCTCGTCACCGGACGCCGGCCGGAGGACAAGCTCTATGCCGACGCCGTCCGCCGCACCGCCAAGCGTGTCGGCGCCCAGATCGTGGCGGAGAAGGCGTGGACCGCCGACAGCGACGTGAACCGCACGGCGGAGGCGGAGATCCCCGTCTTCACCCAGGCCAAATCCTATGACGTGCTGATCGTCGCCGACGAGGTCGGGGAGTTCGGCGATTACCTGTCCTACCGCACCGCCGATCCGCGCCCGGTGGCCGGCACCCAGGGGCTGGTCCCCACTGTCTGGCACCGCACCCACGAACAATGGGGGGCGGCACAGCTGCAATCCCGCTTCAAGGCGGCGGCCAAGCGGCCGATGACCGCCCGCGACCACAATGGCTGGACCGCCGTCCGCGTGGTGGGGGAGGCCGCCGCCCGTGCCCGCACCGCCGACCCGGACCGGCTGATCGCTTTCATCCAATCGCCCGACTTCACCATGTCGGCCTTCCGCGGCGCACCGCTGACCCTGCGTCCGTGGGACGGGCAGCTGCGCCAGCCGGTGCTGCTGGCGGCCGACCGCTCGGTCGTGTCGGTGTCGCCGCAGGAGGGATTCCTGCACCCGCGGACCGAACTGGACAGCCTGGGCTACGACCAACCCGAAACACTCTGCAAGACGCGAGGGAAGAAGACGCCATGACATCCGCCCGCCTGCCCTGGCTACCCCTGACCGCTTCCCTGCTGACCGCCTTCCTGGCGTCCGCCGCATCGGCACAGACGATCTATGTGTCGAACGAGAAGGACAACAGCCTGTCGGTGATCGACGGCAAGACGCTGGCGGTGGTCGACACCATCAAGGTCGGCAAGCGCCCGCGCGGCATCACCCTGTCGAAGGACGGCAGCCAGCTGTTCATCTGCGCCAGCGACGACCATGCGGTGCAGGTTCTCGACCTCGCCAGCAAGAAGGTCGTCCACAACCTGCCCTCCGGCGAGGATCCGGAACAGTTCGCGCTCAGCCCCGACGGCAAGAGCTTGTTCATCGCCAACGAGGACAGCAACGTCGTCACCGTGGTCGACGTGCCCTCGCGCAAGGTCGCCTTCCAGGTCGATGTCGGGGTGGAACCGGAAGGCATGGACGTCAGCCCCGATGGGCGATGGGCCGTCAACACGTCGGAGACCACCAGCATGGTCCACTGGATCGACGTGGAAAAGCGGCAGGTCGTCGACAACACCCTGGTCGGTCCGCGCCCGCGCCATGCGGAGTTCACCAGGGACGGCACGCAGCTGTGGGTGTCGTCGGAGATCGGCGGCACCGTCAGTGTCATCGACACCGCCACGCGCCAGGTCACGAAGACCATCGATTTCCACATCAAGGGCGTCGCCAAGGACCGCATCCAGCCGGTGGGCGTCAAGCTGACCGACGACGGCCGCTATGCCTTCGTGGCGCTCGGCCCGGCCAACCATGTCGCGGTGGTGGACGCCAGGACCTTCGCGGTGAAGGATTACCTGCTGGTCGGCCGCCGCGTCTGGCATCTGGCGCTGACGCCCGACCAGAAGACCCTCTACAGCACCAACGGGGTCAGCAGCGATGTGTCGGTGATCGACGTCGACAGCCTGAAGGTGACGAAGTCGATCAAGGTCGGCCGCTATCCCTGGGGCGTCGTCGTCAAGGGGTGATGGAAAACGGGAGCAGCAGGATGACGGTGCCGGCATTGGAGGTGGAGGGGCTGCGCCACAGCTATGGCGGGGAGCGCCATGCGCTGGAGGATGTCGGGTTCCGCGTGATGCCGGGTGCCTTCACCTGCCTGCTCGGCCCCAACGGGGCGGGCAAGAGCACGCTGTTCGCGCTGGCCACCGGGCTGCTTCGCCCGACCGCGGGCCGGGTGCGCATCCACGGCCACGACATGGCGCAGACACCCGGCGATGCGCTGGCCCGGTTGGGGGTGGTGTTCCAGCAGCCGACGCTCGACCTCGACCTGACGGTGGTGCAGAATCTGCGCTATTTCGCGGCCTTGCACGGCATCGGACGGCGCGAGGCCGACCGCCGGATCGAGACGGAACTCACCCGCCTGTCGCTGTTCGAACGGCGGGGCGAGAAGGTCCGCGCGCTCAACGGCGGGCATCGCCGGCGGGTGGAAATCGCCCGCGCCCTGCTGCACCGCCCCACCCTGCTGCTGCTCGACGAACCGACGGTCGGGCTGGACATCCCCGCCCGCCGCACCCTGATCCGCCATGTCCATGCGCTGTGCGCCGAGGACGGGATCGCCGTGTTGTGGGCCACCCACCTGATCGACGAGATCGACCCGGCCACCGACCATGTCGTGGTCCTGCACCGCGGCCGGGTGCGGGCCAGCGGCCCGGTCGCCGCGGTGAATGCCGAGACCGGCTGCGCCACCGTGGCCGAGAGCTTCGACCGGCTGACCGCCGCCAGACCGGCTGCCAATATTGGCGCGAATGCGGAGGCCGCGGCATGAGCGGATGGTGGATCGCCTTCCAGGGAATCGTCGCGCGCGAGGTTCTGCGCTTCGTTCACCAGCGCGAACGTTTCCTGGGCGCGCTGGTCCGGCCGCTGGTCTGGCTCTTCGTCTTCGCCGCGGGCTTCCGGGCGGCGCTCGGCATCGCCATCATCCCGCCTTACGAGACCTACATCCCCTACGAGACCTACATCGTGCCGGGGCTGATCGGCATGATCCAGCTGTTCAACGGCATGCAGGGCTCGCTGTCGATGGTTTACGACCGCGAGATGGGCAGCATGCGCATCCTGCTGACCAGCCCGCTGCCGCGCGGCTTCCTGCTGCTGGCGCGGCTGTTGGGCGGGGTGGTGGTGTCGGTGCTGCAGGTGGCGGCCTTCCTGCTGATCGTCCGGCTCTACGGCATCGATCTGCCGGCCTGGGCGCCGCTGGCCGTGCTGCCGGCCCTGCTGCTGAACGGGCTGATGCTGGGCGCGCTCGGCATGGTGCTGGCCTCCACCATCCGGCAGCTGGAGAATTTCGCCGGGGTGATGAATTTCGTCGTCTTCCCCTTGTTCTTCCTGTCCTCCGCCCTCTATCCGCTCTACCGCATGGAGGAGGCTGGGCCGCTGCTGTGGTGGCTGTGCAGCCTGAACCCCTTCACCCATGGGGTGGAGCTGATCCGCTTTGCGCTGTATGGGCAGGTGGATGAGCTGGCGCTGGCCGTGGTCACCGGTGCGACCCTGCTGTTCGCGGCGCTGGCGGTACGCGGCTACTCCCCCGCCCGCGGCATGGGATCGCGGGCGCCGTCGGCGGCAGGGTGACGCTTCACGCCGCGTCATGGAAGATGATGCCCAGCGTGTAGCGTTCGCCCGACCTGACCGGGCTGACGCCATGGCGGTGGCGGACCCGGTAGGGGCCGCGGCTGCCCTGGACCGGGCGCTGGTCCACGGCGAAAATCACCCCCTCGCCCAGCCCCAGCGGCACGACGGTGGCGCGCGACTGCATGCGCGGGCGCTGTTCGGTCAGCACGAACTCGCCGCCGGTGAAGCCGCTGCCGGGCTCCGACAGCAGGATGGCGACCTGCAACGGGAACACCGTCTCGCCATAGAGGTCCTGATGCAGGCAGTTGTAGTCGCCGGGGCCGTATTTCAGCAGAAGCGGTGTCGGGCGCGTCTGCCCCGCGGCGTGGCAGCGCTCCAGAAACTCCGCATGCTCCGCCGGATAGCGGGTGTCGAGACCCATCGCCTCGGCCCAGCGGTTGGCGATGGGTGCCAGCCGACGGTAGAGCGGAGCCCGCAGGGCAGCGACCGGGTCCGGCAGCGGGTGGGTGAAGTATTTGTACTCCCCCTTGCCGAAGCCGTGCCGCTCCATCACCACCCGGCTGCGGAAGGGGGTGTTCCGCCCATAGAGGCCGGCCAGCGCCGCACAGGTCCCGGCATCCAGAAGCGGCCCGGTCAGAGCATGGCCGCCGGCATCGAGCTCCGCCCCGATGCGGGCCCAGTCCAGATCGTCCACCGCCGTCACCGCGCCAACTCCTTGCGGTCGTGCACCCGTTCCCTTTCCAGCAGGTCGCGCTTGCGTTCCACGCCCCAGCGGTAGCCGGACAGGCCGCCGTCGGATCGCACCACCCGGTGGCAGGGAATCGCGACCGCCAGCGGGTTGGCGCCACAGGCCCGCGCCACCGCCCGCACCGCCGCCGGCTCGCCGATGGCCCGGGCGATCTCGGCGTAACTGGCGGTCCGCCCGGCGGGAATCGCGCGCAGGGCCTGCCAGACCCGCTGCTGGAAGGCGGTGCCGCCGATGTCCAGCGGCAGGGCCAGCCCGGTTCCCGGCGCCTCGACCAACCCTACCACCTGCGCCACGGTCGCCTCGAAGCCGGTGTCGCCACCGATCAGCTCGGCCTTGGGGAAGCGGTCCTGCAGGTCGCGCAGCAGGTCCTCCGGATCGTCGCCCAGCAGGATGGCGCAGACCCCGCGCTCCGTCGCCGCCACCAGGATGGAGCCCAGCGAGCAGGCCCCGACCGCGAAGCGGATCGCCTCCCCCGCCCCGCCGCGGCGGTAGGCGGTGGGCGTCATGCCCAGCCGAGCCCCCGCCGTCTCGTAGAAGCGACCGGACGAGCCATAGCCGGCCTCGTAGATCGCCTCCGTCACGCTGCCGGCCTCCTGCAGGCTGCCGGCGACGCGGGCGGCGCGGCGGGCCTCGGCATAGGCTCGCGGGGTGACGCCGGTCGTCTGTTTGAAGATGCGGTGAAAGTGGTGCGGGCTCAGTCCGGCGGCGGCGGCAAGCCGGTCCAGCGGCGGGACCTCCTCCGCCTCGTCGATCAGGCGGCAGGCGCGGGCGATGGCATCGGCCCGCCGCTCGGCCTGGCTCTGGCCGTCCGGGCGGCAGCGCTTGCACGGGCGGAAACCCGCCCGTTCCGCCTCGGCATTGGTGTCGTAGAACACGACATTCTCCGGCCGGGCCGGGCGCGCGGCACAGCTGGGACGGCAATAGACGCCGGTGCTGCGGACCGCATAGACGAACCGCCCGTCGGCGGCGGGATCGCGGCGGCGCAAGGCGTCCCAACGGTCGGCGTCGGTATCGGTAGCGGCGATGGCGGGTGCGGCGGTATCGAGTGCAACGGTCATCTGTCCCTCTCCCTCCTCGAACCATACAGGCATCGAGACGTGTTGAGGGGGCAAACTGGGCCGGCGGACGGCACCGCGCACTCCGCCGCTTGCTATCGAATTGCGCTTTCCTTCTTCCTCCTTTGTGCCTTGCGGACAATCGCCTCGATGCAGTCCAGCACCCGTTCGGCATTGGCGAGCCGCCCATCGGCGTCGGGGGCCTCCAGCGCGGCGGTCAGGCGGTCGTCCTGGGCGCGCAGCAGGCCCTTGGAGCGCTTGGCCAGAGTCGCCGCCCGCTTGTCGGCGCGGTCGCCACGCAGGGTCGCCGCCACCCCCGCCGGTCCGCAGCCGAGCGAAGCGATCCCCAGCGCCCGGCAGCGGCAGCGCAGCGACGCCACGGCCAGCAGGCGCTCCACCGGGTCGGGCAGCGGACCGAAGCGGTCCTCCATCTCCTCGCGCAGGGCGTCCAGCTCGCCGGCATCGCGGGTGCGGGCGATGCGGCGGTGCAGGCCGATGCGCAGCTCTTCCTCCGGGATGTAGGCGGCGGGGATGCAGTGGGGAACAGCGACCGTCACCTCCGGGTCCCAGCGCTCGTCCGGCTGGCGGCGCAGCGACCGCAGGGCGTCGGCCAGGATGCGCTGGTACAGCTCCGTCCCCACCGCGCGCAGATGGCCGGTCTGGTCCTCGCCCAGCAGGTCGCCCGCCCCGCGTTGGTCGAGGTCGAGCATGCTCAGCACGAAGCCGCCGCCCAGGCTTTCGATCACCTCCAGGGAGCCGAGCCGGCGGGCCGCCCGCTCCTCCAGCGGGTGGTCGGGATCGGTCAACAGATAGGCGTAGCCCTGCACCGCCCCGCGCCCCACCCGGCCGCGCAGCTGGTGCAGCTGGCCCAGCCCGAACAGGTCGGGGCGGAACAGCAGCAGCGTGTTGGCGCGCGGGATGTCGATGCCGGATTCGATGATCGGCGTCGACAGCAGGATGTCGCTCTCGCCGTCGACGAAGCCCATCACCGCGTCGTCCAGCGCCGCCGCACCCAGCCGGCCATGCGCCACGGCGATGCGGGCGGCCGGCACAAGCTCCCGGATCCAATCCTCCAGTTCGCTAAGGTCGGCGATGCGCGGGGTGACGCAGAAGGCCTGCCCACCGCGGCCAAGCTCGCGCAGAAGGGCGGCACGGGCGGTGGTGGGATCGCGCGGGGTCACGGCGGTGCGCACCGGCCGGCGGCGGGCCGGCGGCGTGTCGATGATGCTGAGCCCGCGCAAGCCGGCCAGTGCGCCCTGCAGCGTGCGCGGGATCGGCGTGGCGCTCAGCGCCAGGCTGTGCACGCCCTTGGTCCGCCGCTTCAGCGCCTGCTTCTGCGCGGCGCCGAAACGCTGCTCCTCGTCCACCACCATCAGGCCCAGGCGGAGGAAGCGGACATCCTTGGACAGCAGTGCATGGGTGCCGATGACGATGTCCACCGATCCGTCGGCCAGCCCGGCGCGCACCCGCTCGCCCTCCGCCTTGGTCATGGCACCGGTCAAGGGTTCCACCGTCAGGCCGAAGCCGGCGAAGCGGCGGCGGAATACGTCCAGATGCTGGCGGGCGAGGACAGAGGTCGGGGCCATCACCGCCACCTGATGGCCGGCGAAGGCGACGGCCGCCGCCGCACGCAAGGCCACCTCCGTCTTGCCGTATCCGACGTCGGCGCAGGCCAGATGGTCCATCGGGTGGCCCCGGCGCATGGCGTCGAGCACCGACCGGATGGCGTGATGCTGCCCCTCCGTCAGGTCGAAGCCGAACCGGGCGCCGAAGCGGCGCATGCGGTCGGCCGGCGGGTCGATGACCGGTGCCGTCTCCCGCGCGCGGCGGCGGGCCTCGCGCAGGATGCCCTTGGCGGTCTCGCCGATCTCCGCCTCCAGCACCGCGCGGCGATCCAGCCAGCTGGCGTTCTTCAGGCTGTCGAGACGGGCGCCGGTGTCGGCCGAGCCATGGCGCCACAGCCGGTCGAAGTCGGAGGTGGGGACCAGCAGCCGGTCGTCATGGGCATAGTCCAGCACCAGGAAATCGGCGGTGGTCTCCCCACCCGCACCGTCATCGGAGGCGATGGCCTCCAGCCCGACCAGCTGGCCGATGCCGTAATCCAGATGGACGACGAAGTCGCCGGGCGCCAGCTCGGACGGCGCCAGCGGCGGCCGGGCCGGCGCCCCCCTGCCCGCGTCCCCGGCATGGCGCGGCGCCACCAGC
Source organism: Azospirillum lipoferum 4B (assembly GCF_000283655.1). NCBI lineage: Bacteria > Pseudomonadati > Pseudomonadota > Alphaproteobacteria > Rhodospirillales > Azospirillaceae > Azospirillum > Azospirillum lipoferum. The sequence continues at coordinate 389,602 of NC_016586.1, read as the reverse complement.
ACGGTCATGCCGTCACAGACGAAGCCCCCACCGGTCCGCAGCGCCAGCACGGCGCAGCCGCCCGGCGCGAGCGGCGGGTCCGGCCAGCGGTCCAGGCGTGGCACCGGCCGCCCCAACGCCGCCTCCGCCCGCTCCGCCAGCCGGTCCGCCTCGTCGGGTCCGCCACCGGGGTGGGCGGCGAGCAGCACGGCGCCGCCTTCCCCGACCAGAGCCGCCGCCCGGCGCAGCAGCGTGCGTTCGGTCCGCGCTGCCTCCACAGCCGGCCCGGTCGTCAGCTCGACCGGCAGCACGTCGCGGGCGGCGAACCTCTCGTCGAGGGATTCGGCATCGATCAGGCGCCGCTCCAGCGCCGGCACCGGCAGGATGCAGGCGTCGTCGCGGCGGATGCGGCGGTCGGGACCGGACTCGGCCAGATCGTCGGCCCGCGCCTCGATGCGGTCGCGCGCGCCGGCATCCAGCACCACCAGCGCGTCCGGCAGCAGGTCGAGCAGCAGCGGGCAATCGTCGAAGACATTGGGAAGCTGAAGGTCGAAGGCATAGGGCCGCCGCCCCTTCTCCAACTCCCGCCGCAGATCCGCCGGCAGGACATAGCCCAGCTTCGCGAGGTTGGCCGTCAGCCAGTCGAGCATCTCCGGCCCGACGATCAGGTCGCTGACCGGGCCGAGCGTGACCTCGTCGATGGAGGCGATGGAGCGCTGGGAAACCGGGTCGTACAGCCGCAATTCGCGCACCACACCATCGGCGATGTCGCAGCGGACCGGCCGGTCGCCGTCGCCGGGGAACATCTCCACCACCGCGCCGCGGATCGCCGCCTCTCCGGGTTCGTCGACCCGTTCGTCCAGCACATAGCCGGCTCTGGCGAACCAACCGCGCCATGCCGCCTCGTCATAGGCCATGCCGCGGGTCACACGGAACCGGGCGCCCGTCCACGCTTCCCGCGGCGGCAGCCGTTGCAGGGCGAGGTCGGCCGAGGCCACCACCAGCCGGCCGGCGGCTGGTGCCGCCACGTCGGCCAGCCGCATCAGCCCGGCGGCGCGGCGCCCCAGCACGGCGCGCGACGGCGCGGCACGGTCCCCGGCAGCCGTCTCGTCGATGGGCAGCAGCACGACGTCGAGGTCGGGTGCTATGTCGCCGGCCAGATGGGCCAGCCGGGCCGCACGACCGTCGCTGCGGGCAAGCAGCAGGACACCACCGGGACGGCGGGCGAGCGCCGCCAGCCGGACGGCCAGTTCGCCTTCGCTCTGGACGGTCAGGGCTGCCGGAGACTGCGGGGAAGGCGGCGCCTCGGGAGACGGATCGGCGACGGGAACTCCGTCAAGCATGATGGACAGGCATGGTTGGGAAGGCTCCGGTCGGTGACACGGTGCGGCAGGAGGGCCGCAGCGTGTCAACACCGCCAAGCCGCTCCGGTTGCCTACCCTTCAGTCTAGCGGAACCTTCCCGGTCAATGCAGCGTCAACCAGCCGACCAGCACGGCGATGAAGGCGCCGGCCGTCGATCCCAGCACGGTCAGCAGCGGCGACCAGCCTGCCCCGCTGGTTTTTTCGGCTGAGGCGCCATCCAGCCCGCGCAGGGTCTGGTCCATCCGCATCAGGAACACCTCCAGGCCGCCGACGCGCTCGGTCAACTCCTGCAGGGTGGCTGCCAATGCCTCGGTCCGCTCCGCCTGCGCAGCTTCCAGACGGGTCGCGTCGCTGCGGAGTGCCGTCACTCCTTCGCCGGCGTCGCGCAGAAGCCGGCCGATGGTCTGCTGGGCGGCGGCAAGCTGACGCTGGTCGCGGCGAAGCGCGTCGATCCGCTCGCCGATGCGCTGCAGATGCGGCCCCAGCAGGCGGTCGAGCCGCTGGTCCTCCGGGTTGGGCTGCGCGAAGGTCACGGTCTCGCCGGTGGACGGCGACCGGACGACGGCCACCACCCGCGACGGATCGGCCCCCTCGGGCAGGGTCAGTTCGGCTTCGAAGGCATGCGCGCCGTCGCCGATGCCGCCGCCCGCCAGATCGGGCCGCAGCCGGTCGGCCAGCACCCGCGCCAGCGTCACCGGCGGACCGCCGTCCCGCTCCAGCCGCAGTTCCACCTCCAGCCGGTCGCCGGGATGATTGCCGTCCCAGCCCCAGCCGAACACGCGCCCCCCCTGCAGGGCGTCGATATGGCCGACGATGGCCGCCCCCTGCGGTGCCTCGGCCGCGGCGGCGGGGTCGTGAAGCTCGACGATCTTGGCGGTGGCGGACATCGGACCCGTTCCGGTTGGTTGGAGTGAGATCCCCCTCTCCCCCCCGGGGAGAGGGGACGATCAGCCCACTCACGCCGCCTTGCGGTCGGTGGTGCGGCGCAGGGTGTGGCTCGGCATGCGGTGGGGAACGTAATTCTCGTCCAGGAACTCCCGCATGTCGCGATAGCGCTGGTAGTAGGTGCGGTTGAACTTCTCGAACAGGTTCTGGTCCCAATATTCCTCGAGGACGAAGGGCTTGTCCGAATAGACGTTGTAGCAGGGGATCGCGAAGGTCTCCGCGAACTCCGCCGTGCGGCTGTCATAGCTGAAATAGACCGACGGCGTGGCGTTCGACAGGGCCATCAGGTTGCCGTGCAGACGGTATCCCAGCACGAGATCCTTCGACCGCACGAGGGTCTCGTAGTCGGCGACGACGTCCGAATACCACAGGCGCTCGCGGTACAGCGCGTCCATCCCGTCGTCGAAATACCACTGCTTCAGCCAGGCATTCTCGTGCAGCTGCGTCCAGGCCTCCGCCTTCTGCTCCCCGGTGCCCCACAGCAGCTTCTTTTCCTCCACCTCGCCTTGCATCATCAGGACGGTGTCGAAGCGGCGGGAGATGTCCTTCACGAAATCGCGGTGGCGTTCCAGATACTTGCGGACGTCCGGCGAATAGTGCTTGGACACCTCGCGGCGCATGGTGATGCCGACCTTGCGCACGCTGTCCAGAGCCGGCAGGTCGATGCGCAGTTCCGGGTCGCGGTTGCGGAAGGCGGTCGGGCAGCCGACGATGCGGGTGTTCTTGATGCCCAGATCCCACAGCACTTCGGCGGTATAGGTGCCGCGCACGCCCAGCGTCGTCGACTTGTCGGCGATGGTCCGCCAGATGCGCTTACTTTCCTCGGACAGCGTCAGCTTGCCGGTGGCCGGCGCCTGGGCACCGACGCCGAAGGCGATGACGGGGATGCGCAGCTTGGTAAGCACCTGCAGGGTCGCCGCCGGCCAGTCCATCGAATCGTGGATGTAGTTGCTGCCGCGCAGGAAGACGTAATCATACTCGGCGTTGATGCGGTCGACGGCCTCCTGCCGGAACTCGCGGATCTCCAGCACGTCGAGCTTGTCATAGGTCAACAGCTTCAGCGAGGAGTCGAAGACGAAGGCGTCGCCGATGTTGTGATAATGACCGATGCTGCGCTGAATGTCCTGGTAGGCGTACCAGCGCACGCAGTCATGATCATAGACTTCGCCCGACGGAATCATGACGAGGATGTTGGCCACGGCGGCTCTCCCTGGGTTGAGCGGCAATAAGGGCGGATGGCACCCGGATCATTGCCGGGCGAATTCGAATCGGCGCACAGGACATGAATGGAAGATCCTGCGACTTTCATTCCAACTTTACCAATTTACTCTGTGAAAAATGGAATTAATTATTCCACGACTTCGAAAAGTATCACAGGCTGTCCCATTCTTTCCTATCAGGACCGCTGCGCCACCGCCCGTTCGGGAATGGAGGGTGCCGCCCCGCCGGCGGCCAGCAGCGCGTCGAAGACCTCGGCATGCTGGCGGGCGCATTCGGCACGGTCGATGGGACGGCGGATGCGCAGGCGCAGGCGGTCCCACAGGTCGGGCGAGGTCAGCGCCTCCGTCATGCGGTCCACCAGATCCTCGACGCTGCCGTTGCGGAAATGCAGGCCGTCGACGCCATGGGTCACCTTCTCCGCCATGCCGCCGATGTTGCTGGCGATGATCGGACGGCCATGCAAGAAGGCCTCCTGGATGACGACGGGGGAGTTCTCCCACCAGATCGACGGGATGACCATCCAATCGACGTCCTTCATCAGGCCCGGCAGCTCGGCGGAGCGGTAGCTGCCATAGAAGCGAACCCGGTCGCCGGCCTTCTCAACCGCGTCGTTGAAGCGCTTCTGATAGGCCTCCGGCTGGCGTTCCAGGTTGCCGCCGAAGATCATCAGCGCACCGTCCTCGCCCCAGGCCTTGTCGGAGAGGCGCGACACCGCCTCCACCAGCAGATGGGCGCCCTTGAACTCGGTCAGCTGGCCGAAGAAGGCGAAGCGGTTGCGCTTGCCGCCGCGGGTGACCGGGCGCGGCGGGGCGATCCCTTCGATGGTCAGGCCGTTCTCGATCATGCGGAACTTCTCGCGCGGCAGCCCCCAGTCGACATAGCGGTCGATCAGGAAGTTCGACGGGCTGACATAGAAGTCCGCCTGCTCCAGGAAGGTCTTCAGGAACAGCTCGCGCTTGAAGAACTCCGCCTCGCCGATGTGCGGGAAGCAGCCGGCGCAGTCGGCCGGGCTGGCGCGGTAGCACAGCGTGTTGCGGCTGGTCTTCACCATCTGGCCGTGGTGATGGCAGATCGACAGATATTCATGCAGCGTCACCACGATGGGCACGCGCGGCAGCGCCTGCCGCACCGCCTGGATGGTCTCGATCCCCAGCCCCAGGAAATGGTGGAAGTTCACCACGTCCGGCTGAAGGTCGCGGACATAGCGGACGAAGTCCTTCTCCAGCCCCGGCAGGTTGCGGTTGGACAGACGGAAATGGTCGTAGTCGTTGGCGTAATACAGCACCTCCCGCTCCTTCTGGCGCAGCGCCATCAGGGCGGAGCCGCGATGCTGCGCGATGGGCGGAGCCACGCGGGCGAGATAATGGCTCTCCCAGCCCGGCAGGTCGTGCAGGCCGTTGTGCAGGTTGTAGGAGGCGACCTCACCCCCGCCCAGCGAGAAGGAGGGGTGGCCATGGCTGATGATCAGTGCGCGCTTGGTCTTGCTCATCGGGTGACCGTCTGTCCTAAGCGGGGGGTGAAGTGGTTGTGTCGCTTGCCCCCACCCCGACCCTCCCCCGCTGGGCGAGGGAGGGAGCAAGTGCTGAGGCGGGAGGGTTAGGGTGGGGGCAAGAGTTGAATCAGGCCGCAATCGACGCCTTCCAGCGCTCCGCGAAGCTCCATTCGTCGACCAGCGCGCTCATGCGCTCCAGCCGGGGGTCGCGGGCGTGGCGGGCCTGTTCGTCGACCGCCACCAGCCGGACCTTCGGCAGCCACAGGCAGGAGCCGCCGGCCGCCCGCACCCGCAAGCACAGGTCCAGCCCCTTCGGCTCCTGCGCCAGATAGCGTCCGCCGTCGGCCATCGCCCGCGCCAGCAGCTCGCGCGGCAGAAGGGCGCAGTCGGCCGAGGCGGCATCGACCGCCGACGCCTCCTGCTCCTTCAGCCAGTCGCGCGGATAGCCGGCATAGCGGCGCTCGTAGGTGACCGTGCCGCCCGGCCCTTCGACCGCGACGATGCCGGCGAAGCGGACCGAATGGTCCTCGTACAGCAGGGTCGGGCTAACCATCACCGGTGCGAGCGCGGCGGAGCCGACGGCGTTCGGCTTGCGGATCGCCCGCTCCAGCGCCGACAGCCAGCCGCGCTCGGTCGGCAGCACCGACGGCGACAGCAGCAGGACGCGGTCGGCCCGCGCATGCGGCAGGGATGCCGCCACCGCCTCGAACGGGTCGGATGCGGTGGGTGCGGCGACGAAGCCGACCGCCAGACGGTAGAAGCCGGCGGCCTGCCGGACCATGCCGGCCAGCCGCTCATGGGTGCCAGCGCCGGCCACCACGAGGATCTCCGCCTCGGCGAAGTCCGGGTCGTTCGCCATGCGGGCGAGGTTCAGGTCGACATCCTCGCGCCCGTCGCAGACCGGCAGGATCACCGACACGCGCGGGCTCTTCTGCGTACGGCCCATCGGGTGCAGGACGGAGGACGGAACGGCCTGGAAGGACGTGGCAGTGCGCAGCATCGGCCCGAGATGGGTGGCGACGACGCGGTCGATGGACGGGCTGTCGGGATTGACCGCCCCCAGCATGCGGCGCAGCGCATCGCCGGTCGGCGGCTGGCAGGGCAGCGGCAGGAAAGCGATGCCGTCGGCGAGCGCCAGCTCCAGATGGAATTCGGCGTCGGCGGAGATTCCGGCCGGCTCGCGTGCGAAGGCGGTGAAGCCGTGGGCGTCGCTGCCCGGGGCCAGGCGGCCGGCGAACAGCGGGTCATGGGCGAAGGCGTCCGACACGTCCTTGCGGCCCAGCCGCGACCAGTCCTGATCCAGCCGCGCCGACATGCCGCCGCCCTTCACCGTCACCGCCCGCACCGAGCCGGTGGGGTCGAGCAGCCAGCCGCAGACGAACAGACCGGCGCCCGGCACGCGCACCGCCATGTCCAGCCCCATGCGGACCGGGGCCTGCAACTGCGACACCGTCTCCACCCCGTTGTAGCGGGCGGCGATGGCGGCGGCGACACCGCGGCGGGCGGCATCGCCCTGCAGATGGCCCAGCATGTCGCGGGCATGGGCGGAGGCGACGCCGTCGGCCAGCAACTGCCGATGCTCGAAGATCGCCAGATGGCGCCAACCGTCGGCGGCGCGGAAATGGATGCGGCGGATGGTGTCGGGGGATGCCACCGGCCCTTCCAGCACCGTCAGCAGCCCGGCGGCATCGTCGGGCAGGTCCGGACGGTGAAAGGACCCCGCGGCGCTGGCATGGGTGCGCAGATCGTCGGCCTCGACCAGCACATGGGCGGCACCGGCCGGAAAGCCGTGCGACCAGCCCTGCACCATCAGCGCGCCGTCGTGGAAGCGGCCCAGCACCTCGGCGAAGCCATCCGGGCGGGAAGCCTCATGGGCCAAGCCGGACAGCAGACGGGTGCGGCGGTGGCCCTCCCCCGCTTCGCCCTCTCCCATCGCCGGGCCGGACAGCAGGGTCACGGCGACATCCAATGCGGTGTCGAGCGACTGCGGCTGCACCTCGCGCAAGGCGGCGACCAGATGAGCCGGGTTGGTGCGGACGTTCGACAGGCGGGGCAGCAGCAAATGCTTGCCCTGCGCGTCCTCGATCTCGATGCGGGACGGGCGCATATGGGCCAGACCGGTGACGCGGATGGCGCCGAGGAACCAGCGCTCCCCCGCCGCGTCGGTCCAGCAGCCGCCGCGGAAACGCCCGTCGATCATGCCGTCCAGCATCACCACGCTGTCGGCCGGCAGGGGCTGGTCGATGGCGCCGAACAGCATCAGAGTGTCCTCGTCCAGCAGGACGGCGGCGGTGACGTCGGCCTTGGTGCTGCGGTCCTTCATCGGGTGCGGTTCCCCTGGATAAGAGCGGCGGGCGTTGTTGAGAGCAGTTCGCCGTAGAGCGCGAGGTGGAGCGATGCGGCCTCCTCCGTCGGGCGGACGGCGGGGATGTTGGCCGACAACCGCTCCCACAGGCCGGGTTCGGTCATGGCGCGGGTCATGACGCGGGCGAGGTCGGCGGGGTCGTTGGGACGGACATGCAGTCCGTCGACGCCGTCGCGCACCGCCTCCGCCATGCCGCCGATGCCGCTGACGATGACCGGGCGGCGGTGCTGGAAGGCCTCCTGGATCACCAGGGGCGCGTTCTCCCACCAGATCGACGGCATCACCACCCAGTCGGCGGCGGCCATCAGCGCCGGCATCTCCTGCGGTCTATAGGGGCCATGGGCGGTGGCGAGACCGCGCGTCGCCTCGAAGCCGTCGGCCACCCGCTGGCGGAATTCCGGCGCCTGATACAGGCTGCCGCCATGCACCGCCAGCGAGGGGGCAAGCCCCTGGCGCGCCATGCGGGCGATGGCGTCGAGCGCCACGGTGATGCCCTTGAACGGGTTCAGGTTGCCGAAATAAGCGAAGGCGTCGCGTCCCGCACCGGGGGCGAGGTCGCGCGCCGGGGCAGGATCCACGGTGGGGCGGCTGTTCGCCATCACCTCGATCCGGGCGGGGTCGAGGCCCCAGGCGACATAGCGGTCGCGCAGAAAGCGGCTGGGCGCCAGGAAGCGGTCGACCAACCCGAACATCGCCTTGATGTGCTTCTCGCGCAGCAGGAACTGGTCGGCCGGCCGGTCGGGGAAGCAGCGGCGGCAGGCGTCCGGCGACGCCTTGGTGCAGAGCGTGCGCGTCCCGTCCTCGCCGCGCGGCGGCGTGACCATCTGTCCGTCATTGGCGCAGATCGGGTAATAGTCGTGCAGGGTGTAGACGATCTTGGCATCCGGGCAGACACGGCGGATCAGGAACAGCATCTCCACGCCCAGCAGCAGCGTGTGATGCACATGCACGATGTCGGGCCGGAAGGCGCGCAGCAGGTTCGACAGGTCGGGGACCAGCCCGTGCAGGTCGATCTGGCTCTGGTGGAAATGGTCGAAATGACCGGCCCACAGCAGCACCTCGTCGGCGCTGCGGCCCAGCGTCTGGAAGCCGGTGCCGGGGCGCGGCGCGCGGTGGATGTCGTTGGTGCAGGCCAGGAACAGGCACTCGGCGCCGGCAGCCTTCAGGCCGCCGAACAGCTCGTGCGCGAAGATCTCGGTGCCGCCGGGATGCAGGCTCGGGTGGTTGTGCGCGATCAGCAGCACCCGCGGCGGCCGGGCAGCCATCAGCGGACGCGCGGGCTGGCGCGGAGCTGGACGGGCCGCGGCGAGGCCGGCTGGAACGAGCGGCAGGCGGCGCCGGCTCATGGCACAGCCCCCTTCTCCAGAACCAGCAGATCCTGGAAATTCTCGGCCTCGCGCTGGCCGCTCCAGTGACCGCGCATCACGGGACGCGCCGTCCGCAGCCCATGGGCGGCGAAGCGGCCGAGCAGGAATTCCTCGTCATAGGCGACGGCGGCGTTGGGATGCTCGGGATCGGCCAGGAGTTCCACGCCGGGCGCATCACGGAAGGCCGGGCGCGCGGTGCCCTTGGCAATGCCGGCGCGCGCGGCGGCATCGGCCAGGAACAGGCTGAGGAAGCAGCGCCCGCCCGGCTTCAGCACCCGCCCGATCTCCGCCGCGTAACGCTCGGTATCTGCCGTGCGCAGGTGGGTGATGACCGAGGTCAGGATGACGAAGTCATAAGCGCTCGCCTTGAAGGGCAGCGTCGCCGTCTCCCCCTCGATCCGGCCGTCGGGATTGTAAAGGCCGTTGGCGACGTCGAGATGGTGGAAGCGGAATTCCGGATAGGCCGGCGTGATGGTCGAGGCGCACCAGCGGATGCCGTCCAGCACGATGTCGATGCCGTCGTAGGACCCGTCCAGATACTGCGTCAGCGGCAGCGCCATGCGGCCGACGCCGCAGCCGATCTCCAGCACCGTGTGGTCGGGGCGCAGGCCGCCGAGACGAACGAAATGGCGCAGGAACTCCGCCCCGATTGCGCGGAAATCGCCGTCGCCGATGAAATGCAGTTCGGGCGGCGGCACCGGCAGGAAGCGGTTGCGCGCGATCTGGGCGCAGAGCCATTCCAGCCGCGGATCGGTCTGGCGGCGCAGGACGGCAAGCTGCGGGGTCGGCAGAATCGCGTTCATCGGGTCACCTGTGCTGTCTTGCGGCTGCTGCCGGTCCTGGAGGGCCGCAACTCGTCGTCGGCGTCCCAGTCGCGCGCCATCAGCCCGGCCATACGGTCGGCCCAGCGGCGGCCATGGAGCCAGCGGTTGTATTCGGAGGCGACCCCGCGGGTGTAGCCCTGGTGCCGGCCGATGGAGCGGCGTTCCAGATGGTACAGCTCGACCGACGGGGCATAGCGGATGTCGAGACCCTGGCCGCGGATGCGCAGGCACAGGTCCGAATCCTCGAAGTCGCCGATGATGTAGTCCTCGCAGAAGCCGCCGGCGGCGGTGTAGGCGGCCCGCGTGGTCAGCAGGCAGGCGCCGGTGACGCCCGGCACCGAGCGCGGGCGGCAGGCCGCGGCAAAGTCGCGCGGCAGGCCCTTGAAGTAATGGTGATTGTACCAGGCGCCCTGCAGGTCGCGGTCGAAATAGAGCCCGGCATGCTGAAGGCTGTCGTCGTCGAACAGCAGCTTCGGACCCACCGCGCCGATGCCCGGACGCTCCTCCAGCGCCGCCACCAACTGCGGTAGCCAGCCGGCGCGGTCGGGCACCACGTCGGAATTGAGAAGCAGCAGGCGGTTGGCGCGGGCAACGGCGACGCCGGCATTGTTGGCGGCGGAATAGCCGTAATTGGCGCTCTGCACCAGCAGCAGCATCGGCAGGCCGTAGAGGCCATGGAAGCCGCGCAGCAGATGCACCACCTCGTCGCGCTGTTCCGGGCTGTCCAGCACGAAGACCAGTTCGGCATCGGCCATATCCTGGTCGGTGGCGAAGCAGGCAATCTGGAAGCGCAGGAACTCCAGCGTGCGGTAGAGCGGGATGATCACCGACACCGCGGGCTTGGCCTTGCGCTCGCCATAGACGACCAGTTCCGGCTCGCCACGGGTGGCGAGATGGGCGGCGTGCAGCGGGGCGACGGCCGGGCCGATGACGGTTTCCAGCAGCTCCGGCGTGGCGAAGCGCGGCGGCAGGCTGCCCAGCACGGCGGCGCGGGCATCGGCATCGGCACGCGGACGCGGCGGCGGGACGAGGCGCAGCGCACCGCCGGACGCCAGCCGAAGCTCCGCCGTCACCTGCAGCGCCGCCGCCGGTTCGGGAGTGCCCGGCAGATGCAGGACGAAGCCGCTGCGGTCGAGGCCGGTGTTGCCGTAGAGCTTCGCCACATCCTCGCGCGGGAAGCGGTTGGTGAAGCGCTCCACCCGCCGTTCACCGCCGAATGGGGTGCGCACCACCAGCTCCGCCGCCAGACCATGCGGATCGTGCAGCCAGCCGGCCAGGAACAGCCCGCCGTCGGAGGTCGGAACAGCAAGGTCGAGCGAGGCGCCGATCGGCCGCTTGGCGTCGGCGGCCTGCCGGCGCGGCAGCGGGGCCAGCGCCTGCAACTCGCTGACCGCCGACGCGGCGGACGCATCGTTGCGGCCACGCTTGGCGAGGCAGGACAGCAGGTAGTGACGCAGCGCGGCCGGCGTGTCGGGGCGGGCGTTCAGCCGCTCGGTCAGGGTCGGCAGGCCGACGGGTTCCTCGGGGAAGCGGCGGCAGGCGACGCCGTTGGCGCCCAGCACCACCAGCAGGTTGCCCGGCGCGCACAGCCCGCGGTCGATCAGCAGGTCGAAGGCGATGCGCCCCTTTCCCGCCGGATCGGGACCGATGCAGGCATCGAAGGGTGCCCGCGCCAGCGCGGAGGGCGCAAGAACCACCAGACCGGTGATGGCGCCGAAGCGGCCGGACAGAGCCCCGGCACACAGCAGAAGGTCGCCGCCCGCCGTCGCGCGGACCGCCAGCATCGCCGGCTCCGCCGCACGGTCGAGCACCAGGCGTCGGCACAGCGCGGCGAAAGTGGCATCGCGGCGAAGCGCCGGGGTGGAGCAGGCGAAGTCGAACAGAAAGCGCAGAACCCGCAGGCGGCCGGCACCATCCAGGCTGCCCAGCAGCCCGGCGGGGTCGAGATCGGCGCCGCCGGATTCGGTGCGCAGTTCCGCGATCACGCGGTTGTTGGCGATGAAATGGATGGGCATCCGCGGGTCGCGCGGTGCCGGCAGGATCGACAGGACGCGGCGGGCGCCCCAGCCGCTGTCGATGGTCAGCGTGGTGAAGGGCGGACGCACCGGCTCGCCATCGACGCTCGGCGTGATCGAACCGACGGCATCGGCCGCACCATCCATCATCCAGGAGACGAGGAGGAAGCGGCGGCCCAGCGCCAGACGTTGCGCGGGGGCAATCGACACCGAATTCGGCAGGACGGCGATGACGGTCATGGATTGGATTCCGGCAGCGTCGGGGGTTTAAAATTCGGAAGCGCTGATTTCGGGCAAAGGGGGACCGGCGGCGGCCTTGACACCACCGGTCCGTCCTTCTCAGGCGTCGCTTAGAAAGCGTCGCTCGATCGGTGCCCGCTTAGTGGATGACGAAGAAGTCGTTCGGGTGGTTGTGGATGTCCGCAGCCGAGACACCCTTCAGCGTGATGCTGTCGCCATGGCCGAGGTCGATCACCGCGTCGCCATGCTGGTCGGTGACGCGGGCGGCCAGATCGGCGGCGTCGTTCACCTTCAGACCGTTGATGTTGCGGGAGATCTGCAGGACGTCCTCGCCGGCCTTGAAATCCAGGACCACGTCCTGGCCGCCGCCGCCGGAGAAGATGAAGACGTCCTGGCCGGCGCCGCCGGACAGAAGGTCGTCGCCCTTGCCGCCTTCCAGACGGTCGTTGCCGTCGTCGCCGAACAGCATGTCGTCGCCGTCGCCGCCGATCAGCATGTCGTTGCCGGTGCCGCCATGCAGGATGTCGTCGCCCTTGCCGCCATCGAGGATGTCGTCGTGGCCGCCGCCGGTCAGGATGTCGTCACCCTTGCCGCCGGTCAGCACGTCGTTGCCGTCCCCCCCGGACAGAACGTCGTCGCCGGTGCCGCCATCCAGAACGTCACGACCGGCACCGCCGATCAGAACGTCGTCACCACTCCCCCCCAGGATGATGTCGTCGCCCAAACCGCCGTCGATGATGTCGCTGCCGTTGCCCCCCAGCAGCATATCCGCCGAAGTGCCGCCATGGATCACGTCCTGCCCGTTCCCCCCGAACAGAGCATCGTTGCCATCGCCGCCGAGCAGGGTGTCCGCGCCGTTGCCCCCCAGCAACAGATCGTTACCCTGCCCGCCGTCGAGAAGATCGGCGTGATCGCCGCCGACCTTCACATCGTCATAGTTGCCCCCAGGAACCGTAGCCATCGTAGGTATCTCCTTGCGATGTGATTGGGATTTTTGGGCCGCTTCCGGCCTCGCTCGAAAGACTGAGCACGCCTTTCGGTGTAACCAAAACTATCGGGCGGATAGTGTGATAAAAGATGGGCCATGGGAAGAAAAAGTTGAGTCATAGCAGAAGAATCTCACAGAAAAACGCATTGTCTATATTTTCAAAAAGAGAGTTAGTCTGAATTGTTTCGAATTTCTAAGCAGTTCCCATTTCAAAACTGTTGGTCAGACCCACTTCCAAACTCTGGATTGCTGCTAACTCGCGGGATTGCCAGGGAAAGTTCTCTTGGTTAAGAGATGGTTTTTAAAAATCAGTTCACCCACATAATGCCACGGGGCCGGTGCGCCGATGAATTCCCTGGCCAGCCGCCGGTTCGATTCGGCAAGGGCGAGATGCCCTTTCACTCGGAAGAGGCCTCCACGCAATACTCAAGTATGCAAGTAACGGCGGAGTCCGGCATAGTAAAACCATCACGGAACCGAGCCGGAATTGCAAAAGGGCCGGCGCGGGGGACGCCGGCCCTTTCACGGGACCGCTTGCGGGGGATGGACACCCTTGCCGGCGGCCCCAGCCCGCGCCGGCCCAGCGGGGGAGGGCCGGGGGACGGGCGTGCCGTCTATTTCTCCCGGAAGGCCCGCTGCATCCCATCCGTCAGCGGCGTCAGGAAATAGTCGATGGCGCGGCGGGCATGGCCCTGGATCATGACCTCCGCCGGCATGCCGGGATGCAGTTCAACGTCCGGCAGCGCCTTCAATTCCGCCGCATCCATCCTGATCCGGGCAGCGAAATAGAAGGCGCCGGTGCGCTCGTCTTCCAGCTGGTCGGCCGACAGGGACACCACCTGCCCCGCCACCGGCGGCACCGAACGCTGGCGATAGCCGGTCAGCTTCACCATCGCCTTGCTGCCGACCTCCACATTCTGCACGTCGTGGGGGGAGACGCGGGCCTCCACGATCATGGCGTCGTCCTGCGGCACGATGTCGAGAATGCCGGCGCCGGCCGGAATGACGCCGCCGGGCGTGAAGAAGCGCAGGCCCGTCACCCGCCCCGCCTGCGGCGCGGTGACCGCCTGGCGCAACAGGATGTCGTCGGCACTGCGCAGCCGTTCCGACAGGTCGGAAACGCTGGCCTGGGCCGTCTGCAGATCGACCGCCACCTCTGACCGGCGGGTGTTGCCGAGGTTGATCATGGTCAGTTCGGCGGCGGCAATGGCCTGTTCGGCCTTGGATTTGTTCGCCATCAGTTCACCCAGCCGCCCTTCGGAATCGGCGACGTTGCGCTGAAGCTCCAACATGCGCGGCTTGCGCTCATAGCCCTTCGCCAGCAGTCCCTGCACCACCTGCAACTCGTCCCGGGTGTAGCGCAGCCGGTCGGCGGTGGCGACGCGCTGCGATTCCAGCGCCGCGATCTCGTCCCGAAGCTGCGAGATCTGGCGGCGCTGGATGCCCATCTGCGCCTCGTGGCTGTCCAGCCGGGAGCGGAACAGCCGCTCTTCGACCGACATCGCCTCGGCCGCCACCGGGTTGTCGCGCGCCGCCTTGACCAGATCCTCGCTGAACAGCGGCTTCGGGCCGTCAGACTGCTCCGCCCGCAGCCGGCCGAGCCGGGCCAGCGCCGTCCAATATTGGCCCTGCAGCTGCGACACCACCGCCTGGCTCTGCGTCGAATCCATCCGCAATAGCACCTGGCCCGCCTGCACGAGGTCGCCGTCCTTGACCAGCAGGTCGCGCAGGATGCCGCCTTCCAGGTGGGAGACGGTCTTGCGGTGGCTCTCCACCATCACGGTGCCGGCGGCGAGTGCCGCGCTGTCCAGGCTGGCGGTGAAGCCCCAGGTCAGGAAGCCGCCGAAACCGACCAGCACGGCCAATGCCCCGGCCAACGCTGTGTTGCGCAGCGACGGTTCGGCCGGATCGACGTCGATGGTCGCCGTCCAGACCGTCGGGGTCGTCAAAGCTGTCGTTTCGCTGGTCATCGTTGCTCTCCGCTGCGGACGAGGCGGGTCACACCGGCGGGGACCCCGCCCGGCTGCACCAGTTTCAGGACGTCGGCGCGGGCGCCGAAATGCTCGACGACGCCCTCCTTCATCACCACCAGCTTGTCGGCGACCGCGACGATGGAGGGGCGGTGGGCGATCATCACCACGGTGGTGCCCTCGGACTTCACCTTGTGAACGGCGTTCAGCAGGGCCTGCTCGCCCTCATGGTCGAGGTTGGAATTGGGCTCGTCCAGCACCAGCAGCCGCGGCCGGCCGAACAGGGCGCGGGCCAGCGCGATGCGCTGCCGCTGGCCGCCGGACAGGGAAAAGGCGCTCTCGCCCACCGGCGTGTCATAGCCGAAGGGCAGGCGCCCGATCATCTCATGCACCCCGGCCAGCCGGGCGGCGCGGACGATCTCCGCCGGATCGGCGCTGGCCATGCGGGCGATGTTCTCGCCGATGGTGCCGTCGAGCAGCGCCACCGACTGCGGCACATAGCCGACATATCTGCCGAAGCTCTCGCGCTCCCACAGATAGGTGCTGGTGCCGTCCAGATAGATGCCGCCTGCGGTCGGTTGCCAGACGCCGACGAGCAGGCGGGCCAGCGTCGATTTGCCGGCGCCGGACGGGCCGATGATGCCCAGCACCTCCCCCGCCTCGGCGGAGAAGGAGACGTTGCGCAGCACCGGGCGGTTCAGGCCGGCCGGCACATGGCTGACGCGGTCGACCGCCAGCGTCCCCTGCGGCGCCGGCAGCGGCATGGTGGAGCGGGCGGAAGCGCCGTTGTTCAGCAGGTCGCGGATGCGGCGATGCGCCTCCAGCGCCCTGACCCACTGGCGCCAGCCGTCGACCAGCTGTTCGAAGGGATGCAGCAGCCGCCCGGTGATCAGGCCGGCCGCCATCATGCTGCCGGGGGTCGCCAGATTGTCGATCACCAGCGTGGCGCCGGCGGCGATCACGCCCACCTGCAGCATCAGCCGCAGCGAGCGCGACGCCGCAGCCAGCCCGCGCGACATGGTGGCGCCGCGGTCGATCATGCCGGCCGATCCGCTCTGCGCCGCCTGCCATCGCCGCGCCAGCGCCGGCAGCATGCCCATCGCCTCGATGGCTTCGGCATGGCGGACGGTGCCGGCGATGTCGGCGAAGACGCGGGCCGATGCCTCGTTCGCTTCCGCCATCGGCCGCCGGGTCAGCGCGTCGGTCAGCACCCCCATCGCCAGCAGGACCAATGCAGCGCCGATGGCGAGGAAGCCGTAGACCGGGTGAAGCAGGAACAGGATCAGCAGGAAGATCGGCGCCCAGATCAGTTCCAAGGGCGCGGTGACGGCGCTGCTGGTCATGAAGGCGCGCAGGTCGTTCAGGTCGCGCATGGTCTGCGCCGCATTGCGCGGCCCGCCGGACAGCGCATCGACGATGGACGCCTCCAGCGCCGGCACGTTGAAGCGGTGGGCGATCACGGCGCTCGTCACCAGGAAGGCGCGGGCGCGGATGAAGTCCAGCACGCCGTACAGCGCCAGCGCCCCCACCGCGATGATCGCCAGCATCGTCAGCGTTTCCAGGCTGCGGCTGCTCATCACGCGGTCGTAGACCTGCATGGTGAAGAGCGGAACCACCAGCATCAGGACATTCACGAACAGGCTGAGGATGCCGGCCAGCAGCAGGCCATGCCCGATCTTCCGGTAGGCTTGGGTCAGCAGGGGCCGATCCACGGAACTCATCTTCGATCCTTCCTGGTGGAGGATTGGCCGATCAAGGCGGCGCTGGAACTCGGGGGAGGGAAAACGCAAAAAGCTGCCGGCGGATGATGCGCTGGACAGGAAGCCGGCCGGGGGGGCGCCGGGTGCGACCGGCCCGGAAGGGAACGGTCGCCTATTGATGGCGGATCCGGACGCGGGGGGAAGCGTCGGCGGATCTGGCACGCTCAAGCTTTACACCGGGGACATTTTAGAGACGTGTGACAAGTTTCGGCCCCTACCCCTTTCAAGTCTACGCAAAAGGGATAGCGAACCGTCGCCAAACCATTGATTTGCCTAGAAATTGCTGCGCTTCACCTAAGGTCTTAGGCCGTTTTGGGTGCATGTTCCAGCCATCTGGTCAGAGCGCTCGGTTCTCGTGCATGCTGCGTCGCGATGAATTGCGCAGGGCGCCGGCCTCCCCCACCCGACCTCTGCCCCGCCCCCCTTTTCCTTCCACCATGCAGGCCGCCCGCAATCGGTTGCGGCCCGAAAACCGGTTTAAGGAAACCCGATCCATGACGACCCCGAAGACCATCCTCGTCACAGGCGGCGCCGGCTATGTCGGCAGCCATTGCGTGGCGGAGCTTCTCGACCATGGCCATCGCGTCGTGGTGTTCGACAATCTGCGTCAGGGTCATGTCGCCGCCGTTCCGCCCGAGGCCGCCTTCGTCCAGGCCGACCTCGCCGACGAGGCGGCGTTGGCCCGCGTCTTCGCGGAGTGGCGCTTCGATGCAGTGTTCCATTTCGCAGCATTGTCGGTGGTCGGCGAATCGATGCGCGACCCGCACGCCTACCTGCATGGCAACACCGTCACCTCGCTGAACCTGATCCGCGCCGCGGTGAAGGCGGGGGTGATGAAGCTGGTCTTCTCCTCCACCGCCAACCTGTTCGGCTCGCCCAAGCGGATCCCCATCGACGAGGACGAGGCGATCGATCCCGGCAGCCCCTATGGCGAATCGAAGTTCATGATCGAGCGCGCCCTGCATTGGGCTGACCGCTGCCATGGCCTGCGCTCCGCCTGCCTGCGCTACTTCAATGCCGCCGGGGCGCATCCCAACGGCAAGCTGGGCGAGGACCACAGCCCGGAGACGCACCTGATCCCGCTGGTGATGGATGCCGCCACCGGCAAGCGTCCGCACATCGAGATCTTCGGCGACGATTACGACACGCACGACGGCACCTGCATCCGCGACTACATCCATGTCTGCGATCTGGCCGACGCCCATCTGCGGGTGCTGGACGCGCTGGAGGAACGGTCGGTCCGCTACAACCTCGGCAACGGCACCGGCTACAGCGTGCGCGAGGTGATCTCGTCGGTGGAGCGCATCACCGGACGGAGTGTGCCGGTGAAGATCGGCCCGCGGCGCCCCGGCGACCTGCCGGTACTGATCGCCTCGTCGGAGCGGATCCGCCGCGATCTCGGCTGGCAGCCGCGCTTCCCCGACCTGGACAGCATCATCGCCGGCGCCTGGGCCTGGCGCAGCGCGCACCCGCATGGTTTCCGCGGCCTCGCCGCCGCGGCGGAGTAAGGCAGAAGCGAGAAGGATGGCGGCAATGGCAGAGCCGGGATCATGGACGCGATGAGCAACCTGAACTGGGACGATGACGACGCGCCCGAACCGGGACCGGACGGAAAGCCGGGCGGCGATACCGCCCGGAAGCCCGGCGAGGACCTCGACCTCGCCGACTTCCACGGCATGGCGCGCCTGATCGAGCGGATGCACCGGCGTTATCTCGACGTCGTGCGCGTCGGTCTGTCCAAGCAGGGCATCGAGGACATCGGCCCGGTCCAGGCGCTGATGGTGATGCTGATCGGCGAGGACGAACTGTCGGTCCGCGACCTGATGGAGCGAGGCTATTACCTGGGCTCCAACGCGTCCTACAGCCTGAAGATCCTGGTCGATGCCGGCTACATCAACCGCGCCGCCAACCAGCGCGACCGCCGCACCGCGCGGCTCCAGCTGACCGACAAGGGGCGGGAGCTGTGGGAAGGACTGCGGCGAATGGAGCAGGCTCAGGCCGAGGCGCTGGTGCGCAACGAGACCGAGGCCCGCGACCTGAAGGCCAGCTACCGCACGCTCCGCCGGCTCGACCGGCTGTGGGGCGACATGGTCCGTTATTCCTGCCTCGATTTCGATTGATGGGTTTTCGACCGATGCCGCAGCCGGGTGCCCCGATGCCACATGTCGCCCCCCAACCAGACGCGCCCAACCCGAACGCCCTGTCGTCACGGGACGTGGAGCGGCTGCTGACCTCGCCCACCGCGGAGACGCGGATCGAGACGATGAACAAGCTGTTCCACGACCTGGAGGCCGGCGCGCTCAGCCCGGCGGAACGGTCGCTGGCGATCGAGGTGGTGCACTGCTTCGCCGGGGACGCCCAGGTCGCGGTGCGCGAGGCGGTGGCCTGGCAACTGCGCAACAGCCCCCTGCTGACCGGGGAACTGGCCGAGCGGCTGGTCCGCGATGTCGGCCGGGTGGCATTCCCGATCCTGCGCGACGCGGCGGGACTGACCGACGACCTGCTGCTGGACGTGCTGTCCGATCCGGATTCCGGCAAGCATGTGGCGGTGGCCAGCCGGTCCAAGGTCTCGGCCCGCGTATCGGGAGCCATCGCGGAGCGCGGCAACGTCGTCGCCGTCACCGCCCTGTTGCGCAACGACGGGGCCGAGCTGCCGGACAGCGCGATGCACCGCGCGCTCGACCGCTTCGGCCGCGTCCGCATGGTCAGCGAGGCGGCGGCGACCCGCCCCGGCCTGTCGCTGGCGATGGTGGAGCGTGTCGTTGCCTTCGTGTCGGACAGCATGCGCACCACGCTGATGCAGGCGCACGGACTGTCGCGCGAGCTGGTCGAACGGCTGGTGGAGCGCGGGCGGGAGGCGGCGACCATGCGGCTGCTGCGCCCGGTGCTGCGCGGGGCGGAGGACATCGACGCGGTGATCCAGTGGCTGCACACCAACCGCCGCCTGACGCCGGTGTTGCTGTTCCAGGCGCTGTGCGCCGGCGACCTGTCGCTGTTCGTCTCCGGCATGGCGCTGCGCGCCGGCATCCCGGCGGAGAATGCCCGCCGGCTGGCCTGGGACGATGGCGAGCTGGGCATGGCGGCGCTGATGAAGAAGGCGGCCGTCGCCCCCGGCCTGACCCATCCCTTCCAGGTCGCGGTCGGCGTCGCCAAGCGGATGGAGTATGAGGGCGAGGAGAGCCGGCGCGAGGATTTCCAGTCGGAGGTCATCAGCGAGCTGTTCACCGCCTGCACCCCCACCAACGACTGGATGGTCGACGACCTGCTTCTGCAGCTGTTCGACCAGAAGTCGGAGGAGGTCATCGACCGGGCACTGGATCAGGCCGGCCTGCCCTTCTCGCCGGTGCGCACGATGCAGTGAGGCGAGGCAGCCTCAGCCGCCCGCCACCCCTCCGCCGGCCGTCACGCCGCGCAGGATGTCGGACATGCTGAGGATCGCCTCGGCGACCTCGATGATGCGCTTGTTCTGGTTCATCGCCGTCTTGCGGATCAGCTTGTAGGCCTCCTCCTCCGACAGGTTGCGGGTGGACATCAGCAGGCCCTTGGCGCGGTCGATCACCTTGCGCTCGTTCAGCGCCGCCTTGGCGGTCTCCAGCTCCAGGCTGACGTCGCGCAGACGCTGCGACTGCGCCTGCACGACATCGAGCACCGAGCGCATCAGCTTCGGCCGCAGCCCGTCCGGCGCGTAGAGTCCGGTGCCGTCCTGTCCGGGCAGGGCTGGATCGGCGTCGACCAGCACCATCGCCACCGGCATCACCGCATCATGTCCGCGCAGGTCGGCCTGCTCCAGATCGGCACGCGCCTGCGCCAGCTTCGTCTCGCACAGCAGGCGCAGATCCTCGGTCAGCCGGTCTTCCACCGTCTTCAGCAGATCCATCCGCCGCGTGGCCTGTTCGAACCAGGATTCCGGCGTGATGCCCGCCAGTTCGCCATGGCGGGCGCCGTCGCCGAGCGCCACCGCCCGCATCCGTTCCACCTCCGCCACCGCCGGGTCCGACAGGGCGGCGCGGAAAGCGGCGGTGTGGGCGGGATCGGCGAACTCCGCGACGATGCGGAAGGCGCGGTTCTGCGCATCGATCAACCGGGCGAGCCGGCCATGCTCCGCCCCGTCGAACCGCCCGCGCGAGAAGCCGGCGCTGGCCGTCGCCCGCTCCTGCCCGGCGAATTCCTTGCCCTGCACGATGTTGAACAGCGCCACCAGCGCGCGGGAGATCGCCGGATCGGCGGCGATGTCCGCCGCCTCGAACACCACGGCCAGCAGATGGCCGACGATGTCGGTGAAGGACTTCACGGCGTCCTGGGGCACCAGTGCCAGCGACGCCACCTGCTCCCGCAGCGCCGGCAGCCCGTCCAGCGCATGCAGGGCGATGGCGACGCGGTTGTAGAACTGCGCACCCGAACCGAGGCGGCCGAGCTGCTCGTCGACATGGTCGAGCCGGTCGCGCAGGACCGCCTCCAGCGCCTTGGCGTCGGCCTGCCAGCGGGCGCGATCCTCGGCGAAGCGCTTTCCGCTGGAGCCGAGATAGATGGAGGAGGCGCCGCGTTCCTTCTGCAGCGCGTGGATCAGCCCGCTCATGTCGCGGACCAGGGCGCTGACGGCCAGAAGCTGTTCGACATCGCGGATGCGGCACAGCTTGGCGGCGCGCAGGAACCGCGCGGCCGCGGTGCCCGCCCCGCCGTCCTTGGTTTCCTGCTGCGTGACCATCCCGCCTGTTCCCCCTGCGCTGCACCCTTCACCGGATAAGCAACGCATATGCCAGCAAAAACAGGCCCCTCTCCCCTTGCGGGAGAGGGGTTGGGGTGAGGGGTAGCGAACTTATGATTTCCGCCGGCCTTGCAGCCGGCTGCCCCCTCATCCCAACCCTTCTCCCGCAAGGGGAGAAGGGCTTCTAGACTGCAAGCTGGCCGCTCCAAGATCATGCGATTGCCCAAGAATGCGGCGACTTTGCCGAAAATTTGGGCGTGCGGTCGACGCAATGATGTGCAGTGCAACATCCACCCCGAAGCCGCTGTTGAGTCGGCATCCCAACCGTCCCGGAGCCGTCCTGCCATGGCCAGGAATCCCTTCATGAGTGCCTGGTTGTCCTGGGCCAACCGTGCCACCGGCATGTGGACCGCCGCCGCCATGTCGGCGGCCAGGCGCAACCGGTCGGCGGCGCTGAAATCCATGATGACGCCGCCCAAACCCGCCAAGCCGAAGCGCAAGGCCAAGCCGGCGCGCTGACCGGCGCGGGGCCGGTATCGGCAGCGACCGGGCGAGGGCGTGCTTGACGGTGCGCGATGGGGGTGGCCAAATCCTACCCCCTTCGTTTCACGCGCAACCGTTGAGACACGCCCCATGACCTCCGTTCGCATGCCCTCGTCGCGGCCGCCGTCGCGCTGGGCGAACCTGTTCACCGACCGGCCCGTCACCTGCATCGAGGATCTGCGGCAACTGGCGGAATGGCGCGTGCCGCGGATGTTCTACGATTATGCGGATTCCGGCTCCTACACGGAGCAGACCTACCGCGCCAACGAATCGGACTTCGGCCGGATCAAGCTGCGCCAGCGCGTGGCGGTGGACATGACCAACCGGACGCTGGCCAGCAGCATGGTCGGCCTGCCGGTGGCGATGCCGGTGGCGCTGGCCCCGACCGGCCTGACCGGCATGCAGCATGCCGACGGCGAGATCCTGGCCGCCCGCGCAGCATCCAAGGCCGGCGTTCCCTTCACGCTGTCGACCATGAGCATCTGTTCCATCGAGGACGTGGCGGAGAATACCGACAAGCCCTTCTGGTTCCAGCTGTACGTCATGCGCGACCGCGCCTTCATCGACAAGCTGATCGACCGCGCCAAGGCCGCCGGCTGTTCGGCGCTGGTGCTGACGCTGGACCTGCAGATCCTCGGCCAGCGCCACAAGGACATCAAGAACGGCCTGTCCACCCCGCCGAAGCTGACCGTCGGCAACATCCTGGACATGGCGACCAAGCCGCGCTGGTCGATCAACATGCTGCGCACCCACCGCCGCACCTTCCGCAACATCGTCGGGCACGCCACCGGTGTCAGCAACCTGTCGTCGCTGTCGTCCTGGACGGCGGAGCAGTTCGACCCGACGCTGAACTGGGACGACGTGCGCCGCATCCGCGACCGCTGGGGCGGCAAGCTGATCCTGAAGGGCATCCTCGACGCGGAAGACGCGGTGATGGCGGCCGACACCGGGGCCGACGCGCTGATCGTTTCCAACCATGGCGGCCGGCAGCTGGACGGCGCCATCTCCTCCATCGCAGCGCTGCCGGCCATCGTCGAGGCGGTGGGCGACCGGATCGAGGTGCTGATGGACGGCGGCATCCGCTCCGGCCAGGACGTGGTGAAGGCATTGGCGCTGGGCGCCAAGGGCACCTTCATCGGCCGCGCCTTCCTCTACGGCCTGGGGGCCGGCGGCGAGGCCGGCGTGTCCCAGTGCCTGGAGATCATCCGCAAGGAGATGGACGTCACCATGGCGATGTGCGGCCTGCGCGACATCCGGCATGTGACCTCCAACATCCTGACCGGGAAGCCGAACTTCGGGGTCTGACCGGGAAGGGTGGTCATTTCGCAGGGGGATG
This sequence comes from Azospirillum lipoferum 4B, assembly GCF_000283655.1. Classification (NCBI taxonomy): domain Bacteria; kingdom Pseudomonadati; phylum Pseudomonadota; class Alphaproteobacteria; order Rhodospirillales; family Azospirillaceae; genus Azospirillum; species Azospirillum lipoferum. The sequence continues at coordinate 366,488 of NC_016586.1, read as the reverse complement.
GAACATCAGGGAACAGAGTATCGGATGATGTTCCATCCGGCGACCGAGGCCGGCGCAAGCTCGCCGGAATACTTCCGCAGCACAAATTCGAGCATATCGAACAGCCGACGTATGACGGCGCGACCGGTCCATAAAGCGACGGCAACGGTATCGGCCACCAAGTAAGGCAAGAAACAGTTTAGAGGCGTTGAACAGGTCAGGAACGACGGTGACTGCAGAAAGTAGTCGCCACCAGTTTTTGCTGTTGCAGCACCTCCCTCACGGAGATATCTTTTTATCGTTTTCAACTAATAGGATTTCTGTCCGACATCACTCACCTATGAGATGAGTTGGACCTTTCGGACTACCCGACATATTCCAGAACACACCACATTGGAGTGTCATAGGGTGTTTGCACCATCACTCAAGACTCCCAGCGGCGCTACACAGGTAAGGCTTGCATTTCCCCCTATAAGCATGCACGCTCACATCCAGGATAGGTGCCATCAGTATCAAAAAAGCATCCACTTTCAATAGATACTCTCGTCCATCTCCTCCGCCCTGAACCGACTGCGGCGCAGCGTTATCTGTCGCTACGTCGCTGACGGCGGAGAATAGCCATGGGGAATGGACCTATGATCAACCATATATGGGCCTACATAGCGATATCGACTGTTGCTTTGGCCGGGTGTCAGAGCACATTGACCGGGGCTCCAGAAGAAAAATACCTATCAAACAAGGGAGGGGAACAACGTCCTCTTCTTGACGCCGTGGTGTTCGAAAAGCGACTGAGCGAAGCCTATATTGAAAAGGCATTAGATTCACCCACAAAAGAGTCACGAGACTACATCGTCTTCTCACGACTGGCAGAAATAGACGCTCTTTACGGCGCATATGAAAATGCCGTTTTGGCAGAATCTCGCAAAACAGGATTCGCGCTTTCGTTCGGCAGCCTGGCAGCCGGATTGCTCGGTGGCTATACAACCGGCACCGCCTCACGGGTCTATTCTTTGATCGGCGGCGGAATTTCTGCAGTACATACTTCCTATGACAAAGAGGTTCTTGCTGAAAGTACGATTCAAGCCTTTATGGCACAAATGCGCGCCGGTCGGTCCGCAGTCCGTACGGAAATTTATAACAATCTCCGGGCCGATCACACCAAGTATCCGATCGAAGCTGCCCTCAGCGACCTGCGGCGTTACTGGCAAGCCGGCACTCTGGCCGCCGCCATCGGGGGTATAGCCGAACAGGCATCCCAGGCCGAAATTCAGAAAGGCGAACAATCAAAAGGTGCTGGAGCATTGCTTTTTGATATCCTCCTCCCGGATGATCAAACAGTTCATGACGCTTTGTTCAAATACATTAAAAATAAATCTAACGTAGCAAAATACCTTGCTTCTGCCGAAAAAAATGGGGCCACGATCAATGGAAATATTTCCGATCCGTCTTTCAGAGCACTAGAGGCAATCTCGAACGAGCGAAATTCCGCGGCGAATGCAGCCGTTGCCAAACAACTTAATTTGCTGTGAGGGTAAGATGACAAACTCCTGGACACTCAGAAACGTCAAACCTGATACAGCCGAGAGCCTCAGAGTTATCTGCGGGAATAGCAACGGCGTTTTTTCAAAGATCCTCGAGCCGGGTGGGAAGACGTATCAAGTTACCTGCACGGTTTCCTCGCCGCAATCGACAGTGTCGTTCGCATCACCGATTCCTGCGCCTTTAATCGCGGGACGCATGATTGAAGTGAGTGATCGCGCCCTTGATGCCCTTGCACGCGTGGCGCAGAGCGAAGTCGGCCATTTCGGCAAATATGGCAAGGCACAGCTGGCGGGGGGATTGGCGGCCGTTGTGGATACGGTCATCAACCGCGTCGCACATAAGAACTACCCTGACTCAATAGAAGCGGTCATTGACCAACCGAAGCAATTCTCCGCCGTTAACGGCCCCGGAACATGGGTTGGTCTTGACCCTGCTCAACCGACAGTCATGGAAATCGTGCGAACACACGTCGCTGGCCGCGCCTCGGGTGTAGCAAGCATGATCAAAGGAGCCACGCATTTCTTGAACCCCCATATATCGAGCGCAGTGGCTATGGCTTCTTGGGGGCGGTATGTGGTGGAAAATGCTGTTGCCGTTTACGGCGACGACGCCGAAAGGGACGTCCACTACCACGGCTTTCCCCCGGGAGGAACGCTGCCCGACACGTACAGCTTGAGGTTCAACGGTGTGTCGGCCGCGTTCGAGGGAGACGGCTCATCGCCCGGTGGGCTTCCGGTTGGCAGCGAGCTTCGAGACGCCATCGTTAGGATTTGCTGGAAGGAGTATGCCTTCTTTGACAACGGCGCAGCAAAAGAAACGGATGATCCGCAATTCAAGCGGGTCGGTGAATACTGGAAGGTCATCGGCCGGCCTTTCACGGGTAAAGACACAAATCAATTCTGGTCGGCGGCTTTCGTCTCGTTCGTTTTGGATCAGGCGGGGGCCGGAGCACGGTTTCCTGGCGCGGCGGCACATTGTCTTTATTTTCAGCACTTTGTAAACGCACTCGACCACTATGCGCTGTACGAGGCTTTACCCCAATCCGACGCAGTGCCCGAAGTGGGTGATATCCTGCACTATGGGCGAGACACAGCAAAGACCTACGATTTCGCCAAGGCGGCCACCGCGTTTGCTGCAGATGGCTGGTACCCGTCGCATGGCGACATCGTCGTGGAAAAACGCGCCGATACGCTGATCACCATTGGCGGAAACGTGCTCAGCAGTGTCGGCAGGAAGACTGTCATGACCGACGACCAAGGGCGTCTTATCGATCGGCAGGAGGACGGACAGAATTTTCCGTGGATTGGCATCCTCAAGCTTAGAGCTTAAAGGGTACTGGTAGCGAGACGCTGTCATTGAGATGTTCCCCCCGAATCTTTGTGATTTCAATGAAGGTATTTTTCGGCAAGCGCCTAAACATTGAAAGGTGCTGCCATCCAGGTCTCGTGTAAAGCCATGGCCCAAGCGAAGCTCGGCCGCATTTGCCCGTACCATTGCTCGGTCCGAGTTGGTGGATATAGCTCGCCACCAGAATATCCCGCCCGATGACCGGTTGGCTGCCGGGCGGCATCGCGGAATAATGCTGAATTGAGAGCGGATCGCGCCGAACCGGCAGTCACAACAGGGAAGCGGCAGCAAGACGATCCAGGAGACAGAGCGCGCGCACCCCGCAACGCTTGCCCCCCTGCCCTGTTGTATCGGGGCAACATGCCATGCCGGCGCGTAAGGCCGGTGCATTGGGGGAGTGGTTCATGAGCGAACTCCGTGAGGGCAGCGCCACCGTCTCCGCGGAGGCCGAAGCCTTCTATACCGAAAGCCTCAAGCTGCTGACCCAATCGGGAATACCGTTCCTCTTGGGCGGGACCTATGCGGTCAGCGCCTATACCGGGATCAACCGGCCGACCAAGGACATCGACGTCTTCTGCTGCGGCGGCGACTTCCCGCGCATCCTGGGTCACTTCCAGGACCATGGCTTCGGGACGGAGATCGAAGACGAACGCTGGATCGGCAAGGTCAAGCATGGCGACCTGTTCTTCGACGTCATCTTCAATTCGGCGGTCGCCATCAACCCGGTCAACGACCGCTGGTTCAAGGAGGAACATCGCGCGGTGATCTGCGGCGCCGACGTGCGGCTGGTGGCGCCGACCGAGATGATCTTCTCCAAGTCCTTCGTCCAGATGCGCCACAAATACGACGGGCCGGACGTGGCGCACCTGATCCTGAAGCAGCACGACAAGGTCGACTGGAAAAGGCTGCTCGCCCATATGGAGCAATATTGGGAGGTGCTGCTGATCCACCTCCTGAACTTCCGGTTCATCTACCCGACCGAACGCGATTGCGTGCCCGACTGGCTGTTGGGGGAACTGCTGGAACGGATGCAGGACCGCGCCAAGCTGCCGGTCGCCCAGACCCGCATCTGCCGGGGCCGGCTGTTCTCGCGCGAGGATTACCTGATCGACGTCACCCAATGGGGCTTCGCCGACGTCGTCGGGGAGGAGGGCACGAAGGAGATCCCAAGGGAGACGAAGAATGGATGAGCGCAGGCTGACCGTCGCCGCCATCGGCGACATCCATGTCGGGGAGACCACCCAATACCCCTATCGCGAGCTGTTCCAGGAGATCGCCGGCAAGGCCGACGTGTTGGCGCTGTGCGGCGACCTGACCAACCACGGCAAGCCGCGCGAGGCGGAAATCCTGGCCGACGCCCTGCGCGCCATCGGCATCCCGATCGTCGCGGTCTTCGGCAACCATGACTACGAATGCGGCCATCTGGAGGAGATCCAGCATATCCTGACCCAGGCCGGCGTCCGTTTCCTCGACGGCGCCCCGCAGGAGATCGGCGGGGTGGGCTTCGCCGGGGTGAAGGGCTTCGGAGGCGGGTTCGGTAACCGGATGCTGGACAGCTTCGGCGAACCGGCGATCAAGCAGTTCGTCCACGAGGCGGTGAACGAGGCGATGCGGCTGGAAAGCGCACTGCGCCAGCTGGACACCGACCGGTTGTTCGTGGTGCTGCATTATGCCCCCATCGCCGCGACGGTGGAGGGGGAGCCGACGGAGATCTTCCCGTTCCTGGGATCTTCGCGGCTGGCCGAGACCATCGACCGCTTCGACAACGTCCGCGCCATCGCCCACGGCCATGCCCATCACGGGACCTATTCGGGAACGACGCTGCGCGGCACGCCGGTGTACAATGTGGCCCAGACCATCCCGAAGGAAACCGGCCGTCCTTATGCGCTGATCGAGATTTGAGTTTGTTTTGGTCCTTCGCTCCCCTTCAGGGAAGGAAGGCCAGGATCGGGGGGCCGGCGCCGCTGAACTGGTGATGCGGCGCTTCCCCCCTTCCCGTCTTTCCCCTCCGCCCGAGGCGGAGGGGGCGGGCATCAGCCCATGATGTTCTCGCCCAGCGAGCGGCGCGGCACATCGACACGCTGTTCGCGGTCCTGCTTGGGCGGCTTGGTGACGCCGAAGCCGATGCCCGACAGCAGGAGGACGCCAATCGAAGCGACGGCGACGAAGTTGCAAAGCATGGTGACCAACCCTTTCCCTAACCTCTTGCGGCCACCCGACCGGGGTGGCCAGACCCTTATTCTCCAGTCTCCTGCGCAATGGACGCGGGAGCCCCGTCTTTTCTTCCGTCAGTCTCGCGGAGATGAAGGAAAATTAATCGTCAGCGTTACGAACTGCCTTTGCTTCCAACATCTTGCCAGCGTGGACTGTGCGGAGCGGTCAGATAGTCTCGCACCCGCGAACTGGCAATGGACCGGCCGCGGAAATCGGCGCAGCTCTGGTTAACAAAATTGTCATGACAGAGCGCGAGGGTGGGTTTTTGACAGGTGGCGACGGCCGTCGGACAGAGTGGTCAGACGGCGACCGTCCGGCCGGCGACGATGTGGTTCATGATGCAGGTCATCACCGGCTCGCCCCGCTGGTTCAGCGTGGTGTAGGCCAGCCGCACGGTTCCGCGGTCGCCGCGGCGCGACGGGATCGTCTCCACCACCTCCACCCGGGCGCGGATGGTGTCGCCGGGGCGCACCGGGCGCAGCCAGCGCAGCTCGTCCATGCCGGAGCCGCCCAGGCTGGTGCCGGTGATGATGCCGGTGTCGCGGATCAGGCGGAAGGTCAGCGACAGGGTGTGGAAGCCGCTGGCGATCAGCCCCTGGAATGGCCCGTCGGCCGCAGCGACCGCATCCATATGGAAGGGCTGCGGGTCGAAGCGCAGGGCGAAATCCATGATCTGGCTGTCGGTGAGGGTCGCCCCTTCCGATTCGATCACGTCGCCGATGCAGAAATCCTCGAAATGGCGGCCGGGCATCGTCTCGTCTCTCCCTTTGTCGTTGGTCTGGCTGGTCGTTGCCAGTTTCCGGGCATGGCCGAAGACAGTAGACCGGCAAAGCAATCCGGCAAAGGTCCCGATTTCGGCGGGCAGGGCATAGGCCGTCCGACGTAAACCTTTGGCGTAATTCGCATTCCAATCGCGATCGGGCATGGTCCCGGTCGGATTCCAGACCATCGACGGACGGATGTCACCGCACCCCACGCAAAGCCCCACGCAAAGCACCTCCCCAGGCACCTCCCATGGCCCTTCCGCGCCATCGCCCTTCCGTTGCGTCGTTTTCTCGGTTGCCGGCCAAGCGCTGGCGCTGCCGGTGGAAGCCGTGCGGCGCTTTCTGCCGTTGCCGCGGCTCGACCGTCTGCCGACCGCGCCCCAGCCCGTCGAGGGGGTGTTCCGTTATCATGGGGAAATCGTGCCGGTCCTGCGCCTGGGCGTTCTGCTGGACCTGGCGGAGGGCGGCGGCGGCGGGGAGAGCGGGCTTTACGCGCCGCTGATCCTGATCACCTGGCAGGGGCGTCCGACCGCCCTGCTGGTCGATCAGGTCCATGGCGACGTGGCGCTGCCGGCGGAGGATCGCGTGGCCTCCGACCCGTCGCTGTCCTTCAACGGCTGTGCGGCCGGCGCCTTCCCGGACCGGGTGACCGGCCGTGCCGGCACCGTGACGCTGCTCGACCCCGACCGGCTGCTGAGCGAGGCGGAGGGCCGCCTGCTCGACGCCTTCCGCGCGGCGGAGGAACGGCGGCTGGCCCGTTGGGACGGTGCGGCATGACACCGGCCAATCCCGCCGCCGCCGCGGCCGCCATCGAGGCGATCCGCCGCGACCCGCATTTCCCGCGCCTGAAGGCGATGGTGATCGACGCCACCGGGCTCGCCTATTACGCCGACAAGGAGTCCGCCTTCGCCGAGCGGATCAACCGCCGCCTGCCCTTCGGCCGGGTCACGACGGTCGCCGGCTATCTGGCGGCGCTGGAGGCGCAGGGACCGGGCGGGCCGGAGTATCAGGGGCTGATCAACGAGCTGGCGGTGGGGGAGACCTTCTTCTTCCGCTACATCGAGCAGTTCGACGCGCTGCGCGCCGTCGCCATTCCGGAATGCATCCGCCGCAACCAGACGACGCGGCTGCTGCGGATCTGGAGTGCGGGCTGTTCCATCGGGCCGGAAGCCTACACGATGGAAATCCTGCTGAAGCAGCATTTCGCCGACCAGTTGGAAGGCTGGCAGGTCCACATCGTCGGCACCGACATCAACGGCGCCTTCCTGGAGCAGGCCCGCCGCGGCACCTATGGCGACTGGGCGGTGCGCGGCCTGTCGCCGGAGACGCTGGAGGCCTGCTTCGACCGCCGGGACAAGCTGTGGTCGGTGAAGCCGAAATACCGGCAATGGACCAGCTTCATGCCGTTCAATCTGGTGGAAGGAGCCATCCCGTCCTATCCCCACGGCATCGGGCATTTCGACATCATCCTCTGCCGCAACGTCATGATCTATTTCGACGAGGTGACGCGGCACCGGCTGCTGGGAAACCTGCACGGCGCGCTGGCCGACGGCGGATGGCTGGTGGTCGGCCATGCCGAGGCCGGGCCGCAGATGAACGAGCTTTTCATCCCGGTTTCGGTCCCCGGCGCCACCCTCTACCGCAAGCAGGGCGACCGGGCCGCCCCGGCGCCGGCCGCCACGCCGAGCCCGTCCCCGGCCGCAGCGGCGCCGATGCCGGCCGCCAAGCCGCGGCGCACGGCGGCGGCCAAGCCCGCGGCGAAGGCACAGTCCAGGGCAGCATCCGGGGCGCCATCCGGGGCGGCAACCCCGCCCGCAGCCCCCACCCCGCCCGATCAGGTGGAGACCAACGAGCGCTCCTCCCTGCTGGAAGCCTGTCTGGCGCGGGTGGAGGCCAACCGGATGGACCCCGCCGCCCATTACCAGCTGGGGCTGGTGGAGGAGGAGCTGGGCGTCGGCGATCCGGTCGCGGCCTTCAAGCGGGCGCTGTATCTCGACCCGCACTTCGTGCTGGCCGACTATCATCTGGCGCTGGCCTATTGGCGCCGCGGCAGGCTGGTCCCGGCGCAGCGCCATTTCCGCAACGCCCGCGAAGCGCTGGAGAGCCTTGCCGACGACGGGGCGGTGATGGAGGGCGGCGGACTGACCGTGCAGGAGCTGCGCGGGATGCTCGACCTGTGGCTAACCGGCGAGGAGGGCTGATGGACCGGAATCCTTCCCAAGGACGGGCTAAAGACAGCCCCATCGACTGGCAGGAGGTGCACGAAAGGCTGGCGCACCGCAATGCCGTCCTGGCGCAGAGCTTCGCCGGCCGCGGTCCCTGGGCCGACGCCCTGCTGGACCGCCGCGCCGAGGAACTCGCCGAACCGCCGCCCGCCTTCGACCGGGAGAGCGCCGGCATCCCCATGCTCGTCGCGCGCGGGGCCGAGACGCTGTATGGGCTGGAGCTGCGCCATCTCGGCCAGATCGTCCCGATGCCGCGGCTGGCCCGCGTGCCGGGAGCGCCGCACGCCGTGCTGGGGGTGATCGCCGTCGCCGGCCGGGTGATGCGGCTGTTCGACGTCGACCGGCTGTGCGGGAGCGGTCCGGGCGCCGGGACCGAGGCGGAACAGCCCGGCTATGCCGTGGTCCTGCGCACCGGCGGCCGCCCGGCGGCGCTGCGGCTGAGGGAGGTGGAGCGGGTCGCCGACATCGTCCCGCCGCGCACCCCCGCCCCGGCGGAGGCCGGGCCGCTGGTCAGGGCAATCGCCGGGGACCGCATGGCGATCCTCGACATGGCGGCCCTGCTCGACGCCGTGAAGACCTGAAGCCTGCCGTCAAGACCGATCCACCTGCATTTGAGCCGTCCGGGGCTGGAGTCCGAGAATGAACATCAAAGTCGCGCACAAGCTGGTCCTGGGGTTCGGCGTGGTCTGCGTCCTGACCGCGCTGCTGGCGCTGTACCAGATGGCGCGTTTCTCCGACGCGCTGACCGTCATCATGGCGGTGTCCAGCTACGACACCGAGGCCGCCAATCTGGTGACCGACGTCGGCAACCTGCAGGCGGAGCTGCGCAGCACGCGCGAGACCGCGCTGAACGCCGTCACCGTCGCCAATGCCGAAGGGAGGGTCGTGGACATCCCGGCCATCATGATACCGCTGCACCGGCATTACGACGAGGTCGGGGCGAAGCTGCGCGACACGCTGGGCCGGCTGCGCGCGATGGTGGCGGAGCGCTCCTCCTACAGCGTGACCGACAGCCGCCGCAAGGGCTGGGTCGAGCTGGACACCGCGGTCAACGAGATGAGCCGCGCCATCGCCATGGTGGGTGAGGAGGCGCGGACGATCTACACCATGCTGGAGCGCAACCAGGTGCCCGAGGCGCTGCTACGCCGCCAACGGGTGGACGAGCTGCGCAAGAACATGGAGGCGCGCATCGCCGCCGCCCAGACCGCCATCGACAACCTGACGGAGACCGGCCGCGGCGACATCCGGGCGATCTACAACTCGGCGATCCAGTCGTCCATCGTCGCGCTGGTCATCGTCTTCCTGATCGCGGTGGGGGTGGCCTATCTGATCGGCAGCTCCATCACCCGCCGGCTCGGCCGCGCCATCGATTTCGTCACCAGGATCGGCCACGGCGACCTGACGCAGGAGGTCGCCATCCCCGGCAAGGACGAGCTGGCCATCCTGGGCCAGCATCTGAACGAGATGGCCGGCCGGCTGAAGTCGATGGCCCGCACCACCCGCGAGACCGCCGAGAGCGTCCACGCCGCCACCGCGCAGATCCGCGCCTCGACCCAGCAGCAGTCGGCCAGCGTCGCCGAACAGCTGGCGGCGGTGGAGCAGACCACGGCCACCCTGTCGGAGATCACCGAATCCGGCGCCCAGATCAACCGCCGCGCCCAGGACGTCGCCCATGGCGCCCAGACGGTGGCGACCTCCAGCCATTCCGGCATGAAGGCGGTCGACGACACCATCCAGGCGATGGACGCCATCCGTGAACAGGCCGAGGCGGTGGCCGAGAACATCGTCATGCTGTCGGAGCGCACCCAGGCCATCGGCGAGATCATCGTGACGGTGAACGACATCGCCGAGCGCTGCCACCTGCTGGCGCTGAACGCCGCCATCGAGGCGGCGGCGGCCGGCGAGCATGGCCGCACCTTCTCCATCGTGGCGGGCGAGATCAAGAGCCTGGCCGACCAGTCGAAGGAGGCGACCGCGCAGGTCCGCTCCAACCTGTCGGAGATCCAACACGGCATCAACGCCTCGGTCATGCTGACGGAGGAAGCGGTGAAGCGCGTCGCCGCCGGCAAGCGCCAGACCGACGCCACCCAATCCACCATCCGCACCATGGCGGAGAACATCCAGGAGAGCGTGCTGGCCTTCCAGCAGATCGTCGCCGGCACCAACCAGCAGCAGATCGGCCTGGAGCAGGTGATCCAGGCACTGCAGAACATCCGCGAGGCCAGCAGCCAGACCGCCGCCGGCACCCGCCAGCTGGAAGGCGCCGCCGCGAACCTGAACAACCTCGGCCAGGGACTGGTCGAGGCGGTGCGGAACTACCGGGTGTGACGCGGATGATGTGCCCTTCCCTCTCTCCCACGTCCCACTCCCCCTCTCCCCCCCGGGGAGAGGGTCGGGGTGAGGGGGATGCGTTGCGTGATGCCGCTGGAAATGCCGGCACTATACGATCTTCGGGGATCCACGCCTCGCTCCCCCCTCACCCTAACCCTCTCCCCGCTCTCAGCGGACCTTCGGTCCGCCTGCCGCGACAGCGCAAACTTCGTTTGCGCGAAAGCCGGGGGGAGAGGGGACAAGTGACGAGCCGGGAAGTTCCCTGATGGACATCCGCCAGCGCCTGCTCGCCGCGTTCGAGCTTGAGCACAAGGATCATCTCGCGGTGATCCGCGCCGGGCTGCGCGAGGCCGAGGCCACCGGGGAGGCGCCGGACCTCGTCGACATCCACCGGCGCGCCCACAGCCTGAAGGGCGCCGCCCGCGCCGTCGACCTGCCGGAGGTGGAGGCGATCTCCCACCGGCTGGAGGCCGCCTTCATCGCGGTGCAGAAAGGCGAAGCGGTGCTGGATGCCGCCGCCATCGCCGTGGTGCGCCGGGCGCTCGACGCCATCGAGGATCTGGTCGCCTGGTCGCTGCAGGGCGGCGAGGAGGTGGAGATCGCCGGCGTGCTTGCAGATCTCGACGGGCTGGCCGGCGGCCGGAACGGCGACACCCAGCCGCCCGCCCGAAGCATGGCGACCCCGGCACCCCCGGCACGGGCGGAGCGCCGGGCGCCGCGGCCGCGCGCCGAGGCGGTCGATGCCGACTCCGCGGCGCTGGTCCGCATCGCGGCGCAAGGGCTGGAGCGGCTGTCGGAGACCGCGTCGGCCCTGCTGCCGGAGGTGGAGGCCCAGGCCGGGCTCGGCGAGGAATTGCGGGCGATGCGCCGGGAATGGCGGGCGCTGGACCGGGCGTGGCGCCATCTGCGGGTGCAGATCGGGCGCGGCGCCCAGTTGGACGAGGGGGCGGACGCGCTGGACGGGCGCGGCGCCCTGCCGGCGCTGATGGCGTTCGAGCGGCGCTTCCGCGCGCTGGGCGGGGCGCTGGATTCCGCGCATCGCAGCCATGACCGGCTGCTGTGGTCGATGCGGCGCTGGGGCGGCGGCTTCCAGCAGGACATGCGGCGGCTGCGCATGCTGCCGGCGGAGAACCAGCTGGGCGGGCTGGGCCGCATGGTGCGCGACATCAGCCGGGCCGAAGGCAAGGAGGTCGAGGTCGATGTCCGCGGGCTGGAGGTGGAGGCCGACCGCGCCGTCCTGCAGCGGCTGAAGGACCCGATCCTGCACATCGCGCGGAACGCCATCAGCCACGGCATCGAGACGCCGGCTGAGCGGCTGGCGCTGGGCAAGCGGCCGGCGGCGCGCGTCACCATCGCCGCGTCGGTGGAGGGCTCGCGCCTGCGCCTGCGCATCGAGGATGACGGGCGCGGGCTGGACCGCGGCGCGATCCTGCGCAAGGCGGCGGAGCGTGGGCTGATCGATGCCGACGAGCTGTCGTCGGGCGAGGAGATGCCGCTCGAACGGTTGACCGAATTCCTGTTCCATGCCGGCTTCTCCACCGCCGCCCGCACCACCGAACTGGCCGGGCGCGGCATGGGGCTGGCCATCGCCCGGCGGGAGGTGGAGCGGCTGCAGGGCAACCTGACCATCGCCGACCGGCCGGAGGGCGGCACCGCCGTCACCATCGAGGTGCCGCTGAGCCTGTTGAGCCAGCGGTTGGTTTTCGTCGCCGTGCAGGACCAGATCCTGGCGATCCCGTCGGCCGACGTGGTCCGGCTGCGCACCACCAGCGCGGAATCGCTGTTCTCCGGCGTCGGCACCCCGATGATCCGCATCGGCGAGGAGGAAATCCCCGTCACCTCGCTGGCGGCGCTGCTGGGCATGGAGGCGCCGGTTGTGCCGAGCGCCGAACGGTCGCTGTCGCTCGCGGTGGTGCGGGCGGCGGACCGGCGGCTGGCGCTGGCGGTCGACCGCTTCGTCGCCACGCGCGAGACGGTGGTGACCGCGGCGGATGAGATCGGGCTCGATTCCGGACGCTATCTCGGCACCGCGCTGATGGACGATGGCGGGCCGGCGCTGGTGCTGAACATTCCCGGCCTGATGCCGCTGCCCGGAAGCATCCTGCCCGCCCCGGCCCGCCCTGCGGAGGAAGCCACCCCTGCCCGCGCGCATATCCTGGTTGTCGATGACAGCATCACCACCCGCACGCTGGAAAAGAGCATCCTCGAAGCCCATGGTTATCGGGTGACGCTATGCGTGGATGGGCGCGAGGCCCTGGAGCGCCTGTCGGAAGGGATGGAGGTTGGCCTGATCATCAGCGACGTCGAGATGCCGCGCATGGACGGTTTCGCCCTGTTGCAGGCGGTGAAGGCGGACAAGCATCTGGCGGAGATCCCGGTGATCCTCGTCACCTCGCGCGCCAGCGACGAGGACCGCGAACGCGGCCTGCGGCTGGGCGCCGACGCCTACATCGTCAAGACGCGCTTCGACCAGAACGAGCTTCTGGCCGGCATCCGGCGGCTGCTGTGAGCGGGCCGGAGAAAGCGGGCTCCCGACGCATCCGTGTGCTGGTGGTCGAGGACAGCCCCGTCATCCAGCAGCTGCTCAGCCACGTCATCGGCGCCGACCCGCGGCTGGAGGTGGCAGGCATCGCATCCAGCGGCGAGCAGGCGCTGCGGATGATCGAGCGGGCGGTGCCCGACGTGGTGTCGCTCGACATCCGCCTGCCGGGCATCGACGGGTTCGAGGTGACCAGCCGCATCATGCGCCAGAACCCGCTGCCGATCGTGGTGGTAGCGTCGGACGTGCGCGACCTCGATATCCCCATGCGGGCGCTGCAGGCCGGCGCGCTGGCGGTGGTGGAGAAGCCGGGCAGCGTGGCGCGCGCCGATTACCAGACGGTGGCGCATCATCTCTGCACCCAGCTGGTCATCATGAGCCAGGTGAAGGTGATCCGCCACCGCATCACCGCCCGGCCGCCGCGTCCGGCCAACAGCGCCGCCCCGCCCGACGGCGCCCCCAACGACGCCCCCGATGGCGGTCTGCCCGATGCGGCGGTGACGGCCGACGGTCGCCTGCGGCGTTTCCGGGCGGTCGGGCTGGTCGCCTCCACCGGCGGGCCGGCGGCGCTGGCGCGGGTGCTGAAGGACCTGTCGCCGGGCTATCCCCTGCCGGTCTTCGTGGTCCAGCATATGGGCGCCCCCTTCATGGCCGGCTTCGCCAATTGGCTGGGAACCGTTTCCCCCCTGCCGGTCAAGCTGGGCGAGGCGGGGCTGGTCCCGCGGCCGGGCATCGTCTATGTCGCGCCCGGCGACCGGCATATGCGGGTGGAGAACGGCATCATCCGCCTGTCCGACGACCCGCTGGTCTGCGGCCAGCGCCCGTCCGGCGAGGAGCTGTTCCGGTCGATGGCGCGCGCCTATGGCGCGTCCGGAATCGGCGTGCTGCTGACCGGCATGGGCGAGGACGGCGCGCGGGGATTGGTGGACATGCATAAGGTTGGGGCCTACACCATTGCCGAACACGCCTCCACGGCGGTGATCCACAGCATGCCGGGCACCGCGGTGCGGTTGGGCGGTGCGGTGGAGGAACTGCCTCTCGACCGGGTGGCCGGACGGCTGCTGCAACTGACCTCCGACGATAAGATGGCGTCATGAACGGACTCCGCACCTTGGTTGTCATGGGCTCCCAGACGCAGGGGCTTCTGCTGAAGCTGCTGCTGGAGGAGCGCGGCCTGGAGACCGTCTGCGTCGAAGGCATCGAGCCGGCCCTGGCCGAGATCGCCGGCACTGCCCAGGATCTGCTGATCGTCGAGGGCGAGCTTGCCGGCCCGACCGGTCTGGCGGAACTGCGGGCGCGCAGCGATGCCGCCGTTCTGGTGCTCGGCCGCGGCGCCGGCGAGCACGACCCGTCCGATCCCAAGGCGGTGGTGGACGAAGCCTGCGCCGTGCTGGAGCGGCGCAGCGCGCCGCCGACGGTGCCGGAGATCTTCCGCCGCGCCCGCATCCTGATCGTCGACGACAGCGCGACCTACCGCGAATTCCTGCGCGCCGAGCTGGAGCAGGAAGGCTGCACCGTCACCGCCGCCCGCAATGCCGACGAGGCGGTGACGGCGCTCTCCGGCGGCGGGCTGGACTGCGTCATCCTGGATCTGGTGATGCCGGGAACCAGCGGCACGCAGCTCTGCGAAAGATTCGACAGGTTCCGGCGTCAGCGCGGCTTGTTCTTCCAGATCGTCATACTGACCAGCCAGGACGACGAAGAGCAATTAATGATCAGCCTGAATGCCGGCGCCGATGATTTCGTTGGAAAAGCGCAGGAAATGGATGTCCTGAAGGTGCGTCTCATGGCGCTTCTGCGCCGGAAATATTTCGTGGAGGACCATCTTATGCGGTTGCCGCGGCCTTCACCATCCGCATAGGAGGGAGTAGAGCCATCGTGTGATTTCACAAGTCCGATCGTCCGTTTATTCTCTGCGGGCTTTTCGAAACTGTCCGACGGTCGAGCCGGTGCCCATGGCAATCAGCCTCAAGCCCATCCACGGGACCTCGATCCCCAAAGATACCGACGCGAAAGACACCGACCCGATGCCCCGATCCTCGGCCAACCCCATGTCACCGACCGATCAGCGTTACCGGGAGTGTCTGGACAACGCACGGCGCGTCTGCGCCGCCGGAACGGTCCCGACCATGCTGGTGATCGGCGGGCCGGAGATGGCCGCCGTCCGCTGCAACGAGCCGCTGGCCGCCCTGCTGAACCGCCCGCGCGCAGCATCCCGCGACGAAAGCGGCCCCAGCCTGCTGCCCGGCGGCTGGACGGCGGTGGCCGAGGCGCTGCGCCCGCTCTATGTGGACGAAGGGGATGCGGCGGCGGCAGACCGGCCGCAGTCGTCGCTGCTGAGCCTGCCGACCGACCCGCCGCTGAGCCTGCGCGCCGCGCCGCTTCTGGTCGACGGGCATGTGGTGGGGGTGCTGGCCTCGGCGACGCTGGACGGCGCCATCGCGCAGATGGCCGAGACCATGCGGGCGGAGGTGGCGCGCACCACCGCGGCGCGCTCCCGCTTCCTCGCCTCGGCCAGCCATGACCTGCGCCAGCCCTTCCAGGCGATGCGCCTGTTCCTCGACGCCTTGACCAGCCAGGTGGACGGCAATGCGCGGGCAACCCGCACCGCCGGGATGCTGGCCAACGCCATGACGGCGGGCGAGCAGCTGCTGAATGCGCTGCTGGACATCTCCACGCTCGACGCCGGGACGGTGGAGCCGGACCTCCAGCCGGTTTCGGTGGATGCGCTGTTGCGGTCGCTGGCGGAGGAATTCCGTCCCCAGGCGGAGGAGAAGGGCCTGCGCCTGCGCGTCCATGTGCCGGACGTGGCGGGCGGAGCGGTCACCCGCAGCGACCCGATCCTGCTGGGCCGCATCGTCCGCAACCTGCTGGCCAACGCCATCCGCTACACCCAGCGCGGCGGCATCCTGCTTGGCCTGCGCAAGCGTGACGGGCAGTGGCGGATCGAGGTGTGGGACACCGGCTTCGGCATCCCGCAGGACAAGCTGGATGTCATCTTCGACGAGTTCCACCAGCTGACCAACCCCAGCCGGGATCCCACGCGCGGACTCGGCCTCGGCCTCGCCATCGTGCGGCGGCTGTCGGTGCTGCTGCAGGCGCCCATCGCGGTGCAGTCGCGGTCGGGGCGCGGGTCGGTCTTCGCCGTCACCGTGAACCGGCTGGAGGGCGAGGCGCCGGCCGACACCCCGACGGTCGGCGTTCACGCCGATGGCGGCCCGTCCGGGGTGCCGCTGGACGGCATGCGCATCCTGGTGGTGGACGACGACAGCATGGTGCTGTCCGGGCTGCTGCTGACGCTGGAAAGCTGGGGATGCGCCTTCGTGTCCGCATCGAACATGCGCGAGGTGTTCGCCGCGGTCGACGGGCTGGAGGGACCGCCCGACGCCATCCTGACCGACCTGCGCCTGCCGGGGAAGGTGTCCGGCTTCGACGTGATCGACCGCGTGCGCAAGCTGTTCAAGGCCGACATCCCGGCCGTGGTGCTGACCGGCGAGACGGCGCCGGAATCCCTGCTGGAGGGCCAGCGCCGCGGCTGCGCCTTCCTGCACAAGCCGCTGCACCCCGGCGAGCTGCGCCGGGTTCTGGAGGAGGTGCGGGGGGATAGGAAGGCGGGCAGTTAATCCCGCGGCGGGCTCTGCATGTACAGCACCAGCAGCCGCACGAGGCTTTCCAGCGCGTTCGCATGGATGCGCTCATAGCCGTGCGAGGCGTCGATGCCGAAACAGACCAGCGCCGTGCGGATGTCGTTGCCGGCCTCGATTGCGGAGGCGCTGTCGCAGCGGTAATAGCGGAAGACGTCGCGCTGGTGCGGGATGTTCTGCGCCTGGCACAGGGTCAGCAGCGAGTGGGTCAGCGCCATGTCGAAGGGGCCGGTGCTGTCGGCCATGGCGATGGTGACGCCGAATTCGCTGCTGTTCTGGCCGGGGGCGGTGGTGCCGTTGTCGATGGTCACCATTTCCGCCACGTCCTGGTGCAGGATCGACGATGCGCCGGACCCGACCTCTTCGGAAATGGTGAACAGCAGGTGGCAATCCACCGGCAGGGTGGCTCCGGCCTCCACCACCGCCTTGGCCGCGCCCAGCATCACCGCCACCCCGGCCTTGTCGTCGAGATGGCGGGAGACGATGTAGCCGTTTTCCAGGAATTCCGGTTGCGGGTCGATGGCGACGAAGTCGCCGATGTTGAAGCCGCGTTCCTCCAGGTCCCGACGATTGGCGACGGGGGCGTCGACGCGCAACTCCACCTGCTGCCAGTTGACCGGCTGGCTATCGACCTCCTTGTTGAAGGTGTGGCCCGATGCCTTCAGCGGCAGGATGGTGCCGCGCCAGGGGCCGCGGTCGGTCAGCACGGTGCAGCGCGCGCCCTCGGCGAAGCGGGACGACCAGTGGCCGATGGGCACCAGCTCCATCCGGCCATTGTCCTTCAGCATCTTCACCTGGGTGCCCAGCGTGTCGACATGGGCCACCAGCGCCCGGTCCGGGCTGCCCCGCACGCCCTTCAGGTCGGCGCGGATGGCGCCGCGACGGGTCAGCTCGTAGGAGATGCCCATCCGCTCCAGCTCCGCGCAGCACAGCCGGACCACGTCGGTGGTGTAGCCGGTCGGGCTGGGCGTGGTCAGCAACCGGTAGAGGATGTCGGTGACATAGCCCATGTCGATGGGCAGCGGCACGGCCATGGTTGGATTTTCCTCCTGCTGGCGATGGGAGAAGATGCGACGGTGCTGTGCCCCCTCCCTAACCCTCCCCCGCTCCGCGGGAGAGGGGACTGCCGCCGCTTCCCAATTCAGTTCACACCGACAAGCGTCCTGCCCCCTCCACCGCAAAGCGGGGGAGGGATGGGGAGGGGGCATCCGTTGCGACACTCCCCCTCAGAACACCCCCCGCGTCTGCGGGAACAGCAGGTCGACGAAGCGTTCCGCCGTGGGCTGGGGTTCGTGGTTGGCAAGTCCCGGCCGCTCGTTCGCCTCGATGAAGACGTAGCCCGGCCGGTCCGGCGCCTCCACCAGCAGGTCGAAGCCCACCACCGGGATATCCAGCGCGCGGGCGGCGACCGTCGCCACCTCCACCAGTTCGGGGTGCAGGCTGTCGGTCACGTCGTGGATGGTGCCGCCGGTGTGCAGGTTGGCCGTCTTGCGCACCGGCAGAACCTCCCCCGCCGGCAGCACGTCGTCCAGCGTCCGGCCGGCGGCGGCGAGGCAGCGCTCGGTCTCGCCGTCCAGCGGGATGTGGCTCTCCCCGCCGGTGGCGGCGGCGCGGCGGCGGCTCTGCGCCTCGATCAGTTCGCGGACGCTGTGGGTGCCGTCGCCCATCACCTCGGCCGGGCGGCGCACCGCGGCGGCGACCACCTTCTTGTCGATGACGACGATGCGCAGATCCTGCCCTTCGCAGAACTGCTCCAGCAGCACGGTGTCGCAATGCTGGCGGGCCGACGCGATGGCGCGCTCCATGGTCTCGGCGTCGCGGACATCCACGGTGATGCCGCGGCCCTGTTCGCCACGGGCCGGCTTCACCACGATGCGGCCATGCGTTTGCAGGAAGGCGGCATTCTCCGCCGGCTCGCCCGCCACCGCCTGGGCGGGGACGTTCAGGCAGGCGCGCTCCAGCACGCGGCGGGTCACCGCCTTGTCGTCGCAGCGGCTCATGGCGACCGCGGTGGTCAGTTCGCTGAGGGATTCGCGGCAGACCACGCTGCGCCCGCCCCAGGTCAGGCAGAAATAGCCGGCCTCCGCGTCCAGCACGTCGACGCCGATGCCGCGCCGCCGCGCCTCGTTGACGATGATGGTGGCGTAGGGGTTCAGCCGCTCGCCCGGCTGCGGGCCGGTGAACAGCCGCTCGTTGATCGGGTTCTTCGTCTTCAGCGCGAAGGCGGGGATGCGGCGGAAATTCAGCTTCTCATACAGCGCGATGGCGTTCTCGTTGTCGTGCAGCACCGACAGGTCGAGGAAGGCGCGGCCGCGTGCCTGGACATGCTCCGCCACCGTGCGGACCAGCGTCTCGCCGATGCCCGGAAATGACGCCTGCGGATCGACCGCCAGGCACCAGAGCGAGCTGCCATTCTCCGGATCGCCGAAGGCATGGCCATGGTCGACCGCCGTCACCGAGCCGATCACCTCGCCGGTCGCGTCGTCGCAGGCGACGAAATGGGTCAGCACCCGGCTGTTGCGCGTCGCCACCAGGAAGGAGGAGGAGACCGGGACCATCCGCCGCCGGGCATAGATGCGCTGCACCCCCTCCGCATCCTCGCGCGTGCGCAGGCGGCGGACGCTGTAGCCCTTGGGCCGGCGCCGCGACGGGCGGTAGTCGGTCAGCCAGAGCCGGAAGGTGTGGGAGGGGTCGAGAAACAGCTCCTGCGGCGCGCGGGACAGGGCGACATGCGGGTCCTGCAGGTAGAAGACGATGTCGCGGGTCCCCGGCGCCTCCTGCCGCAGCGTGTCGATCATGCGGTCAAGATGGTCGAAGGTGTGGGCGAAGATCAGCCGGCCCCATCCGCAATCGACCACCACGTCGGCCCGCGGCGCCTCAGCCTCCGCGTCCTGCCCGGCCCCTTGCCCAGCCCCCTGTCCGGACGTGGGCGGGCGGCCGGTGTAGCGCCGGGTGTGGCGCAGGCTGGCGCTGGCGGCGCGCTCCAGCCGGTGCGGTTTCACGCGGGCGTAGCTCATGGGGTCCCCCTGATCGTCGGATGCGGCTCCATAGTCGGGAAACGCCCCGGGGCGCGGATCGGTCCTGCGCCCGGACGCCCCGGCGAAGCATTCGTTGCGATGGAATGGCCGGATGGGCCGTCAGAAGCCCTGTTCCTGGAACCAGAACTCCAGCAGCGCGACCTGCCACAGCTTCGATCCGCGCAGCGGCGTGATGTGGCGTTCCGGGTCGGCCAGCAGCCGGTCCAGATAGTCGCGCCGGAACAGGCCGCGTTCGCGCGCCGCAGGAGCGCTCAGCACGTCGCGCACCAGCTCCAGGAAGGGACCGCGCAGGTATTTCAGCGCCGGTACCGGGAAATAGCCCTTCGGCCGGTCGATCACCTCGGCCGGAACGACGCGGCGCGCCGCCTCCTTCAGGACGTATTTGCCGCCTTCGGCCAGCTTCATTTCGGCCGGGATGCGGGCGGCAAGCTCGACCAGCTCGTGATCGAGGAAGGGCACGCGCGCTTCCAGCCCGGCGGCCATCGTCATGTTGTCGACCCGCTTCACCGGATCGTCGACCAGCATCACCGTGGTGTCGAGCCGCAGAGCCTTGTCCACCGGCCGCTCGGCTCCGGGCATGGCGAACTGCCGCTCCAGCCAGCGGCGGGAATGGTCCTCGCCGAGGAAGCGGGGGTCGAGCGCCTCGGCCATCTCGGCATGGTCGCGGTCGAAGAAGACGCGGGCATAGTCGCCGACGGCGTCCTTGCTCTCCAGCAGCGGCGGATACCAGTGATAGCCGCCGAACACCTCGTCGGCGCCCTGGCCGGACTGCACCACCTTCACCTGCTTCGCCACCTCCTGCGACAGCAGGAAGAAGCCGATGTTGTCGTGGCTGACCATGGGTTCCGACATCGCTCGCACGCAGTCGCGCAATTCGGGCAAAGCGCGGGCGGAATCGACGAAGATGCGGTTGTGGTCGGTGCCGAAATGCTTGGCGACGATGTCGGAATACTGGAATTCGTCGCCGCGCTCATCCCCCACCGTCTCGAAGCCGATGGAGAAGGTCTTCAGTCCGCTCTGCCCGTTCTCGGCCAGCAGCGCCGTGATGAGGGAGCTGTCCAGCCCGCCCGACAGCAGCACGCCAACCGGAACGTCAGCGACCAGCCGGCGGCGCACGGCGCGGGTCAGCGTCTCAAGCACCAGTTCGCGCCAGTCGGCGAAGTCGCGGCCCTCGTCGCCGGCCTGCGGCCCGAAATTCAGCGACCAGTAATTGGTCTCGCGCCGGGTACCGTCCGGCTCCACCACCAGCACCGTGGCGGGGGGAAGCTTGCGCACGCCCTTCAGGATGGTGTGCGGCGCCGGGACGACGGCGTGGAAGCTCATGTAATGGTGCAGCGCCACCGGGTCGATGTCGGTGTCGATACCGCCTGACGCCACCAGGGCCGGCAGGGAGGAGGCGAAGCGCAGACCTCCCGGAATGTCGGCGAGATAGAGCGGCTTGATGCCCAGCCGGTCGCGGCCCAGCACGACGCGTCCGCTGTCGCGCTCGTGGATGGCGAAGGCGAACATGCCGTTCAGGCGCTTGACGAAATCCGGTCCCCAGGCGTGATAGGCCTTGATCAGGACCTCGGTATCGCCGCCGGAGAAGAAGCTGTAGCCGAGCCCGGCCAGTTCCTCGCGCAGTTCGCGGTGGTTGTAGATGCAGCCGTTGAAGACGATGGCGAGGCCGAGGGCGGAATCCACCATCGGCTGTTGCGATGCCTCGCTGAGGTCGATGATCTTCAGCCGGCGATGGCCGAAGGCGACGCGGCCATGGGCGAACACACCGTGGCCGTCCGGCCCGCGCGCCGCCAGCCGGTCGCACATGGCCTGGACCGCTGCCGTGCTGGCCGCCTCGCCGGATTTGAAACGAATCTCACCACTCAGTCCGCACATCGGCTGTCGAGCCTCCTCGTTGGTTCAGGACGAAGGGGCGCTCGACCCGCAAGAAGGGCCAAACACCGGGGGCGCCGGCTGCGGAATGCGGCCGCCACCCGTTGGGAGCGATCATGGATGCCGGCCCTTCACCCGCTCGATGCACCACCGGCACCCGCGCGGCATAACGGCTGGCTGCGCCGGAGGTTCCATGATGATGAACGTCCGGCGCGATCGCTCACGACCGGCCGCCGAACGGCCGGTACTGCTCAGATAGGGATTGCGGCCCGGCTTTGCCACCGGAAGGGAGCTGCCAGAGGGGGCAGCCTCCCCCTCAGAGCTTGAAGAAGTTGCGCAGCCGGGCCAGCAGGGCTTGCGATTCCACCGGCTGGGGCGGGGCGATACCCTGCTGGCGGGTGCGCTCGGCGGTGTTGCGGGTCTGGCGGTCGGCCATCAGGTCGGCCAGCCGCTCCGCCAGCTGCGGACGCTGGCGCAGCACCGGGTCGAGATGGCCGCGCGCCAGCTCGTACACCACCGCGTCGGTGCAGGCGACGACCGAAGCGCTGCGCGGCTGGCCGGTCAGCAGCGACATCTCGCCGAACAGGTCGCCCGGCCGCAGGCGGGTCAGGTGGATCACGCCGGGACGCTGGCCGTCATTCGGAATGATGGAGGCCGCGTCGGTGGAGCCGGGGGCAGTGACCTGGACGTCGAACACGCCCTCCGCGATGACGAACAGCGATTCGCCGGCCTCGCCCTGGCGGACGGCGGCGGTGCCGGCGGGAAGGTGAAGCTCGCGCATGGCCTGGGCCAGCGCCGCGATCTCCTCGTCGTCGAAGGCGTCGAACAGCTCCAGCTGGCGCAGCAGGCTGCGCCGCAGCGTGTCGGTGTCGGGCTGGGCGGGCTGGCGCCGGCGGACCTCCTGCTTGGGGCGGGCGGGCTCGATCCCGGCGCGGGCAAGGTTGGCCAGCGCAGCGGTCAGCACGGCGTCGCGCACCAGCGACACGCGACCGCCATCGTCGGTCCAGAAGCGGGCCTGATAGGTGATGCCGTTGGGCGTCACCGCCTCCACGATCACGTCGGGCCGCGGAATCGGCAGCACGCCGTCGGCGCAGAGCGTGGCGGACAGCAGGATGCGCTTGGCCCGCGCCACCGGCACCTCATGGTCCAGCAGGATCGGCACGCTGGCGCGGAAGGACGGGTTGGGACGGCTGTAATTGACGAAGCGGCTGCCGGCGACCATGCCGTTCGGCACGATGACGGCGGTGCCGTCATTGGTAATCAGGCGGGTGGCGCGCCAGTTGATCTCGTCCACCCGCCCGGCCACGCCGGGCGACAGCTCCAACCAGTCGCCGATGCGATAGGGATGTTCGATGTTCAGCGCGATGCCGGCGAAGATGTCGGCGATCATGTTGCGCAGTGCGAAACCCAGCACGGCGATGGCGACGCCGGAGGTCGCCAGCAGGCCGGTCACCGGCTGCTCCAGCACGAAGGCCAGAATCGCCAGCACCGCGACGCCATAAACGAAGAAGCGCAGCAGGTCGGCCAGCAGCCGCGGGATGCGCGGCGGCCGGGGCAGGCCGTCCGGGCCGGTGCCGCCATTGCCGGCCGCCAGCAGGTCGATCAGGCGCGCCCCGCCCCAGGCGGCGACCAGCCACGCGGCCGATGCGACCGCGATGTCGAATCCGGTGCTGAGCGAGCGGCCGACGACGGGCTCCAGATGGCCGTGCAGCCAGGGTTTGGCGGCGACCAGGGCGGTAAGCAGGGCAAGCAGCAGAGCGGGGATGGAAAGACGCCGTAAGGCGTTCATCGGACGGGGTTCTCCTCGGCGACCGGCCACCCTTGGCCGGGCGAGGAGCGACGATGGCACAGACAGGCGCCATCCCGTCAAGCAGTCAATTGTTTCAGCAGCTTGTGATCCGGCGGCTTGGCCGTTCAGACACTGACCGGCTGCCGGACCGGCCGGCCCAGTCCCATCACGAAGTCGGCGATCACCGGGTCGGAGCCCGCGACCTTGCCGGCGAAGGCATAGGCCCGGCACAGGACCGCCAGAGCGGTTTCGGGATCGCAGCTCTTGCGCCGGAACGCCTCCCCCTGGCGCAGGGACGCGAACTCGCCGTCCCAGACGTCCGGGTTGGCCAGCGGCCCGAAATTCATCGCCCAGAAGCCGAAGGAACGCTCCGGCCATTCCCAGCGGCCGAGCACGGCAACGTTGCGGTGCCGCGTGTCGCACGAGATGCGGGCGAACAGGGTGCCGACGGCGTCCGCCTCCCCCTCCAGCACCTGAAGGAAAATGCCTTCATGCTCGATCAGGAAACCGGTGACGCCCAGGCGACGGTTGTTTGAAGAGCTTCGTACACAAATGTCCGCCAATGCCGAAAACGGCAGCAAAGCGACGGCATCGCTGCGATAGAGAAGAGTGAGCATCGGTTCCCTCCACCTCTTGCCCCACCTTCGGGGAATAATGATGAGGAAACTGACAATCAGTAACCCTTTCTTTCGTCGATGCGGTGTTGCAGCCGGCGGATATATCCGGGATGGCGGTGAGGCGGATTGTCGCCCACCGCCAAGCCGGGGTTGACAGAGACCAGGGATTCTCCCCTCAGATAATCTCGCGCGCACGGTCCTTGAACACCGTGGCGGCGATCTTCAGCGCATCGGGGGTGCCGCGGGCCAGCGCCTCGGCGAAATGGGCGGCCTGCTTGGCCTTCACCTTGGCCGGCATCGGCGGCTCGTTGCCGTCCACAAGGCAATCGACCACCACCGGGCCGGGATGGGCGAGCGCGGCGTCCAGGATCGCGCCGCAGTCCTTGGGGTCGCGGATGGTGAAGCCCTTGCCGCCGCAGGCCTCCGCCACCTTGGCGAAGTCGATGGGGTGCAGGTCGCAGACATATTCCGGATTGCCCAGCATCACCATCTGCTCCCACTTGATCTGGCCCAGCGAGCTGTTGTTGTTGATGATGACCTTGACCGGCAGATTGTACTTCACCGCCGTCACGAAATCGGCCATCAGCATCGAGAATCCGCCGTCGCCGACATAGGCGATCACCTGCCGGTCCGGGTAGGCGATCTGCGCGGCGATGGCATAGGGCAGGCCGGGGGCCATGGTGGCGAGGTTGCCGGACAGCGAATGCATCTGGCCGCGCTTCACCGGGATCTGACGCGCCCACCATGTGGCGATGGTGCCGCTGTCGCAGGCGACGATGGCGGTGTCGGTCAGCCGCTTCCCCAGTTCCCACGCAGCCACCTGCGGCTTCATCGGGATGTCCTGGCGGGTGCCGCGTTCCTCCATCAGGCGCATCCACTCCACCTTGCCGGCCTGCGCCTTCTCCAGGAAGCTGCGGTCGTCGTGCGGCTGCACCCGCTCGGTCAGGATGTCCAGCGCCAGCCGGCAGTCGCCGACCAGCCCGGCCTCCACCGGGTAACGCAGGCCGATGCGGGCGGCGTCGATGTCGATCTGGATGCCGCGGGCCTGATCCGGCTTCGGGTAATATTCGATGTAGGGGAAGGTGGAGCCGGCGATCAGCAGCGTATCGCAGGTCTCCAGCGCGGTCTGCGACGGTTCGGTGCCCAGCAGCCCGACCGACCCGGTTGTATAGGGGCTGTCGTCCGGCACCGCCGCCTTGCCGAGCAGCGCCTTGACGATCACCGCCCCGGTCTTTTCCGCCAGCCGTTCCAGCTGGTCCGTGGCCTTGAGCGCACCCTGGCCGGCAAGGATGACGATGCGCTTGCCGGCGTCCATGATCTCCACCGCGCGGCGCATCTCCGCCTCAGACGGGACCGGCAGTTCGGGGGCGAACAGGGCGGTGTTGTGGCCCTTGACGTTGCGCGGCGCCCGCATGTCGTCACCCGCCGCCTGATCCTGCAGATCGACCGGGATGGTGATGTGGGCGACGCCGCGGTGGGCCAGCGCGGTGCGGCAGGCCAATGTCGCGATGTTGCGGATATGGGCGGCGCCCATGATGCGCTGGTTGAAGACCGAGACGTCCTGGAACACCTTGTCCAGCTCCACGTCCTGCTGGGTGTGGGTGCCGACGAGGTCGTGATATTGCAGCCCGGTGATCGCCAGCACCGGCTGGTGGTCCAGCTTGGCGTCGTAGAGGCCGTTCAGCAGATGCAGCCCGCCAGGGCCGGAGGTGGCGAGGCAGACGCCCAGCCTGCCGGTGAACTTGGCATAGCCGCAGGCGGCGAAGGCGGCGGCCTCCTCGTGCCGGACCTGGATGAAGCGGATCTCGTCCTTGCGCTGGCGCAGCGCCTCCACCACGCCGTTGATGCCGTCGCCGGGGATGCCGAAGATGGTGTCCACCCCCCAATCCACCAGGACGTCCACCAGGATGTCGGCTGCCGTGCGTGCCATGGGTCTTCTCCCTTGCCGGGTCGTGTCGCGTCGTCTTGAGCCCAGCAACAGAAGGCCCATGGGGCGGTTCCCTCGGACTCTCCCCTCAACGGCAGGTGCTGAAGGCGCCCATGTCCAGGTGGAAGTGGTTGCGGTGCGCCTCGTTGTAGTCGGGACCCAGAACCACGTCGAAGAAGCGGCAGGCGCCGTCGCGCACGTCGCGCAGGAAGGCGGCCTTGCGGCCGTCGCCGGTGTTCTTCCAGTCGTTCAGAACGCCGACCCGCGTGCCGTCGGCCAGCACGAAGCCACCGAGGTCGATGGCGTTGGCGCTGGCATGCTCGCTACGCCGGCCCGAAGCCCGGCCATAGACGTTGCGGCAGGCATAGGTGCCGAGATGCTCCACCCGCGCCACCGTCTGGCCGAAATGCTTCCTCGCCGCCGGCTGCAGGGCGTGCGCCTCGAACAGGGTCCAGGCGGCGGCCAGACCGCAGGTGGCGAGAAAGCCGCTGCTGAACGCTACGTCAGAGTGCGACACCCGCACCACGCCGCGCAGCGTGCAGTTCTCGTCGGATGGACGGTCGGGCATGGGAGTGAAGCGCAGGTCCGTGTCGCCCAGCGCCGCCCGGCACTGCTCGGGATCGCGCTCCAGCCGCGACAGCTTGAAGCCGGTCAGCCAGTCCGGCTCCGCCCGCAGGTCGAGCGGCGCCCAGGGGTCGTAGCACGGCGGCACGGCGATCAGCCCGCCCCACACGCCGGCCGCCGCGCCGGCCAGCGCCAGCAGGACCAGCAGCGCCAGCCATCGCAGCAGCCTTGCCATCATGGATCGTCTAGCGGTCCAGCAGCCCGTGGCGCCGGTGCCAATCCTCCAGCGATTCCTCCGGGTACCGGGCGAAATGCACGTCGTTCGGGCCGCTGGGCACCTCCACCCACGGCGCCTTGAAGTCCAGCATGATGTGCACCCGCTCCGGCGGGGTCGGCAGCGGCGTGTCGATGGCCGAGGCGAAGGGGTGGACCAGCTCCGGCCAGGCCGGGTCCTCCGCCCACAGCGCCGTGCCGCAATGCTTGCAGAAATGGCGGTGCGACGGGCCGAGGTGGGTATGGTCCGGATGGTCGGGGTCGTCGATGGGCGCGCGCCACATCTCCACGGCCTCGCGCCCCTCCACCTCCAGCGTGTCGGCATCGCCGCCCAGGTTGATGGCGTAACCGCCGCCGCCGGCGCTCTTGCGGCAGATCGTGCAGTAGCAGTGCATGTAGGGCACCGGCGTCGGCGAGTTCAGCGTGAAGCGGACGGCGCCGCAGCGGCAGGAACCGGAGAGTTTCATGGCAGGGGTCTCCGCAATGGAATGGCGCCGGCAGGGGACGCCGCACTCCGCACCAGATGGGACCGCGATCGCCCTTTGCCACCATCCCAGCCGAGGGAACACTGCGGAAGAACGGCTGTTACCCCGACGAGCCAAGACGCGCCGCCGCACTCCCGTAGCCGGAGGCGCCCCCCCCCTGCCAGCAGTCGGAGCGGTCATGTCCCAGCCAACAGGTCCAGCGTCCCAGGGCCATGCGCAGCCGGCGTCTCCGCCGGAAGCGATGCCCCCCGAAGAGATGGAAGTCACCCTGACCCTCAACGGCAGCCGCAGGACTCTGCATGTCGCCCCCTGGACCAGCCTGCTCGACGCGCTGCGCCTGCATCTCGACCTGACCGGCACCAAGAAGGGCTGCGACCATGGGCAGTGCGGCGCCTGCACCGTGCTGGTCGACGGGCGGCGCATCAACTCCTGCCTGACGCTGGCGGTGATGATGGAGGGGCGGACCGTCACCACCATCGAAGGGCTGGCCAGAGGCGACACGCTCCACCCGCTACAGGAGGCCTTCGTCGAACATGACGCCTTCCAGTGCGGCTATTGCACGCCGGGCCAGATTTGCTCGGCCGCCGGCATGCTGGAGGAGGGCCACGCCAGGACCGACGACGACATCCGCGAACTGATGAGCGGCAATCTGTGCCGCTGCGGCGCCTATCCCAACATCGTCGCGGCGATCCGGCAGGTGATGGATGGGCAATCGAAGGATGGAGGCAAGCCATGAGGGCCTTCTCCTACGACCGCCCCGACAGCGTCGATGCGGCGCTGCGCGGCGTGGCGGGACAGCCGGGCACGACGACCGAGGCGGCGGTGAAGTTCGTCGCCGGCGGCACCAACCTGCTGGATTTGATGAAGGCCGACGTGATGCGGCCGGAGCGGTTGGTCGACATCTCGCGCCTCGGCCTCGACCGGATCGAGGAGCTGGACGGCGGGGCCTTGCGGCTCGGCGCGCTCGCCCGCAATGCCGACACCGCCTATGACGAGCGGGTGCAGACGCGCTATCCGATGCTGTCCAAGGCGATCCTGGCCGGGGCGTCGGCGCAGCTGCGCAACATGGCGACCAACGGCGGCAACCTGCTGCAGCGGACGCGCTGCTATTACTTCTACGACACCGGCACCCCCTGCAACAAACGGGAGCCGGGGACCGGCTGCGGCGCGCGGACCGGCGTCAACCGCATCCACGCGATCCTGGGCGCCAGCGACCATTGCATCGCCGTCCACCCGTCCGACATGTGCGTCGCGCTGGCCGCTCTTGATGCCACTGTGCGCGTCAGCGGGCCGAAGGGCGAGCGGACCATCCCCTTCGCCGACTTCCACCGCCTGCCCGGCGACACCCCGCAGATCGACAGCAGCCTGGCCGCCGACGAGCTGATCACCGCCATCGACCTGCCGGCGCACGGCTTCGCCGAACACTCCACCTACCTGAAGGTGCGCGACCGCGCCTCCTACGCCTTCGCGCTGGTGTCGGTGGCGGCGGCGCTGGAGATGGACGGACAGACGATCCGCTCCGCCCGGCTGGCGCTGGGCGGCGTCGCCCACAAGCCCTGGCGCGACCCGGCGGCCGAAGCCGAACTGGCGGGCAAGCCGGCCTCGCTGGAGACCTTCGCCGAGGCGGCGCGCGTGCTGCTGCGCGACGCCAAGGGCCATTCCCACAACGCCTTCAAGATCGGACTTGCCGGGCGCGCCATCGTCCGGGCGCTGGCCGAAGCCGCCGGAGTGGAGCACCCATGATCGCCAAACCGAGCATCCCCGATCCGCTGGACAATCCCGGTGCGCAGATCGGCAAGCCCGTCAGCCGCGTCGACGGCCGGCTGAAGGTGACCGGCGGCGCCAAATACGCCGCGGAGTTCAACACGCCCGGCCTCGCCCACGGCTACATCCTGTCGAGCGCCATCGCCCGCGGCCGGATCCTGAGCATGGATACGTCCAAGGCGCTGGCCCTGCCCGGCGTGTTCCAGGTCTTCACCCATGAGAACCGGCCGAGCCTTCCCTGGTTCGACCGAAAGTGGAAG
This sequence comes from Azospirillum lipoferum 4B, assembly GCF_000283655.1. NCBI lineage: Bacteria > Pseudomonadati > Pseudomonadota > Alphaproteobacteria > Rhodospirillales > Azospirillaceae > Azospirillum > Azospirillum lipoferum. The sequence continues at coordinate 337,314 of NC_016586.1, read as the reverse complement.
GACGACGACGCGCCCAAGGGCTCCCCCTTCCGCCCGCTGTACGACGCGACGATCCACCATGCGCTCCAGCCCATCGCCCTGGTGGTGGCGGAGAGCTTCGAGCTGGCGCGCTACGCCGCCCGCCTGATCCATGTCGTCTATGAGGCAGAGGAGCACCAGACCGACCTGCATGCGGCGCAGGCCCAGGCCTTCACCCCCGGCAAGGACAAGGGCGGATTCCAGCCGCCGCCGAAGCCGCGCGGCGACGCCGACCGGGCGCTGGCCGAGGCGGAGGTCAGCATCGACCTGCACTTCACCCAGGCGGCCGAGCATCACAACCCGATGGAGATGCACGCCTCCACCGTCATTTACCACAATGACGGCACCCTGACCGTCCATGACAAGACCCAGGGGCCGCTGAACACCCAGACCTATGTCTGCAACGTCTTCAACCTGTCGAAGGACGCGGTGCGGGTGATCTCTCCCTTCGTCGGCGGCGCCTTCGGCTCGGGCCTGCGGCCGCAGCACCAGCTGTTCATGGCGGTGCTGGCGGCGACGACGCTGAAGCGTTCGGTGCGGGTGGAGCTGTCGCGGCCGCAGATGTTCAGCTTCGGCCACCGGCCCGAAACGCTGCAGCGCGTGGCGCTGGGCGCCCGCAAGGACGGTACGCTGACCGCCATGATCCACGAGGCGGTGCAGGAGACCTCGCAGAGCGAGAACTACGTCGAGATCGTCGTCAACTGGTCGGGCCAGCAGTACAAATGCGACAATGTCCGGCTCGACTACAAGCTGGCCCGGATGGACACCCACACCCCGCTCGACCAGCGCGCCCCCGGTGCGGCGACCGGCGTCCCGGCGCTGGAAATCGCCATGGACGAGCTGGCGGCCAAGCTGGGCATGGACCCACTGGAGTTGCGGCTGAAGAACTACACCGAGGTCGATCCCAACACGGACAAGCCCTTCTCCAGCAAGGAACTGCGCGCCTGCTTCCAGCAGGGGGCGGAGCGTTTCGGCTGGCACAAGCGCAACCATACACCGCGGTCGATGCGGGAGGGGCGGCAGCTGATCGGCTGGGGCATGGCGTCCGGCGTGTGGGATGCGATGCAGGGGCAGGCGGCGGCTTCCGCCCGGCTCGGCATCGACGGTACGCTGGTCGTGGGCAGCGCCACCGCCGACATCGGCCCCGGCACCTACACGGCGATGACCCAGATCGCCGCCGACATCCTGGGCCTGCCCATCGACAGGGTGTCGTTCCAGCTGGGCGACAGCAACCTGCCGATGGCGCCGCTGCAGGGCGGCTCCTGGACGGTATCGTCGGTCGGCTCGGCGGTGAAGGCGGTCTGCGACCGGCTGCGCGACAAGCTGGCCGGCTTGGCGGTGGGGCTGAACGACGGGCCGCTGAAGGGGCTGAAGGCCGACGATCTGGTCTTCGCCGACGGCCACCTGATCGCCAAGGCCGACCCGTCCTGGCGGATGTCGATCACCGAGGTGATGCGCGCCAACGATCTGCTTGTGCTGGAGGACGAGGCGCGCTCCATCCCCTATTACAAGTCGCAGATGCAGCACACGCTCGGCACCCACTCCGCCATCTTCGCGGAGGTGCGGGTGGACGAGGATCTCGGCACCGTGCAGGTGACGCGGGTGGTCAGCGCGGTCGCCGCCGGCCGCATCATCAACCCCAAGATGGCGCGCAGCCAGGTGCTGGGGGCGGTGGTGTGGGGCATCGGCATGGCGCTGGAGGAGGAGTCGATGACCGACCAGCGGCTCGGCCGCTTCATGAACCACGACTTCGCCGAGTATCACATCCCGGTGAACGCCGACGTCCACGACATCGACGTCATCTTCGTCGAGGAGCATGACGACATCGTCAACCCGCTGGGCGCCAAGGGCGTCGGCGAGATCGGCATCGTCGGCGTCCCCGCCGCCATCGCCAACGCGATTTACCACGCCACCGGCAAGCGCCTCTGCGACCTGCCGATCACGGTGGACAAGATATTGGGGGTGTAGGTTTAGGGAGGAGGCGTCATACAGAAGTGCCTCCTCCCCGAACCAGCACCGGGCACGGTCGCTCCTCTTATGGACCTGTAATCACCGCTCCAGTTCGTCGCCGGTCTGTGGCGGCCTGTCCGGTACCCTGTCCAGAAAGGAGCGCAAGCCTGCACCGGTTGCGGTGCCGGCACGAGCCTTCAGGAAGGCGGCTGCCGTTTCGACGGCGCCGACCTTCTCGGCTACGGCAGCGGCGATCCACTGGTTCAGAGACACGCCATCCTCGCGGGCCAGCCGGGCAGCGGCATCCTTGACGGACGCGGGCAGCTTCAGGGGGTATGTCGCCTTGCTCATGTCGCCACTCCTCGCAGGAACTCGGCCGGTCGGAGAACCGGAATGCCAAACCGCGGCGCGGCCGCGGCAAAATCCCGGACATTGTGGGTCACCAGCACATCCGCTCTGCCATTGACCGCAGCCTCCAGCACCATCTCGTCGGCCGGATCGGAAAGCTGGGGCCGCCAAGTGAAACGCACGTCCACAGGCTCCAGGACCGCGGCCAATTCGGCCAGCAAACGATCTACATCGGCCTCGCCAAGCCCGTGAACCTCGCGTTGCTCGGGCCGCTTCAACACAGCCTCATACTCCAGGAACAGGGCAGTGGTCACCAACGCCCTGAACTGGCCATCGGCAAGAAGACTCAACACTGCAAATGAGGCGCCCCGTCGGCTACGCAAACCTGCGGTTAGAATGTTGGTGTCGAGAACAGCTCTCTTCATCCGGTCGATCATAAGGAAGTTCTGCAAGCACAGCAACACATGTGACATCCTATGGGATGTCCTTCGGCTGCTGTTCTCCGCATATGGGCACCGGTGCGGAGAAGCAGTGGATCGACATGAAGGCTATCACCTGCGGAGCAGAGGGCCTGCCTCCGCTCACCCCCGTGCCGCCAGGGTGCGGATCGCCAGCGCCGCGGCGGAGGCTCGGTTCTCCACGCCCAGCTTGGCGAAAACCTGTTCCAGATGCTTGTTAACCGTGCGCGGGCTGATGCCCAGGATCTCGCCGATATCCCGGTTGGGCTTGCCGTTGGCGATCCACAGCAGGACCTCCGCCTCGCGCACGGTCAGGCCCAGCGCGTCGCGCAGGATCGCCTCCTGCCGGCCGGCGGCCGGTTCGCTGAGGCGGAACAGGTATTCGTCAGGGTTGGCCGGGCTGAGATAGGTGAATTCCAGCCGGCGCACCCCCTCGCCGTCCGGCAGGTCGAGCGTGAAGCTCTCCGCCGCGGCGCCGGGGCTGGTGGCCTGCCGCAGACGGACCAGACCGGCCGCCAGCGTGGCCGCCAAATTGGGGGCCAATTCCGGCCGCACGCCGTCCGCCCCCGGCAGCAGCCCGCCCAGCAGCCGTTCCGCCTGGGGGGTGCACCACAGCAGCCTTCCCTCCCCGTCCGTCGCCAGCAGGAAACGGCCGGTGGCGTCCAGCGCCGCGCGGGCGCCGTAGGCGACGCGGGCGTTGGTCAGGTGGACGCGGATGCGGGCGATCAGCTCGTCCACCACGATGGGCTTGGTGACGTAATCGACGCCGCCGGCCTCCAGTCCCTTCACCACATGCTCGGTGTCGCTGAGGCCGGTCATGAAGATCACGGGCAGGTGCGACAAATGGGGAATCTGCTTCAGCCGCCGGCAGGTCTCGAAACCGTCCAGCCCCGGCATGACGGCATCCATCAGGATCAGGTCCGGCGTGATCTGGCCGACCAGATCCAACGCGCTTTCGCCGTCGACAGCAACCAGCACGGTCAGGTCGGCCTGTTCGATGGCCTCCGTCAGGAATCCCAGCGTGTCGGGGGTGTCGTCCACCACCAGGATCATGTCGCGGCGCTTCATCCTGTCACGGCCCCGTCCACTGCCTCTCCCTTCGGTCCCTTGCCGTCGCCTTCCGCGGCCTCTTCCACCGCACGCATATAGCCCTTCAGGTCGAAGGCGCGCACCAGTGTCCGCAGCCGTTCGACGAAGGGCGCGGCGGCCGCGTCCTCCGCCTCGATCTCGCGCAGCTTGGCCTCGATCCCGCGAATGTACCCGATCCGGCCCAGCTGGCGCAGGTCGTCGAGATGACGCAGCGCCGAGTCCGGCGGCCGGGCGGGGGTCGCGGCGACCACCGGGACCGCAGCGGGAGCCTTGACCGCCACCGGCACAGGCGCAAGCGGTTCCGGCGGCTTTTCCGCGGCATGGATCCATTCCAGCCCGGTCAGCGCCTGGACCCGATCCAGCAGGGCGTGGATCTCGATGGGCTTGGCGACGAAGGCGTCGTGCGGGGCGCGGCCATCGCCCGGACCCTGCACCTCGTAGGCGTTGGCGGACACCATGACGATGCGGATGCGGTCGCCGAACTGCCGGCGCAGTTCCTCCGCCACGTCCCAACCGCTCTCCCCCGGCATGGAGATGTCGAGCATGGCGAGGTCCGGCTTGCACTGCGCCGCCAGCTCCAGGCAGGACGCGGCGTCCGACGCGGTGAACAGCACGAAGCCGAGAGGGCGCAGGATGTCGGTCATCAGCGCCAGATGGTCGCGGTCGTCGTCGGCCAACAGGATGGTGATCTGCGGCCCGGCATAGCCGGTGATTGAGCGCCGCTCCGCCTGCTCGCCCGGCCGGTGCATCGCCTCCGACAGCAACAGGCGGACGGTGAAGACGCTGCCCTGCCCCAGGGTGCTGCGCACGGCGATGTCGCCGCCCATGATCCGGGTCAGCACCCGCGTGATGGTGAGGCCGAGGCCGGTGCCGGCCACCGCCCGCACCGCTGCCCCCCGCCCGCGCTCGAAGGGCTCGAACACGCGGTCGAGGTCCTCCTCCCGAATGCCGATGCCGCTGTCGGCGATCTCGAATTCGGCGATCTGGCTGCGGTAGCGCACGCTGAGGGCGACATGGCCGCTCTCGGTGTATTTCACCGCATTCGACAGCAGGTTGATCAGGATCTGGCGCAGAATCTTGCTGTCGGTGTGGACCCAGGCCGGCAGGTGCGGCACGCAGGCGTAGCGAAACTCCAGCCCCTTGGCGGTTGCCTGGATGCGGAACATGTCGGCCAACTGGTCGAGGAAGTCGATCAGCTGCACCTTGTCGCGGCTGAGCCGGCGCAGGCCCGATTCGATCTTGGAGATGTCCAGCAGACCGTCGATCAGGTTCGACAGATGCTCCGCACTGCGGCGGATGACGCGGACGGCGTCCTGCGGACGCTGGGTGCTGTTGCTTTCCAGAAGCTGGGCATAGCCGGAGATGGCGTTGAGCGGTGCGCGGATTTCGTGGCTGACGCCGATGATGTAGCGGCTCTTGGCGGCATTGGCGGCCTCCGCCACCTCCTTGGCCTTCTGCAGGGCGGCGTCGGTGCGTTCGTGGGCGGCGATCTCGTCCATCAGCATGGCGGTCTGGCGGGCGGTCTCCTCCTCCGCCTTGCGGCGGCTTTCATGGGCCAGCACCAGCAGCCAGGCGGCGACGCCGGACAGGATGAACAGGCAGACGAAGACAGCGGACAGCGCGGTGTGGATCGCCGCCCGCTCCGCCGCGTCGGCATTGGCATACTGGAAATCGATGACGATCAGCACCCCGCCCAGCACCAGCGAGAACAGCGTCATCACCCCGATGAAATGGCCGGTGCGGGTGTGGACCCCGGCGGCCATGCGCTTGGGCAGGACCCGTTGCAGGCTGTGGGCGATCTGGTCGGCGAAGCGGCTGTCGGTCTTGCACAAATCGTGGCAGCGCGCCTCCAGCGTGCAGCAGAGCGAGCAGATCGGCGCGTCGTAGGCCGGGCAGAAGGCCATGTCCGGCCGTTCGAAATGATTCTCGCAGATCGAACAGCGGATGGTCGCGGCATCGCCGGGCAGCTTGTCCGACTTGCGGGCGATGTAGTAGCGGCCCTTGGTTTTCCAGGCGATCAGCGGCGCGGCGGCGAAGGCGACCACCAGCCCGATGAAGGGGGCCAGCGCCTGGGCAACCGGCCCCAGCAGCCCGAAGAAGGCGGTGGTGGAGCACAGCACCGACAGGCCCATCGCCCCGGTGCCGACCGGGTTGATGTCGTAGAGATGGGCGCGCTTGAACTCGATCCCCGGCGGGCTGAACCGGAGAGGCTTGTTGATGGCGAGATCGGCGGCGACCGCCCCCAGCCAGCCCACCGCGACGTTGGCGTAGAGGCCGAGGATACTCTCGATCACGCCGAGGATGCCGATCTCCATCAGCAGCAGCGCCAGCAGCACGTTGAACACCAGCCAGACGACGCGGCCGGGGTGGCTGCGGGTCAGGCGGGAGAAGAAGTTCGACCAGGCGATGGAGCCGGCATAGGCGTTGGTGACGTTGATCTTCATCTGGCAGACCACGACGAAGATGCCGGTCAGCGCCAGCGCCACGGCGGGCGAGCCGAACACGTCGAGGAAGGCCATGTGATACATGCTGTTGGGCTGCACCGCGTCCGCCGCCGGCATGCCGTGCTTCAGCGCCAGGAAGGCCAGCAGCGAGCCCGCCGCCAGCTTCAGGCTGCCGATCAGCACCCAGCCCGGCCCGCCGGCCAGCATCGCCGCCCACCAGCGCAATTTGCCGATGCGGGCCTGGGAGGGCAGGAAGCGCAGATAGTCCACCTGCTCGCCGATCTGCGGCAACAGCGACAGCAGCACCGACGCCGCCATGCCGAAGGGCAGCAGCGACAGCCCGCCGTCGGGCGCATAGACACCCGGCAGCGAGGTCCATTGCGCCAGGGTTTCGCGGTCGAGCAGGAAGAAATAGGCCAGCGGCACGCATTGCAGCAGGATCCACACCGGCTGCGTCGCCCATTGCATGCGGCTGATGAAGCGGATGCCGTAGATGGCGATGGGGATCACCGCCAGCGAACTGATGACATGGGCGAGCGAGGCCGGAATGCCCAGCACCATGGTCAGCCCGGCCGACATGATGCTGGCCTCGATGGAGAACAGGATGAAGGTGAAGGAGGCGTAGACCAGCGAGGTGATGGTGGAGCCGAGATAGCCGAAGCCGGCACCGCGGGCCAGCAGGTCGATGTCCACCCCGGCCTTGGCGGCATGGTAGGTGATGGGCAGCCCGACCAGGATGCTGAGCACCGCCACCGCCAGGATGGCGGCCATGGCGTTCTCGAAGCCGTAGGTCAGCGTCACCGCCGCGCCGATCGCCTCGCAGGCCAGGAAGGAGATGGCGCCGAGCGCGGTGTTGGCGACGCGCCAGGCGGTCCAGCGCCGCGCCCGCTCCGCCGTGTAGCGGAGCGCATAGTCCTCCATGGTCTGATCGGCGGCGAGCTGGTTGTACTGCCGGCGTTCACGGACAATCCGTTGCCTCGCGCTCATGCCCGTCCGCCGTTTCCGTCCCTGAAGTCCGCCCGACCGCATCGTCGAGAGTTTGGCGGTGGTTGGCAAGCGTCTCCCTCTCCTGCCCGCGAACGGGGCATCAGCGGAGCGCCCGGACATTGACGGGGCGGAGGTTGGAATCTAGCTCTGCGGGTGCGCGATCCCCCCTCCCAATGCCCTGCCATTGTTTCGAAAGCGGAATCATGACCGTCGAGCTTGTCGTCTGCGAAACCTGCCGCCGTCCGGAAGACCCGCCGGAGGCCGTCCGTCCGGGGGCGGAGCTGGTGGCGCTGATGGAGCGGATGCTGGCCGACGCCCCCGATCTGGCGGCGCAGGTGCGGCTGCGGCCGATGCGCTGCCTGATGAGCTGCAAGCGCCCTTGCGCCGTCGCGGTGCGCTCGGCCCGGCGGATGAGCTATGTGCTGGGCGACTTCGCGCCGGACGAGGCGACGGCGGAAACGCTGACCGCCTATCTGCGCGCCTATGCGGCGACCACGGACGGAATCGTTCCGTTCAAGCAATGGCCCCAGGGGATCAAAGGTCGTTTCGTTTCCCGCCTGCCGCCGCTGGAGGAGTGACGGCGAGCGGACGGCACTTAGGTGCTTTCCACTACTTCCGAAGGACGTGTTTGACAGACAAAGGCCGCGCCCCAATTATTGTTAGTCATACAAACCGATCTCCCCCCGCGAGCAAGGAGGAGCGCCCGATGAAGGTCGACCCCGAGGTCCTGAGCTGCGCCACCGGCCTGCTGCACATGGCGCGCGAGGCGGAACGTTCAAACGGCTGGGAGGCCGGCGACCTGCTGCGGACCACGCTCCGTCTGCTGGTGGTGGCCGGCGCCGACGGGCATGGCTGGAGCGCGGACGACCTGACCGAAGAGGTCCGCGATCTGGTGCAGGCGGTGCGGATGACGAACGGGGACGAGGGAGTGCGGGTCTGCGGCGGGGGGATGGTGGTGCATTGAGGGGGTTTGGGCCTTTGCCCTTTCAAGGCTTATCGCCCCCTCCCTAACCCTCCCCCTCTTCGAGGGAGAGGGGACTGCCGCCGCTCCTTTGCGAAACTTCACCAAGCGTCCTACCCCCTCTCCCGCGAAGCGGGGGAGGGATGGGGAGGGGGCAATAGCATTACAGGGCCCCACCTCACCCCTCTGAAATCTCCGGGTTCAGCTGGATCAGCACCTTGTCGATGCGGCGGCCATCCATGTCGACGACCTCGAAACGGATGCCGTTCCAGAACAGATGCTCCGCCGCGGTCGGAATGTGGCCGAAATGATCGAGGAGGAAACCGGCGATGGTGTGGAAATCGCCCTCCCCCTTCATGTTCTTGACGCCGACCAGCGCCTCGACCTCCTCCACCGGGGTCATGCCGTCGACCAGCCAGCTGCCGTCCTCGCGCTGGATGGCGGCGGCCTCGCCCTCGTGGGTGCTGTCGGGCAGTTCGCCGGCGATGGCCTCCAGGATGTCGGTCATGGTGACCAGACCCTCGACGCTGCCATATTCGTCCACCACGATCGCCATATGGACGCTGGCCTGCTTGAACAGGTCGAGAAGGCGGAAGACCGGCGTGCCGTCATGGACCACCAGCGGCTGGACCATCGCCGCCTTGAGGTCGAAGGCGATGCCGTTCAGCGACTGGTCGAGCAGGGCCTTGGCGGCCACCACGCCCTGCAACTCGTCCACGTCGCCGCGGCAGACCGGGAAGCGGGAATAGCCGCTATCGCAGATCTCACGGCCGACCGTTTCCGGCGTGTCGTCGATGTCCAGCCAGATCAGGTCGGGGCGCGGGGTCATGATCGACCGCACCGTCCGGTCGGACAGGTGCATCACGCCCTCGATCATCTGGCGTTCGGCCGGCTCGAAGACGCCGCTCTGGGTGCCTTCGGCGATCAGGGTCTTGACCTCCTCCTCCGTCACCGTCTGCTCGCGCGAGGTCGGCAGGCGCAGAAGCTTCAGCACCGCGTCGCTCGACACGCCCAGCAGCCAGACCACCGGGGCGGACAGGCGCGCGATCGTCCGCATCGGCGCGGCCACCAGGGCGGCGATCCGCTCCGCCGAGATCAGCGCCACGCGCTTGGGCACCAGTTCGCCGATGATCAGCGAGAAATAGGTGATGGCGGCGACCACCAGCGCGAAGGCGACGGTGTGGCCGTAGGGGGCGATCCATTCGACCTGCTCGTCGAGGACGCCGCCCAGCCGCTCCGCCAGGGTGGAGCCGCCATAGGCACCGGCGATGATGCCGGTCAGGCTGATGCCGACCTGCACGGTCGACAGGAAGCGGCTCGGATCCTCCGACAGATCCAGCGCCGCGCGGGCGCCGGCGCCGCCTTTTTCCTCGGCCATCTGCTGAAGCCGGCCGCGGCGCGCCGACACCAGCGCCATCTCCGACATCGCGAAGAAGGCGTTGATGAGGATCAGCAGGACGATGACCAACAATTCCCAAATCATGGCGGTATGCCCAAAGGGCGCTCCCTCAACCGATCAATTGTTGCGCCACGGCGACCGCCGCCTGCCCGAGACCGAGCAGGACGGCGACGATGATGGCGATGGACAGAAGGCCGGCGATGAGGCCGGCCGACACGAAAGCACCGTCGGATTCCATCAGCCCCAGCGCGATCAGCGCGATGGCGAAGGCGGGGGGCTGGTTTCCGAAGACGATGGGAAGGGACAGGATGCCGGCCAGCACCATCACCGCCAGCCCCAGGAAGCGCTCGGCGGTGGGGCCGGCCAGCACCGGCAGGCGGGGGCGCAGGCGCCGCTCCAGCCGGTCGGCCCAGGGTTTGGCCCGGCGGATCACGCCCAGGAAGGCCTTGCGGTCGAAGGTGGCCGCCAGCATGCGGCGCGGCAGCCAGGGGCCGTGCCGGCCCACTGCCATCTGGGCGCCGATCAGGATCATCGGCACGCCGGTGGCGGTCGACAGGCCGGGCACCGGCAGGACATTGGGGATGGACAGGATCAGCAGCAGCGCGCCGAAGGCGCGGTCGCCCAGCGCATCCATCACCTCGCCCAGCGATATGCGGTCGACGGAGGCGGAGCCGGAAGAGGAGTGGGAGGCGCGACCGGAGGGAGCCTCGTCACCACGGACCAGGAAGTCGTCCAACAGGTCGGAAACGCGCGCACAAGCCCTGTCCGCACCGGGGGGACGGGCGTCGTTCGACCTGGGGGACGACCCGGGAGGTCGGTCTTTGCTCACGGCTCTCCCCGATGCCGGAAACGGGATCGGAGCGGACCGGGCGAAGGATGGCAGGAACCCATGGACCTTTCGCGTCACGGCGGCATCGATCTTCCTTCTACAGGAAGGGCGGCCAAAGCGCCAGCACGGGGTGACCCGCACAAAGGATCGGTCCGGCCCGACGAACGGCCTATTGCTTCTTCTGGATGGCAAAGCTCAGCCGCTTGGTCAGGTCGGCCTTCGACACCGGCTTCACCAGATAGCCGGAGATGCCGTAGGCGATGGCGCGCTTCACCATCTCCGCCTCGCGATGGCCGGTGAGGACCAGGACCGGCAGGTCGGCAAGCGGGTTGCCGGTGGCCGTGCGCAGCGCGTGCAGAAGATCCAGCCCGCCCATGCGCGGCATCTCCAGGTCGCAGATCACCGCATCAACGTCCCCGCCGTTCTTGCGCAGGATGTCGAGCGCCTGGATGCCGTCCGCCGCCTCGAACACCGCACGCACCTTGATGTCGTGCAGCAGGCGCGAGATCAGCTTTCGGGTAAAATCGTCGTCCTCAACCAGCAGCACCCCCAGATCGTGGATCGTCCGGATCCGACGCGTGCCGCTGCCTGCCTCCACCACCATGACGTTCTCCGCTTGGCCTGTTTGCCTCCGGCGCTCGGCCGGCCACCATTCCTCACAGTTTTTGTAATGCACCGTTGCGCAGTCGTTAACAAAATTGCGTTAAACGGCCCCGGCGAAGCAAATCCTGCCGGTGAGGAATGGCAATCGGCTGCGCGACACCTTATCCTTGCAACCCGCCCCCGGAGAAGGACCGCCCACCCCGTGACCGCACCGCCCGCCGTCCCCACCCCGCCCTTCGGCGCCTCGCCCGATGCGGCGATGCTCGCCGCCGTGGTCGAGGCCAGCGGCGCCGGGATCGTGGTGCACGACGCGACGCGCCCAGGCCAGCCGATCGTCTATTGCAACCGCGCCTTCCTGGAGATCGTCGGCTACCGGGCGGAAGAGGCGATCGGCCGGGACGCCTCGTTCCTGCAGGGGCCGGACACCGATCCGGAGACCGCCGCGACGATCCGCTCCGCCATGGCGGAGGCGCGCCCGCTGTCGGTGGAGGTCCTGAACTACCGCAAGGACGGCAGCGCCTTCTGGAATGCACTGACCCTGCGCCCGGTGCCGGAGCCGAAGGACGGGGAAGGGAAAGGGGAAGGGTCCGGCGGCCGGCCGCGCTGGATCACCGCGTCCTGCGTCGACGTCACCCGCAGCCGCCGGTCGGAACAGGAGCTGCGCGCCGCCGAGGAGCAGCTGACCCAGCTGGCGGCGGAGACCTTCGCCCTGGCCGAGAAGCTGGACGGCGCGCGGGAGGAGGCGGAAGCCGCCCAGATGGCGGCGGAAAATGCCAGCCGCGCCAAGTCGCGCTTCCTGGCGATGATGAGCCACGAACTGCGCACGCCGATGACCGCGGTGATCGGCATGGGCGACCTTCTGATGGGAACCGGCCTGTCGGACCAGCAGAAATCCTTCGTGCGGACCCTGCGGTCTTCGGCGGACACGCTGATGACCATCCTGAACGACGTGCTCGACTTCTCCAAGATCGAGGCCGGACAGCTGATGCTGGAGGAGATCGACTTCTCCCTGCCCCGGCTGGTCGACGACGTGGTGCAGCTGTTCCTGGTGCGCGCGGCGGCGAAGGGGCTGGCCCTGTCCGCCTCCATCGCCGACGACACGCCGCGCCACATCCGCGGCGACCCGACACGGCTGCGGCAGGTGCTGTTCAACCTGGTGTCCAACGCCATCAAGTTCACCGAACGCGGCGCCATCGAGATCGCGGTATGGTCGCCCGATCCGCCCGTGACGCCCTCCGCCGGCCGGGCCGGGGAGGGCGGCGCAACCGCGCCGGTCACGCTGCGGTTCGAGGTGCAGGACAGCGGGATCGGCATGACGGCGGAGCAGCGCGGGCGGCTGTTCGACGCCTTCGTCCAGGCCGACGCCTCGACCAGCCGCAAATATGGCGGCACCGGGCTGGGTCTGGCGATCTGCAAACGGCTGGTGGAGGCGATGGGCGGCGAGATCACCGTCGCCAGCGCGCCCGGACGCGGTTCCACCTTCCGCTTCTCGATCAGGACGCGCATGGCGGAAGCCCAGCCGGTCGGCGATCTCGGCACCCGCGGCCTGCTGCCCACGCAGGCGGAGGAGCCGCAGCAGAGCCCCGTCGCCCTCAGGCTTCTGCTGGCCGAGGACAACGACATCAACCGTATGCTGATCATCGCCATGATGACCCGGATCGGCCACCGCATCGACGCGGTCAATGACGGGCGGGCGGTTCTGGACGCGATCAAGGCGACCGATTACGACGTGCTGATTCTCGACATGGAGATGCCGGTGCTGGACGGGCGGTCGACGGCACGGGCGATCCGGCGGATGGATGGCGCGGTGGCGCGCATCCCCATCGTCGGCCTGTCCGCCGATGCCCTGCCGGAACATCGCGACGGCCACATGGCCGCCGGCCTCGACGCCTACCTGACCAAACCAATCGACTGGGAGCAGTTGAACGCCGTGCTGGTGGATCTGGCGACCCGGCCGGAGGATGGGCGCGTGGTGCCGATCCCCAGCCGTCCGGCTCTGGAGGGCGGCCACTTCATGGCCTTTCCGCTGCTCGACCGGGTGAAGCTGGCGGAGCTGCGGCTGGCGCTGGGCGGCGAGGCGCTGGACGGCATGCTCCAGCTCCTGCCGGAAACGGCGCTGCGCGAACTGACGGCCATCCGCTCCGCACTGCAGGACGGACGCCCGAAGGAGCTGAGGCAGGCCGCCCACACCCTGGCCGGGCTGGCTGCCAATTTCGGCGCGCCGCGCATGGCCGCCATCGCCCGCGCCATCAACGACAACCCGGGCGACACCGACAAGGTCGCCGCCCTGCTTCCCCTGCTGGAGACCACCGTCAGCGCCACCAGCACCCTGGTCCGCGAGCCCGCGGGCAGTAACGATTGAGGGGCGTACGGACGCGCGGTTGAGCGGCCGGCGGCCGATCTGCTAGAGATCCGGACATGAAGAAAGCCACGCCGAAACGGCGCAGCGGGTCGCCCCGCATCACCCATCCGGACCAGTTCGATCTGCTGGACGTGCCCGAGCCGACCGCGGTCATGATCACCTATTCGGGCCGCACGGTGGACCTGGAGCGGCCGGACTTCGGTCCGTTCGACATCGAGGACATCGCCCGCCCGCTGGCCTACCAGTGCCGCTTCGTCGGCAACACGCAAGCCTTCTTCAGCGTGGCCCAGCACTGTGTCCTGGCCAGCCGGCTGGCGCCGGAGGGCTATGCCTACGACGCGCTGATGCATGATTGCGAGGAGGCCTTCACCGGAGACTGGCCGACGCCGTGGAAGGTGCGGATCGGCCGCGACGCCATCCGGCAGGCGGTGGAGCCGATCAAGAGCGCGCTCGCCCTGCGCTTCGGCTTCCGCCATCCGGAGCCCAAGGCGGTAAAGCTGGCCGACCAGCGGGCGCTGGCGACGGAACTGCGCGACCTCTGCGCGCCGCACCGCGTCAACTGGCGCGACCTGCCGGCGCCGGACGAAACCCCCATCGTACCGCTCGGCCCGGAAGAGGCGCTGGCCGACTTCCTCGCGCATTACCGGCGCCTGCGGCCGGCCTGAAGCCACAGACCCCGGAATCCTGTGGCCCCGAGGCCGGCAAGCGGGTTCAGGCGTGGCCGCCCTGCTCCGCCCGGCGGGTACGGCCGCGCTTGGCGGCCGGCTCCGCGCCCGCCTCGCCCCCCTCTGTCCGCTGCTCGGCACAGCGCTCCGCCAGTTCGCGGATGGCGGCGCGGATCTGCGGGTCACGGATGCTCTGGAAATAGCGGGCCAGCATCAGCGCCTCGCGCGACTGCAGGGTGTTCTCCTGCTCCTCCCCGCCGGCCGCCGGCATCTCGCCGCCTTCGCCCGCCGGCTGGCGGTTCTCCAGCCCTTCGAAGAAGACGGAGACGGGGACGCGGAAGAACTGGCCCAGCTTGAACAGGCGGCTGGAGGACACGCGGTTGAAGCCACGCTCGTACTTCTGCAACTGCTGGAAGGTCAGCCCGAGGGCCGAGGCGACGTCGCTCTGGCTGAGGCCGGCCAGCATGCGCAGCTCCCGAAGGCGCTGGCCAACGAACACATCGACCTCGTTCAGGCCTTCCTTCTTTTCGCGGCCACGCCGTTTCATGGCTCTTCCCCTTCGATCCTGTACAGGTCCCGACCGCCGACCATGTCGACACTCAACCGGGACACCGGTTGGCCCTTCGAACCGGAAGACGTCGCAGGCGGCGTCGATGCTGGAAAGACGTCGGCAGGCAGGACGAATCGGCCGGTTGCGGGCATGGAATGCAACTCAACTATGACCGGCACTTGCCGATGTCAACCGCCGCTCGGCCGAATACCTCTTTTGGACAGTCAGCCATTCGCGGGAATCGTATGGCACAACATGTCAGCACACTCTTTTCGTGCAGGGAATGGTATCGCCCTACCCATGGTCGCAGCGGCCGTCCGGCAACGCTTGGGCCGGTGATTCCATGCGGCGCAATTCCAATGCGGCATCGTGACCCAGGGTTGCCGAACGATACCGTCGCAGGGCTGCAACATTTGCGGGGCACTAGGCATATTTTGCCGGGCGCCCGGCAAAAACTGCCGCCGATTAACCCTCTCTTCATCAAGACGCCGCAGCATGCCTCAACGTAGGCAAGCCCGGCGCGGAACTTGCAAAAACCGTTTTGCATCAGCGAAGCGGCCGATGCCAAGAGAGTGCCGGGGAGACTTCCGATCGGGGACCGCGCGTGAACAACCTGCTGCAGACCTTGCGCAATCTCGGGCCCGCCCGCCTCGCGGCGATCGGCGGCGTCGGGCTGTTGCTGATCGGATTCTTCGTCTACCTGACGACCCGCCTGTCCACGCCGGAGATGGAGCTGCTCTACGCCGAACTCCAGCAGACGGAAGCCGCGGCGATCGCCAAGAAGCTGGAGGAGGCGAAGGTCCCCTTCACCGTCGACAAGACGGGCACCAAGATCATGGTCCCGGCCGATCAGGTCGGGCCGATGCGCATGCGCATGGCGGCGCAGGGGCTGCCGTCCGGCGGCTCGGTGGGTTACGAGCTGTTCGACAAGGGCGAAGGCTTCGGCGCCACCAGCTTCATGCAGAACATCAACCACCTGCGCGCGCTGGAAGGCGAGATGGCGCGCACGGTGCAGACGCTGAACGGCGTCCAGCAGGCCCGCGTCCATCTGGTGCTGCCCAAGCGCGAGCTGTTCGCCCGCCAGCAGAACCCGGCCACCGCCAGCGTCTTCCTGAAGCTGCGCCCGGGCGCCCAACTGAGCCGCGAGAACATCCAGGCGATCCAGCAGCTGATCGCCGCCTCGGTCCCCAACCTCGACCCCAACCGCATCTCCATCGTCGACGACAAGGGCAAGCTGCTCGCCCGCGGCACCGGCAGCGACACCGCCGAGGCGATGATGGCGAGCGCCGAGGAGAAGAAGCAGGCCTATGAGGGCCGGCTGGCCCGCACCATCGAGGATCTGCTGGGCCGCACGCTCGGCTACGGCAAGGTCCGGGCGGAGGTGTCGGCCGACCTCGACTTCGACCGCATCACGACGCAGTCGGAAATCTTCGATCCGGAAAGCCAGGTCGTCCGCTCCACCCAGACGGTGACCGAATCGAACGAGAGCAGCGACCGCGACCCTCTGGCCCCGGTCACGGTGGACCAGAATCTGCCCACATCCCAGGCCAGCAGCAGCGCCAGCCCGCTGTCGTCGAACAAGTCGAACCGCAACGAAGAAACGATCAACTACGAGATCACCAAGACCACCAAGTCGCATGTGCGCGAGGCCGGCACCGTCCGCCGCCTGTCGGTCGCCGTGCTGGTGGACGGCACCTACCAGAACTCCAAGGACGCTCCGCCGGCCTACCAGCCCCGCAGCGAGCAGGAGATCGAGAGCATCAAGGCGCTGGTGCGGTCCGCCGTGGGGCTGGACGCCGTGCGCGGCGACTCGCTGGAGGTGATCAACATGCGCTTCTGGTCGCCCGAGGACGACATCCAGAAGCCGGAAGAGCTGTTCTTGGGCATGACCAAGGACGACCTGTTCCGCATCGCGGAGATGGTGGTCCTGGGCATCGTCGCCGTCCTGATCATCCTGCTGGTCATCCGCCCCCTGATTTCCCGCGCCTTCGAGAAGGCCGAGATGCAGGAGGAGGACGAGATGGACCGCCTGCTGACCGATCAGGCCGGCATGCCGGCCGCGCTCGCCGCCCCCACCGGCGCGCTGGCCCAGGATCTGGCGCTGGAAGCGGCGCAGGCCGACGAGGAGCTGGAACAGATGATCGACATCAACCGGGTGGAAGGCCGCGTCCGCGCGTCGTCCCTGCGCAAGGTCGGCGAGATCGTCGACAAGCATCCGGAAGAAGCGGTCTCCATCCTGCGCAACTGGCTGTACCAGGAGAGCTGAGCCATGCCGGCCTCCGTTGACATACCGTCTTTCGAGGGAGGGCCGCGGCGATGAGCGTGCGCAAATTCCTCTTCGACGAATCCTTCGACGTGGATGCCGTGCCCCGCATGACCCATGTGGAGGACGACGACCTGCTGCCGGAGGACGAGTTTGCCCCGCCACCGGAGCCGGAGGAGCCGCCGCCACCGCCCGCGCCGACCTTCGGCGAGGAGGAACTGGCCGCCGCCCGCGCCCAGGGCTACGCGGAGGGTCTGGCCGCCGGCAAGTCGGAAGGCACGGCCGCCGGATACGGCAAGGGCTTCACCGACGGCATGGCCTCCGGGCAGAACACCGGCTACGAGCGCGGCAAGGCCGAGGTCGAGGCGACGGTGAACAACCGCATCGCCAACGCGCTCGCCCAGATCGCCGACGGGGTGTCCCGCCTGCTGGCGGAGCGCGAGGCGGGCAACGCCGCCCGCACGGAACAGCCGGTCCATCTGGCGCTGGCCATCGTCCGCAAGCTGTTGCCCGAATGGGCACGGCGCGGCGGGATGGCCGAGGTGGAGGCGATGGTCCGCACCTGCCTGACCGACCTGATCGACGAGCCGCGGCTGGTCATCCGGGTGGCGGAGGACACGATGGGACTGGTGCGCGACCATCTGGACGAGGCGGTCGGGTCGCGCGGCTTCGGCGCCAAGCTGATGGTGGTCGGCGATCCGTCGATCGCGCCCGGCGGCTGCCGCATCGAATGGGCCGAAGGCGGCATGGAGCGGGACACCGCCCAGCTGCTTGCCGAGATCGAGCGCCGTGCCGCGCACATGCTGGAGGCTCCGGCCCCCGTCTAAGGGGTGACCGGATTGAAGGAGGTCCGAGACCGACATGCCGAGCGACAATTTCTCGCTGAACGACCTGCACGGTGGCGATGGCGACGATTATGCCAGCCCCGGAATCGCCAAGGATCTGGAGGCGGTATACGACATCCCCGTCCAGATCTCCGCGGTGCTGGGCAAGTCGACCATGCAGGTGGCGCAGCTGCTGAAGCTGGGCCGCGGCGCCGTGGTGGAGCTGGACCGCAAGGTCGGCGAAGCCATCGACATCTACGTCAACAACCGCCTGGTCGCCCGCGGCGAGGTGGTGGCGGTGGAGGACCGGCTGGGCGTGACCATGACGGAAATCATCAAGTCGGACCGGGGCTGATGGCGATTTCGTCCGAAAACGCCGCATCCCGCGCCAAGGCGGCCCAGCCGCAGCCGGCGGCGCCCGCCGCCGCGCCGGGTCGGGGCGTGCGGCTGCGCGGCGGGCTGGACGTGGCGACCCTGGTCGGGCTTGCCGCAGCCGGCGCGGTGATCCTGCTGGCGATCACCACCGGCGGCTCGGCGCGCGCCTTCCTCGACCCGCCGTCGCTGCTGATCGTGCTGGGAGGGACGCTGGCGGTCACCACCGCCTCCTTCTCGCTGGGCGACGTGGCGGTGGCGTGGCGGAGCGCCGCTGCGGTTCTGGTCCACCAGACGCTGGACCCCAAGGGCGTGGCCCGGCAGGTGATCCTGCTGGCCGAAGCCGCCCGGCGGGCCGGACCGGAGACTCTGCGCAACGTCCTGCCGGAACTGCGCGGCGAGCCCTTCCTGCACCGCAGCGTCACCCTGATCACCGAAGGCCATCCGCCCGACACCATCGAGCAGATGCTGACCGGCGAGGTCGAGGCGACCGCGGGCGCCCTGGGCAAGAGCGCCGGTGTCCTGCGCCGCGCGTCGGAAGTGGCGCCGGCCATGGGGCTGATCGGCACGCTGGTCGGCCTCGTGCAGATGCTGGGCAGCCTGAGCGACCCGTCGGCCATCGGGCCGGCGATGGCGCTGGCCTTGCTGACGACCTTCTACGGGGCCGTGCTCGGCAACGTCGTCCTCTCCCCGCTCGCCGCCAAGGTGGAGCGGTCGGCGGAGGAGGACGCGCTGGTCAAGACCCTCTTTACCATCGGCGCCGTATCCATCGCGCGCCAGGAGAATCCGCGGCGTCTGGAGATGCTCCTGAACGCCGTCCTGCCGCCTGGAAAGCGGATCCAGTATTTCGACCGGGAAGCCCCGAGAGTGGGAGCGTAAGGCTATGCGTCTGCTGATCGTTGGAACGTTGGAAGGCTACATCACCGCCGCCGGCAAGATCGCCATGAAGCGGGGGGCCAAGGTGTCGCACACCGACAGCATCGAAGGGGCGCTGACCGCCTTGCGTGCCGCCGCCGGTGCCGATCTGGTGATGATCGACGTCAAGCTGGACATCGCGACCTTCATCGACAGCCTGAAGTCGGAGCGGATCACCATCCCGGTGGTCGCCTGCGGCATCGGCACCGATGCGGCCGCCGCCGTGCGGGCCATCCGCGCCGGCGCCAAGGAATATCTGCCGCTGCCGCCGAATGCCGAGCTGATCGCCGCGGTGCTGGAGGCGGTGGCTGAGGAAAGCCATTCCATCGTCTGCAGCGACCCGGCCATGCTGGCGACCCTGCGGCTGGCCGAGCAGGTGGCGCCCAGCGACGCCTCGGTGATGATCACCGGCGAGAGCGGCACCGGCAAGGAGCTGATGGCCCGCTTCATCCACCGCAAGAGCCGGCGGGCCAACGAGCCCTTCGTCGCGGTGAACTGCGCCGCCATCCCGGAAAACCTGCTGGAATCGGAGCTGTTCGGACACGAGAAGGGCGCCTTCACCGGCGCGGTGGCCCGGCGTCTCGGCAAGTTCGAGGAGGCCAACAACGGCACCCTTCTGCTGGACGAGCTGTCGGAGATGCATCCGCGCCTGCAGGCCAAGCTGCTGCGCGCCATCCAGGAGAAGGAGATCGACCGCATCGGCTCCAGCCAGCCGGTGAAGGTCAATGTCCGCCTGATCGCCACCTCCAACCGCAATCTGGAGGCGGAGGTCCGCTCCGGCAATTTCCGCGAGGATCTGTATTTCCGCCTGAACGTGTTCAGCGTGGCGATCCCGTCTCTGCGCGAACGCCCGGCCGACATCCCAATGATCGCCGAGCATTTCCTGAAGAAATACGCGGAGGCCAACGGGCTGGGCGACAAGCGCCTGACCGAGGACGCCCTCCTGATGCTGAAGACCCATCACTGGCGCGGCAACGTGCGCGAGCTGGAAAACACCATGCATCGCGCCGTCCTGCTGTCGCGCGGTGAGGAGGTGGGGCCGGAAGCCATCATGCTGACCAGCAAGATGCTGGCGCCGGAAGGCAGCGCCCAGGCCTCCATCCCCGCCGACTCGCCGGTCGCCAACCCGTTCGCCGGCCCCGGCGGCACGGTGCCCGTTGCGCAGCCGCATGCGCCCCAGCCGCCGCAGCCGGCCGTCCCGCTGGTCGTGCCGCCGCCGGGCGCCCTGCCGACCAGCTACGGCCCGCCCAAGGGCGGCAAGGCCGGTCCCTACGGCATGGCCGCCAACAGCGGTGCCGCCGCCGCGGCCAATGCCGGTGGGACCGGTGCCGGTCTGGCGGCGCTGATCGGCCGCACGGTGGCCGACGTGGAGCGCGACCTGATCCTGGAGACGCTGACCCACTGCCTGGGCAACCGCACCCATGCCGCCAACATCCTGGGCATCTCGATCCGCACGCTGCGAAACAAGCTGAAGCAGTACGGCGACGAGGGCCGCAGCGTGCCCGCTCCGGGCAACGAAGAACGGGCGACGGCCTGACGGCCGGTCCGGGACCGGGCCCTGAGCGGCGGGAGCATCCATGGCGCTGACGGAACAGAATGGCGGGGGTGGGGGCGGCGGCGGGGGCGGCGGTCCCGGCAACATGGCCGCCTTCGGCGAGATGTGGGCGGTCGCCAAATCGTCGCTGAAGCGCGGCGACGTGGCGATGGCCATCGGCATCCTGATCGTCGTGGTCGGGCTGATCATGCCGCTGCCCAGCGTCATGCTCGACATGATGCTGGGGCTGAACATCACCGTCTCCATCCTGATCCTGATGGTGGTGCTGTTCATCGAGAAGCCGCTGGAGCTGTCCTCCTACCCGACGATCCTGCTGATCACCACGCTGCTGCGCCTGTCCTTGAACATGGCCTCCACGCGCCTGATCCTGACGCAGGGGCATGAGGGCACCTCGGCCGCCGGCCATGTCATCGAGGCCTTCGCCAACCTCGTCATGGGCGGCGATTTCGTCATCGGCGTGATCATCTACGCCATCCTGACCATCGTGAACTTCAAGGTCATCACCGCCGGCTCGGGCCGCATCGCCGAGGTGGCGGCGCGCTTCACCCTCGACGCCATGCCCGGCAAGCAGATGGCCATCGACGCCGACCTGTCAGCCGGCATGATCGACGAAACCACCGCGCGGGCGCGGCGCAAGGAGCTTGAGGACGAAAGCGCCTTCTTCGGCTCGATGGACGGTGCGTCGAAGTTCGTGAAGGGCGACGCGGTCGCCGGCCTGATGATCATGTTCATCAACATCATCGGCGGCGTGACCATCGCGGTCCTGCGCCACGACATGCCGGTGATGCAGGCGCTGGACACCTTCACCAAGCTGACCATCGGCGACGGCCTCGTCTCCCAGATCCCGGCACTGGTCATCTCGATCTCCGCCGGCTTCCTGGTGTCGAAGGCCGGCATGGGCGGCTCCACCGACAAGGCCGTGGTGGGGCAGCTGACCGGCCACAGCCAGGCGCTGGCCCTGTCGGCCGGCGCCATCGGCGTGCTGGCCCTGCTGCCGGGCATGCCGATCCTGACGCTGGCCCCGGTCATCGGGATCGTGGGTGCCGCCGCCTGGTACATGCCGCGCCTGCGCGCGAAGAAGGAGGCGGAGGAGGCCGCCGCGGCGGAGGAGGCCGCGGCGGGCGCCGGGCCGGGCGGCATGCCCGGAGCCGGACCGGCACCGGACGAGCCGATCTCCACCGCGCTCGCCATCGACCTGATCCGGCTGGAGCTGGGCTATGGCCTGCTGTCGCTGATCAACCAGCCGCAGGCGGGGAGCCACCGGCTGACCGACCAGATCAAGGGCCTGCGCCGGCAGATCGCCGGCGAAGTCGGCTTCGTCATGCCCGCCGTGCGCATCCAGGACAACCTGCAGCTTCCGCCCAACACCTACATCATCCGCGTGAAGGAGATCGAGGCCGGACGCGGCGACATCCGGCCCAACATGCTGCTGGTGATGGACCCGCGCGGCGACGCCATGAGCCTGCCCGGCGAACAGACGGTGGAGCCGACCTTCGGCCTGCCCGCCATCTGGATCGAGCCCGGCTATCGCGAGGAGGCGCTGTTCAAGGGCTACACCGTGGTCGACCCGTCGACCGTCGTCACCACCCATCTGACCGAGCTGATCAAGGACAACATGCAGGAGCTGCTGTCCTTCACCGAGACGCAGAAGCTGCTGGACGAGACCGACAAGGAACACCAGAAGCTGATCGCCGATGTGGTGCCGAATCAGATCACTGTGGGCGGATTGCAACGGGTGTTGCAGAATCTCCTTGCCGAACGCGTCTCGATCCGGGATCTTCCCACGATATTGGAAGGGGTATCCGAAGCGACCAGCCAGACCCGCAGCATCACCCAGATCACCGAGCATGTGCGGTCCCGCCTTGCCCGGCAGATCTGCGACGCGAACACGAACGAGATGGGCTTCATCCCGCTCGTCACCCTGTCGCCCGAATGGGAGCAGGCGTTCGCCGAGTCCCTGGTGGGCGACGGCGACGACCGGCAGCTGACGATGGCCCCGTCCCGCCTGCAGCAGTTCATCACCTCCGTCCGCCAAACCTTCGAGCGACATGCCATGATGGGCGAGAGCCCCGTTCTGTTGACCAGCCCGCTGATCCGGCCGTTCGTCCGCTCCATCGTGGAGCGGTTCCGGCCGGCGACCGTGGTCATGTCCCAGAACGAGATCCACCCGAAGGCCCGCATCAAGACCCTGGGGCAGATCTGATGATGCGCGCCGTTCTCCCCCCCTTGCCTGACGGAAGGCACCGCCGATGCGGCTGAAGTCCTTCCACGCCAAGACCATGTCCGACGCCATGCGGATGGTGCGCCAGTCGCTGGGCGACGACGCCATCATCGTCGCGACGCGCGAGGAGGAAGGCGGCGGCGTGCGCGTCACGGCGGCGGTGGAAGAGGACGACCTGCCGGCCACCCCCGTTTCCGGCACTGCGCGCGGCGGCCGGGCCAAGGCCCCGCCGAAGCCGGTCGAACCCGAGATCGACGTGGGCGAGGTGGTGGCCGACGCCCTGCAGCGCCACGGCGTTCCCGCCACCCTGGCCGAACAGCTGATCGATGCCGCGTCGGGCCTCGACACCGAGGATCCGCGGCTGGCGCTGGGCTCGGCGCTCGATTCCTATTTCACCTTCAATCCGCTGCCG
Source organism: Azospirillum lipoferum 4B (assembly GCF_000283655.1). Taxonomy (NCBI): domain Bacteria; kingdom Pseudomonadati; phylum Pseudomonadota; class Alphaproteobacteria; order Rhodospirillales; family Azospirillaceae; genus Azospirillum; species Azospirillum lipoferum. The sequence continues at coordinate 314,089 of NC_016586.1, read as the reverse complement.
GACGGGCGCAACCCGGTGAAACCGCTGGCGCTGGTCGGCCCGCCGGGATCGGGCAAGACGCTGGTCGCGGCCAAGCTGGCGGCCCGCGCCGTCTTCAGGCAATGCTCGGTCGGCGTCATCACCACCGACACGGTGCGGGCCGGCGGCGTCGACCAGCTGGCCGCCTTCACCCGGCTGATGAAGCTGAAGCTGGCGACGGTGGAGGATCCCGACGCGCTGGCCGGCGCTTTCGAGGTGCACCGCCGCACCGACCTCGTGCTGGTGGACACCGCCGGGCGCAACCCTTTCGACGCCGAGGACATGCAGGATCTCCGCTCCCTGCTCGGCGCCGGGGAGGTGGAGCCGGTGCTGGTGCTGCCCGCCGGGCTGGACGCGCTGGAGGCCGCCGACATGGCGCTGGCCTTCAAGGCGGTGGGCGTGCGGCGGATGCTGGTCACCCGGCTGGACATGACCCGCCGGCTGGGCAGCCTGCTGGCGATCGCCGCCCGCGCCCGGCTGTCCTTCTGCGACGCCAGCGTATCGTCCAAGGTGGCGGAGGGGTTGACCGCCCTGAACCCGCTGGCGCTCGCCCGCCTGATGATCCCGGCCGAGGAGAAGGCGCCCGCCGCCAAGGAGTCGGCACCGCGCCGCACCGCCCGCACCGCGGACTGGGACGAGGAAGACGACGGGCAGCCGGATCATGAGCCGGACCATACGCCCATGCGCAAGCCGACCTTCGGGCGGGGCTATGAGCCGGAGGACGACGAGCCGGAGATCGAGCCGGCGCCGCCACCCCCGCCGCCACGCAGGTCCACCGCCGCAAAGCCAACGAAACCCGCAACCGCAAAATCCGCAACCAAGGCAAAAGCCTCCAGTTCCCCCTCGTCGAGGACCCTGCCATGACCGATCCGGTGTTCCCGGCCGCCCTCAAGAACGTTCGCCCGCTGCGCGGCGCCAACGTCATCGCCGTGGCCAGCGGGAAGGGCGGCGTCGGCAAGACGTGGTTCTCCATCACGCTCAGCCACGCCCTGACCAAGGCGGGAATGAACACCCTGCTGTTCGACGGCGACCTCGGCCTCGCCAACGTCGATATCCAGCTGGGCTTTTCGCCCAAGAACGATCTGGGCGCCGTCATCAACGGCGAAGTGACGCTGGCCAAGGCGGCGCAGCACTTCCCCGACACCGGGTTCGACATCATCGCCGGCCGGTCGGGCTCGGGCACGCTGGCGCAGTTGCCCAGCCAGCGCCTGTCGGGCCTGCGCAACGACCTGCTGGAACTGGCCAGGAGCTATGACCGGGTGGTGATGGACATGGGCGCCGGCGTCGACCGCACGGTGCGCACCCTGTCGGGGCCGGCCGGCACCACGCTGGTGGTGACGACGGACGAGCCGACCTCGCTGACCGACGCCTATGCCTTCATCAAGCTGACCCATGCCACCAACCCGTCGGCCGACCTGCGGATCGTGGTGAACATGGCGCAGAGCGTGAAGGACGGCGAACGCACCTACGGCACCATCCTGAAGGCCTGCCAGAACTTCCTGAAATACAAGCCGGCGCTGGCGGGCATCATCCGCCGCGACCTGAAGGTGCGCGACGCCATCCGCAACCAGACCCCGCTGCTGACCCGCTCGCCCGCCTGCGACGCGGCGCGCGACGTCGAGGCGATCGTGCAGCGGCTGCTGGCCGGCTCCAAGTAGCGGAACCGATGGGCGGGGCGCTCCCACCATCGGTCACGCCCGCTGCCGCCACCGCCGTGGCGGCCCCCGCCACGCCCGCCCCCGTCACGGCCGAGGCCACGGTCGTCCGGCTGCCCGAGCGGCTGCCGGAGGTGACCCGCCCGGTGGTGCTGACCGGCACCGTCGCCGGCCAGACGCCGGAAGGTCTGACCCGCGTGCGCACGGCGGCGGGCGAACTGCTGCTCGACAGCAAGGCGGAACTGCCGCCCGACAAGCCGGTCACCGTCCAGATCACGCCCGGCGCCGGCACATCGACGCCCAGCACAGCGGCGACGGTCCCGGCCAAGCCCACCGCGCTGATCCTGCTGCAGGCGCTGGGCACCCCGGCCGGAACGGCGGCGGGCGGGACGGCCGCAGCCACGCCGTCGGGCAGCCCGGCACCCGGAAATGCCGCGACCCCCGCCGTCCTGCTGCCCACCCCCGCCCCGACAACGACGCCCGCGCTGCCACCGCTGCTGCCCGGCACGGTGGTGCCGGCGCTGGTGATCGCCGGCGGATCGGGCGCCAAGCCAACTCCGGCCGCACCGTCCGGCGGCGCCGCGCCCCAACCGCCAGCCCCCTCCCCAGCCGGCACCAACCCGGCCGGGCCTGCCAAGCCCGAGGCCGGGGCACCCGCCACGTCGGCACCCGCCGGGCCGTCAATGCCGGCGCCGCCGATGGCCGGTGGCAGCGCAACCTTCGGCACACCGGTCCAGCTGGGCGGCGATGCGGCACATCCCGGCGCGGGATCTCCGGCGACACCGGAACAGCCGTCCGGCACAACCGCCGGCACCCCCGCCGAGCCGCCCGACCTGCCGCGCGGCGCCACGGTGGCGTTGAAGATCCTGACCGTCACCCCGCCTCCGCAACAGCCGCGCCCGCCCGGCGACCCCGAAGCCGGCGGACGGGGCGGCCAGGGCGGAAGCCAGACCGGCAGCCAGCCGCCGCTCCCGGAAGGCACGGACCCCGCAGTCCCGCCTGACACCCCCGTCCTGCGCGGCACGGTCGCCGGCAGCACGCCGCAGGGTCAGCCGATCCTGGCGACCAGGCAGGGCATGCTGGCCCTCAACGTGTCGGCCAGCCTGCCGCCGGGGGCCAAGGTCACCGCGGCGCTCACCGACCTCGCCCTGGCGACCCAGGCGGCGGCCCCCACCCTGCCCGGCCCGCCGGGTCCGCTCGGCGAGCGCGACTGGCCGGCGATGCGGCAGCTGATGGCAACGCTGGCGGCGTCGGACCCGGCGCTGGCGAAGTCGATGCTGGCGACCATGCCGCAGCCGAACCGCAAGCTGACCGCGGCGCTGGGCTTCTTCCTGGCGGCGATGCGCGGCGGCGATGCCCGCGGCTGGCTCGGCGACGATGCCTCATCCGCGCTCGACAAGGCCGGGCGGCGCGACCTGCTGGACCGGCTGGAGAAGGATTTCGAAGGGCTGCGCCGCGAGGCCGCGGAACCGCTGCCGGGCGACTGGCGCAGCTACACCATCCCGCTGATGGATTCGAGCGGCCCGAAGCCGATCAAGCTGCATGTCCATCCCCTGAAGGAGGACGAGGAGGGCGAGGGCAAACCGCGCGGCAAGCCCGGAAGCCGGTTCCTCATCGACTTGGACCTCAGCCGCTTCGGGCCGATGCAGCTGGACGGGCTGGTGCGGCCGAACCATTTCGACCTGATCCTGCGCAGCCACGCCGCCCTGCCGCCGGAGCTGCGGGTGGAATTGATCCAGGTCTTCGCCGACAGCGTGCGGGCGGTGGGCTACAGCGGCGGGCTGTCCTTCCAGTCGGGCGCCCGCAGTTGGGTGAAGCTGACCCGCGCCGGGCAGGCCGGGCTCGGAGTTTCGGCATGAGGCGAGAGCGCCTGACCACCCGCCCCTCCCCCGACGCCCGCCACGATTATCTGGTGGAGCTGCACGGCGAGCCGATGGCCGGCACGCGCCTGACCCTGCGTCTGGTGCCCGACCGGCTGGTGGCGGACCCGGCCTCCGTCGCCGCCTATCTGGCGGAGTTCGCCGGCTTCGCGGACGGGCTGGAGGCGCTGGCGCTCGCCATTTTGGACGACCTCAACAACGAGCTGGTGCCGCGCTGGGTCGAGGTGGTGCTGGAACGCGACACCCCCCTGCCCCACCGCGTGGCGATCGAGGACCGGCAGCCGAATTGGGACAATCCGCAGCTGATGGGGCGGCTGCAACGGATTTGAGGGGAACTCTCATTCCGAAGGCGGCGGCGGCACCTCGTCGCTTCCCTCGATGCGGTCGCGGTAGAGGGCGGCGCGGGCCAGCAGCATCAGGGTGATCGGGGTGGTGACCACCATCAGGGCGGTGATCAGCAGCTCGTGGATGATCGCCCGCGATTCGAGCACTGAGAAGAACAGCATCGAGGCCAGCAGGATGCAGCCGATGCCAAGTGTCGCGCCCAGCGTCGGGGCGTGGACCCGCTGGTAGAAGCTGTCGAAGCGCAGCAGGCCGACCGTTCCGATCAGCGTCAGGACGGCGCCGGTCAGCAGCAGCAGGGCGGTCAGGACCGCCGCCCAGGCGGGAATTTCGGCCAGATGGGTCATTCGATCACCTCCCCGCGCATCAGGAACTTCGCCAGCGCCGCCGTCGACACGAATCCCAGCAGGGCGATGATCAGCGCCGCCTCGAAATACAGGATGCTGCCGGTGCGGATGCCGAAGGTCAGCAGCAGCATGGTCGCCGTGACATAGAGGGCGTCCATTCCCAGCACGCGGTCCTGCGCCCGCGGTCCGCGCAGCACCCGGAAGGCCGCGAAGGCCATGGCGGCGACCAGCAGAATCTGGGTCAGGAAGATCGTTCCAATCAGCAATTTGACGATCATTCGAACAGCTCCATCAACCGCGTCTCGTACCGCCCCTTGATGAGGTCGATCCACTCCTGCTCGTCCACAAGGTCGAGGATGTGCAGCAGGATGGTGTTGCGCGACCGGTCATAGGCGACCCACACCGTGCCGGGGGTGGCGGTCAGGATGCAGGCCAGCGTCGCCAGCCCGTAGGGCGCCTTGAGTTCGAGCGGGATGCGCAGGAAACCCGACACCCGCTCTCCCTTGCCCGGCCGCAGGATGATCTTCGCGACGGCGATGTTGGAGCGGACGATATCCACCAGCACCAGCAGCAGCAGCGACAGCGCGGCCCGCGGCCGGCGGAACCGCCCGGCCGGCAGGTCCAGCGTGCTCAGCGTCGCCCCCGTCGCCAGCGACAGCACACCGCCCAGGATGACCGTGCCCGGCGCCACGCTTTCGTTCAGCAGCAGCCAGACCCCCAGCAGGGTCGCCGCCATCATGGGGTAGGGAAGCCATCTCTTGACCGTCGCTCTCATTCCTTGCCTCCCATCCCCGGAGCGCGGGTCACGGACATCACCGCACCGGTGTAGTCGCGCGGCGCATGCAGCGACCTTGCGGTGTCCTCCATGTAGCGCATCGCCGGCCCGGCCTGGACCGTCAGCGCCACATTGAGGGCGAGCAGAAGCAGGACCGGCGCGAGCTCCGCCACCCGCACGCGCGGCGCCTCATCGGAGGAGGAGGCCCAAAAGGCGTCGATACCGGCGCGTGTCATCGCCACCACCGTCGCCAGCCCGGACAGGACCAGCGCCGCCATCAGCACCCAGGTGGTGACCGGCACGTCCGGGCCGGCGGCCAGCAGCGGCGACAGGATGGCGAATTTGGCGAGAAAGCCCGACAGCGGCGGCAGGCCGGCGAGCAGCAACGCGCTGGACATGAAGCCGATGCCGAGGATCGCCATCGTCGCCGGAATGGCGACGCCGGCCCCGCCATCGTCGGAGTCCTCGTCATCGCCCTCTCCGTACGCCTCGCGGGTCACCGCCAGCACGTCGGCACCGACGGCGCGTCCGCGCTCCACCAGCTCCACCACCAGGAAGAAGCCGGCGACCGCCAGAACCGAACTGGCGAGATAGAACAGGGCGCCGCCGGTCACCGACAGCTGCCCGGCGCCGATGGCGGCAAGCAGCGTGCCGGACGACACCAGCACGCTGGCCCCGGCCAGCCGCGCCATGTTCTGCGTCGCCAGCACGGCGATGGACCCGAAGCCGATGGTCAGCAGCCCGCCGACCAGCAGGACAGTGCCGCCGAAGCCGGAGGAGGCGCCGGCCCCGTCGCCGAACACCAGCAGCCACAGCCGCAGCACGGCATAGACGCCGACCTTGCTGAGGATGGAGACGATGGCGGCAGAGGCAGCACCCAGGGTGGAATAGGTGTTGGGCAGCCAGAAGCCCAGCGGCCACATCCCTGCCTTGATCAGGAAGGCGACGCCCAGAATGGCCGCCCCGGCCTCCAGCAGTCCGCGGTCCTCCGCCGCCAGCCCGGCGACGCGTCCGGCCAGATCGGCCATGTTGAGGGTGCCGGAGATGCCGTAGATCATGCTGACCCCGATCAGGAACAGCAGCGAGGCCGACAGGTTGATGGCGATGTAGTGCAGCCCCGCCCGCACCCGCGCAATGCCCGAGCCGTGCAGGGCCAGCCCGTAGGAGGCGGCCAGCATGATCTCGAAGAAGACGAACAGGTTGAACAGGTCGCCGGTCAGGAAGGCGCCGTTCAGCCCCATCAGCTGGAACTGGAACAGCGAATGGAAATGCGCGCCCGCCTTCTGCCAGCGCGGCAGCGCGAACAGCAGGGCCGCCACCCCCAGGATGCCGGTCAGCACCAGCATCAGCGCGGCGAAGCGGTCCAGAACCAGCACGATGCCGAAATTGGCCGGCCAGTCGCCCAGCCGGTAGACGCGGACGCCGGCCGCGCCCTGGTCCGCGACCGTCATCGCCAGGATGGCCAGCCCCAGCAATGCCAGCGCCGACGCCATGCCGATCACGGCCTTCAGCGTGCGCCGCCGCTCGTCGATCGGCATCATCAGCGCACCGGCCAGCATGGGCAGAACGATGGGCGCGATGGTCAGGTGATCCATCCAGCCGGTCACCGGCTCTTCTCCTTTCCGTCGACATGGTCGGTCCCGGTCAGGCCGCGGGTCGCGAGCAGCAGGACGAGGAACAGGGCGGTGGTGGCGAAGCCGATGACGATGGCGGTCAGCACCAGCGCCTGCGGCACCGGGTCGGCATGCATGGCGAGGTTGCCGGCCCGGCCGCCCTCCAGGATCGGTTCGGCGCCGGTGCGCAGGCCGCCGGTGGAGAAGATGAACAGGTTGACGGCATAGGACAGCAGCGACAGGCCGACGATCACCTGGAAGGTGCGGGGCCGCAGCAGCAGCCACACGCCGGAGCCGGTCAGCACGCCGATGCCGAGCGAAAGGATCAGTTCCATGTCAGTCGTCTCCCACGGCGGACGGCACGCGATCGGGAATGGCCGGCATCTCTGCCGGGCGCGGGGCCGCGGCACGGTGGCCGCGCAGCGACTGGCGGGCCAGCGCGATCAGGATCAGGATGGTGGCGCCCACCACCAGGGCGAAGACGCCGATGTCGAACAGCAGGGCGCTCGCCACCGGAATCTTCCCCAGGACCGGCAGCTCGGCGTAGGCGAAATAGCTGGTCAGGAAGGCCCGGCCGAAGATCCAGGCGCCGAGCCCGGTGCCGCCGGCCAGCAGAATGCCGATCCCCATCCAGCGCATCGGCAGGATGCGCAGCCGCGCCTCCACCCACTGGGTACCGCCGAACATGTATTGCAGGATCATGGCGATGGCCACGGTCAGCCCGGCCGCGAAGCCGCCGCCCGGCAGGTCGTGGCCGCGCAGCAGCAGGAACAACGCCACCAGCAGGATCACCGGGAACAGCAGCCGCGCGATCAGCGACGGGATGAACAGCCACTCCGCCGCCGTGTCGCCGTCCTTGCGGTCGGGCCGGGAGGCGTCGAAGGCGCTCTGGTCGCGCTGCTGTTCGGGCACGTCGACGCTGTCCGGCGCCGGGCGGAAACGGCGCAGCAGGGCATAGGCGGTCAGCGCCACCGCCCCCAGCACGGTGATCTCCCCCATGGTGTCGAAGCCGCGGAAATCGACCAGGATGACGTTGACTACGTTGGTGCCGCCGCCCTCGCTGTAGGCGAGTTCCAGGAAATGCTGGGCCAGAAGCTCCGGCGGCAGGCGGGTCATCACGCCGAAGGACAGCCCCGCCATGCCCGCCCCGGCGGCGATGGCGATGCCGAGGTCGCGCAGGCGGCGGCCCAGGGTGACCGCCTCCGACCCGCGGGTGCCGGGAACGTCCAGCCGCTTGGGCAGCCAGCGCAGCCCCAGCAGCAGCAGGATGGTGGTGACGACCTCCACCAGCAGCTGGGTGAGCGCGAGGTCGGGGGCGGAGAACCAGACGAAGGTGACGCAGACGACCAGCCCGGCGCCGCCCAGCAGGATCAGCGCCGCCAGCCGGTGGAACTTCGCCTGCCAGGCGGCCCCCAGCGCGAAGGCGGCGCCCAGCCCCCAGATCAGCGCCAGCACCGGGTCGATGCCCGCCGGCAGCAGGTTGCCCGGAGCCAGACCGCGCAGCCAGACCGCCGCGCCGGCGGCCAGCACCGCCGCGCACACCACCAGCCTCAGCTGCGGCTGCAAGCGGCGGGTGCCGACCAGCCCCTCGGCCGTGCGGGCGAGGCGCCAGGACAGGAACACCATCGTCCGTTCGAACATGCGCCGGCCTTCGAACGCGCGGATCAGCGGCGGCCCCTCGATCCCCTTGGCGAGATGACCTTGGAGCAGACGGTAGAGGCCGAGCCCGGCGGCGAAGGCGATCATGCTCATCAGCAGCGGGCGGTTGAAGCCGTGCCAGACCGCGAGGCTGTATTCGGGCGTCGCCGCCCCCAGCGCCGCGCGGGCGGCCATGTCGAGGTAGGGTCCCACGGTGGCGGCCGGCAGGATGCCGATGACGATGCAGGCCAGCACCAGGATTTCCACCGGGAAGCGCATCCAGGCCGGCGGCTCGTGCGGCTTCTTCGGCAAATCCACCGGATCCGGCCCGAAGAAGGCGCCATGGATGAAGCGCAGCGAATAGGCGACGCTGAAGGCGCTCGCCACCATCGCGGCGACCGGCAGCACGTCGAAGAAGATCGGCAGCGGCTCCTTGGCCGACAGCGCCTCGGCGAAGAACATCTCCTTGGACAGGAAACCGTTCAGCAGCGGCACGCCCGCCATGGCGCCCGCGGCGATCAGGGCGAGGCGGGCGGTGAAGGGCATGAAGCGGTTCAGGCCGGACAGGCGCCGGATGTCGCGCGTCCCCGTCTCGTGGTCGATGATGCCGGCGGCCATGAACAGCGAGGCCTTGAAGGTCGCGTGGTTGATGACGTGGAAGATCGCCGCCACCATCGCCAGCTCGCTGTTCAGCCCCAGCAGCAGGGTGATCAGGCCGAGATGGCTAATGGTCGAATAGGCGAGCAGCCCCTTCAGGTCATGCTGGAAGATGGCGATGTAGGCGCCGAGCAGCAGGGTGGCGAGCCCCGCCGTGCCGACGATCCAGAACCACGCCTCCGTCCCCGCCAGCACCGGCCACAGCCGCGCCATCAGGAAGACGCCGGCCTTCACCAGCGTCGCCGAATGCAGATAGGCCGACACCGGGGTCGGCGCCGCCATGGCGTGCGGCAGCCAGAAATGGAAGGGGAACTGCGCGCTCTTGGTCAGGGCACCGAGCAGGATCAGCACCAGCGCCGGCAGATAGAGCGGATGCGCGCGGATGCGGTCGCCCGCCGCCAGCACGGCGTCCAGATCGTAGCTGCCGACGATGTGGCCGAGGATCAGCACGCCCGCGAACAGGCAGAGGCCGCCGGTCGCCGTGACGGTCAGCGCCATGCGCGCGCCGTCGCGCGCGGCGGCGGTGTGGTGCCAATAGCCGATCAGCAGGAAGGAGAAGAGGCTGGTCAGCTCCCAGAAGAAGGCGAGCTGGATCAGGTTGCCCGACAGCACCACCCCCGTCATCGACCCCATGAAGGCGAGAAGGAAGGCGAAGAAGCGCGGCACCGGATCCTCGGCCGCCATGTAATAGCGGGCATAGACCACCACCAGCGCACCGACGCAGAACACCAGCCCGGCGAACAGCCAGGCGAAGCCGTCCATGCGCAAGGAGAAGTCCAGCCCCAGCATCGGCATCCAGTCTGCCGAATGGCGGACCACGCCGCCCGCCGACACCGTCGGATAGGCCGACCACACCATCGCCAGCCCGACCAGCGCCACGCCGCCGGCCAGCCACGCCGCCGCGTTGCGCGCGTGCGTCGGCAACATCCCGGCGACGAGCGCGCCGGCGAACGGGAAGCCAACGGCGATCAGGAGCAGCAGTGCGTCGGGCATGAAGTCCTACGGTCGAAGAGGCGGCGGGAACAGGCGGGGTCAGAGGCCGGGCAGCAGGCCGTCCGGGTCCTTGACGAGGTCGGAATCCTCCGCATCGCGGGCGACGGCCTGGAGGAGGAGCCGGGCGGCGTCTTCGGGCGTCTGCGCACCGCGCAGCCGGCGAACCGATTGCGGATCGCGCAACGCCCCGCAGATCTCCGACATGGCGGTCAGCAGCCCCTTGCGGTTCGATGCAGGCCACAGAGCCAGGAAGACGAGGTCGACCGGTTCGTCGTCGCGCGCGTCGAAGTCGACCGCGCGCTGGAGCCGGGCGAACAGGACGACCGGCTCCGCGAGATCGGCCAGTTCCGTATGCGGAAAGGCCACGCCCTTGCCCAGCGCGGTGGAGCCGATCTTCTCCCGCGCCAGCAGGGCGCCCAGGATTTCCGGCGCAGGCCGGCCGCTGCGGGTCGCCGCCTCCGCCGCCAGCCGGTCGAGCAGGGCCGGCTTGTCGGCGGGAGCGGCGTCGAGGATGACGTCGGCCGCGGAAAAAAGCTCAGTGATGGCCATCTGGTTCTCCGCCATCTGATTCTCCATTAAGGCCAAAGGTCGGGACGGTCGCCGGGGACCGGATGCCGGCCGTACCGCCGATCAGCACGTCACAGGGCAGCGCCTCGATCACGTCGGAGGCCGTGCTGCCCAGCAGGGCACGGGAAACGCCGCTGCGCCGGGCGGAGCCCAGGGCGACCAGATCGTACCGTCCGTCCCGCGCGAGATCGACGATCCGCCGCCCCGGAGAGCCGGTGAGCAGGATCGTCTCGACCGCCGGTTCCTGATCCGATTCTGCGGACGGGCTGCCCAGCACTTTCCGGAAATCGTGCGCGGCCTGCCCCGTGTCCAGGGGAGAACTGGATCGGCCCGCCATCCCCGGCAGATCGACGACATGCAGCAGGTGGATGCTTCCCTCCCGCATCAGCATCCGCACACAGTCCACCGACGGGCGCGAGCGTTCGGAGAAGTCGACCGGCACCAGCGCCCGCAGATAGGGCTGGAGCGGCTTGTCGCGCACGATCAGCATCGGCGTCCCATCGGCGATGGCGATGCGCTCGACGGTGGAGGCCAGGAACAGGTCCGCCACCCGGTCGCGCTGGTGCAGCCCCACCACGATGAGGTCGGGAAGCCACAGCCCGGCATAGCCGGCGACCCGGTGTTCGACGGCCTCGCCGCGCACCGCGACCGCCTGGGATCGGATGTCCGCCCCGCCCGGCACGGCCAGGATATGGCGCTGGAGTTCCGCTTCCACATGGTGCAGCGGCAGGCAGCCATAGGGACCGCCGGTGCCGTCGACGACATGCAGCGCCGTCAGCTCCGCATCGAACCGGCGGGCGAGCTGGACGGCGCGCTCCAGGGCGCGATCCGATTTCGGTTCCAGGTCGGTTGCCAGCAGAATGCGCCGAAGGCTCGCCATCGTGACTTTCGAATCATATGCAGGGACCCCTTGATGATCGGAAATCGGCCGCAGTCTGTCCATGCCGGGAAATACGGACCGGAAAGGGTCGCGTGACACCCTACCGAATGTCCGTAGTAATACGGGGTGGATCATTTCACCTGATGCAGTGGACGCCGGTTGGCGTTACCATCGGTCCATGCCACAGACTGTCCGCCGCCGATGGATGTTCATTCCGGCCTATCTGGCCGCCCAACTGTTCCTGGATTGGATCAGCTTCATCCATGCGGTGTCGTCGATCAACATCACGCCGTGGAATCCGCCGGCCGGCCTGATGATGGGGCTGTCGGTGCTGCTGGGCCTGCGCGCGGTGCCGCTGGTCTGGCTGGGGCTGACCGCCGCCGACATCGTGGTCCGCGACCTCCCGGTCGGTCTGGGAACGGCGCTGCTGGCCAACGGAATCGTCGCCCTGGGCTATGGGGCGGCGGGTGGGATGCTGCGCAAGATGATCGATCCGGGGCTGTCCAGCCTGCGGGACATCGTCCTGCTGCTCGGCGGCAGCGCGGCAGCGGTTCTGGTCATCGGGCTGGGCTTCATCGCCGTCCACACGGCGGCCGGGCTGTTCGATTGGGCGCGCTTTCCAGAGGTGCTGCTGCGCTTCTGGACCGGCGAGATCATCGGCATCGCCGTCCTGACCCCGATGGTGCTGATGGCACGGCGCATGCCGGCGCTGCGCTGGTCCTGGAGTGGAGCGGCGGAGAGTCTGGCCCACGGCGCGCTGATCGGCTTCACCCTGTGGCTGGATTTCGGTCCGCTGGGCTCGTCGCAGTACGAGCATTTCTACCTGCTGTTCCTGCCGGCCATCGCGGTCGCGGTGCGGCACGGGCGGGGCGGGGCGGTGCTGGCCTCGGCCGCCACCCAGGCCGGCCTGATCGCCGCCATCCAGGCGACCGGCGTCGACACCGCGCGCATGGCGCATTTCCAGCTTCTGATGCTGACGCTCGCCATCACCATCCTGCTGCTGGGCGCCGTGGTCAGCGAACGCCGCCGGGTGGAGGACAGACTGCGGGTGCGGCAATCCGACCTCGCCCACGCCTCCCGCCTGATCGAGGCGGGGGAAATGGCGGCGGCGCTGGCCCATGAACTGAACCAGCCGCTGGCGGCGACCATGGGCTACGCCCGCGCCGCCCGCAAGATCGCTCGGATGGAGGAGGCGTCCCCCCGCCTGGCCGAAATCCTCGACAAGACGGTCACCCAGGCGGAACGCGCCGACCGCGTGATCCGCAGCCTGCGCGACTTCGTGCGCAAGGGTGCGCGCGACCGGACGCCGCTGCCGGTCGCCACGCTGATCGCCGACTGCCTGACCCTGGCCGGCCCGCTCGCCAGCCGCCATGCGGTGGAGATCGCCGCGGAGGTCGCACCAGCCCTGCCGGCCATCGCAGGCGATGCGGTCCAATTGCAGCAGGCGATCCTGAACCTCGTCCGCAATGCGGCGGAGGCGATGACGCCCGACGCCACCCGGCCGGAAGAAGCACTGGGCCGGCGCCGCATCGTGATCTTCGCCTGCCCCGCCGCCGAGCCCGGCTTCGTCGCCATCGGCGTGCGCGACACCGGACCCGGCCTTGCCGAGGTGGTGGAGCGCAACCTGTTCGCGCCCTTCGTCACCACCAAGCCGACCGGCATGGGGTTGGGGCTGTCCATCGTACGCACCATCGTCGAGTCCCATGGCGGCACTCTGACCGCGCGCAGCGGGAGTGGCGGTGGCGCCGCGACTGGCGCAGAAGGGGGAACCGTGTTCCAGTTCACCATTCCCGTGCACGCGAAGGACAGGGAAGGAGAGCCAGCATGACGACCGAGAAGCCCGTCGCCTTCGTGGTGGACGACGACGAGGCGGTGCGCGACGCCCTGGCACTTCACCTGGATCTGGCCGGGCTGTCGGTGCGCTGCTGCGCCTCGGCAGCGGAATTCCTGGATGCCGCGTCGCCCGACCAGCCCGGCTGCGCGATCCTCGACATCCGCATGCCGGGGATGGATGGGCTGGATTTGCAGCAGGAGATGGTCCGCCGCGGGCTGACCCTTCCCGTCATCATCATCACCGGCCATGGCGACGTGACCGCCGCGGTCCGCGCCTTCCGAGCGGGAGCCGTGGATTTCCTGCAGAAACCCTTCGACGAGGATCTGCTGATCGAACGGGTGCAGGAAGCCTTCGAGCGCGACCTCGCCGCCCGCCGCGCCGATGTGGAGGCCGGGGAGATCCGCCGCCGGCTCGCCCTGCTCAGCCCGCGCGAGCTGGAGGTGATGCAGCTGGTGGCCGAGGGGTTGCCGAACAAGACGATTGCCCAGCGGCTTTCCATCGGCATCCGCACGGTGGAGACCCACCGCGCCCGCGTGCTGGAGAAGATGGAGGCGCGCAACGCCCCGGAACTGGCACGGATGCAGATGCTGCTGGGCGGGCGGCGGGAGTAGCCGGACGCCATAGTCCTACGCTGCCAAGCCCGGAGAGTTTTGGTGCAAAGCCCTTCTCCCCTTGTGGGAGAAGGGTTGGGATGAGGGGTATTCGCCGCAGGCGAACACGCAATGCAGGCCTCTTTTCCGGCCGTCCGGCCGTGATTCCCCCCTCACCCCAACCCCTCTCCCGCGAGGGGAGAGGGGCTACCTGCAACCAGATTGGCAGAGTGTTACTCGCCGACTTCGGCCACTTGGGTCTCAGCCACTTGGGTCTCGGCCGGGCTGGTCCGCTCGGCCGGAGTGGGATAGCGGTAGAAGGAATGGTCGCCGATGGAGGCGGTACGCAGCCGCGCCTCCGCCCAGTTGGGCTTCTGGCGCCCGAGCGCCGCCTGGGTCGGCGGGCTGTAGAACAGCAAGGCGCGCGCGGTGGGATCGGGCATCTCGTCGTCGTTCAGACTCCAGGCGAGGCCGCGGGCAATGCGCAACGCCTCCTGGTCGGGCGCCGTGCGTGGCTTCGGCCAGGACGGCATGCCGCCCGCCCGGATCACCTGCGCCTGACGGCCAATCTCCGCCAGGATGCGCCGGGCCTCGGCCCGGTTGGCGGCGCGGGGGTCCGCCGCCACCTGTTGGGACTCCGCCTGCTTCCCGCGGGATTTCGCCGACTTGGCCGGCTTGCGGCGCTTCTGCGGCTCAACCTGCGTCGGCGGGGAGAAGGGTTCGAACTGGCCGGCGGCGACGACGACGCGGCAGGGCAGCGACGGATGCAACGCCGATGCGGCCCGGTTGGCGACCACCCACATGACGGCGGCCATGGCGTCGGCACCCTCGCCCCGCGCTTCCGCCCAGCCGGCCAGCGCGAGGCAGCGGCGCTCGCGCTCCGCCTGCCAGGGGGTCAGCATGTAGACCGAGGAGCCGATGACCACCGGCTGCTTCGCCCCGCCCCGCTTCGGCACGACCGCCTTGGAATCGCCGACGAAGCGGGCGCAGCCGTTGTCGCCGGGCCGGCAGACCGGCCGGTCGGCCTGAAATCCTCCATCGATGAGAGCACCGATGTCGGCACCGGTTTCCTGACCGGCTGCCTGGGCGCCTGCACCGACGGGAGCCAGGACGGTCGCAAACAGCAGGGCGAGGAGGGAGTGGCGCATCCCGGTCTCTCCGGTCTGGGGAAGGGGACTTCCTTCGACAGGAGGGGCGGATCGTAAGTTCCGTGATTCGTCCACCTCTCCGATGGCTTAAGCCTGAGGGCGGCCGGTGTAATCCAGCGGCTTCCCGAATGGGTCATCCGGCGGCTTCCGGTATCGGGTTCGGGCACACGGATGCGGGCCGGCAAGCCTTCGGATCCCTCCGGCTTCCAGCCCGATCGGCACAATGGGTCTTGTAGGGAAAATGCCGGCGGCGTCAGCCGGGCTGGCGGTTCTCGTCCGGTTTGCCGCCCTCGCCGGTCCAGTCGTCGGTCAGATAGTCCTGGGAGCGGCTGATCTCCTCGACCTCCGCGCGGGAGGGAGGTTTCGGCACCTGGTCCTGACCGGACTTGCGGTCGTCACTGTCGTCGGAGCCTTCGGGCTTGCGGGGCATCGGTTCCTCCTGGATCGCCGGGGATTTCCCAGGAAACAGGAGTTGGCCTGCAAGATCACGAAACGGAGGAGCGGTCGAAGGAAACCCGCTCCTCCGCGCACATCAGTTGGCGGCGTCGGCCACGGTCACCGGCATGGTCCGCACCATTTCCAGGGCGACAGCGGCGCGGACTTCGTCGGCGGCCAGGACGGCGGGCGTGTTCACGTTGGCGATGGCGGCGACGGCGGCGAACAGCAGGGCGCCGATGACGAAGCGGACGACGGCGAACTTGGCGGCATATTCGGCGTTGGCGGCGGCGAATTCGGCTTCATACGAGATCATGACGATCTTCCTTCAATGTCGGTTTGGAGTTCCGGGGCCGATGCAGCGGCCTGTTGAGGAAGATATTGGCACAATCACGCCGCCGCAAAAGCGGAGACATGACATCCCTGTACTCGTCATTTTGCATCGCAGCATAGCGCTGTGAAAGACGTCATACGGAGTTTTTCTTGGGGTCTCCGCGCCGTTCGCAGCGCTCTACAGGGCTTTATCGGGGATTTCGCAGCGCTATTACTGGCTGCTGTCTGTCCAGATTAAAGACATGTGGGTCGGGTTGTGTCAATGGCAACGGCCGATGCGCCGAATTGGCGCAGCCGCCGTCAGCGTCCCGGCGACAGCCGTTCGGCACTCGCCTTCAGCGTATCGATCATCGCCTGCTGCGCCTCTTCCGTCGTGTCGGCCGGGACGACGAAGCAGATGGTGGCGATGCAGCGGCCGGCCGGATCGCGGACCGGTGCGGCAAGGCAGGTGGTGAAGCGGTCGACCAGCGCGGTGGTGCGGACATAGCCCTGGGTGCGGGCGCGGCGGATGTCCTCCAGAAACTCGTCCTCGGCGATGCGACGGCCGTCGGGCAGGACGAAATCCGCCGAAGGGATGAAACGCAGGATTTCGTCGGCGGCCAAATGATCGACCAGCAGCCGGCCGGACGCCGTCCAGGGGATCGGCACCTTGATGCCGATCTCGGAGCTGATGCGGAACATGCGCCGGCCGGGTTCATTCAGCACGACCAGATACTTGTCGCCTTCCAGCGTGCAGAACTGCGCCGTCTCCCCCACCGTCTCGGCGATGTGGGCGACCTCCACCCGCGCCTTGCGGATCAGGTCGACGCTGTCGAGGTAATCGCTGCCGTAATAATGCATTGCCGGCCCGAAATAGACCGTGCCCTCGCCGTCGCGCAGTTCCAGCCAGCGCGCCTCCACCAGCGTATTGACCAGCTCGTACATGGTGGAGCGCGGGGTGCCGGTGTCGCGCGCGATGTCGGCGATGCGCGTGGGCGCGCGCCGGCTGTGCAGATGCTCCATCAGAGCGATGACGCGGTCGATGCCGCGGGCACGGCCCGTCGACTTCTCTTCCACCTGCTTCTCCGCCACGCCGTTGCTCTTCATCTGATCCGCGCTCCCGCTCTTTCCACCACCGATTAGCACGCGGATTTTCGGCTTGCCAGCGATGTTTGTCCGATATACCGTTCGCTTGTCTGGAATACAAGACCGATGTCCGATATTTCGGACAAACGGTCGGGGAGGCAGAAATGACTGGGATCACGCGACGTCTGTTCAACACCGCCCTCGGTTCGGCAGTCGCTGTCGGGGGACTTTCCACCGGTATTCTGGGGACCTGGACCACCCCTGCGCAGGCCCAGCAGGGCGGCGCCTCGGTCGTCACCGTCGCCACCATCGGCGAGCCGCCGACGCTGGACCCGGTCGGCACCACATCCGACCTCGTCAGCATCATCACCCAGCACATGTTCGAGACGCTGTTCACCTTCGACGGCGACTGGAAGCTGGCCCCGCTGGTGGCGTCGGCCCTGCCGCAGGTGTCGGCGGACGGCAAAACCTACACCATCCCGCTGCGCAGCGGCGTCACCTTCCATGACGGCAGCACCGTCACGGTGGACGACGTGGTCGCCTCGCTCGACCATTGGACCAAGGCCTCGCCGCGCGGCAAGACCGTCGCCCCGCTGGTGGAGAGCATCGCCGCCAAGGGCACCGATGCCGTCGTCATCGCGCTGAAGGAGCCCTTCGCGCCGCTGACCGCGCTCTTGGCGATGAACAACGGGGCCGCCGCCATCGTGCCGAAATCGGTCATCGACGGGCCGGGCGCCTTGAAGTCGCTGATCGGCACCGGCCCCTACAAGCTGCTGGAACACAAGCCCGACCAGTATATCCGGCTGGTCCGCCACGACGGCTACGCCTCCCCCGCCGGCACGCCCAGCGGCTATGCCGGCAGCCGCAAGGCGGTCATCGGCGAGGTGCGCTTCGTCCCGGTGCCGAACGCCGCCACCCGCGTTTCGGGCGTGCTGGCCGGCCAGTACCAGTTCGCCGACAGCCTGCCGGCGGAAACCCTGCCGCGCATCAAGGACGCCGCCGGCGTCAAGCCGGTGATCGTCAAGCCCTTCGGCTTCCCGCTGATGATCATGAACACCAGGACCGGCGTGATGGCGAACCAGAAGGTGCGTCAGGCGGTTCTGGCGGCGCTGGAGCCGAACGACATGCTGCTGGCCGGGCTCGGCGATCCCGCCTTCGTCCAGGCGGAGGGGTCGATCTACGCCCAGGGCACGCCCTATTACGACGCGGCCAGCGCCAAGGCTTATGCCGACCATGCCGCCGGCAAGGCGGCGGACCTGCTGAAGGCGGCCGGCTACAAGGGCGAGCCGATCCGCATCATGACCTCGGTGCAGTACGAGTTCCTCTATAAGATGAGCATGGTGGCGCAGGCCCAGCTCGAAATGGCCGGCTTCAAGGTCGACCTGCAGGTGCTGGACTGGGCGACCCTGCTGCAGCGCCGCGGCGACGACAAGGGGTGGGACGCCTTCTTCACCTATCACACCTTCGTGCCGGAGCCGTCGCTGATCACGGTACTGAACCCCAGCTATCCCGGCTGGTGGGACAGCCAGGCCAAGCGGGAGGCGCTCGCCGCCTTCAACCGCGAGATGGACCCGGCGGCCCGCAAGGCGAAATGGGTGACGCTGCAGACGCTGTTCTACAGCGAGGTGCCCAGCGTGAAGGTCGGCGAGTTCTACAACCTCGCCGCCAGCAGCGACAAGCTGACCGGCTACACGCCGACGCCCTGGCCCTTCTTCTGGAACACCGACCTGAAGGGCTGAGGGGGGTTGGACTCGCAAAGCCCTTCTCCCCATTGCGGGAGAAGGGTTGGGATGAGGGGGCGGCCGAAGGCCGGGATGGCAACCGGTTCGCAACCCCTCACCCCAACCCCTCTCCCACAAGGGGAGAGGGGCTACCTGTTTCCTGACGCAAAAAAGACCCGCCCCATCCTCCTCGGTCCAGGACCGCAACCATGCTCGTTTACATCGTCCGCCGGTTCGCCGGCATGATGGTCGTCATGCTGCTCGTCGCCATGGTGGTCTTCGTGATCGCCCGCGTGGTGCCGGGCGATCCCGCCGCCGTCATGCTGGGATCCTCCGCCACGCCGGAGGACATCGCGGCGCTGCGCGGCCGGCTGGGGCTCGACGAGCCGCTGCTGACGCAGTTCCTGCTCTATCTCGGGCAGATCATCCGCTTCGACCTTGGCGAGTCCATCTTCCTCAACCGCCCGGTGGCGCAGGCGCTGGCCGAACGGTCGGAGCTGACGGCTCTCCTGACGATGATGTCGGTGGGGATCGCCATGCTGATCGGCTTGCCCATCGGCATCCTGTCGGCGGCCAAGCGCGGCGGGCTGATTGACCAGACCGCGGTCGGGCTGGCCATGCTGGCGGCGAGCATTCCCAGCTTCTGGATCGGGCTGACGCTGATCAAGTATCTGGCGGTCGACCATGCCTGGTTCCCGGTCGCCGGCTATGGCCCGCCCGAAGCCGATCTGATGGAACGCATGCGCCATCTGGTGCTGCCGGCCATCGCGCTGGGCATTCCGAACTCAGCGCTGATCCTGCGCTTCACCCGCACCAGCATGCTGGACGTGATGAGCAACGATTACGTCCGCACGGCGCGGGCCAAGGGGTTGCCGCCGCTGGTCGTCGTGCTGAAGCATGCGCTGCGCAACGCGATGATCCCGATCCTGACGGTGATCGGCCTGACCACCGCGGTGATGATCGCCGGCGCCATCGTGACGGAGACCGTGTTCGGCCTGCCCGGAGTCGGCAACCTGATCGTCTCGGCCGTGCTGCGCCGCGACTATCCGGTGATCCAGGGCGCCCTGCTGGTGGTGTCCGCCATCTATGTGCTGATCAACCTGACGGTCGACCTGCTCTATGCCGTGGTCGATCCGCGGGTCCGTTATTGAGAGGGAGGGTTTCCATGGCAAGCGTCCCCGCCGGTCACGGCGCCGTTCCCCGTCCCTCCCCGGCCCCCTCCTCCAATGGGCCGCAGCGCAGCCGCTCGCCGGCCGCCCTGCTGATGCGCCAGCTGTTCCGGCGCCGGCTGGTGGTGCTGTCCTTCCTGATCATGGCAGCGATTTTGGCGGTGGCGCTGCTGGCGCCGTGGATCACGCCCTTCAATCCGATGAAGATGGACATCCTCGGCCGGCTGAAGGCGCCATCCGCCGCCCACTGGTTCGGCACCGACGAGTATGGCCGCGACGTGCTGTCCCGCGTGATGCTGGGCGCCCGGCTGTCGCTGCTGGTCGGCCTGCTGGTGGTGGTGGTGGCGACGCTGATGGGCACGCTGCTGGGGCTGGCCGCCGGCTATATCCGGCCGCTGGACGGCGTGCTGATGCGGCTGACCGACGCGCTGATGGCCTTCCCCGACATCCTGCTCGCCATCGCCTTCATGGCGGCGCTGGGGCCGTCGCTCTACAATGTCGTGCTGGCGCTCGGCATCGTCTACACGCCGCGCGTCGCCCGCGTGGTGCGCGCCGCCTGCCTCGTGGTGCGCGAGATGCCCTTCATCGAGGCGGCGACGGCGCTCGGCGCTTCCACCCCGCGCATCGTCTTCCTGCACATCCTGCCCAACCTGATCTCGCCGATCCTGGTGCAGGCCACCTTCATCTTCGCTTACGCCATCCTGACGGAGGCGGCGCTGTCCTTCCTCGGCGTCGGGGTGCCGCCGACCACCCCGACCTGGGGCAACATGATCGCCGGCGCCCAGCAGTATTTCCAGCAGGCCGACTGGCTGATCCTGTTCCCCGGCTGCGCCATCGTCCTGACCGTGCTGTCGCTGCAGATCGTCGGCGACGGGCTGCGCGACGCGCTCGACCCCCGGCTGCAGAAGGCGAAGTGAGATGAGCGCATCCCTCCTCATCAAGGGCGCCCGCGTCATCGACGGCACCGGCGCCCCCTGGTTCCCGGCGGATGTGCTGGTGGAGCGCGGACGCATCGCCGCAATCGGCCCGATGCTGGACGCGCCGGACGCCGAACCTGTGGAGGCGCAGGGCCGTTTCCTGGCTCCCGGCTTCATCGACGCCCATTGCCACGACGATTTGATCCAGCTGCGCCAGCCCGGCCGGCCGGAGAAGGTGGCGCAGGGCGTCACCACCGTGGTGGTCGGCAACTGCTCCTTCGGCCTCTACCCACAGAATGCCGAGAGCAGTGCGCCCTTGCGCGAGCATTTCGGCAACCTGCTGGGCAATGTTTCGGATCAGGAGACCTTCGCCGATTTCGACGGCTACCGCGCGGCGCTCGACGGGCGCGGCACCGCCATCAACCTCGTCTCGCTGGTCGGGCACGCGGCGCTGCGGCTCGCCGTCATGGGATGGCAGAACCGCGCCGCCACGGCCGAGGAGCGCGAGGCGATGGCGACCCTGCTGGCCGAACAGCTTCGCCAGGGCGCGCACGGCCTGTCGCTCGGCCTCGTCTACCCGCCCAGCGCCTGGGCCGACCGCGCCGAGCTGGTGCGGCTGGCCGAGGTGGTGGCTGACCATGGCGCCCTGCTAACCGCCCATGTGCGTTCCTATGAGGGCGGGCTGATCGCCTCGGTGGACGAGTTCCTCGACCTGCTGAAGGCCGGTGGGGCGAGCGGCCTGCTGTCCCACCTGCAAGCCGCCGGAAAGCCCTATTGGGGCAGCCTGCCGCGGGCGGTGGAACGGCTGGAGATCGCGCGCAAGGGGGGCACCGACGTCAGTTTCGACATGTATCCCTACCCGGCCGGCTCCAGCACCATCCTGCAATTGCTGCCGCCCTCGGCGCTGGCGGGCGGGGTGGACGCACTGCTGGCGCGCATGGCCGATGCCGACGGGCTGGCGGCTCTGCGCCGCGCGGTGGAGGACGGCGAGGCGCCCGACGATGCAGGCTGGGAATCCAAGATCCGCCTGATCGGCTGGGAGAATGTCCGCATCGGCGGCGTCTCGGCGGACGATCTGCGCGCGTTGGAGGGGATGTCGCTGGCGGAAATCGCAGAGACGCGGTGGGAGCAACCCTTCGACACGCTGGTCCGGCTGATCGCCATCGACCGAGGCCGCACCAACATCGTCATGTTCCAGCTGGCCGAAGCCGATCTGGAAACCGCGCTGTCGCACCCGCTGCACATGCTGGGATCGGACGGGCTGCCGCGCGAGACCGGCAAGCCGCACCCCCGCGCCTTCGGCAGCTTCCCGCGCTATCTCGCCCGCGCCATCACGGGCGAGGGGAAGCTGGGGCTGGAGGATGCCGTGCGCCATATGACCGCCGTGCCGGCGCAGCGTTTCGGCCTGACCGACCGCGGGCTGATCCGGCCGGGCATGGTGGCCGACCTGACCCTGTTCACCGCCGACGTGGCGGACCGCGCGACCTTCCAGGACCCGACGCGCCCGCCCCACGGCATCACCGACGTGCTCGTCGCCGGACAGTTCGTCCTGCGACGGCGGGCACACCGGCGCGCGTCCGGGCAAGGCCCTGGCCCGCGTCTGACCCATTTCAAAGTTTCCATACCAGTGAGGACCGAATGACCAACCGCAAGCCGATCTTCGCCGAAAAGGCGGTGCCGCCCGCCGGCCAGTACAGCCACGCCATCGTCGCGAACGGCTTCGTCTATGTGTCGGGCCAGGGGCCGCACCATCCGGAGACCGGCGCTCTGCCCGAGGATTTCGCCGGCGAGGTGCGCCAGACCCTGCGCAACCTGGAAATCATCCTGAAGGCCGCCGGTACCGACCTTGCCCATGTGGTGAAGGTCAACAGCTACCTCAGCGACCTCGGCCGCTTCCAGGAATACAACGCGCTCTATTCGGAGTTCTTCCCGACCGAGCCGCCGGCCCGCACCACCATCGGCTGCCAGCTGAACAACATCCAGGTCGAAATCGACTGCATCGCGGTCCTGCCGACGGCGTAACATCTCGTGCCTATGGCCGATCCCATGGCATTGCCGCCGGGATCGGCCCCTTCCCTGAATCTGCGTTCCGGAGCGGTCCCATGCGCGTCGACGATCTCGACACCCCCGTCCCCGTCATCGACCTCGACCGGGTCGAGCATAACCTGACCAAGATGCAGGAATACTGCGACCGGCACGGGTTGGCGCTGCGCCCGCACATCAAGACCCACAAGCTTCCACAATTCGCGCTGCGCCAGATCGAGCTGGGCGCTGTCGGCATCACCTGCCAGAAAATCGGCGAGGCGATGGTGATGGCCGAGGCCGGCTGCGCCGACATCCTGCTGACCTACCCCATCGTCGGCGTTGCCAAGGTGTCGCCGCTGGCCGAGCTGGCCGGCAAGACCAAGCTGACGGTGGCGCTGGACAACGCCGTCGCCCTTGATACGGTTGCCGCCGCCGCGGCCGAAGCCGGCGTCGAGATCGGCATCCTGGTGGAGTTCGACAGCGGCGACGGCCGCTGCGGCGTGCAGACCCCGGACGAGGTGCTGGCGCTGGCCCGCCGCGCCGCCGGCAATGGCTTGACCCGCTTCCGCGGCCTGATGACCTACCCGCGCGGCCCCCGCACCGTGCCCTTCGTCACCGAGACCCGCGCCCTTCTGGACGGCGCCGGCATCGCGGTGGAAACCGTGTCGGTCGGCGGCACCCCCGGCTGCTGGGACACCCATGAGCTTCCCGGCGTGACCGAGCTGCGCGTCGGCACCTACATCTATCACGACCGCGCCACCGTGGGCGCCGGGGTGGCGACGCTGGACGAGTGCGCCGTGCAAGTACAGGCCACCGTGGTCAGCCGCCCCACCCCCGACCGCGCCGTTCTGGATTGCGGCAGCAAGACCCTGTCGAGCGACCGCGTCGCCCCGTCGGTGGGCGAGGGTTACGGCCTGATCCTCGATTACCCCGACGCGGTGATCGTCCGCGTCAACGAGGAACATGCGGTGGTCGACCTCAGCAAGAGCGGGGCGAAGCCGGAGATCGGCGACCGCGTGCGCATCCTGCCCAACCATGTCTGCGTGGTGACCAACCTGCACGACCGCATGGCGGTCAGCCGCAACGGCGAGGTCGTCGGCGACTGGCCGGTGCCGGCGCGCGGCTGCACCCGCTGACTCCAAATCCGGGATCCCGTCATGGACGCTGACCTCACGCTCGACATCCGCAACCTGCAAACCCACTTCACCGCCGATCCCGGCGTGTCGAAGGCGGTGGACGGCGTGTCCTTCGCCGTGCGCCGCAACGAGACGCTGGCCGTCGTCGGCGAATCCGGCAGCGGCAAGTCGGTGACCAGCCTGTCGGCGATGCGGCTGATCCCGTCGCCGCCGGGCATCATCGCCGGCGGCGAGATCCTGTTCCGCGGCCGCGACGGGCATGTGCGCGACCTCGCCCGCCTCAGCGAGCGCGCCATGCGCAGCGTCCGCGGCAACGAGATCGGCATGATCTTCCAGGAGCCGATGACCTCGCTGAACCCGGTCTACACCGTCGGCGACCAGATCGGCGAGGCGCTACGCTATCACCAGGGCCTCGACCGCCGGGCGGCGCGGGCGGAGGCGCTGGCCATGCTGAAGAAGGTCGGCATCCCGGCGGCGGAGCGGCGGCTGGACGAGTATCCGCACCAGATGTCGGGCGGCATGCGCCAGCGCGTGATGATCGCCATGGCGCTGGCCTGCCGCCCCACCCTGCTGATCGCCGACGAGCCGACCACCGCGCTGGACGTGACCATCCAGGCGCAGATCCTCGACCTGATGCGGCGGCTGCAGGAGGAGACCGGCACCTCGATCCTGTTCATCACCCACAATCTGGGCGTGGTGGCGGAGGTGGCGCACCGGGTGGTGGTGATGTATGCCGGCCGCATCGTCGAGGAGGGCAATGTGCGCTCCCTGCTGAAATCGCCCAGGCACCCCTACACCCGCGGGCTTCTGGCCTGCATGCCGCATCTGGGCCAGCGCCGCGGCGACGGCGGCCGGCTGCATGCCATCCCCGGCAGCGTGCCGAGCCCGGTGAACCGCCCGCAAGGCTGCACCTTCGCTCCGCGCTGCCCGCTGGCCGAGCCGGCCTGCACCGCCGCCGAACCCGTGCTGGAGCCGGTCGGCCCCGACCATTCCGCCCGCTGCCGCCGCTGGAGAGACGTGCAATGAGCATCGATACCGTTACCGAACAGCCCCTGCTGAGCGTTCGCAATCTGGAGAAGCGCTTTGCCGTGCGCGGCGGGCTGCTGCAACGGCCGGTCGGCTGGGTGAAGGCGGTGGACGACCTGTCCTTCGACCTGAACCGCGGCGAGGTGCTGGGGCTGGTCGGCGAATCGGGATCGGGCAAGACCACCGCCGGGCGCAGCATCCTGCGGCTGATCGAGCCGACCGCCGGCTCCATCCGCTTCAACGGGCAGGAGATCACCGGCTTGGGCACCGCCGAGATGCGGGCGCAGCGCCGCCGCATGCAGATCGTCTTCCAGGACCCCTATGCCAGCCTCGACCCGCGCCAGCGCGTGCGCGACGTGATCGGCGAGGCCCTGACGATCCACAACATCGGCACCCGCCCCGACCGCCGCGACCGGGTGGCGGCATTGCTGGAGAAGGTGGGCCTGAGCGCCGACGCCATGGACCGCTTCCCGCACGAATTCTCCGGCGGCCAGCGCCAGCGCATCGGCATCGCCCGCGCCCTGGCGGTGGAACCCGACTTCATCGTCGCGGACGAGCCGGTGTCGGCGCTCGACGTCTCGGTGCAGGCGCAGGTGGTGAATTTGCTGGGCGATTTGCAGCGCGAGCTGGGGCTGGCGGTGCTGTTCATCGCCCATGATCTGGCGGTGGTGCGCTACATCAGCGACCGGGTTGCGGTGATGTATCTCGGCCGCCTGATGGAGATCGCGCCGAGCGATTCCCTCTACGAGCGCCCGCACCACCCCTACACCATGGCCCTGCTGTCCGCCGCCCCCGACCCGGACCCCGACGCGCCGAAGACCCGCATGCTGCTGGACGGCGACGTGCCGAGCCCGATGAACCCGCCATCCGGCTGCGTCTTCCGGACGCGGTGCCCGTTCGCGCTGCCGGCTTGTGCGGAGCCGGAGGCCCGGGCGCTGCGCGAGGTGGCGCCGGGGCATTCGGTGGCTTGCATTCGGGATGATGTGGGGGTGGGGTGAGGGGAATTGGATCGGTGGCATCGGGCGCGGCCATCATAAAACGCCACCTAGAGGGAATGGCTCGCCGTGAGTAACGTAATTAAGCAATTTTAATACGTGATTCCATTCAGTTCCTGGCCTAGTTTTGATTTCCTGTTCCAAACTGGCGCCTCCCATATGGTTCCAGATGTCTGGAAAATCCTTAGCAAGCTGTACATCGATTTGATCGAGAAAAGACAGCCAGCATTGACAATCGTACGATTTTCTTAAGCGACGAAGAAATTCTTCATCGAATAACAAACCATGCTTTTTCAGCTTCGGTATTATTTTATACAGATCTGACCGATTAACGTTTGTATCCCATGCGAGTTCGAACGCTTGAATAATTGACTTATTATTTTGCTCGCTAATCGCTGCCGCAAGCACAAAAAAGCCATTCCAGCAAATTTCTGGATTCTTGTCTGCCATTCCTAGTTTGATTGCTCGCACTTCTTCTGACTTTAGGCCATTTCCCCTACCCAATTCCAATCTTTTCTGCAGAAGAAATGCATCCATGTATTTTGACGAATTGGCAAGAGCCATAGATACTTTCTTCAAAAGCCTTTCGTCGCTGGAACATATTGATTTAAGGTAGTCGAATACCACGTATGGCGAAGCAAATTTCGTCGCACTAACTATCGTATATATCTCTCCGATACTGTTACCAAGTCCAGAATGATTATAATTTGCGTTATCATATTTTTTGATTAAGTTTTTATACATAATATTGGTGTTATTTGCGCCAGAAATACTGTATTCAGGCAAATACGCATATTTGGTAATTGAGGAGCTGCCCTCGCTTGGCCTTATCCTATCGGATTTGAATAATTCTTTAATCTCGATAGCAAGTAGATACTCTAGAAATCGACTATGGCGAAAACGTATATATTCACCCTCAGAGCTTTCTGGAGAAAATATCTGTTCAGACTTTAGAATTCTGATAATAGCGCTGGAACGAGCTTTGAGAGTTATATCGGATTTAGATATTACTCTTTTGGCGTCTTCCTCTGACATTTCATTAGATCGCAAGCAAACCATTTCGACAGCCACTGCCGTGCAGATTTTAAGCATTGTTTCACCGTCAAATCCCTGAACCGGTCTTTTCAGAATATCTTCTTTTTTTCTTTCGAAGAATAAATGAAGAACACTTGAGCCAAAATGCTCTCTCGCATCCACTGGCCCCGCATATTCATTAGCTTCAGAATAGACTTGCAATGTAAAAGGATGAGATAGCGCATCTAATAGATCAGCATTTCTGTTTTCAATGCTATACTTGTAAGAATCTTCGTACTTCTTAATTGCAATCGAAAGCTCGTTTTCAGAAAATCTGCTAAATCTTTTGGTGAATATGCGAGATTTTCTGCCTTCAAGCTGACTTTCCCAATCACGCCAATATTCGTGGCGGATCGTAAGTAATATTAGAATTGGATAGCATATCAAACCCCGACTCTCTGCTAAATCGTTAAGGTCTTTAAGGGCATTGAATAGACCTCTCAGTTCCGTGTTTTTTTGAGGGTATATTGAAGCTTCATCTAATGAGTCAAGCACATACAACATGGGCTTATTTATAACATTCAATGTTGTAAGCCCATCATCACGACTAAGTCTCTGCAAAACCTCTCTGATTCCATCAATATCCGGCTCCAGTGCAGCTTTCACAACCCCAAGGTGAGTTGAACTTTCTGCCAGGTTGGCAGAAAGCGTTGTTTTCCCTGCCCCAGAGTTATCTCGTATAATTGCCAATTGTATTGGCCGCGCACGCCCATGAGAAACACCGCGCTGCGTAGTCCGAGAATGAGTCCCCAATTTTGAAGGTGTAAGCGGAGTAAGAAGATCACGTATTTCCCGGTCAAGAGCACGCTCAACATATAATTGATCGTGTCTTGGAGAACGATGCCGTCTTAAAAACACTGTAGAGGCAGAGCGAAGTACCGAGCGAGCATGCTTCTCGTTCTCGGAGGCATTAGCAAGTTGTTTCTGAATTTCAACAATTGGAGGCGAGACAGTACGGCTTCGTGCGCGCGCTTCACTAACGAGAAATCGCAAAAGATCGCTATATGTCAAACCTGAAAATTCCATCTCATCCCATTGTTGACCAGCAATAATAATCACTGTATGATTTGCTCTATTCAAGTTGTCTGCGGCAGAATATACCCCCTCAGACAACGGCCACAATGAACAAAATAAGCCTATGCATTGGCCGCCCCGCCTCCGGATTTTAAGTTCAAAATCTTCCCAATCATGAGATCCCGGGGTGATATTTTCAGATTTTGCTTTGCATTCAACAAGAAAATGCCATCCATTAAACTCAAAGAAAGCATCAATTTGCTCTGAATCAGTGCCAACAGACAATGGAGGCCGGAATCCCCAAGGGAGGTCTTCGCGAATATATTGTTCAAACACGTATCCACGGCGCTGCTTATCCTGAACAGCGCGCAATTGAGCAAAACGGCCGTTAGTTTTATTCAACTTTGTCACCGTCTCTTTAGGGTTGCTTAATATAGGCACGGTACCCGAAATCACGCCGCGCCGCTACTGTAATGCGCTTTATGGCTGCAACTGCATGCGAAGACGGCTTGAAGACCGAGCAGGTCAACAGCTAGAGCGATAGGAAAAAGCTCGCACTAAATCATCATTTTTTGCTAATTTTGTTTTGATCGCCCAAAGTCAGAGAGAATAACAGTCCCCCTACGCGCCGCCTCAATCGCCGCCACGTCGATCTTCGTCATCCCCATCATCGCCTCGAACGCCCGCTTGGCCTCCTCGCCACCCGCCGCCAGCGCGTCCGTCAGCACGCGCGGCGTGATCTGCCAGGAGATCCCCCAGCGGTCCTTGCACCAGCCGCAGGCGCTCTCCTGGCCGCCGTTGCCGGTGATGGCGGTCCAATAGCGGTCGGTCTCCTCCTGGTCGTCGGTGGCGATCTGGAACGAGAAGGCCTCGCTGTGGGGGAAGGCCGGGCCGCCGTTCAGGCCGAGGCAGGGGATGCCAGCGACGGTGAACTCGACCGTCAGAACGTCGCCCGCCTTGCCGGACGGATAGTCGGCGGGGGCGCGGTGGACGGCGTGCACGGCGCTGTCGGGGAAGGTCTCGGCGTAGAAGCGGGCGGCGGACTCGGCGTCCTTGTCGAACCAGAGGCAGATCGTGGTCTTGGCGACGGCCATGGCGTGTCCTTTCGCGCGGTAACCGGACCGGTCCAACACCATACCGTGTTCAATAGGGCTTCACCACCACCAGCGTCACGATGGCGATGGCCCCGGCGATCACCGCCAGGGGGGAGAGGCGCAGCAGCGGCGAGACCGGGCGGACACCCGACGCGGGAGCCGGCTCGGCCAGCCGGCGCAGCCCGGCGGCGAGCGTGCCGTGCAGGGCGGACAGGGCGGTAACGATGACGACCTTCGCCACCAGCCACGGCTCCAGGCCCCAGCCGCCCCACAGCACCAGCGTCAGGCCGAGAATCCAGGCCAGCCCCATCGCCGGGGAGGTCACGCGGCGGTCCCAGCGCGATGCCGCGCGCAGGATGCGGGCCGGTCCCTCCTCGGCGGCGGTCGTGGAGTCCAGGGCGCTGAGCAGAATGGCGGCGACGGACATCCCCGCGATCCACACCGTCACCGCGGCAACGTGCAGCCCGATGAGCCAGATATACTCCACGACCGTCCCTCAAGAGCCTTGTTCGGGCGTCAGGCACCCACTTGGAGGATGATCTTACCGCGGCCGTGGCCGGAATCGAGCCGTTCATGCGCCTTGCCGACCTGTTCCAGCGGCAGGACGGCATCGACGATCACCCTGGCCTGCCCGCGTTCGAACAGCGGCGCCATCTCGCGCAGGCGGGCGCCCTCGCGGGTCAGGAAGGTGCCGTAGAGGGTCTGGTTCTTCACATAGAGCGCATTCAGGTCGCCGGTCGGCGGCAGGATGGTGGCGATGCGGCCGAAGGGGCGGGTCACCTGGGTGCTCATCGGCACATTGCCGCCGGCGGTGTCGAAGGCGGCGTCCACCCCTGCCCCGCCCGCCGCGCGCAGAATCCGGTCCACCACGTCGGTATCGCGGTAATCGAGCGTCACGTCGGCGCCGAGATCGCGCATCGCCTCGTGGTTGGCCTTGCTGGCGGTGGCGAGCACGCGGGCGCCGGCCGCCTTGGCGAACTGGATGGCGAAGCTGCCGACGCCGCCGGCCCCGCCATGGATCAGCACCGTCTCGCCCGGCCGCACCGCCAGACGCCGCACGATGGCCTCCCACGCCGTGCCGCCGGCCAGCGGGATGCCCGCCGCCTCGACATGGCTGAGGCCGGCCGGCTTGTGCGCGACGATGGACGCGGCGGCGACGGTGTATTCGGCATAGCTGCCGTTGGGATTGCCGAAGATCTCCGGGGTGTAGAACACCTCGTCGCCGGGCTTGAAGCCGGCCACGCCGGGGCCGACCTCCACCACCACGCCCGACACGTCATAGCCGAGGACCGCCGGGAAGGGGATGCCGGCCCAGCTGCCGGAATGGCGGATCTTGGCGTCCACCGGGTTGGTCCCCGACGCGACCACCCGCACCAGCAGCTCGCCCGGCCCCGCCACCGGACGCGGCCGGTCCTGAAGTTCGAACACGTCGGGACCGCCGAACCGCGAAATCACCATCGCACGCATGCTGCCATCCTCCCTCTCGGGTCTTGCACTGAAGAAGCAGCAACGTGGGAAGCCTGCCGCCGTCTTTCCAGCGGGAGAGAGGGGACTTCCAGTCGGAGGGTCAGCCGATGCGGAACTCCTCGCGGTGGATCGCCGTCATCGGCAACCCCTCCGGCCCGATGGCGCCGCGGTACATGCCGGAGCAGTTGAAGGGCAGCGCCACCCGGCCGTCGCGGTCGATGGCGATCAAGCCGCCGGAGCCGCCGATCACGCCCAACTCGTCCACCACGTCGCCCGCGGCGCGCTCCAGGGTCTGGCCGGCCCAGCGCATGCGGGCGTCGATCTCATGGGCGGCGCAGCGGCGGATGAAATGCTCGCCATGGCCGGTGGCGGAGACGGCGCAGGTGAGGTTGTCGGCGAAGGTGCCGGCGCCGATCACCGGGCTGTCGCCGACGCGGCCCTTGGCCTTGGCGGTCATGCCGCCGGTCGAGGTGGCGGCGGCGAGGTTGCCGTCGCGGTCGCGGGCGACGGCGCCCACCGTGCCGTGGCGGCGCTGCTCGTCGCCGTCGTCGGGGGTGCCGGAGCGGCGGCGCTCAAGCTCGGCCTGGAGGGCGTCCCAGCGCGGCTGGGTGAAGAAATAGGCGGCCTCCTCCATCGCCAGACCCTGGCGGCGGCAGAGATCCAGCGCGCCCTCGCCGATCAGCAACACATGCTCGGTCTGCTCCATCACCGCGCGGGCGGCCAGGATGGGGTTGCGCGGGCCGAACAACCCGGCCACCGCACCGGCGGCGCGGTCGCGGCCGTCCATGATGGCGGCGTCCATCTCCTGCACGCCCTCTGCGGTGAAGACGGCGCCGCGGCCGGCGTTGAACAGCGGCTCGTCCTCCAGCGCCATCACGGCGGCGGTGACGGCGTCGAGCGCGCTGCCGCCGTCGGCCAGCACCTCATGCCCGGCGGCGAGCGCCCGGCGCAGGCCGGCGTGGTAGCCCTCGGTCAGCGCCGGGGTCAGGGCGCTGCGCTTGATGGTGCCGGCGCCGCCATGGATGGCAAGGGCGAAGGGCTGCGGGTGCGAAAGGGTCATGGGGGTGGGTCTCAACGCAGGGTGGCCGACATGGCGGACAGGGTGTTGATCCAGCCGAGCACTGCGGCCATGCTGTCGGCGGGGAGGCTGATTGTCACGGGATCGGATCGTTCGGCAACCGGAATCAGTGACGCCAGATCGGCCAGCGCCGGGCTGTTCATCTCGATCTCCAGCCGGTAGGGCGCACCGTCGGCTTGGGGCGGAACGCGGAAAGGCGGAATGGTTCCGGCGCGGCGGACGGCGCGGGTCGCGGCCTCGCGGATGCGGCCACGGGCGACCGACGGGGCGACGGAGCGGGCGGCGCGCTGGCCCAGCGCCTGCTTGACAACCACCTGCTCGGCGTCCGGGAACAGCGGGGCCATCTCGGCGGCGAAGCGGTCGTCGCCGCTCAGCAGGATCACCGGCACGCCGATCTCGCCGGCATAGGCACCGTAATTGCCGGCCTCGCCCAGTTCCAGCCCGTTCACCCGCACCCGGCCGAAGGCGAAGCTGTTGGTGGTGTGGGCGAGGATGCCGTACTGGCGCGCCGAGGTGTGGAAGCCGACGCACATCACCCCGGCGGCGTCCGGCTCCAGCCCGGCGAACATGCCGATGGGCTTGGGGCGGCCGAGGATCAGTTCGGCGGCCGGGTGAAGCTCATCCGGCAGCAGGTTGACCATCGGGCCATGGCTGTCGTTGACCAGGATTTCGGTCGCACCGGCTTCCAGCGCGCCTTCGATGGCGGCATTGACCTCGGCGGTCATCAGGCGGCGGGCGCGCTCGTATTCAGCGTTGCCCGGCGTCACCTGCTGCTGGGAGACGACGCCGGCCACCCCTTCGATATCGGCGGAGATGTAGATCTTCACGGAGTGCTCCCGGAATTCAGCAAGTCTGACAGGCATGGCCGGCTGGCGCCGTTGCGGCCGACCACCGGTGTGGCAGCGGCCAGCGCGTCGAGAACGGCTTCCTGTGTCGCGTCGGCCATCGCCTCGAACAAGGCGTCGATGCGGCGCTCGTTCAGCATGCGCAGGGAAACGATGTCTGCCCGCTCGTCATGGTCGATGCGGTTGGCGGTGGTGAAGCCCAGCGCGATGTCGCCGCTGCCATGGCCCCAGAAGGATCCCACCCGTGCCAGCCCGACCCCGGCGCGGCGGATCACCCGGCGCAGCTGGCGATGGTCGAGCGGAACGTCGGTGGCGGCGATGACGATGACGGAGCCCTTTTCCGGCGCGTCGTCCTTGGCCGGCGGGGCGATGCGGCGGCCATCGGGCAGACGCAGCTCCCCCGGCCGGCCGAAATTCGCCAACACCAGCACGCCCAGATGATGGCGTTTGCCGTCGAGCTTCAGCCGGCGCGAGGAGGTGCCGATGCCGCCCTTGAAGCCGAAGCAGGACATGCCGCGCCCGGCCCCGACCGATCCGACCGCGACCTCCGCCCCATCCGCGTCGGACAGCGCGGCGGCGAGCGCAGCGGCGGCATGGGCCTCGGTCACAGCCAGCGCCTGGATGTCGTTCAGCGGGCCGTCGTTGCACTCCATCACCACCGGATTGACGGTGGCGGTGGTGCGGCCGATGTCGGGATTGCCGGCGATGGCGTGGCGGACCAGGGCGGTGGACGCGGTGCCGACCGACAGGGTGTTGGTCAGCAGGATCGGTGTTTCCAGCGCCCCCAGTTCCTCCACCTGCATCAGGCCGACGCTCTTGCCGAAACCGTTCAGCACCTCTGCCGCGGCGACCGGCTTGTCGCGGTAGAGGTTGCCGGCATGGGGCAGGATGGCGGTGACTCCAGTCTGGATGGCGCCCTCATCCAGCGTGACATGGCCGACGCGCACGCCCGGAACGTCCGTGATGGCGTTGCGCGGCCCCGGCGTCAGCCGGCCGCAGGCGAGCCCGAAGGCCCGCGCACGCTGGCCGTGCTCAACGGAGTTTCGGGTCGAGGGCATCGCGCAGTCCGTCGCCGAGCAGGTTGAAGGCCAGCACCGTCAGGAAGATGGCGAGGCCGGGATAGAAGGTGACGTGGCTGGCGACGCCGATATAGCTGCGGCCGTCGGCCAGCATGGCGCCCCATTCCGGGCTGGGCGGCTGGGCGCCGAGACCGATGAAGCTGAGGCTCGCCGCCGTCAGGATCGAGGTGCCGATGCGCATGGAGACATAGACGATCACGCTGGGCAGCGTGCCCGGCAGGATGTGGCGGACCATCAGCAACCGGTCGCGCACGCCGATGGCGCGGGCGGCGTCGACATAGACCGCGCGCTTCAGCGACAGCGTGCTGCCGCGCACCAGACGGGCGAAGACCGGTATGCTGAAGATCGCCACCGCATAGATGACGTTCTCGATGCCCGGCCCCAGGATGGCGACGATGCCGATGGCCAGCAGGATGCCGGGGAAGGCCAGCAGCACGTCGCAGATGCGCATGATCAGGCTGTCGATCCAGCCGCCGCGGAAGCCGGCGATCAGCCCCAGCGCCACGCCGGCCACCCCGCCGAGCATGACCGACAGCAGCCCGACCGACAGCGAGATGCGCGCACCCCACAGGATGCGGCTGAAGATGTCGCGGCCATAGGCGTCGGTGCCGGCCCAATGGTCGGCCGACGGGCCTTCCAGGATGCGGTCGTAATCGAAGGCCGCCGGATCGAAGGGCGCGATCCAGGGAGCGGCCGCCGCCGCCAAAGCCAGCGCCAGCAGACAGATGCCGGCGGCCATGGCGGTGCGGTTGCGCCGGAACTTGCGCCAGAACTCGCGCAGCGGCGAACGGACGGCTTCGTGGGTTGCGGCGGCCACGCCGGTTGCGTCTGTCGTGGTCATGAGTAGCGAATCTCGGGGTTGGCGAAGGCGTACAGCACATCGACCAGCAGGTTGATGATGATGAACTCCAGCGAGAACAGCAGGATCTCCGCCTGGATGACGGTGTAGTCGCGGTAATTGACGCTATCCACCAGCAGCCGGCCCAGCCCCGGCCAGGAGAACACCGTCTCCACCACGATGGACCCGCCCAGCAGGAAACCGAACTGCAGGCCGACCATGGTGATGATCGGGATCAGCGCGTTGCGCAGCGTGTGCTTCCACACCACCAGCCGCGCCGGCACGCCCTTGGCCCGCGCGGTGCGGACGTAATCCTCGCGCGCGATCTCGATGAAGGCGGATCGGGTGAAGCGAGCCATCACCGCGGCGACGCCGAGGCCGAGAGTCAGCGACGGCATGACGAAATGCTGCCAGGTGCCGTAACCGCTGGTCGGCAGCCAGCCGAGCTTGACCGAGAACAGGTCGATCATCAGCAGGCCGAGCCAGAAGGAGGGGAAGGCGATGCCCGACACCGCGACGATCATGCCGGCATGGTCCTGCCAGCGCCCGCGCTTGGTGGCCGACGCCACGCCGATCAGCAATCCTGCCAGCGTCGCCCACGCCATGGCGGCGACGGTGAGGTAGAGGGTCGGCATGAAGCGTTCGCCGATCTCCTGCGACACCGGCCGCTTGGTCTTCATCGAGCGCCCGAACTCGCCCTGCACCGCATTGCCGAGGAAGCGTCCGTATTGCACCCACAGCGGCTGGTCGAGGCCCAGATCCTGGCGCACCAGTTCGACGTCGCGCTGGGTCGCATCCGGGCCGGCGACCAGCCGCGCCGGATCGCCCGGCAGCAGATGGACGAAGCCGAAGACGAAGACGGAAATCACCAGCAGAACCGGCAGGATGCCGGCGACACGGCCGACGAGATATTTCAGCATGGGGCAGAGGTCCTGGTGGAAATGTCGGCTTCGAATGCCCCCTCCCTAACCCTCCCCCGCCTTCGGCAGGAGAGGGAACTCCGCCGCTCTCGCGCTAAGTTCCCTCTCCCTCGAAGAGGGGGAGGGTTAGGGAGGGGGCAACGCGGCGCCAGCCGCGATAACGACCGGCGCCACACTCAAATCACTGCAGATCGGCCTCTTCCATCTGCAGGCCGCCGTCGGCGACATAGTAGAAGCCGGTCAGCTTCTTCGACTTGCCGGCCAGCAGGTTCTCGACACCGAGGAAGATCCACGGCGCGTCCTTCCAGATCTGTTCCTGGGCGACGCGGTAGGCTTCGGCACGCTTGGCGTTGTCGGCGGTGCCGATGCCGGTCTCGATGGCGGCGTCCACCGTGTCGTTCTTATAATACGCCACGTTGAAGAACTTCGGCGGGAAGCCCTTGCCCCACAGCAGCGGACGCAGGCCCCAGTCGGCATCGCCGGTCGAGGCCGACCAGCCGCTGTACTGCATCTGCACGGTCGCATCCTCCGGCTTCTCGACACCCCAGACGCGGGCGGTCTCGACACCGGCCTCCAGCGGGGTGACGGTCAGCTTGACGCCGACCTGGGCCAGCTGCTGCTGCACGAACTGCATGCCGCGGATGAAGTTGGTGCTGTTGCGGCCGAACATCTCGGCTTCGAAGCCGTTCGGGTAGCCGGCCTCGGCCAGCAGAGCCTTCGCCTTGGCTAGGTCGTAGGTGTACTGGTTCGGCTGCGAGACGTGGAAGCCCAGCTTGGACGGGATGGCCGAATCCAGCGGGCCGGCATGGCCGCGATAGACCACCTTGGCGTAGGCGCTCTTGTCGACGGCGTAGTTCAACGCCTGACGGACGCGCGGATCGTTGAACGGCTTCTTCATGGTGTTCATCGCCACATAGCGGGCGATGATCGACGGGGCGTCGATGATCTCCAGCGCCTGGTTGGCTTCCACCATCTTCACCATTTCCGGCGGCAGCGGATAGATGAACTGCGCCTCGTTGGTCTGCAGCATGGCGATGCGGCTGCCGTTCTCCGGCACGCTCTTCAGCGTCACGCTGTCGACCTTCGGCAGGCCCGGCTTCCAGTAGTTGGCGTTCTTCTCGACCTTGAGGGTGTCCGCTTCCCAGCTGACGAACTTGTAGGGGCCGGTGCCGACCGGGTGGCGGCCGATCTCCTTGCCGAAGGTCTCCAGCGCCTTCGGGCTGTGGATCATCGCGCCGGGATGGGCGAGGTTGTTGTTCAGCGCGCCGAAGGGCTGCGACAGCTTCAGCGTGATGGTGTAATCGTCGACCACCACAGTCTCGGCCAGCATCGCCAGCAGGCTCTGGCGCTTCAGCCGGTTGGCCGGGTTCGACAGGCGGTCGAAGTTGGTCTTCACCGCCTGGGCGTTGAAGGGCGTGCCGTCATGGAAGGTGACGCCCTTGCGCAGGCGATAGGTGTATTCGGTGGCCGTGTCGTTGACCGTGAAGCTTTCCGCCAGCAGCGGGACCAGCTTCATCTCCTTGTCGAAGCCGAACAGGCCCTGCATCATCGTGCGGCTGGCCGACTGCGACAGGGTGTCGTTGATGTCGGCCGGGTCCAGCGTGGTGATGTTGTCGGGGATGCCGACCACCAGATTCTTGGCGGCGAAGGCCGGACCGGCCAGCGCGGTGCCGGCGAGCAGGCCGGCCAGCAGGGGAAGAGCGAAACGCGTCACGTGATGTCTCCCTTTTCTTGATTCAGAAATCGCCGCCAACGGGGTGGCGGGCGACGAAATGGTCATCGCCGACCGGCACCAGCGGCTGCACCGCGGGCTCGTCGCCGATGTTGCGGATCGGGCTCGGGATCTCGCCGGTCAGCAGCCGCAGGTCGCGGGTGCGGCGGCTGGGATCGGCGATGGGCACCGCCGCCATCAGGCGGCGGGTGTAGGGGTGCTGCGGGTTCTCGAACACCGCGCGGCGGGGACCGAGCTCGACGATCTGGCCGAGATACATCACCGCGACGCGGTGGCTGACCCGCTCCACCACCGCCATGTCGTGGCTGATGAACAGGTAGGACAGGCCGCGCTTGGCCTGCAGCTCCATCAGCAGGTTGACGATCTGCGCCTGGATCGACACGTCGAGCGCCGCCACCGCCTCGTCGGCGATGATCAGCTTGGGATCGCAGGCGAGCGCGCGGGCGATGCAGATGCGCTGGCGCTGGCCGCCGGAGAATTCATGCGGATAGCGGCGCGCATGCTCCGGCTTCAGCCCGACCTGGGTCAGCAGCTCCGCCACCCGCTCCTCGATGGCGCGGCGGCGCGACACGCCCGGCTTGGAGGTGGGGACATAATCATGGACCAGCATCGGCTCGGCGACGCTGAAGCCGACGGTCATGCGCGGGTTCAGCGAGGCGAAGGGATCCTGGAAGATATACTGGATCTTCTCCTTCAGCTTCGCCTGACCGTTGGAATCCAGCGTCGCGGTCTCGACTCCGTCGAAGCGGATGCTGCCGGAGGTGGCGGATTGCAGCCCCATGATGGTGCGGCCGGTGGTCGACTTGCCGCAGCCGGATTCGCCGACCAGCGCCAATGTCTCGCCCGGACGGACGGCGAAGCTGACCTTCTCCACCGCATGGACGCGGGCCTTCAGCGATCCGAAGATGCCCTTGCGCACGTCGAAGCGGGTGGTGAGGTCGCGCACCTCCAGAAGCGGAGCGTCGACGGCGCGCACGGTGTCCTGTACCGGCGGCGGGGCCGGCGGCGCGGCATCCAGCTTTTCGTCATCGACCACCAGCAGCGGGAAACGCATCGGCAGGTCCTGGCCGCGCAGCGCGCCCAGCTTCGGCACCGCGGACAGCAGCGCCTTGGTGTAGGGGTGCTGCGGCGCCTGGAAGATGCGCTCGACCGTGCCCTCCTCCACCTTGCGGCCGCGCCACATCACGACGACGCGGTCGGCCACCTCCGCCACCACGCCCATGTCGTGGGTGATGAAGATGACGCCCATCCCCATCTCTTCCTGCAACAGACGGATCAGCCGCAGGATCTGGGCCTGGATGGTGACGTCCAGCGCCGTGGTCGGCTCGTCGGCGATCAACAGCGACGGCTTGCAGGACAGCGCCATGGCGATCATCACGCGCTGGCGCATGCCGCCCGACAGCTGGTGCGGATGGCGGTCGAGCAGCCGGGCCGGTTCGGGAATCCGCACCTTCTCCAGCATGCGCAGGGCCTCATCCCGCGCCGCCTTGCGGTCGAGACCCTGGTGCAGCATCACCGCCTCGGCGATCTGGTCGCCGATGGTGAAGACCGGGTTCAGCGACGTCATCGGCTCCTGGAAGACCATGGCGATGTCGTTGCCGCGCATGTCGGTCAGCGCCTCGGCCGGCGGAGAAGCCAGATCGCGTTCGCGCCCGTCGCGCCCCTTGAAGCGGATGCGCCCGCCGACGATGCGGCCGCCGGCATAATCGACCAGCCGCATCAGCGACAGCGAGGTCACCGACTTGCCGGAGCCGGACTCGCCGACGATGGCGACCGTCTCGCCCGGCGCCACGGTGAAGCTGACGTCGTCGACCACGCGCACGGGACCATGCTCGCCGTCGAAGGCGACGCTCAGCCCCTCCACGGAAAGCAGGGCCGGTGCTGCGTCGACCGCCCGCATCGCGGCGGCGCCGCTCATCGTCCCAGCCTCTCGGCGAACAGCGCGAACATGCGGCGCCACACCATGCCGGGGGCGCCGGTGCCGACCGGCTTGCCGTTCAGGCTGGTGACCGGGGTGATCTCTTTGGTGGTGCTGGCGATCCAGATCTCGTCGGCGGTTTCCAGTTCCGCCGCCGGGATGTCGCGCTCCTCCAGCCGCAGGCCGGCCTCGGCGGCCAACCGCAGGATGACGGTGCGGGTGATGCCTTCCAGGATGCGGTTGTCGTTGAGCGGGGTGGCGATGACGCCGTTCTTCACCACGAAGATGTTGGTGGCGGCCCCCTCGGTTACCAGACCGTCGCGCAGCTGCAACGCATCGACCACCCCGGCGTCGGTCGCCGCCTGCTGCGCCAGCACGCTGCCGAGCAGCGCCACCGTCTTCAGGTCGCAGCGGCCCCAGCGGATGTCGGGGATGGTGATGGCGGCGACGCCCTGGTCGCGCCAGGAGGCCGGCGGGCGCTT
Organism: Azospirillum lipoferum 4B; assembly: GCF_000283655.1. Taxonomy (NCBI): domain Bacteria; kingdom Pseudomonadati; phylum Pseudomonadota; class Alphaproteobacteria; order Rhodospirillales; family Azospirillaceae; genus Azospirillum; species Azospirillum lipoferum. Next base: position 274,789 of record NC_016586.1, on the reverse strand, counting down.
CAGCGGGCTCGCCATGCCGAACACCGACGGGGTGACCCCGGCCGGGAAGGCGTGGCCACGGCTGGATGCTGCGCCGCGGGTGACCTGGAGATAGACGGTCAGGTCGCCGTCGATGCCGGACTCCGCCGCCAGCCGCTCCATGATGGCCATCCAGTCGCCGGCCGACAGGGCGCAGTCGATGCGCAGTTCGGCCATGCCGCGCTGCAGGCGGGCGATGTGCGCCTCCGGCTCGAACAGGCGGCCGTTGTAGGCGGCGGTCACCTCATAGAGGCCGTCGGCGAACAGGAAACCGCGGTCCAGCGGCGACACATGGACCTCGTCCAGCGGCAGGTAACGCCCGTTCCAATAGGAGATCGTCATCGCTTTTCAGCTTCTTTGGCGCGTGGAAAGGAAAGCCCGGCTCACTCGGTCGGCCTCTTGGTCTTCGGCACGACGTGGAGGTAGGGCAGGATGCGTTCGGCGACGTCGGCCGCCTGTCCGACGCTGTCGGGACCGGAGCGGGACAGCGCGGTGCCCAGCGCCACGATCAGCGCCATCAGCCCGGTGGGAGAGCTGTGGCGCACGCCATGGTCGGCCCCGGCCAGCAGGGTGACGTCGGCCAGCGGGACGATCGGGCTGTCCGGCGCGTCGGTCAGCGCGATGGCCTTCGCCCCGCGTTCCCGGCACAGCTGCAGATGCTCGATGGTCCGGCGCGAATAGCGTGGCGAGGTGATGGCGATCACCAGATCGCCGGGCTTCACCGTCATCAGCCGGCGGATGGTGCGCTCGGTGCCCGCGAACTCGATGGCCTCGCGGACATGGTCGACATAGGGCTCCAGCACGTCGGCCAGGAACAGGGCGAGATAGGCGCTGTCGCCGAGGCCGAGCGCCACGATGCGATTGGAGTCGCGGATCAGGCGGATCGCCGCCTCGCACTGCTCGGGCTGCAGCAGTTCCATGGTGCGGGTGATGTTGCCGGCGTCGCTGGCCAGCGATTCCCGCATGATCTCGGCATTCGAGGTGTCGCGCTGGACGGCGACGCGCAGCTTCTCCACCGGCGCGAAGGTGGATTCGAAGGCGCGCAGCAGATCCTCGCGGAACTCCGGATAACCCTCATAGCCGAGGAAGCGGGCATAGCGATTGACGGATGCCACTGACACCTCGGCCGCCGCCGCCAGTTCGCCGATCTTCAACGTGGCGGTGCGGAAGGGATAGGCCAGGGCCCATTCCCCCACCTTGGCGAGGGCGGCCGGAAGCTGCTGCTGGCAGTTCTGCATCCGGATCAGCAGCGATCCCGTCTGAATGGGTGGCTCCATCCCCTCGATGCTCCTCCGGAAAGCCCAGGCGCGGCTTGCGTGAGCACAGAGTTACAGCTTTTCCACAATCCTGTAAATTCATTTTCACATAGTGGCGTATGTCCGAACATATGCCAGGGCATGGACGGCGTATCGAGCCAACGCGCTGCTGCGGCAAAACCGTCCTTCTCGAAACTCCCTAAGGGCTTCCTTATCGTTTGTTAACGATGTTTGCCGCAATGATCGGGCAGTTTCGGATTCAGCGCAGGCATGAAGGGCAGCAATGGCTCAAAAGGTTCGTGAGGACTACCGGACCCTCACCGGCCCGGAAAAGGCCGCCATCATGATGCTCGCGCTGGGTGAGGAGCACTCGTCCAAGCTGTTCTCGCTGATGGACGACGAGGAGATCAAGGAGCTGTCCCAGGTGATGGCCAACCTGGGCACCGTCTCGGCCAACCTGATCGAGCGACTGTTCGTCGAGTTCGCCGAGCAGATGTCGTCGAGCGGCACCGTCGTCGGCTCCTTCGATTCGACCGAGCGCCTGCTGCTGAAGACCCTGCCGAAGGACAAGGTCGACCAGATCATGGAGGACATCCGTGGTCCGGCCGGCCGCACGATGTGGGACAAGCTGACCAACGTCAACGAGTCGGTGCTGTCCAACTACCTGAAGAACGAGTATCCGCAGACCGTCGCCGTCGTCCTGTCCAAGATCCGCTCCGACCATGCCGGCCGTGTCCTGGCTCAGTTGCCGGAAAGCTTCGCGATGGAAGTCATCATGCGCATGCTGCGCATGGAGGCGGTGCAGAAGGAGGTTCTGGACGACGTCGAGCGCACGCTGCGCACGGAGTTCATGACCAATCTCGCCCGCACCAGCCGCCGCGACAGCCACGAGATGCTGGCGGAGATCTTCAACGGTCTGGACCGTACCACCGAGCACCGCTTCATGGCGGCCCTGGAGGAGCGCAACCGCGACAGCGCCGAGCGCATCAAGTCGCTGATGTTCACCTTCGAGGATCTGTCGAAGCTCGACCCCGGCGGCGTCCAGACCGTCCTGCGCACGGTGGACAAGCAGAAGCTGGGCACCGCGCTGAAGGGCGCGTCGGAGTCGCTGAAGGACCTGTTCTTCTCCAACATGTCCGAGCGCGCCGCCAAGATCCTGCGCGAGGACATGGCCGCCATGGGTCCGGTGCGCGTCCGCGACGTGGACGAGGCGCAGATGTACATGGTCCAGCTGGCCAAGGACCTCGCCGCCCGCGGCGAACTGGTCCTGGCAGAGGGCAGCGGCGAGAACGAGCTGATCTACTGATCGCGCCCGCTGGCCGCGAGTGCCATTCGAGACACCAGACGTTCCACTTGGCTTTTGCGATCTGGCGTGTCGGTCGCGATTGGCGCTAACCACATGGGCCTGCCCGTCATTCTCGCCGATAAGCCTGTGCACCTCATTCCCATTTGAGCTGTAAAAACGATCAGTTTAAGCACGCGTGGCTAGTCACCTTCAGCTTGCCTACAGCCAGCGATATGATAGCCTATCGGCGCCCACTCTGATGTTTTTCACAAGCGGAGAGAGAGAATTGAAAGGCTCCAATAATTCTGAGGGAAATCCTGAGGAATTGCCCGGAAACATCAAAGGTAATATTAACAGCGATTTTATTGATGCGATCAAATCAGCAATATCAAGTGTCAAAAGTGATATCGCGGTTGTTACGATAATCGTCGCAACAATTTTTCTGGCAATCACGATAACGATCACATTCAAAAGAGATATAAGTATATATGAGATTATTTCTATATATTTGTCTTACATCGCGGTAGTTGCGATTTTGTCGTTCTCGATGTTTGCGACACATCGGCATAGAGGCCTGGATTTGCTTGAAGATCTCCGGAGGTCGATAGCGGAGAACACTCAGCAGGTAAATTGTCTTCAGCATGCCTTGTCCGGCGATCTGAAATACGCTGACATGAAAGCGCTAGGAAAGATCGATGTGCAAGACCAGGGAACATTAAAGTCCATATGGTCATCCATTATTGGAAGGTCAACAAAAAGCCTCCTATTCGTAAACTATATTGGACCTGATTTTATCGAATCCGGTACGTTCTCTGGTGTCCATGAACTCACCAACCTGAGGCGGGCTGACGGGGGCGTCCATGTCAGCCGCATCTTTCTTGTCGACGACATCAAGGAAGCAGAACGCATCTGGCCGACTGTATTGACACATAAGGAGAAAAACATCTCCCCCGGATATGTTGTGAAATCCGATTTGTCAACCATAATGCGAAACAATGGCTTCAGCTTGACTGATTGGAATTATGGCTTCATCATTGCAGATGACATTGAGGTCATTGTTTTCGAGATGGCCGAGAGAAAGCCCCGCTGGGTCTATTTCGTAAGGAATGGATCGGACACCAAGAGATACAAGGATCTGTACGCGCAAATGACGGCTATCGCCCGGCTCGATGCGCCAGCCACCAAAAAAGCCTGCGCGCCCGCGCCGACAACCTAAGAATACGCCTCGTTCGTATCAACATCTGGAACTGAACAACTGCGGCTATTTCCTGCTGATGGTGCTGATGGTGGCCCTGCTGTGGCTGTTCCCCGGCATGGTGACGTGGCTGCCGTCGTTGATGATCGGGTAAGGAGCGTGGGCGTGGAGATCCGCTTCACCACCGCAGGCGACACCGCCTTCAATGTCGAGTTCGGCGAGGCCATCGACCGGGCGACCAACGCCCGCGTCATGGCCCTGCACGCCCGGCTGAAAGCCGAACCGCCGGCTGGGCTCGTGGAGACGGTCCCGACCTTCCGCTCGCTGCTGGTGGTCTACGACCCCGTCGCCACCGGGCGGCGGGAGATGCAGGCGGCGGTGGAGGCGGCGCTGGCCGGCTGCGACGCCGCCGCGTCCGAAGGGCGGCTGTGGCGCCTGCCGGTCTGCTACGACCCGGACCTCGGCCCCGATCTGGCGGAACTGGCCGTCGGGCTGGGACTTACCGTGGAGCGGGTGGCGGAGTTGCACGGATCGACCGAGTATTTCGTCTACATGCTGGGCTTCATGCCGGGCTTCGGCTACATGGGCGACCTCCCGGCGGAGCTGGAGCGGCCGCGCCGGGCGGAGCCGCGAGTGCGGGTGCCGGCCGGCTCCGTCGCCGTCGCCGGGCGGCTGACCACCGTCTATCCGTGGGAAAGCCCCGGCGGCTGGCACCTGATCGGCCGCTGTCCGATTCCGCTCTACGACGCCGGCCGGGCCGATCCCGTCCTGCTGGCGGCCGGTGACCGGGTGCGCTTCGAGGCGGTGGACCGCGCCGCTTTCGACGGCATCGCGCAGGCGGTGACCGCCGGCCGCTTCGACCCCGCCAGCCTGAGGGCCGCATCATGAGCGCCAATCTGACGGCCGCTTTGACGGTGGTGCGACCGGGCCTGTTCGCGACGATCCAGGATCTGGGACGCTTCGGTTTCCAGGAGCTGGGCATGCCGGTGGCCGGCGCGCTCGACCCGGTGGCGCTGCGGCTCGCCAATGCGCTGGTCGGCAATCCGCAGGGCATGGCGGGGCTGGAGATTGCCCTGCTCGGCCCCGTCCTGCGGGTGGACGCCGCCTCCGTCCGCATCGCCGCGGTCGGCCCGCTGGCGATGACGCTGGAGCGCGAGGGGGAGGCCACCCGGCCGCTGGAACCCCACCGCAGCCATAGCCTGCGCCAGGGCGACCTGCTGCGGCTGGGGGCGGTGGATGGTGCGTCGGTGGCCTATCTGGCGGTGGCCGGCGGCTTTGCGCTGGCACCGGTGATGGGCAGCCTTTCCGCCTATGTCCGGGCCGGCATCGGTCCGCTCGGCGGGCGTCCTCTGGGACAGGACGACCGGCTGCCGCTTGTCCGCGATGGCGCGCCAGATGGACCGCCCGATGAACAGGAATTGGAACTGCCGCAGCCGCCGGACTATGGCAGCGGGCCGTTGCGCGTCGTGCTGGGGCCGCAGGACGACCGCTTCACCGAGCAGGCTTTGGCGACCTTTCTGTCGGCCACCTACCATGTCGGCAAGCAGGCCGACCGCATGGGCCTGCGGCTGGAAGGGCCGGCGCTGAAGCATCGCGGGTCGGCCGACATTCCGTCGGACGGGCTGGTCACCGGCTCCATCCAGGTGCCGGGCAACGGGCAGCCGATCCTGCTGCTGAACGACCATCAGACCGCCGGCGGCTATGCCAAGATCGCCACCGTGATCTCGGCCGACTTGCCCCGCACCGGCCGCCTGCGCCCCGGCGACTGCCTGTCCTTCCAGGCGGTGACGGTGGACGAGGCGGAAGCGATCCGCCGTCGGCAGGAACAGGCGATCGCGGGCTGGATCCGCGCCATCCGCCCGGTGCGTCCGGCCGGCGGCATAGATTTGGAGGCGCTGTATGCGGAGAACCTGATCTCCGGCACGGTGGACATCGTCAATGGCGGCAGCGACCTGCCGCTGGTGTGAGGGGCTCCCCACTCCATTGCCCCCACCCCAACCCTCCCCCGCTCTCGCAGGGGAGGGAGCAAGTGCTTGTGCAGGAGGGTGGCGGCAGTCCCCTCCCCCGCCCAGCGGGGGAGGGTTAGGGTGGGAGCAAATGCTTAGCATCGTTGGCGCCAAATGCGGCAACTGCCTGCGCCTGCCGCTTAAATCGGCATCACTCTGAAACGACAGCCGCTCCTCACATAAAGCCGGAATTACCTTAAACATCTGATATAACAGCATAAGTCCGAAAACGGCATGCGCTTTGCTATCTAGCGATCTGCAAAGTACAACGCGAAACGGACGGTGCAGCCATGGTCGGAGCCTCGCAAAGCAGCCAGTCGGCCCAGCGTGGGCAGACGCTTCTTCTCGACGGGATCACCCAGCGCTACGGCAACACGCTGGCCGTCGATGACGTGACACTCGACATCAAGGGCGGCGAACTGGTGGCCCTGCTCGGACCGTCGGGCTGCGGCAAGACGACCCTGCTGCGGATCATCGCCGGCTTCATGGCCCAGACGAAGGGCCACGTCATCGTCGGCGGCGAGGCCATCGACGGGCTGCCGCCCAACCGCCGCTCCGTCGGCATCGTCTTCCAGAACTATGCGCTGTTCCCGCACATGACGGTGGCGGAGAATGTCGCCTATGGGCTGGACGCCCGTGGCGTCGACCGCGCCACCCAGCGCAGCGAGGCCCAGCGCATGCTGGATCTGGTGAAGCTGGGCCATCTCGGCGACCGCATGCCGCGCCAGCTGTCCGGCGGGCAGCAGCAGCGCGTCGCGCTGGCCCGCGCGCTGGCGGTGAACCCGTCGATCCTGCTGCTCGACGAACCCTTCGCCGCACTCGACAAGAACCTGCGCCTCGACATGCAGATCGAGGTGAAGCGCATCCAGCGCCTGTCCGGCATCACCACCATCCTCGTCACCCACGACCAGGAGGAGGCGCTGTCGATGGCCGACCGCGTCGCGGTGCTGAGCCAGGGCCGGCTGGAGCAGTTCTCCCCGCCGACCGAGATCTATGACGCGCCGGACAGCCTGTTCGTCAACACCTTCGTCGGCTCCGCCAACCTGCTGAGCGGCGTTCTGCTCGATGCCGACCGCAGCGGCGGCACGGTGCGGCTGGATGCCGGCGGCACCATCGAGACGCGCGCGCCCAAGGGCGAGGTCCGCCCCGGCGGCCGCGTCACCGTCTGCCTGCGGCCGGAGCATCTGCGCGTCGATCAGGCGGCGGCCGGCGCCGACACGCTGAACGGCGTGGTGGAGATGGGGCTGCCGCTGGGCGCCACAATCGTCCATGAGGTGCGCATCGCCGACGGTTCCGCCGTGAAGGTGTCGGAACCGCGCATCGACCGCGCCGCGCTGTTCGCCCCCGGCACGCCGGTGCGCCTCGCCCCGGTCGCCCCCCGCCTCGCCTCGGTCTTCGCCGCGGCCTGATCCGTCTTTCCCTGCCCCCTATCGCCTCCCCCACCCGACAGGAGTGATCCATGCTGCTGACCCGCCGCACCCTGATGCAGACGGCCCTGACGCTGGGTGCCATGCACGCCTTCCCCGGCCTGACCTGGGCGCAGGCGCGCCCGCTGGTCTTCGCGACCTTCACCGGCAGCTGGGAGGAGGCGCACAAGGCCGTGCTCGTCCCCGCCTTCCGCAAGGCGACCGGCAACGCCGACATGGTGCTCGACCCCATGCTGTCGGTCGACCAGATCGCCAAGGTGAACGCGGCGAAGAACAACCCGCCGATCGACGTCATGCTGCACGATCCGGGGCCCGCGCTGCAGGCCATCGCGCAGGATCTGGTCGAACCCTATCCAGTGGAAAAGAGCGCCCATTACAAGGACCTGATCCCGGCCGCACAGATGCCGACAGGACCGGCGCCCTTCTTCCAGGTGGTGGGCATCACCTACAACCCGGAAACGGTGAAGACGCCGCCGACCTCCTGGGCCGATCTGTGGAAGCCGGAATTCAAGGGCCGCGTCGGCATCACCAACCTGAACTCCACGCTCGGCACCGGGTTCATGGTGGAGCTGGCCAAGATGCATGGCGGGTCGGAATCCAACATCGACCCCGCCTTCAAGGCGCTGGAGGCGCTGCGCCCCAGCCTCGCCGCCGTCGCCGCCAACCCCGGCCAGCTCGCCACCCTGTTCCAGCAGGGCCAGATCGACATCTCCCCCGGCAACTTCAACGCCATCCAGATCCTGAAGGCGCGCGGCGTCCCGGTGGAGTTCGTCATCCCCAAGGAAGGCGCCATCGCCTTCAAGACGACCATCCACATCGTCAAGAACTCTCCCAACAAGGAACTGGCCTTCAAGCTGATCGAGGCCGCCCTGTCGCCGGAGGTGCAGGCCAAGCTGATGGAGGAGCCGTTCCTGATCGTGCCGACCAACACCAAGGTCGCGATCAAGGGCGAACTCGCCAAGACGCTGGCCAAGGACCATGCCGAGATCGCGAAGAAGTTCGTCTTCCAGGACTGGGCCAAGATCAACGAGCAGCGCGGCGCCTGGATCGAACGCTTCAACCGCGAGATCAGGGTTTGATGACGCGAACGACCCGCTGAAGCTCTCCCTCTCCCGCCCCGGGAGAGGGAAGGGGCCCAAGTGAAGCTTGGGAAGGGTGAGGGATGATCCAAGGATCGAGTGAGAATCCATGTTCGGATCGCCCCTCACCCTCCCCGCCTTCGGCGGGTCTCCTCCCTCTCCCGGGGCGGGAGAGGGCATCTCAAGAGGAGCCCCCCAATGGCCGCGACGCTGCGCAACGTCACCACATACGACCTGAAACTGGCGGCGCCGCTGGCGGCGGGGTTCGTCGTCTTCTTCGTCACGCCGCTGGTCATCCTGCTGGCGCTGAGCTTCCAGACCGATCCGCAGGGCGGACATTTCGGGCTGACCCAGTACGTCACCTTCCTCGGCGACAGTTTCAGCCTCGGGGTGCTGGGATCGACGCTGTGGCTGGGGGTGAAGGTCACGGCGCTGACGCTGCTGCTGGGCTATCCGGTGGCGTGGCTGCACCAGCGCTCCCCCGGCTGGGCAAAGGGCGTCATCATGCTGCTGGTGCTGCTGCCGCTGCTGACCAGCGTGGTGGTGCGCACCTTCGCCTGGGTGGTCATCCTTGGGCGGCAGGGGATCGTCAACGCCTCTCTGCTCGGGCTGGGGCTGATCGATACGCCGCTGAAGCTGCTCTACACCGAGGGCGGCGTGGTGATGGCGCTGGCGCAGGTGCAGATGCCGCTGATGGTGCTGCCGCTGATCACGGCGCTGAGCCGGATCGATCCGAACCTCGCCGACGCCTCGTCGGTGCTGGGGGCCGGGCATTGGCGGACCTTCCGCAAGGTGATCCTGCCGCTGTCGCTGCCGGGCATCATCGCCGGCTGCCTGCTGACCTATGCCGCCGCCATCACCGCCTTCATCACCCAGAGCCTGATCGGCGGCGGACAGATGCTGTTCATGCCGATGTACATCTACCAGCAGGCCTCGACCCTGCAGAACTGGCCCTTCGCCGCCGCGATCTCCGTCATCTTCCTGGTCGCGGTGCTGGTGGTGGTGTCGATCTTCAACGTGCTGGGCCGCCTGTCGCGCGGCTACACCAACGCCTGACCTTGAGGAGGCCGCCATGGGCAACCGCCGTATCGACTTCGACGCGCTCAGCTTCCGCATCGTCATGACGGGGGTGGCGCTGCTGGCCCTGCTGCTGCTGGCGGCGCCGACGGTCGTGGTGATCTGGGTGTCCTTCACCAGCGGCTATTCGCTGAAATTCCCACCACCCGGCTATTCGCTGCGCTGGTATGTCGAGCTGTGGAACGCGTGGCAGCTGCAGTTCGCGCTGATGAACAGCCTGAAGGTGGCGGCCTGGGCGACCGGGCTGTCGGTCCTGCTGGGCGTCGCCGCCTCGCTCGGCATCGCACGCTCGGCCAGCCTGACGGCGCGGGTGCTGGACAGCCTGTTCCTGTCGCCGCTGGTGCTGCCGGCGCTGGCCTTCGGGCTGTCGTCGCTGATGTTCTTCTCGCTGGTCGGCGTGCCGGTGTCGCCGCTGACCCTCATCATCGGCCACACCGTGGTGTCGGTGCCCTTCGTGGTGCGCAACACCGTGGCCTCGCTGGCGCAGATGAACCCGACCCTGCTGGAGGCCTCGGCCAGCCTGGGCGCCACCCGCTGGTTCACCTTCCGCCGCATCACCCTGCCGCTGATCCGGCCGGGCATCATGGCCGGCGGATTCATCGCCTTCATGGCGTCCTTCGACAATGTGCCGGTGTCGCTGTTCCTGCGCGACGCCGCGACCGACATGCTGCCGATCCGCATGTGGCAGGATCTGGAAGGCAAGCTGGACGTGACGGTCGCGGCGCTGTCGGGCGTGCTGATCGTCGCCACCATCGCGCTGATGATGGTGATGGAGCGCGTCGCCGGCCTGTCGAAGCGGTTGACCTGATCCCCCCTACACACCCAGAAAGAGAGAAACCCCGAAGGGGGTGAATTTGAAGGGCAGATGCAGATGGCGGTCCAGGTCGGTCACCTTGAAGCGGAATGGCATGACGTCGAGGAAGCGGGTCTGCTCCTCCGGATATCCCGCCGCGCGCAGCCAGTCGCCGACATGGAACAGCACCTCGTGCGGGCCGGGGGCAATGCCCTCGCCACGCACCGTGGGGTGGTCGAGCTGCCCGTTGGCGCCGAGACGGCCGTCGGCCAGCAGACGGCGGTCGGGCGTCAGGGCGTAAAGCTCCACCCGCAGCCCTTCGGCGGCGACGCCGCGCGCCACGTCCACGCCGTGAATCGAAATACCGCCGGCCATGCCGCCTCCAGGTCAGAGTTTCCGCAATGGTAGCCGAATCCGCGGCGGACGCGCCAGCGCAGCCGCCGCTTCTGCCGGCACTGCTGGGAATGACCGGCCTGCAGGCCCTGGTGGCTCTCGCCCTGTTCGCGCCGGGCGTGCTGGCGCCGCGCATGGGCATCGACCCGGCGGGGCTCGGCCTGTTCACCACCACCGGCTTCGCCGTGGGAATGGTGGCATCGCTGGGCGGCGGCGTGCTGGCCGGGCGGCTGGGCTCCTTCCGGGTGGCGAGCTTCTGCGCGGTGGCGGTGGCCGCTGCCATGCTGTGCGCGATGACGGGGGGCGGCTCCCTGGCGCTGCTGGCGGCGGGGATCGCCATCGGGCTGGCCTGCGGGCCGGAGACGCCGGCCAGCGCCGCCATCCTCGGGCAGCTGGTGCGCGAAGCCGACCGGCCGATGGTATTCTCCGTCCGGCAGACCGGCAACCAGATCGGCGCCATGGCCGGTTCGCTGGCCCTGCCGCTGCTGGCCACCGTCGCCGATCCGCGCGCCGGCTATGCCGCCATCGCCGCGCTGGCGCTGGTCTGCGTCCTGCCCTTCGAACGGCTGCGGACGGCCTACGATCCGCTGACGCGGTCCGCCACCTCCGCCTTCGGGCTGGTGACGGCGATCCGGCTGCTGCGCAGCGATCCGGCGTTGCGGCGGCTGTCTCTCGTCTCCGCCCCCTATGCGGCGAGCCAGCTGACGCTCAATGGCTTCTTCGTGGTCTTCGCCGTGGCGGAACTCGGGCTGGAGCATGTCGCCGCCGGCGTTGCGCTGGCGGCCGGACAGGCCGGCGGGCTGGCCGGGCGGCTCGGCTGGGGCGTGGTCGCGTCGCGCTGGGTCTCGCCGCGCCTGCTGGTCGGTCTGCTCGGGCTGGGCATGGCCGCCGCGTCGGTGCTGGTCGCGCTGGCCGGCGCCTCCCTGCCCTTCCCGGTGCTGGTGGCGCTGACCTTCCTGTTCGGGCTGACCGCCAGCGGCTGGAACGGTGTGTTCCTGGCCGAGGTGGCGCGGCTGGCGCCGGCGGGCCGCATCGGCGAGGCGACGGGGGCGGTGATGGTCGGCGGCTTCGCCGGGTTGATCGCCGGCCCGGTCCTGCTGGTCGCCGCCGCCGCGGTCAGCAGCCTCGCCGCCGGCTATCTCGTGGTGGGGCTGTTGGCGGCACTGGCGGGATTGAGCCTTCTCGGAGACAAGCGATGACCCTTCCCCTTCGCGCCATGGCTCAGGCCGAAGCCGTGCGGAGCGGACGCAGCAATGCCCGCGCCGTGACCGAAGCTGCACTTGCCCGCATCGCCGCCGGCAATCCTGCCCTGAACGCCCTGGTCGCCGTCCATGCCGAGCAGGCGCTGGACGAGGCCGACGCGGTGGACCGCCGCCTTGCCGCAGGAGAGAATTTGCCGCTGGCGGGCGTGCCGGTGGCGGTCAAGGACACCATCTGGGTCGCCGGCCGGCGCGTCACCCAGGGATCGCGCCTGTTCGCCGACTTCCGCGCCCCCGCCGACGCCATCGCGGTGGAGCGGCTGCGCCGTGCCGGTGCGGTCGTCGTCGGCATGGCCAACAGCTCGGAATTCGCCTGCAAGGGCGTCACGACCAACCCGCTGTTCGGCCCGACCCGCCACCCGATGGACCTGAATCTGACCCCCGGCGGCTCCAGCGGCGGGCCGGCTGCGGCGGTGGCGGGCGGGCTGGTACCGCTGGCGCTCGGCACCGATGCCGGCGGATCGAGCCGCCGCCCGCCTGCCCATGTCGGCGCGGTCGGCTTCAAGCCCAGCTTCGGCGCCATCCCCTACGGCCCCGGCTTCGCCGAGCCCTTCGTCGGCATCGCGGTGATGGCGCCCATCGCCGCCGACATCGCCGACACCGCCCTGATGTTCGAGGCACTGGCCGGCCCCGACCCGCGCGATCCCGACAGCGCCGCCATCGCCCCGGCGGAGGAGCGGCCGATTGCGTCCCTGACCGTCGCCTACAGCCCGGCATTCGGCCTGGACGCGCCGGTTGACGACGATGTCCGCGACGCGGTGGAGCGGGCGGTGGAGGTACTGGCCGGCGCCGGTGCCCGCGTCGTCCGTCCAGAAGGCCGGTTCCCACACTGGCCGGCCGGCGTCACCGAAACCGCGCTGATGCCGCTGCAGCATGCCGGGCTCGCCGCACTTTATGGCGAGGCCTTCCGCCGTGATCCCGGCCTGTTCGATCCCGACATCGCCGTGCAGATCGAGCGCGGACTGTCCTTGAGCGGGGCGGAGGTCGCGGCGGCGCAGTTGCTCGGCGTCGATGTCGGCCGCGCGCTGGCTGCGCAGTTTTCTTCGGTGGACCTGATCGTCGGGCCGACCACGCCCTGCGCCGCCTGGCCGCTGGACCGGCTGGGACCGGAAACCATCGGCGGACAGCCGGTGCCGCCGCGGGCGCATGCCGTCTTCACCCCGCTGTTCAACCACGCCAAGGTTCCGGCGCTCAGCCTGCCCTGCGGGACGGGGCGTGGCGGGCTGCCGGTGGGCTTGCAGATCGTGGCGCCGCGCGGGATGGACCGCCGGGTGCTGCGCTTCGCCGCTTTCGCAGAGGAAACGCTCGCCGGATGCGGGCCGGAGTCCCAGCCATGAGCCCGACCATGACCTTCGACGATGACAGGCCGGACGACACGCCGGACACCTCGCTGGACACCGCTCCGCCGCGCCGACGCCGCGCGGTGCCGACGCCGCCATTGGCGGACATGGCGGTGGACCGGCTGCGCGACATGATCATCTATGGCGAGCTGGCGCCGTCCGCCCGCCTGATCGAACCGGAGCTGAGCGAGAAGCTCGGCATTTCCCGCACGCCGCTGCGCGAGGCGCTGAAGCTGCTGGCCGCGGACGGGCTGGTCATGCTGCGCCCCAACCGCAACGCCATCGTCGCCCCGCTCGATGCCGCCGAGCTGACCCACCTGTTCGAGGCGGAAGGCTGCATCGAGAGCTTCGCCGCCCGACTCGCCGCCGAACGGATGACCGCCGCCGACCTGCGCCGCCTGCGCGGCTTCCAGGAGAAGATCGAGGCGCTGCAGGGGGCCGGCGCGCTGGAGGAGTATTTCGCGATCAACCAGAAGATCCACCGGCTGATCGTGTCGAGCGCCAAGAACCCGGCGCTGGTCGAGGCGCATGACCGGCTGCTCGGCCGGCTGGCGCGGGCGCGCTACTTCGCGTTGGGCGCCCAGGGGCGATGGAAGGAATCGGTGCTGGAGCACCGCGAGATCCTGGCGGCGCTGGAGGCCCGCGACGGCAAGACCGCGGAGCATCTGTTCGTCCACCATGTCGGCCGGACCGGCGAGGTGGTCGCCGCCGCCTGCGCCTCCCCCCGCGCCCGGCAGACAGGGTGACGGCCGCGAACAGCGTTTAAGCCACCGGCACCGGTTCCGGCGGACAGAGCGCGCGGTCCCGGCACACCCGGTCCCGGCCGTCCGACTTGGCGCGATAAAGCGCAATGTCCGCCGCCTTGATCAGCGTGTCGGGACGGTCCGAATTCGGGGCGAGGGTGGAGACGCCGATGCTGACGGTCACACGCAGCAGCGCGCCGTCATGCTCGACGCCGCAATCGCGCACGGCACAGCGCAGGCGCTCGGCGAGCAGGAAGGCGCCCTCGAGCGCCGTGCAGGGAAGCAGGATGGCGAATTCCTCGCCACCGAAACGGGCGACGAGGTCGCTCTGCCGCACGCCGCGCTGCAACACGCGGCTCAAGGCCACCAGCACGGCATCGCCGGCGTCGTGGCCGCGGGCGTCGTTGACCTCCTTGAAATGATCGATGTCCAGCAGCAGGAGCGACACCGGCGTATGTTGGCGCAGCGCGCCGGCGACCTCGCGGTCGATGGCGCCGAAGAAGGCCCGGCGGTTGGCAAGGCCGGTCAGCGGATCGCTGAGTGCGGCGTCGCGGAGCACCCGCTCGGTATCGACGCGGCGGCGCTCGCGGGCCAGCATCGTTCCCAGCATCAGGATGCCGACCACCGTGAAGAGGGCGACCGGAAGCCCGCCATGGATGAAGGTCGGCAGGGCCACGCCCCAGGGCAGCACGAAGATGCTGAGCGTGTGAAGCGATGCAATGGGAGCCAGCAGGAACAACGGCCTCGCTCCCCGCCATTCCGCGGCGGGCGTCAGCCAGGCGATCAGGAATCCGATCCCCCCGGCCAGCAGGATCCCGGTCACGCCGGGAAGCATGCCCGCACCGCCGACGGCGATCCGGCCCGTCGCCACGATGGCGGCGGCCAGGAGGGCGGTCAGCATGCCGCCGAAAGGAGCGGCCAGCGCGACCGGAACCGCCTTCACGTCCAGATAGACGCCGGGCACGACCGGAACCGACTGAAGCATCGCCGCAACCCCGCCGGCGCCGAACATCAGGCCAAGGCATATCTGCCGCAGCCACGGCCGGTCACTCAGCCGGTAGAGGACGGTCCCATAAGCGAGGGTCATGAGGGCAAGCAGCCCCACGCCGCCGGCCAACGCCGTCATGATCGTCGCCATGGCACTCGGTTCCCCCACCCTGCCGTCTCCTGCACCTTGACCAGCCTTAGTCTGCGATCTTCATGCGGATCCCCTGATTTTGTACATCGGGGTTGCTCCTAGGCTTTCGAGTTATCTCGGTTTGATATGTGACGGCTCAACCTCTCGGCCAGCGGCAACCTGACGAAATGCCGCAGATGGTTCGATTGACCGCCGGCCGGGGGCGCAACTAATATACCAGCAACTGGAATGGTAGTATGCAACGCCACGAACGGTACCGAAGCGGCACCGCTCCCGACGATGGCCGGACTGCTCCAGGAGACAGTGCTGAAACGCGAGAAACCGCCGCCCGACGCAGCGTGGGAGCCCGGAATACCGGCTTCCGCGCATGCCCTTCGGCGCGCCCATGACCGGTGCAGGATCGGCCATGGGTGCCGGATCGAAGACCGGCGGCGGTGACACGCGTCCTGGCTGGAGATGCCAAATCATGAGCGAACAGATCATTGCCGGCGCCGCCCCCGCGCAGTCGGCGGAGCCGGCCGGCAGGGCCGGCGGCATCGGCAAGGCGGCGGTCACGGTGAGCAAGGCCATCGGCCGCTACCGCTGGACCATCTGCGCCCTGCTCTTCTTCTCGACGACCATCAATTACATGGACCGTCAGGTCCTGGGCCTGCTGAAGTCCACGCTGATGGGCGACATGGGCTGGACCGAGTCCGACTATGGCGACATCGTCGCCGCCTTCTCGCTGGCCTACGCCTTCGGCTACATCGGCTGCGGCCGCCTGATGGACAAGGTCGGCATCCGCATCGGCCTGCCGGCCGCCGTCGCCGGCTGGAGCTTCTTCGCCTGCATCCACGCCTTCATGGGCAGCGTCTTCGGCTTCAAGGTGGCGCGTGCCGGCCTGGGCCTGACCGAAGGCGGCAACTTCCCGGCCTCGATCAAGGCGGTGTCGGAGTGGTTCCCGGCCAAGGAACGGGCGCTCGCCACCGGCATCTTCAACGCAGGCTCCAACGTCGGCGCGGTCGTGGCGCCGATCCTGGTGCCGATCCTGCTGGTCGCCTTCGGCTGGCAGGCGGCGTTCCTGGTCACCGGCGGCATCGGCTTCTTCTGGGTCATCGCCTGGCTGCTGATCTACCGCAAGCCGGAAGAGCATCCGAAGCTGACGGCCGAGGAGCTCGCCTATATCCGCAGCGACCCGGTGCTGCCGCAGGAAAACATCCCCTGGATCAAGCTGCTGAGCTACCGCGGCACCTGGGCGAACATCGTCGGCACCTGCTTCTCCGCTCCGGTCTGGTGGTTCTACCTGAACTGGGTCCCGGGCTTCCTGAACACGCAGTATGGCGTCAACCTGTTCGGGGCGATGCTGCCGCTGATCATCATCTACACCATGGCCGATTTCGGCAGCGTCGGCGGCGGCTGGTTCTCCTCCCACCTGATCAAGCGCGGGATGAAGCCGCTGCGCGCCCGCAAGCTGACCTTCCTGGTCTGCGGCCTGTGCGTGCTGCCGGTCTTCTTCGCCTCCACCGTGTCCAACATGTGGGTGGCCGTGCTGCTGATCGGCATTGCCGCCTCCGCCCACCAGGGCTATTCGGCCAACGTCTACACCATCGTGTCCGACACCATGCCGCGCAACGCGGTGGGTTCGGTGGTCGGCATCGGCGGCTTCTGCGCCTATTTCGTCGGCATGTTCGTGTCGATGGGCGTCGGCCGCCTGCTGGACGCCACCAACGGCAACTATCAGGTGCTGTTCGGCATCGCCTCCGTCCTCTACCTCGTCGGTCTGGCGATCATGCACTTCATCCTGCCGAAGACCGGGTCGGGCCGCACCCCGGCCGGCATCGAGGTCTGACACGCCCACTCCAAGGCTCCGGGGCACCCCGCCCCGGAGTTTTCCCGAACAATCCAAGCCTGACCGAATGACGGTGCACCGGCCCCCCGCGACACTCCGCGACAGCGGAAAAACCGGGTGACCGCAGCGACCGCCGCGAACCGGAGCCCATCATGCCCGACGCGAACACCGCCCTGCTGGCGGCCCGTCCTTCACAAACCCGCCTTTCCACCGATACCCTCCGCCGCCTGCCGCCGGCGGTCGAACGCCCCGCCTACGACCGCGCCGCGGTGACGCCCGGCATCGTCCATATCGGCCTCGGCGCCTTCTGCCGCGCCCATCTCGCCACCTATACCGACGACGTGCTGGCCGCCGGTGAGAAGGATTGGGGCATCGTCGGCGTCGATCCGCTGTCGCCGGCCATCCGCGACGCGCTGAAGCCGCAGGACTGCCTCTACACGCTGCTGGTGCGCGAGGGAACCCGCGACCGCCTGCGCGTGGTCGGCTCCTTCCTCGACGCCATGGCGACCGGCGACCAGCTGGAGGAGGTGCTGGCCCTGACGGCGAAGCCGGAGATCCGCATCGTCACCCTGACGGTCACCGAGAAGGGCTATTGCCAGGATGCCGCCACCGGCTCGCTGGACGAGGCGCATCCGCTGATCCGCGCCGACCTTGCCGCTCCCACGGCACCGCGCAGCGTGCCAGGCCTGCTGTGCGAGGCCATCCGCCGCCGCCGCGCCGCCGGACAGCCGCCCTTCACCGTGCTGGTCTGCGACAACCTCGCCCAGAACGGCATCAAGGTTAAGGGGATCGTCGTCCGCTATGCCGAGCTGCGCGACCCGGAGCTTGCCGCCTACATCGCGGAGAATGTCAGCTTCCCCTGCACCATGGTCGACCGCATCACGCCGGCCACCCAGGACGCCGACCGCGCCACGGTGGACGCGGCGCTGGACTGCGCCGACGCCTGGCCGGTGGTGACCGAGCCGTTCAAACAGTGGGTGATCGAGGACCGCTTCCCGCTCGGCCGGCCGGCCTGGGAAAAGGCCGGCGCCATCCTGGTCGACGATGTCCATCCGTTTGAGTTGATGAAGCTGCGCTGCCTGAACGGCGCCCATTCGCTGTTGGCCTACCTGTCGGTGATCTCCGGGATCGAGACCATCGCCGACGCCATGACCGACCCGCAGCTGCCCGCCATCATGCACCGGCTGTGGGCGTCGGACCTGATCCCCACCCTGCCGCCGGTGCCGGGGACCGACATTCCGGCCTACACCGCGGCGCTGGAGGCGCGCTTCCGCAATCCGGGCATCCGCCACCGCACCATCCAGATTTCGTCCGACGGATCGCAGAAGCTGCCGCCACGCCTGCTGGAGCCGGCCCGCGAGCTGTTCGCCGCCGGCAAGGCACCGGCGGTGATCCCGCTGGCCGTCGCGGCCTGGATGCGCTTCCTGCTGGAAAAGGACGAGGCCGGCAACGCCTATGTGGTCGCCGATCCGATGGCGGCGGGGCTGACCCGCATCGCCCGCGTCCATGCCGGTGATCCCGGTGCGCTGGCGGCGGCCCTGTTCGCCATCGAGGACATCTTCGCGCCCGAACTGGTCGCCGAGGCCGGCTTCCGCGACGCGGTGGTCCGCCATCTCGACAGGCTGATGACCGTCGGCGTCGCCGGGACGCTGACCGCCTTCCTCGCCAACCCGTGAAATCGCGGCGGCCACGACCGTCGCATGCAGACCCGTTTTTGAAAGGACCATATCATGCAGGAAACCTGGCGCTGGTTCGGCCCGGACGATCCCGTCTCCCTGGAGAAGGCCCGTCAGGCCGGTGCAACCGGCATCGTCACGGCGCTGCACCATATGAACCAGGGCAGCGTCTGGACGCCTGAGGAAATCCAGAAGCGCCGCGCCATGGTCGAGGCCGCCGGCCTGACATGGGCCGTGGTGGAGAGCATCGGCGTCGGCGAAGAGATCAAGACCCGCACCGGCGACTTCCGCACCAAGATCGACAATTACAAGCAGTCGATCCGCAATGTGGCCCGCGCCGGCATCCCGGTGGTCTGCTACAACTTCATGGTCATCACCGACTGGAGCCGCACCAACCTGATGCACCGGCTGCCGAACGGCGGCTATGCCCTGCGTTACGACAGCGTCGATTTCGCCGCCTACGACCTGTTCGTGCTGAAACGCCGCAATGCCGAGGCCAGCTACGATCCCGCCCACATCACCGCCGCCAAGGCGCGGTTCGAGGCGATGAGCGTGGAGCAGGTGGCGGAGCTGGAACGCAACCTGATCGACTGGCTGCCGGCGCGCGACTTCGCCTATGACCGCGACAGCTTCCGCGGCATGCTGGAGCTGTACCAGGAGATCGGCGTCGAGGATCTGCGCGCCAATCTGGTCGAGTTCCTGCGCGAGATCACGCCGGTGGCGGAAGAGGAAGGGGTGCGGCTGTGCATCCACCCCGACGATCCGTCCTTCCCCATTTTCGGCCTGCCGCGCGTGATGTCCACCGCCGACGATGTGCGGGCGATGTTCAAGTCCGTACCACAGGAAGCCTGCGGACTGACGCTGTGCACGGGGTCTTTCGGGTCCAACCCGAAGAACGATCTGGTGGCGATGGCGAAGGAATTCGCGCCGCGCATCCACTTCGTCCATCTGCGCAACACCACGCACGAGCCGGACGGCTCCTTCTACGAGGCCGACCATCTCGGCGGCGACACCGACCTGATCGGCGTGGCCGCGGCGCTGATCGAGGAGGAGGCCCGCCGCAAGCAGTCCGGCCGCGCCGACGCCCAGATCCCGATGCGTCCCGACCACGGCCATCTGCTGGGCGACGACATCGGCCAGACGATGAACCCCGGCTATTCCTTCGTCGGCCGGCTGAAGGGTCTCGCCGAGCTGCGCGGCGTGATGCGGACCATCGAGGCCGTGCGCGAGAAGCGGGTGGCTGTCTGATCGACCGCTGCGGCGGCACGGGAACGATATCCGGTGCTTCAACCGCCATTATCGGCGGATGAGGGTTTCAGACGGAATAAGGTCCGACGGCGGGTGTTTCTCCAATGCCGGGTGGCGCTGTCCCCTCCAGGGACGACCAAGGCGCAATCCGGCGCCCCGAAGCATCCGCCGGAAAGGCCAATCCATGCTCCGCGCCGTCCTTCTTGCCGCCGCAGTCCTCGGCCTGTTCCCGGCCGCGGCGTCCGCCAACGAATACAATTGTCACTACATAGCGGACGGCAAGGACGCCGGCCATCCGCCGAGCATGAAGGACGCCATCCATCTGGAGGAGACGAACCCCCTCATCGACTGCGACCGCAAAGGTAGCGAAATCATCAGCGACCGCGACCGCGCCCGCAAGGCGAAGGAGGAGGAGAACAAGCGCATCCTCGAAATCCATGAACAGAACGAACGCGACCGCTGGCAACGCCAGCAGGAGCAGGCCCGGCTGGAGGAGGCCCGCCGTCAGTTGGCCTTCGAGCGCGAGCGTTACCGGCCGCGCTTCGCCATGACCACCGAGACCGCCCTGTTCGAGCAGGCCGCCCAACAGATCGAGAATGCACTGTCCGCCTGCAAGAGCGCGGTCCCGAAGAAATCGCGTGTTCTCGATCAGCTCCGCGAGGATGACAGCGTCGTGGCCTTCCGCATGAGCAATCCAAAGGGCGGGGAGTTCCTATGCCGGGCCACCATCGCCGGACAGGTGGTGACGCTGGTGGGAGCGCAGGGCTTCAAACGGATCTGACGGCAACGGACGGACGCGCCATGCACCGTGCGGGCGCGTCCGTCCTCCCGTCAGAAGGGCAAGGCCGGGGCCGGTGCTCCCTTCGGCCGGGCCGGGGCCGGCAGGCCGCAGGGCAGGAAGGCGCCTCGGCCCGGCGACGCCAGCAGCGCGCCATCGCGGCACACGACCTCGCCACGCGACAGCGTGACCACCGGCCAGCCGGTGACCTCGATCCCCTCATAGGGGGTGTAGTCGACCGCGTGGTGCAGGATGCCGTTGGTGATCGTCACCTTGCGCGCGGGATCCCAGATCGCGATGTCGGCGTCCGACCCGACGGCGATGGTCCCCTTGCGCGGGTGCAGGCCATACATGCGGGCCGGATTCGTGGAGGTCAGCTCGACGAACTTCGTCAGATCCATCCGACCCGCCATCACGCCTTCGGAGAACAGCAGGGGCAGCCGGGTCTCCACCCCCGGAATGCCGTTGGGCACGCAACGGAAGGGGGCCTTCTCTCCGTTCACCTTCTTGCCGCCCGGCCCGTCGAAACGGAACGGCGCATGGTCGGAGGAGAAGACCTGGAAGGTGCCGCCGGTCAGCCCGTCCCAGATCACCTGCTGGTTGGCGGCATCGCGCGGCGGCGGGGAGCAGATGCATTTCGCGCCCTCAAATCCTTCCCCGCCCAGATCGTCGGCGGTCAGGAACAGGTATTGCGGGCAGGTCTCCGCATAGATGCGCAGGCCCCGGCCCTGCGCCCAGCGGATCTGCTCCACCGCGTCGGCGCCGGAGACATGGACGATCAGGATCGGCACGTCCACCAGCTCCGCCAGCGAGATGGCGCGGTGGGTCGCCTCGCGCTCCGCCACGCGGGGACGGGAGACGCCGTGGAAGAAGGGCGCGGTCTGGCCGGCGCGCTCCAACTTCTCGGTCAGCCAGGCGATGCAGTCGGCATTCTCCGCATGCATCATCACCATGGCGCCCTCTGACCGCGCGATGTCCAGCACCTCCAGGATCTGGCGGTCGTTCAGCTTCAGCGCGTCATAGGTCATATAGATCTTGAAGGAGGTGTAGCCGTCGCGGATCAGCGCCGGCAGTTCCTGCCCCAGGACCTGCTCCGTCGGGTCGGTGACGATCAGGTGGAAGGCGTAATCGATCACCGGCTTGCCGGCGGCGCGGCGGTGATAGTCCTCCACCGCGGCGCGCAGCGACTGGCCCTTCTGCTGGCAGGCGAAGGGCAGCACCGTGGTGGTGCCGCCGAAGGCCGCCGAGCGGGTGCCCGACAGGAAATCGTCGGCCATGACGGACTCGTCGCCGGTCGGCTGGTCGAAATGGACATGGCCGTCGACCCCGCCCGGCAGAACCAGCAGCCCGCCGGCGTCGATCTCCTCCCGCCCGGCGGCAAGGCCGGTGCCGAGCGCCGCCACCGTGCCGTCCTTCACGCCGACATCGGCCTTGAACATGTCCGACGCGGTGGCGACCGTGCCGTTGCGGATGACCAGATCGAAATCCATGCTCCCCTCCCCTTCCTGTCGCGTCAGCCGTGCAGTTCCCGGAACAGGCTGCCCCAGCCCTGGACCCGGCGGGTGTCGACGCCGGTCATGCGCAGCGCCTTCCACAGCACGGTGGACACCGTGTCGTAGACGGGGATGCCCAGCGCCTTTTCCACCCGCTCCGCCACCGGGGCGCCGCGCATGTTGGTGCAGATGATGGCGATGGCCTCCGGCTTGGCTTCCGCCACCTCCAGGCACATGCGCTCGATCCGCTCCTCGCTGATTTCGGAGAAGGAGAAGTTGCCGCGGTCGTTCAGGTGCCGTTCGGCCACCACCTCGAAGCCGGCGGCGTTGTAGTTGGCGACCATCTTGTCCTGAATCTCGTCCAGATAGGGGCTGACGATGGCGAAGCGCTTGCGCCCCGTCGTCTCCAGGATCTCGTTCAGCGCCAGCATGGAGGTGCAGGCGGGGATCCCGGTCTCATCCTCGATCGCCTTGCACAGCTTCACGTCGGCGTCGAAGCCGAGCCAGCCGGCCGAGGTGCCGTTCCAGCCGATCACATTCAGCTGCGCATCGGCCAAGAGCCGGGCGGCGTCCAGGAAGGGCGCGTCGGTGAACTGGTCGAGCGCCGCGGCGCGCAGCGAGATCTCCTTGACGGTGAAACGGCCGAAATGGGCGCTCACCTCCGGCAGGCCGCTCAGCATGGCGGCGGTCACCGGTTCCAGCACCGTGTTGGAGGACGGGGTCAGCATGCCCAGAAGAACGCGCTTGGTCATCTCGGGGAACTCGTCTTTCTTTGACTGATTGGGTGACAGGTACGCGCCCACAGGGCGCGGGCGACCGCCGTGGATGCCGAGCGCCACATCCTCGATCACCCCGGCTCCATCGCCGATGAAGGCTTCGCCGGCGATAGCGGTGGCACCGGTCGGCAAAAGGTCCTGCGGTTGAAAGGCGCCCGTCATGCCGCGGCGACCTGCCGCTGTTGCAGGCCCTCTTCCCGGATCAGGTTCAGGATGTGGCGCTTGTGGTCGTTGAAGCGCGGGCTGGTGATGTCGCGCGGGCGCGGCAGATCCAGTTCGATGCGTTCGCGCAGGCGGCCCGGCCGGCTGGTCAGCACCGCCACCTGTGTGCCGAGCACCAGGGCCTCGTCAACGCTGTGGGTGACGAAGACGATGGTGCAGCGCTGCTTCTGCCAGATGGCGACCAGCTCCTCCTGCATGTCCATCTTGGTCTGGGCGTCCAGCGCGGCGAAGGGCTCGTCCATCAGGATGACCTGCGGGTTCAGCAGCAGGGCGCGGGCGATGCCGACGCGCTGGCTCATGCCGCCCGACAGTTCGGCCGGGTAATGGTTCTCGAAGCCCTTCAGCCCGACGAGGTCGATGTATTCCTGGGCGGCGGCGCGGCGGTCGGCCTTGCGCCAGCCCTTCAGGCGCAGGTGGAAGGCGATGTTCTCCCACACCGGAAGCCAGGGCATCAGGGTGGCCTGCTGGAACACCATGCCGCGGTCGGCACCGGGGCCGTCCACCGGCTTGCCGCCGACGGTGACGGTGCCCTTGGTCGGCTTCTCGAACCCTGCGATCATGTTCAGCAGGGTGGATTTGCCGCAGCCGGACGAGCCGAGCAGGCAAAGGAACTCGTTGCGTTCCACCGTCAGGCTGACGTCGTCGATGGCCAGAAGGTCGCGCTTGCGCTTGGTGTCGCTGTAGATCTTGGTGATGTTCTGCAGTTCGATGGAGGCCATGGGCTCAGCCCTCCCGGCTCTGGAGCGTGGAGGCGTGCTGCCAGTGCAGCGCCGCGGACATCAGCAGCTTGATCAGCGCGTCGGTGGCGTAGCCCAGCAACCCGATGCTGGCCATCGCGGCAAGGACGAGGTCGTAGCGCAGGAAGTAGTAGCTGTCCCACAGCACGTAGCCGAGCCCGCTCTTGACCGCGACCATCTCCGCCGTGACGGTCAGCATCCAGGCGGCGCCGATGCCGATGCGCAGGCCGGCGAAGATGCTGGGCAGCGCCGCCGGGAACACCACATGGCGCAGAAGCTGCTGTTCGGTGGCGCCCATCATCGAGGCGGCGCGGATCAGGTTGCGGTCGGCGGTCTTCACGCCATGGATGGTGTTCATCAGGATCGGGAAGAAGGCGCCGAGGAAGACCAGGAAGATCGCCGGCTTGTTGGCGATGCCGAACCAGATGATCGCCACCGGGATCCAGGACACCGGCGGCACCGGGCGCAGCATCTGGATGGTCGGTTCGATGGCGCGCTCCACCCAGCTCCACCAGCCGATGGCGATGCCCAGCAGCACGCCGCTCGCCACCGCGATGCCGTAGCCGGCGGCGACCCGAAGAGCGCTGGACAGCGCGTCGGCCAGCCAGCGCCCGCTGTTGGCCTGCGTCGTCTCGTCGAAGCCGAGCACCCAGTCGGCCCAGCTGTGCAGCACGATGGAGGGTGCCGGCAGCAGGGCCGCCGGCAGCAGGCCGGACCGCGACACGATCTCCCAGGCCGCGAGGATCAGGACGGGAACGACCGCGCGCTCCCAGGATTTCGACAATGCGGTCATGGACCGGCCTTTCGATGGTCGTCAGATGATGTCGAGGAAGGGCAGGACCGCTTGCCCCCACCCTAACCCTCCCCCGCTGGGCGGGGGAGGGGACTGCCGCCACTTCCGCGATAAACCCCCTCCTCCGCCCAGCGGGGGAGGGTCGGGGTGGGGGCAATACGTCGGGGTGGGGGCAATGCTTAACCCTCAGCCCCCCAGCTCGCTCTTCGGCTTCTTCGTCACCGCCTCGAGGAACCGGTAGTCGATGTTCTTCACCACAGCGTCCGACACGTCTTTGCTGATATACTTCAGCTCCCGCATCATCGCGGCGATGGCGACGGTGCTGTCCTTGTGGATGGCGTAGTCGGGGAAGGCGTTCTCCAGCGACGCGGCGGCGATGTCCTTGTTGAGGCCTGTGTATTTGTTGATGGTGTCGACCCACACCGTGCGGTCGGTCTTCAGCTTGTCGACCAGCGCCACCACCGAGGCGACGGTGGCCTCGACCGCCTTGGGATGCTCCTTGATCACGTCGGAGCGGGTGACGATCAGGTTGGTCAGGTTGCCGGCCGCCTGATCGTAGGGCAGCGCGAAATGCACGCCGACGCCTGTGCTGCGGATCTGCGAGGCGAAGGGCTCCACCGTGCAGATCACGTCGACCTCGCCGCGCTGCAGGGCAGCGGCATGGTCGGACGGGTTGGGGATGTTGATGAACTGGACATCCTTGTTGACGTCGATGCCGTGCTTCTGCAAGGCGCCGCGCATGTGGATGTCCTGCGCGTTCCCGCGCGAGGCAGCGACGCGCAGCGGCTCGCCCTTCGCCTTGCGGGAGGCGGCCAGCGCCTTCAGCCCGGCCCAGTCGCCGGCCTTCAGGTCGATGCCCTTGGCGGTGACGATCTCCGACCCGCCATTGACCTGACCGGAGATGGCGACGACGTCGAAGCCCTTGTCCAGCGCGGTGACGTAGTGAAGGTAGGTAACCTGCGCCACGTCGATGCTCTTGGACACCAGGGCGGTCAGCACGTCGTTGCCGGAATTGAAGTTGATGGCCTCGATCGAAACGCCCTTCGCCAGATCGGGCGTCAGCGCCATCGGCAGGCAATGGGCGCATTTGGCGAAGCCGAGCTTCACGGCTTCCGCATCGGCGGCCTGCGCCGTCGGGGCGGCGGCGGCCAGCCCGGACAGGGCCAGCGTCATGGCGGCGACGGCGTTCAGGGTGAGGGACCGGATCGACATGAGGCTTCGGCTCCAGATGCGGTTGCGTTTCCACCTCTGTCGCAAGCACCGTGCCAGATTGTATACAAAATCTCTATTCTGTAATTATCGTTTTATTACAGTTATTTACAGCAGTTTTAATGCGAAGGATCATCAACGAGGTTGCTTGCCTTATTTTTGAGCGCATGGCATCGTTTGCGCATGAATGCCCAAGTATGCAGCAGAACAGACCTCGCCGGATCGACCATGGACAGCCCCGCAAAACCCGCCGCCGGCCCCCTGCGCCGCGAAACGCTGCATCACTCCGCAGTGGCGGAACTGCGGGCGATGATCCTGGAGGGGGAATTGCCGCCCGGCCGCCGCGTGCCGGAAATGGAGCTGTGCGAACAGCTCGGCGTTTCCCGCACGCCGTTACGCGAGGCGCTGCGCGTGCTGGCGGCCGAAGGGCTGGTGGAATTGCGCCCGCACCGCGGCGCGGTGGTGACGCCCATCGATCCCACGGAGATCGCCGCGATCTTCGAGGTGATGGAGGCGTTGGAGAGCCTCGCCGGCCGGCTCGCCTGCACGAACGGCTCGGTCGAGGCGTTCGCGGAGCTGGACCGGCTGCACGGCGAACTCGTCGCCCAGTTCCAGGCGGGGGAGCGCGCCGCCTATTCCGCCACCAACCGCCGCATCCATGGCTGGATCGTCGCCATGGCCGGCAATCCGGTGCTGGAGGCGACCTACAAGGGCTTCGCCGCCCAGCTCAACCGGGCGCGCTCGCTGGCCAATTACGATGCCGACCGTTGGCAACATTCGCTGGCGGAGCATGAGGCGGTCATGGATGCCCTGCGCCGCCGCGATGCCGCCGCCACCGCCGCCCTGCTGGCCGACCACAGCCGCCGCACCGCCGATGCGGTCCTTCGCACCCTGCGGCAAGGCGGAAACGAGGGCGGTCTCAGCGCGAACCGGTGATCAGGATCGCACGGAAATCATTGACGTTGGTCAGGGTCGGGCCGGTGACGATGCTGTCGCCCAGCGCCTCGAAGAAACCGTGCCCGTCATTGCTGGCAAGGCTCTCCTTCGGCCGGAGTCCGAGGCCCCAGGCCCGCGCCAGACTGTCGGGGCCGAGAGTGGCACCGGCGATCTCCTCCACGCCATCGACGCCGTCGGTGTCGCCGGCCAGGGCATGCACGCCGGGACAGCCGTCCAGCGCCACGCCCAGCGACAGCAGGAACTCCACATTGCGCCCGCCGCGGCCCGCACCGCGCAGCGTCACCGTGGTCTCGCCGCCGGAAAGCAGCACGCATGGCGCGGTGAAGGGTTGTCCCCGTCTTGCCACCTGCAAGGCAATGCCGGCCATTACCTTGCCGACGTCCCGGGCCTCGCCCTCGATGGCGTCGCCCAGGATGTGAACGGGATAGCCGGCCTCGCGCGCCACCGCCGCGGCGGCCTCCAGCGCCATCTGCGGCGTGGCGACGATGCGCGTCTCCGCACCGGCCAGCCGCAGGTCGCCGGGCTCGATGCTCTCGCCGCGGCCGCTCTCCAGCACGTCCAGCACCGCCGCCGGAACCGTGATGCCATAGCGCCGGATGATCGCCAGCGCGTCGGCGCAAGTTGTGGGATCGACCACCGTCGGACCGGAGGCGATGTCCATCGGGTTGTCGCCCGGCACGTCGGAGATCAGCAGCGTAACCACCCGCGCCGGGGCGCAGGCGGCGGCCAGCCGGCCGCCCTTCACCGCCGACAGGTGACGGCGCACGCAGTTCATCTCGGAAATCGTCGCGCCGGAGGCGAGCAAGGCGCGGTTGATCGCCTGCTTGTCCGCCAGCGTCAGCCCGTCGAGCGGCCGCGTCAGCAGCGCCGATCCGCCGCCGGAGATCAGGCAGAGCACCAGATCGTCCGCCGTAAGACCGCGCAAGAGGTGCAGGATCTCGCCCGTCGCAGCGAGACCGGCGGCGTCGGGCACCGGGTGCGCCGCCTCGACGATGCGGATGCGCTCGCAGGGCACGGCATAGCCGTAGCGGGTGATGACGAGCCCCGTCAGCGGTCCCAGCCAGTTATCCTCCACCGCCCGCGCCATGGCGGCGGAGGCCTTGCCGGCGCCGATCACGATCAGCCGCCCCTTCGGCGGCTCCGGCAAATGGGCCGGCAGGCACAGCGCAGGCTGCGCCGCGGCGATGGCGGCGTCGAACATCCGCCGCAGGAGGTCGCGCGGATCGGCGGCCATCATGCTGGTCCTCGCTCGGGTCGGTGATGGGAAAGGGAGATGGCCGGTCGGTTTCCGACCACCCCGCCGGCATCGGCGTTCGTCAGTAAGCACCCATCACGAGGTTGCTGGGGGTTCCGGCAACGAAGTTCTCGATGTTGTCGATCAGCTGGTCGGCCAGCGCCTGCTGCGCCTCGTCCGACGCCCAGCCCAGATGCGGCGTGACGATGACGTTGGGCCGCCCGGCGATGCGCATCAGCGGGCTGTCGGCCGGCGGCGGCTCGGGCAGCGTCACGTCGAAGCCGGCGCCGCCGATCAGCCCCTCGTCCAGGGCGGTCACCAGATCCTCCTCGACCACCAGACCGCCGCGCGCGGTGTTGATGATCAGCGGCCGGCGCTTCATTTGGCGGAACTCCGGCATGGCGATCATGCCGCGCGTCTCCGGCGTGAGCGGGCTGTGCAGGGTGATGATGTCGCTGGTCTCCAGCACCACGTCCCACGGCGTGTAGAGCGGGCCGAGGCCGGACTTGCCCTTGTGCGCGGCGAACAGCGGAACCATGCCGAAGGCACGGGCGATGTCGGCGACCCGCTGGCCCAGCACGCCCTCGCCGATGATGCCGAGCCGGGCGCCCTGCAGATCGTGGATGGGGTGGTTGAAGAAGCAGAACTGGCCGGATTTCTGCCATTCGCCGTCCAGCACATCCTGCCGGAAGGGCACGATGTTGCGGCGGAGCGCCAGCATCAGGGCAAAGGTGTGTTCCGGCACCGTGTTGATGGCATAACCGCGGATGTTGCTCACCGCGATGCCATGCGTCCGGCAATATTCCTTGTCGACGCAATCGGTGCCGGTGGCGGCGACGGCGATCAGCTTCAGCTGCGGCAGCCGCTCCAGCAGGTCGGCCGTCAGCTGCACCTTGTTGACGATGGCGATCTCGGCACCGGCCAGATGGTCCAGCACCTGATCCGGCGTCGTTTGGGCATGTTCGACCAGCTCATGCGGGAAGCCCGGCTTGCGCAGGCGGATCTGCGGGGCGAGGGTGGCGCGGTCGAGGAAGACGATCTTGCGCATCACGATGTCCTTGGTCACGAAAGAGGGGGGCGGCGCGGTCAGAGCCGGCGCTTGACCTCGGCCACGATTTGGGCCGCGGTGATGCCGAAGCGTTCGAACAGGGCGTCGACCGGGCCGGAGGCGCCGAAGCCCGTCATGCCGATGAAGCCGCCGGTTTCGCCGACATATTTGTCCCAGCCCAGCCGGACCGCCGCCTCGATGCCGACGCGCACCGTGCCGGTGCCGATCACCTCCGCGCGGTAGGCGTCGTCCTGCCGGTCGAACAGTTCCCAGCAGGGCATCGACACCACGGCGGTGGGAATGCCCTCGGCCTGCAGGGTGCTGCGCGCCTCCAGGGCCAGCGCCACCTCCGAACCGGTCGCCATCAGCGTGACCAGACGTTTGCCGCCTTCGGCCTCGGCCAGCACATAGGCGCCGCGCCGCGTCAGATTCTCTGCACCGTAGGGGCGGCCGGTCGGGGGCAGCGCCTGCTTGGAGCAGACCAGCATGCTGGGGCCGGTCCGGTGTTCCAGCGCGATCTCCCAGCATTCGGCCGCTTCGACCGCATCGGCCGGGCGCATCACCAGGATGTTCGGCATGGCCCGGAAGGAGGCGAGGATCTCCACCGGCTGGTGCGTCGGCCCGTTCTTGCCGACCGCCAGGGAATCGTGGCTGAAGACGTAAAGCGCCGGCAGGCCCATCAGCGCCGCCATGCGCAAGGTCGGCCGCTGATAGTCGGAGAAGGCGAGATAGGTGACGCTGACCGGGATGATCCCGCCATGCGCGGCCATGCCGTTGACCATCGCCCCCATCGCATGCTCGCGCACACCGCAATGGACATAGGTGCCGGCGGGTTCATCGGGGGTGAAGGAGGTGCGGCTGCGCTTGTGGTTGGTCGGCGCCTCCAGGTCGGCGCAGCCGATCATCATCTCCGGCAGCACCTCGGCCAGCAGCGTGGTGATGTCGCCGGACGCCTGGATGGAAGGCTGGGCGATCCGCTCGTCGGCCATGCGCTTCTTGTAGGCGAGCAGCATGTCGCGCCAGCCATCGGGAAGCCGGCCCTCGATCACGCGGGTGAACTCGGCTCGTTCCTTGTCCGGCAGGGCGGCGATGCGGCGGTGCCACGCCTCATACTCCCCGCCATGGCGCGCAGCGGCGTTGCGCCAAGCCGACAGCACCTCGTCGGGCACGGTGAAGGACGGGTGCGGCCAGCCCAGATTGGCGCGCGTCGCCGCCAGATCCTCCTTGAACAGGCGGGCGCTGTGGCCGCCGCGCTGGCCCTCCAGGCGCGGGATGCCGCGGGCGATCACCGTGCGGCAGGCGATCATCGACGGGCGCGGGTCCTTCTTGGCCAGCGCGATGGCCGCCGACACCGCCTCGCCATCATGGCCGTCGACCTCCTGCACATGCCAACCGGCGACGCGGAAGCGGGCGGCGACATCCTCGCTGATCGACAGCACCGTGCTGCCGTCGTCGGTGATGCTGTTGTCGTCCCAGAAGAAGACCAGCTTGCCCAGCCGCAGATGGCCGGCGAGCTGGATGACCTCCTGCCCGACACCCTCCTGCAGGCAGCCGTCGCCGACGAAGGCGTAGGTGTGATGGTCCACCAGGGCGGAGCCGTATTTGGCGTTCAGATAGGCTTCGGCGACCGCCATGCCGAAGGCGTTGGCGATGCCCTGGCCGAGCGGTCCGGTGGTGACCTCGATGCCGGCATCGGGATCGTATTCGGGATGGCCGGCGCAATGCGATCCGAGCTCGCGGAAATTCCTGATCTGGTCGAGGGAGATGCGCTCGTAGCCCAGCAGATGCAGCAGGGAATAGAGCAGCATCGACCCATGGCCGTTCGACAGGACGAAGCGGTCGCGGTCCGGCCAGCGCGGATCGGCCGGGTTGCATTTGAAATGCCGCGTGAACAGGGCCGTCGCGATTTCCGCCATGCCCAGCGGCACGCCCTGGTGCCCTTCGGTGGCGCGCTCGATGGCGTCGATGGACAGGAAGCGGATCGCGTTCGCCATCAGGCGGGGATCGGCGGCCGCAGAGGGGGCAGCGGGGATCATGGGCGCAAGTCTCCTCGTCGCAGTCCTTTGGCGGACGGCGGTCGATGAAGGATGGGATGGTCGGAAATCGGCAAGGACGGGGCAGCGCGGTCAGCCGTGGATCAGCATGCCGCCGTTGACGTCGATGACGGCACCGGTGATGTAGCCGGACAGGTCGGAGGCCAGGAACAGGAAGGCGCCGGCCACGTCCTGGACGTTGCCCAGGCGGTTCAGCGGGATGCCGGCCAGGATCTCCACCTTCTTGTCGTCGCTGATCTTGCCGGCGTTGATGTCGGTCTGGATCAGGCCGGGCGTCACGCAGTTGACGCGGATGCCGTCCTTGCCCAGTTCGCGCGCCATCGCCTTGGCGAGGCCGAGCACGCCGGCCTTGGCCGCCGAGTAATGCGGACCGCCGAGGATGCCGCCGCCGCGCTGCGCCGACACCGACGACATGCAGGCGATGGAGCCCTGGCCGCGCTGCTGCATGTGCGGGATCACCGCCTGCGACAGGTACAGCACGCCGCGCAGGTTGACGTCGAGGATGCGGTCCCAGCTTTCCGGGTCGATGTCGACGGTCTTGGCCGGCTGGGTGATGCCGGCGTTGTTGACCAGGATGTCGATTTGCCCGAAATCGGCGAGGACGCGCTCCACCGCGCCCTGGCAGGCGGCCCGGTCGGTGACGTTGCAGGCATAGCCGCGATGCGCCGGCCCGATCAGCGCAGCCGCGTCGGCGGCGGCCGTGCCGTCGAGATCGAGGATCGCGATTTTGGCGCCCTGCTCGGCGAACATCCTTGCGGTGGCCATGCCGATGCCGCGGAGGGAGGCGGCGCCGGAAATCACGGCAACCTTGCCGTCGAGGAGCGAACTCTGCTGCATTGTTATGGGGCCTTTTCTGTTCGAGGGGCCGCTCCCCGGCGCGGCGGGGAGCGAAGAAGTTCGTGAGGAAGGCTCATCTCCCGTGCCGTGCGGGAGCGCGCCGGAACGTGGATGCTGTCGCCGTGCATTCCGTTCAGGCAGTGCAGGATTTACTGCCCGATCCGTCAGTTTGATCTCAGTGCTGTACCGAACCTATGGGTCTTGCCTTGGCGGGTTCTTTCGAACGGCGGCGGCGCAAGGAAAGACTTGCACCACTGCGGACCATCTGGCAAACGCATCGTTTGCAACAGGTCATGAATTGGATTCACCTATGGCCGGCCGTCTCCCGCTGACCCAGCTTCGCGCCTTCGAGGCGGCCTGCCGCCTGGGCAGCTTCGCCGCCGCGGCGCAGGAGCTGGCGGTCACGCCGTCTGCCGTCAGCCATGCGATCCGCGAGCTGGAGCGCATGCTGGGAACGGTCCTTTTCCAGCGCTCGCCACGGAAGATCGAGCCGACGCCGGAAGGGCGGACGCTGTATCGGCACGTCATGAACGGTTTCGACCAGTTGCAACGCGGCCTGCAGGAGATCACGACCGCCGGCCCGGCGCGCATCAGGGTCCACTGCGCGCCTTCCTTCGCCGCGCAATGGCTGTCGCCGCGGCTCGGCCGCTTCCTGGGGCTTTTCCCGGCGGTGGAGCTGAAGCTGTCGGCCAGCCCGGACTACCCGCTGTTCCCGTCGGAGGAATACGACCTCTCCATCGTCTACGGCGAGCCGCGCCAGACCGACGTGGTGGCGATCCCGCTGGGGCAGGAGACGGTCTGCCCGCTGTGCGCGCCGGCCATCGCGTCGCGGGTCACCGCCATCGACGATCTGCTGTCGGTCCCGCTCGTCCGCAGCGACCACAACCGGGTCACCTGGCCGATGTGGTTCGACGCGAACTCCGCCATCGCCGCCACCCCGGCGGGACCGCGCTTCGACCGCAGCTTCATGGCGATTGCCGCGGCGGTGAACGGGGTCGGCGTCGTGCTGGAATCCACGCGTCTGGCAGAGCGCGAACTGCAGTCCGGCCAGCTTGTGGCACCGCTGGAGGGACAATCGCAAAGCCTGCGGCATGTCGCGCACTGGATGGTCTGGCCGAAGGGGGCCGAACGCAAACACGCCTTCCGCTGCTTCGTGACGTGGCTTGTCGAAGAGCTCGGCATTCCACGGATCGATTTCGACAAAACAGCCCCGGGCCATCGGACGCCGCCCGGTTGACGCATACGGATGCGGTGGTATGTCGCTGGTATGACCACTTCATCGGCGCGCGGGAACGTGGTCTTAAAGGTGGAGGCGGCCGTGCGATGTCCGCCCTTTTCCAACACCTTCTTTGCCGCGGGCGGGCTCAAGGTTGCCGCCCGCGAGACTGGAACCAGAATGTCAGTATCCGTCCTCGTCGCGAAACCGGCCTCGTCCGTCGAAGCCGGTCAAACCGCTTCTCACGCCCCGCTCAAGCATGGCAATCCGGCCGTCGTCGGCCTTGCCGGCTTCGGGCTGTCGACCCTGCTTCTGCAGTTCCACAATGTCGGCTGGGTCGACATCGGCCCGGTGGTCTGGCTCGGCCTGATCTTCGGCGGGGCGGCGCAGATGATCGCCGGCCTGCAGGAAATGAAGGCGGGCAACAATTTCGGCTACAGCGCCTTCACCTCCTACGGCTGCTTCTGGATCTCGCTTTGCCTGATCCTGATCGGCAACAAGACGGGCCTGTTCACCGTCGGCGAGACGGACATCGGCTGGTTTCTGGTCGCCTGGACGTTCTACACCGCGATCATGACCATCGGCGCCATGCGGATCAGCCGGGTGTTGGGCCTGATCTTCATCACGCTGCTGGCCGGCTTCGTCCTGCTGGATCTGGCCCATTTCGCCGATCACGTCTTCACGGTGATCGCCGGCTACGAACTGATGATCTGCGCCGGTCTGGCGCTGTACGGCATGGCGCACGCCGTCTTCCTCGACGTCTTCGGCCGCGACGTGCTGCCGATGGGAAAGCCCTTCCTAGGCTGACCGACCGGCTCATTCCGCGCCGATGCTTGCACGATCCTCTTGGGGCGCTGTGAGCATCGGCGGAACACCGCTTCAACGCCCCAGCAAAGCCTCCACCAGTTCGGAGTCCGGATCGGCCAGATCGTCGATGACGTCGAAGTGATGGCGCCCGCCGGCCAGCCGCAATTCGGTCGCCGCCCCCAACCCATGCCAGATGTTGGCGAGCAGTTCCGTCTGCCGGACGA
Source organism: Azospirillum lipoferum 4B (assembly GCF_000283655.1). Lineage (NCBI taxonomy): Bacteria > Pseudomonadati > Pseudomonadota > Alphaproteobacteria > Rhodospirillales > Azospirillaceae > Azospirillum > Azospirillum lipoferum. The sequence continues at coordinate 240,643 of NC_016586.1, read as the reverse complement.
ACTCCGGCCGTTCGGCGGCACCCGCCCAGCAGGTGATGCGGGTGCCCGGCCGCGGGCGCAGAAGGGCCGGGCTTTCCGCCGCGGCCTCCGCCTCGTCCAGGTTCAGCGTGGCGTTCATGCGGGTGTTCAGCAGCGGCCGCAAATCGTGCAGGCCGCTGATGGAAACGACATGCTCCACCCGCCCCTGCACCTCCGGCGGCAAAAGCGCATCGGCACAGGCAAGACGGCTGACCAGATGGCCGCCGGCGGAATGGCCGGTCAGGCGCAGCGGTCCCGGCTGGGCCTGCGCGATGGCCTCCACCGCGCGCGCAACCTGCCGGGTGATGCCGGCAATGCGGCTCTCGGGGCAGAGCGTGTAGCTGGGCATCGCGACGGCCCAGCCGCGGGCGAGAGCGCCGGCCGCCAGATGCGACCAGCGCCCCTTGTCGAAGGCCATCCAATAGCCGCCATGGACGAACACGACAGTGCCCTTGGCCGCTCCGTCGGGGCGGAACAGGTCGTAACGCTCCCGCGCACCCTCGCCATAGGACAGGTCCAACTCTGCCCGGCCGACGGCGGAAAGTTCTGCCCGGAAGGCCGCCGCCAGTTCCGCCCAGCGCGCCGGATAGGCGTCGCCGCCAGGAATATAGGCGCCGTTGCTGTAGGCGTCGTCCCAATCGGCGATTGCCTGCAAGCCGCTCACAGCACCGTCCTCACGCGCCAGAGTTCCGGAAAGAGTTCAACCGCCAGCATGTTGCGAAGATAGGACACGCCGCCGGTGCCGCCGGTGCCGCGCTTGAAGCCGATCACCCGCTCCACCGTCGTCACATGGTTGAAGCGCCAGCGGCGGAAGTAATCCTCGAAATCCACCAGCTTCTCGGCAAGCTCGTAGAGCGGCCAATGGTCTTCGGGGGACTGGTAGATGACCCGCCACGCCTCCGTCACGCCGTCGTTGGGCTGATGGGTCTGCGACACGTCGCGTTCCAGCACTTCGGCCGGAACCGGGATGCCGTTGCGGGCGAGCAGGCGTAGCGCCTCGTCATACAGGCTGGGGCGGGACAGCTCCTGTTCCAGCATGGCGTGGATTTCCGGCCGGTGGGCGTGGGGGCGCAGCATCGCCGGGTTGCGGTTGCCCAGCAGGAACTCGATCTCCCGATACTGGTAGGACTGGAAGCCGGAGGATTGGCCGAGATCGTCGCGGAAACGGGTGTATTCGCTGGGCGTCATCGTGCGCAAAACGTCCCAGGCGGAATTCAGCTGTTCGAAGATGCGGGCGACGCGGGCCAGCATCTTGAAGGCCGGCGACAGCCGGTCCGCGCTGATCGCTTCGCGCGCGGCGCGGATCTCGTAGACCGCCAGCCGCATCCACAGCTCCGACGTCTGGTGCTGGATGATGAACAGCATTTCGTCATGGGCGGTGGAACGCGGCATCTGCGCGCCCAGGATGCGGTCGAGCTGCAGATAGTCGCCGTAGGACATCCGCCCGTCGAAGGCCATCTGCGCGCCCTCGTCCGCCGGGTCGTAAGGCTTGCTCCTGTCACGCCCACTCATGTCACGCTTGCTCATGTTACGGCGGCCTTCCTGTGATAGTCGGGCCGGTCCCAAAGCCCGCCGTCCAACACCTGTTTCAGCACGGCGACGGCGCCGCGCACCTCCGCCTCGCCGATGTAGAGCGGAGTGAAGCCGAAGCGCAGGATGTCCGGCGCGCGGAAATCGCCGATCACGCCGCGGTCGATCAGCGCCTGCATGATGGCGTAGCCGTGGGGATGGCGGAAGGACACCTGACTGCCGCGCCGCGTGCCGTCGCGCGGTGAGGCCAATTCCAGCGCCGGGCATTGCGCCTCCACCAGTTCGATGAACAGGTCGCAGAGCGCGATGGAGGTGCGGCGGACATCGGCCATATCGACCCCATCCCACACGTCCAGCGCAGCGTCGAGCGCGGCCAGCGCGATCACCGGCGGGGTGCCGACGCGCATCCGCTCCACCCCTTCGCCGGGGCGATAGGACGGGTCGAAGGCGAAGGGCGCCTCATGCCCCATCCAGCCGGACAGGGCCGGCCGCGCCGACCGGGCATGGCGCGGCGCGACATAGATGAAGGCCGGCGCCCCCGGCCCGCCATTCAGGTATTTGTAGGTGCAGCCGACCGCGAAATCAGCGCCCGAACCGGCCAGATCGACCGGCAGCGCACCGGCGGAATGGGCGAGGTCCCACACCGTCACCACACCCGCCGCATGGGCCTTGGCGGTCAGCGCCGCCATGTCGTGCAGACGGCCGGTCCGGTAATCGACCTCGGTCAGCATCAGCACGGCGACATCCTCGCCGATCGCAGCCTCCACCTCCTCCGGTGCCACCGCCTTCAGGACATGGCCGCGGCCGAGCGTCTCGATCAGCCCTTCCGCCATGTAGAGGTCGGTCGGGAAGTTGCCGCTGTCGGACAGGATGACGCTGCGGTCCGGCCGCATCGCCAGGGCTGCGGCCAGCGCCTGATAGACCTTGATCGACAGGGTGTCGCCCACCACCACGCTGCCGGCCGGTGCGCCGATCAGCCGGGCGATGCGGTCGCCGACGACGCGCGGCTGTACCATCCAGCCGGCGCTGTTCCAGCCGCGGATCAGCTGGCCGCCCCATTCCGCGGTCAGGGTGCGGGCCACCCGCTCCTCCGCGGCGACCGGCAGCGGTCCCAGCGAGTTGCCGTCCAGATAAATCACGCCGTCGGGAATGCGGAAGCGGGCACGGGTCGCTTGGAAATCCGTCATCGCTCTGCCTGCCGCTGTCTGGCCGGCAAGCGCTGCCGGACAGAAATTGTTAGTTCTCGCAACACTCTATGACTCTGGATATCCCCGCCACCCCGAGGCTGTCCAGCGGAAAATGGGCATTGCCGGAAGCCTCGCCACCCAATCGACCCGGACGACCCCATCTGAAAGAAAGTCGTATGCTAAACAGTTTGCGGGTTTCCTTCGTGCCCACGCAGACCGTTCCGTTCCGGCGCTTTTCCACCGGCTTTCTGCCGTAACCTGACCCGTCTCGGCGGCATCATGGGACGGCTGCTGGCCGACCACATGCGCTCCCTGGCCCTGGGAGAGGCGGGCGCGGGCGCCGCCCTCCCACAGGGTGTGGAATCGGCGTATGCCGGTCTTCAGTCCCGCTTCGCCGACATCGGCGGCTCGACCGGGTGCTCCAGGAAGAAGCGTATCATCTCCGCCGTGGCGTCCGGTCCCTGCGGGTCGGTGTAGGATCCGGCAGGGCTTCCGCCCGCCCAGGCATGTCCGGCGCCATGGATGGTCCACTGCTCGCACAATGTCCGACCGGAGGGATCGGTGTGGAGGGTCCGGCTGTAGGCGCGCCGGCCAGAGGCTTCCCCCTGCTGCGTCTCGGTGCGCAGGCCGGCAGTGGCGGCGGTCGCCTGGGCCGCGACCTGATCGCCGTTCTGCGGGTTCACCACCGTGTCCCGGTCGCCGTGGAAGACGATGGTGGGCACCTTGCGGCCGTTCCCTGCGCGGGTCGGAGCCGCCCGGCCACCCTGGCGCATGGCCGCCAGGGCGGAAGGGAGATCGCCGGCGGCACCGGCGGGCAGACCGGAATGCACGCCGACCGCGGCATAGAGATCGGGATAGGCCGCCGCCATGATCGCCGCCGCCGCACCACCGGCGGACAGGCCGGCGATGTAGACGCGGTTCGGGTCGATGGGATGCTCGCCCATGATCCGGCGGGTGATGCCCGCCAGCAGGTCGGGCTCGCCACGATCGCGGTGCTGGTCCTCCGGCTTGAACCAGTTCCAGCAGCGCTGGGGGTTGGCCGAGGCCGGCTGTTCCGGATAGGCGACGAACACACCATGCCGCTCGGCGAAGGCATTCATCCGGGTGCCGGCGGCGAAATCGTCGGGCGACTGGGTGCAGCCATGCAGCATCACCACCAGCGGGCACGGCCCCTCGCCTCGGTTGGCCGGCACATAGAGCTTGTAGGCGCGGGTTCCCGATGCCCCGCTGTGGGATGCCGTCACGAAGGACGCACCGTCGGGCAGCGGGTCGGCGGGCAGACGGGGCGCGCCCATCCCCGCACCATGCAGCCCGGTCGGCCGCAGGCGGGCGGCAAGGCCGCGCAGGGTCTCGCCCAGACCGGTTCTCGCCGCATGGCCGGGCCTGTTTCCCGGCGCCTTTTCGGTCTTGGGTGCGGAATCGAGCCGTGTGAACTCGCCCTCTATCACGGAGGGATCCGGCGCGGCTGTGGGGCCGGGTTCGCCCGTCCCCCGCAGCAGGCGCTGAACAAGGCCGGTCGCCTCGGCAAGCTGGCCGGAGCGGGTCAGTCGGGCGACCTCGTCCATGCCGGGCAGGAAGCCGGTGGGGCGTGAGTTGGGCATAAGGGGGTCTTTCGAGGTTCAGGCCAGGTTCGGGCCAAATTCGGGAATGATGCCGAGTGCGTCAGCGGATGCGGTCGGCGAGCGCCGCCTTGACGGCGGCCGGCGCATGCAGCGCCCCCAGCACGGTCAGCGAGGCGATGGTGGCGCGGGCGAGGTCGGCGGAAACGTCCTGGGCGATCGTGGCGAGCCCGAGGACACGGATGTCCAGCATCCGCCCTTCGGCCTGCGCCGCTTCCAGGTCGGCACGGCTGAAATGGCGCAGGCCCAGATCGACGCTCTTGCGCGTCACTGTCTGGCGGACCACGTCGGCGTGCCGGTCGACCTGATTGCGGATGGCCGTGCGGATGAAGTCGGTGCGGTTCGAATAGAACCCTTCATCGACCAGCAGATCGATATGGCCCAGGTCGACATAACCGAGATTGATCGTGATCTTCTCGCTGTCGCCTGCCTTGGGCCGCAGGTCACGGGCCGTATCGCTCATCGCCGACCATCCTTCCGCCATCCGACTGGATGGTAGATGGATGTAATGTGCTTTCCGTTCAAGGCCGGCACCGGTGTTCTCCCGAACCTGTACGAACAATCGGGTTTCTTTCTGGCTGGGATCGGAACAATGAATTTTTCGATTCCGCGGCGGGATGCGATTTAATCCCAGCCGGAACACAGAAATGGCCGGCGACCGCACCGGTCCCGGCCAACTCCGCCCAGAAGGAATTTTCAGAATGACCGTTCCGCCCAGCGATCAGGTGCAACTCGTCGCCTATCTCGTCGCCAAGCCCGGACAGGAGCAGGCGCTGGCCGATGCCATCACCGCCATCGTCCCGACCGTCCTGACGGAGCCGGGCTGCCTCGCCTACTCCGCCCATGTCAGCCGCGAGCGGCCCGGCACCATCGTGATGTACGAAGTTTGGCAGGATCAGGCGGCACTCGACGCCCATGCGGCGGGCGCTGCCTTCACCGGGCTCGCAGCGCAGTTCGACACGCTGCTGGGCGAGCCGCTGCGGATCGACCTGCTGCGCCGCATCGCCTGACCGGGGCGACAGTCCCTTACCAGTCGGACGGGCAAGACTTGCAGCCGGTCATCAGCGCGTTCTGAAAGATCGCGAAGCGGATTTTCGCCCCGTCCAGATTGGCGCCCGACAGGTTGGACAGGGACAGCTTCGCCTCCTGCAGGTTGGCGCCTTCGAGGCTCGCGCCGGTAAGATTGATCTTGTCGGCGCGGATCGCCTCCAGGTTGGCGGCGGTCAGATCCGTGCCGGTGAAATCGGCGCCGGTGGCCCGGGCGAATTCCAGATTGGCGCCGCGCAGACGCGCACCGGACAGCTTCGCCCCCTGCAGGAAGGCGGTGCGCAGATCGGCGCCGTCGAGGATGGCGCCCGACAGGTTGGCCCCGCGCAGATCGGCGTTGCGCAGGTCGGCCCGCATCAGGTTGGCTCCGTGCAGATCGGCCCCCGCCAGCGCCAACCCGCGCAGGTTGCGGTGCCGCAGGTCGAGGTTGGGACAGGTCACGCGCGGGGCGAGCGTGCAGCCGTTCACGCTGGTGGCCCGTTCCTCCTCGCCACCGCCGACCGGGCGGGCGGACGGATCTTCGGCTGCCTTCTCCAGCGCGGCGCTTTCCACCTCCGCGGAGAGGACCGAGGCGGCGGGCGCCAGCATGCAAAGGACAAGGCCGCATCCTGCCAAGCTGGGGAGCAGGGCCTTCTTGCGCGACGTCATGATGTTGCCTCCGTTGGGAAAAGGCCGGGGCGGTAACCGCCCCGGCTCCTCTGGGATCATCCGGCCTGGAATCATCCTGCTGGACCGGCTCACTTGGTGCTGGAGACCTTCACGTCGGCGAGCTTGAACACCCAGAAGGACCCGCCCTGGGTCACGCGGGTGGTCAGGTCGGCCAGATCGCCGCCCCACAGCGGCACCGCGCCGCCATAGCCGGTGGTGATGCCGACATACTGCACCCCGTCCTGCTCCCAGGTGACGGGGGACGAGATGATGCCCGAACCGGTCTGGAAGCGCCAAAGCTCCTCGCCCGTCTTGGCGTTGAACGCCTTGACATAGCCGTCGCCGGTGCCGGTGAAGACCAGATTGCCGGCGGTCGCCAGCGTGCCGGACCACAGCGGCAGTTCCTCCTTGTGTTCCCAGACGATCTTGCCGGTGGTCGGATCGAGCGCCCGCAGGATGCCGACATGGTCGTCGAACATCTTGTGGATGCGGAACCCCATGCCGAGATAGGCCGCGCCGGGGTTGTAGCCGACATGCTCGGTCCAGTAATCCTCCTTCCAATGGTTGGCGGCGATGTAGAACAGCTTGGTGTCCTCACTGTAGGACATCGGGTTCCAGTTCTTGCCGCCGAGGAAGGGCGGCGACACCTCGACCGGTTTGCCGCGCTTCTCGCCTTCGGCCGGCAGGGCCGGACGCTGGCCCTCGACCTCGATGGGGCGGCCGGTCTTCAGGTCGATGCCCTTGGCCCAGGTGATGCCGTCGACGAAGGGATAGGCGGCCAGCACGCTGTTCGGCTTGTTGGGCTCGCCGCCGGCCGTCGCCAGCTTCACGCGGTCGGTGACATAGAAGAAGCCGTTGCGGTCGGCGTGCGCCGTCGCCTTCACCGTCTTGCCGGAGGCGTCGATGTAGTCGAACAGCACCAGCTCGTTGTTGCCGGAGAAGTCCCAGGTGTCGTTGGGCGTGTGCTGGTAGAAGCCCTTCAGTTCGCCGGTGGCTGGATCGACATAGGCCTGGCCGGAGGTATAGAGGCTGTCGCCGGGCCAGCGCGCCCAGCCGTTCCACGGCGCCGGGTTGCCGGTGCCGATGACGATGGTGTTGGTCTCCACGTCGAAGGTGGCGCTCTGCCAGGGCGCGCCGCCGCCATGGTTCCACGCCTCGACCAGCTTGCCGTCCTTGTCACGCGGCCAGGACGGAGCCTTGTCGCTGCCGGTGGGGGTGCTGTCCTTGCCGTTCAGCCGGCCCATGTGCCCTTCGACCAGCGGGCGCATCCACACCTCGTCGCCGGTGTCGGGATCGCGGGCGAACAGCCGGCCGACCACACCGAACTCGTCGCCCGACGACCCGTGGATCAGCAGCACCTTGCCGCTCTTCTGGTCCTTCACGATGGTCGGCGCGCCGGTCATGGTGTAGCCGACCTTGTGATCGGCGAACTTCTTCTTCCAGACGACCTTGCCGGTGTCCTTGTTCAGGGCGACGACGGACGCATCGAGCGTGCCGAAGAACACCTTGTCGCCATAGATCGCCGCGCCACGGTTGACGACGTCGCAGCAGGGCCGGATGTCGTCGGGCAGGCGGTGGGCGTAGCTCCACAGCCGCTTGCCGGTCTTCGCGTCCAGCGCGAACATGCGGGAGTAGGAGGCGGTGACGTAGATCACCCCCTCATGCACCAGCGCCTGGGTTTCCTGCCCGCGCTGCTTCTCGTCGCCGAAGGAGAAGGACCAGGCCGGGACGAGGCGCGACACGCTTTCGGCGTTGATCTGCTTCAGCGGGCTGAAACGCTTGCCCTCCACCCCCATGCCGTACATCAGCACGTCGCCGGGATTCTTCGCGTCGCTGGCGATGGCGTCCCAGCTGACCTCGCCGGCCAGCGCGGGAACGGCCGCCGTCAGCAGCAGCCCGGCGACCGCCGCGGCAAGGCCGAGACGACGATGCAGCCGGGACCGGCCGGCGTTGGGCGCAGTGGTGGTGTTGGACGAAAGTGTCATGCGTTTCCCCCGTTGATTGGCCGTGAGACGGCGATGGTCGGCAATGGAGTGCTCAAGGCGCCCTGCAGGAGCGTGCAGGCAGCGGCAGCGGGAAACCGTCACGCCGGCCGCTCCCCCTCCGGCAACGGCGGGAGGCTGTGCCGCCCGGATGCGGAGGCGGCCGTGCGTGACGGTGTCATGCCCGAAGGCGGCGCTTTGCCGGCAAGACGCTGTCGAAGGCTGTTCTGTGCATCCCGCCCGGCGCACAGGGCCATGTCCTGCCTGTCCCCATAGTCTTCCCGGCGGGCCTACCTTTCCATTCGACATTCCGGGGAAGATTTTCTTGAAGTCCGCGCATGTCGATTTCCCGAACGATACGGGATTTTTTCCCGTGTCGCTTGCCGACGGGCGGAACCATGTGGCGCCGTTCGCCGCCCATTGTCCGAAGGGCGGATGGCAGGCAAACAGATTGATGGACTAACATTCCGCCAATGGTCCTATAGCGGAGCGGGCGGCGGTGTCCCTGAAGATGCGCATCCTGGCCCTGATCGGCCTTTTCCTGCTGCTGATGACGGTGGCCGGCGGCGCGGTGATGGTCGCGAACGCCCGCGACGCGGTGCGGGCGGAGATGGCGTCGGCGCTCGAACTGGGCCGCGCGCTCGGCCTTGCGGTGACGGAGCGCGGAACGCTGGCCGGCGGCCCCGGAATGCTGAACGGGCTGGGGCTGCGCCATCTGCGCTTCGTCGAGGGCGACGATGCTGCCGGACCGGAGACGGAGAGCGGACGGGCGCCGGACTGGTTCACCGCGCTGATCGCCGTCGAGCCGCAGGAGTTGCGGTTGACCGGCACGCTGCGTGTCGTGGCCGAGCCTGGGGACGAGATCGCCGAGGTCTGGGAGGATATGAGCGATCTCGCCGCCGCGGTGCTGGCGGTCGGCGTGCTGCTGCTGGCGGCGGCCTTCCTGGCGGTGGGGCGGGCTTTGGCGCCGCTGTCGCGGCTGGAGGCCGGGGTGAAGCGGCTGCGCGAGGGCGACTACCGCTTCGCCTTCGACAGCGGGGGCGTTCCCGAGCTTCGCCGGCTCGGAACCGGAATCGCCGCGCTGGCCGACGGTCTCGCCGCGGCCGAGCAGGAGAACCGCCGCGTCGGCCAGCGGATCGTCGCGGCACAGGATTCCGAAAGGCGGGAGATCGCCCGCGACATCCATGACGAACTCGGCGCCGCGCTGTTCGCGATCAAGGTCGATGCCGGACGGCTCCTCCGGCTGGCCGAAGGGCGGGCCGATGGGGAAGAGGCGGCGGAGCGCGCGCGCAAGATCCTCGACACCGCGGCGGAGGTCCACCAGCTCAGCCGCCGCATCCTGGTCCGCCTGCGCCCCGCCCTGCTCGACCAGTTGCCGTTGAGCGAGGCGCTGACCGAACTGGTCGGCGACTGGATGCGGCGCAAACCCGATGTGGCCTGGACGCTCTCCTTCGAACCGCCCGGTGCCGCGGCGGATCTCGACGGCTGCGAGGAGGTGCTGCGCCTGACCCTCTACCGGCTGGTGCAGGAATCGCTGGTCAACGCCCTGCGGCATGCCGTGCCGTCGGCGGTCGCGGTTTCCTTGCGGATCGATGCCGACAGGGTGGAGGTGGCGGTCACCGACGACGGACCCGGCCTTGCTCCCGGCCTGCCTGTGGGCGACGATCCGCACAGGGCCGGCTTCGGCATTTCCGGCATGACGGAGAGGGTGCAGGCCTTGGGCGGATGCCTGTCCATCGGCCCGGCCGAAGGCGGCGGCACCAGGGTGTCGGCACGGCTGCCCCGGCCCGCGCATAATTCGGCAACGGATCGCCTGGAGCGCATGGCATGACCCGCACCATCCTTCTCGTCGACGACCATCCCATCGTCCGCGCCGGCTGCCAGCGGCTGCTGGCCGAAGCGGCGCTGGGGCGCGTGGTGGAGGCGGAGGACGTCGACAGCGCGCTCGCCCTGTGGCGGACCGAGCGGCCGGACGTCGTCATCCTCGACCTGAACATTCCGGGGGACGGCGGCGGCATGGCGGTGCTGCGCAGCATGCAGACGGAAAACCCGGCGGTGCCGGTGCTGATCTTCAGCATGCATGAGGACCCGGCCATCGCCGCCCGCGCACTGAAGGCGGGCGCCAGGGGCTATGTCACCAAGAACGACGCGCCCGACAGTCTGGCCTCGGCCATCGGCACCGTGCTGTCCGGGCGCATCCATCTCGACAACGCGCTCGCCCGCGAACTGGCGCTGATGACCCTGACGGCGCCGGCCGACCCGCTGGCACCGCTGACCCAGCGCGAGCGGGAGATCCTGGCGCTGGTCGGCCGCGGGATGACCACCGCGGCCATCGGCGAAACGCTCGGCATCAGCCAGAAGACGGTGGCCAATGCCTGCACCCAGATCAAGGACAAGCTGGGCGCCGACAGCACCCGCGCCCTGATCCGCATCGCCATCGCCCACGGGCTGGCCGGCTGAGCCCGCCGGACGGAGGCTTTGGCCCCCCGTTTCAGTGCGCCATGGCCGGAACCCGGCCCGGCACGCCCAGCCGATTGTCGCGATCCCGGATATTTCGCCCTCCCCCTCGAAGGCTGACAGGTTCATGACAGGTTCGTCTGATAGATAATCACCAACACGAATAATCGCTCTGGGGAGAAACGTCATGGCGGACCAGCCCGCGCGGCCTCCGGCAGAAGGCCGCATACCCGTTTTCCATGGCGCCGCGCACGGCGCAGGCGCCGGCGGATCGATCCTGCTCCCGGATATGCCGTTTGCGGAGCGACGGCCCGGGCAGCCTGGCAGCGGGGCGGCGCAGCCGTCTCTGCCGGCAGGTCAACCGGGTCATCAACGATAAGTCCGAACGGGGACAGAATCAGTCGGGAGGGTTCATCATGAAAGTCGGCATTTCCGCCAAGCTGGCATTCGCAGCGGCGGTGGCGTTCGGCACCGCATCCTTCACCGCACCGGCTTCCGCCGAACTGAAATCGGTGGAGATCATCGCCCCGGCCAATCCCGGCGGCGGTTACGACCAGCATGCCCGCGCGATGCAGCAGGTGATGCAGAACCACAAGCTCGCCTCCGGCGTCCAGGTGGTCAACATCCCCGGCGCCGGCGGCACCATCGGGCTCAGCCAGTTCGTCACGGCGAAGAAGCGCAATCCCGGCATGATGATCAGCGGCCTCGGCATGATCGGCGCCATCCTGATCAACAAGTCGCCGGTGACGCTCGATCAGGTGACGCCGCTGGGCCGCCTGACCGGCGAATACCAGCCGATCGTCGTGGCGGCGGATTCGCCGATCAAGACGCTCGACGACCTGATCCGGAAGTTCAAGGCCGATCCCGGCTCGGTGTCCTGGGGCGGCTTCGCCGTCGGCAGCCCCGACCACATCCTGTACGCCCTGCTCATCAAGGCGGCGGGCGGCGATGTCGGCAAGATGAACTACATCGCGGCCGGGGCCGGCGGCGAGATGATGGCGTCGATCCTGGGCGGCCATATCACCGTCGCCACCGGCGGCTACAACGAGATGGCCTCGCAGCTCCAGGCCGGAAAGCTGCGCGCGCTCGCCATTTCCGCGCCGCAGCGCGTGCCCGGCATCGACATCCCGACCTTCAAGGAACAGGGCGTCGATGTCGAACTGGTGAACTGGCGCGCCGTGATGGCACCGGGGAACCTGAAGGCGGACGAGCTGAAGGCGATGGACGAGGCCGTCGGCGCGATGGTCAAGACCGACGAATGGAAGCAGATCGCCAAGGAGCGCGGCTGGATCGACCTCTACCTGCCGGCCGACCGCTTCGCCGCCTTCCTCAAGGAGGAGCGCAGCCGGATCGGCTCCGTGCTGACCGACCTCGGCCTCGTCAAGTAACGCCTCGAGCACCGCGATCCCGTAACGCACCTCATCAACAAAAACACCAGGAGGATCCCCATGGGTACCCGTCACGCCACCTTCTTCAAAGGTCTCTTCGCCGCCGCCGCCCTGATCGCCGGCACCGTCACCGCAACCCCGTCCCTGGCCGAGTTGAAGGGGCTGGAGATCATCGCCCCCGCCAGCCCCGGCGGCGGCTGGGACCAGCATGCGCGCGCGCTGCAGCAGGTTCTGCAGAACCAGAAGCTGGCCTCCGGCGTCCAAGTCGCCAACATCCCCGGCGCCGGCGGCACCATCGGACTGGCGCAGTTCGTCACCGCCAAGAAGCGCAACCCCGCCATCCTGGTCGGCGGCCAGATCATGCTGGGCGCAATCGTCACCAACAAATCCGCGGTCACGCTGGAGCAGGTGGCGCCGCTGGCCCGGCTGACCGGCGAATACACCGGCATCGTCGTGCCGGCCGACTCGCCCATCAAGTCCTTCGGCGACCTTCTGCAGAAGTTCAAGGCCGATCCCGGTTCGGTGTCGTGGGGCGGCGGGTCTGCCGGCGGCAGCGACCAGATCCTCGCCGGGCTGATCGCCAAGGCGGTCGGCGTCGATCCGGCCAAGGTCAACTACGTCGCCACCGCCGGCGGCGGCGAGCTGCTGGCCTCGGCGCTGGGCGGCCACGTCACGCTGGGCTTGGGCGGCTACTCCGAATTCACGCCGCAGATCCAGGCCGGAAAGCTGCGCGCCATCGCCGTCTCCGCGCCGCAGCGCCTGCCGGGCACCGACACCCCGACCCTGAAGGAACAGGGAGTCGACCTGGAATTCGTCAACTGGCGCGGCATCTTCGCCCAGGCCAACGCCAAGCCGGCCGAGATGAAGGAGCTTCAGGAGGCGGTGGCCAAGGCGGTCGCCAGCCCCGAATGGCAGGAAATCCTGAAGCAGCGCGGCTGGATCGACCAGTACCAGCCGGCCGACCGGTTCGCCGGCTTCCTGAAGGAAGACCGCACCCGCATCGAAGGCACGCTGAAGGAACTCGGCATCGCCAAGTAACTGCGGCAACGGCGCGGGCGCCCGTAAATCGGGAGCGCCCGCCACCGAATAGACACCGGGAGGATGCGATGACCACTGGCCGCAGTTTGCGGATCGGCGAAGCCTTGCTCGGCGGCGGCCTGTTCGCCCTGGGCGCCCTGATCGCCGTCGAGACCATGCTGACCCCGTCCGCCGGCCGCGGAGTCGTCGGCCCTGCCCTGTTCCCCTACCTGATCTCGGCCGGCCTGATGCTGGTCGCCCTGTCGCTGCTGCGCGAGGCCTTCGCCGGTCACATCGCCCATGATGGCGGGCTGGAACTGGACCTGCGGGCGGTGATGCTGGTCGCGGCCGGGCTGGCCGCGCAGTTCCTGCTGATCGAGTATCTCGGCTGGATTCCGGCCGCCGCCCTTCTGTTCGTCGCGGTGGCGCGCGCCTTCGGCAACCGCCGCTTTTTTGTGAACGCCGCATTCGGGCTCGTGCTCTCCGGCGCGACCTTCGCGGTCTTCAATTACGGCCTCGACCTGAACCTGCCGATCGGCACCGTCGGCGAGTGGTTCCTGCCGGCCGAATAAGCGTCCTTTCGGGAAGGAAACGCATCCATGGACACCCTCGCCGCGCTCGGCCACGGATTTCTCGTGGCGTTGACGCCCTACAACCTGCTGTGGTCGGCCATCGGGGTCACCGTGGGCACGGCGGTCGGCGTCCTGCCCGGCATCGGCCCGGCGCTAACCGTGGCTTTGCTGCTGCCTGTCACCTACCATCTGGAGCCGACCTCCGCCTTCATCATGTTCGCCGGCATCTATTACGGCGCCATGTATGGCGGCTCCACCACCTCGATCCTGCTGAACGCGCCGGGCGAGTCGGGCAGCATCGTCACCGCCATCGACGGCCATGCCATGGCCCGCCAGGGCCGCGGCGCCCAGGCGCTCGCCACCGCCGCCATCGGCTCCTTCATCGCCGGCACCATCGCCACCGCGGCGCTGACCTTCGTGGCGCCGCTGATGGTGAAGATGGCGCTGCTGTTCGGCCCGGCGGAGTATTTCGCCCTGATGGTGCTGGCGCTGACCACCGTCACCGCGGTGCTGGGCAATTCGCTGGCCCGCGGGCTGGGCAGCCTGTTCCTCGGGCTGGCGCTGGGGCTGGTCGGCATCGACATGCAGACCGGTCAGGCGCGGCTGGCCTTCGGCGTGCCGGAGCTGCTGGACGGCATCGACACCGTCGTCGTCGCGGTCGGGCTGTTCGCGGTGGGCGAGACGCTCTATGTCGCCTCGCGCTTCCGCTTCGAGCGGGAGGAGGTCTATGCGCTGAAGGGCTCCAAATGGATGAGCCGCGAGGACTGGTCGCGCTCCTGGAAGCCCTGGCTGCGCGGCACCCTGCTGGGCTTCCCCATCGGCGCGCTTCCGGCCGGCGGCAGCGAGATCCCGACCTTCCTGTCCTACCTTGTCGAAAAGCGTCTGGCGAAGAAGCCGGAGGAGTTCGGCCACGGCGCCATCGAGGCGGTGGCAGGCCCGGAGGCCGCCAACAACGCGTCAGCCGCCGGCGTGCTGGCGCCGCTGCTGTCGCTCGGCCTGCCGACCTCGGCCACGGCGGCAATCATGCTGGCCGCCTTCCAGCAATACGGCCTGCAGCCCGGCCCGACGCTGTTCGACAGCAACCCGGAACTGGTCTGGGGCATGATCGCCAGCCTCTATGTCGGCAATGTCCTGCTGCTTCTGCTGAACCTGCCGCTGGTGGGGATGTGGGTGAAGCTGCTGGTCATCCCGCGGCCCTGGCTCTATGCCGGCATCCTGGTGTTCTCCACGCTTGGCGCCTACACGCTGAACAACAATGTGGTCGATCTGGTCATCCTGTGGGTGATCGGGCTGGTCGGCTTCGGCATGCGGGTGCTGAACGTGCCGGTGGCGCCCTGCGTCGTCGGGCTGATCCTGGGGCCGCTGGCCGAACAGCAGTTCCGCCGCGCGCTCGCCATCAGCCAGGGCGACGCCACCGTCTTCATCACCCATCCGATTTCCGCCGCGCTGCTCGCCATCGCCCTGCTGCTGGTGGTCGGCCCGCTGGTGATGCGCCGCCGCAACCGGACCGCCGCGTCCGACCATGCCGGCAAGACCTCGACGGTCTGATCGCCCACTCTTTGCCGGCTTCCCCCTCCCAGCCTGACATCCGGAAGGACTTGTGTTCATGGACTCCCTCGATCTTTGGCCGCAGCTCGTCGCGTTGGGGCAGGTCGTCGCGATCGATCTCGTGCTTGCCGGCGACAACGCCATCGTCGTCGGCATGGCCGCTGCCGCGGTGCCGATGGCCCAGCGCCGGAAGGTCATTTTCTGGGGCATCGCCGCCGCCATCGGGCTGCGCATCTTCTTCGCGCTGATCACCGCTCAGCTTCTCGCCATCATCGGCCTGACCCTGGCCGGCGGCGTGCTGCTGCTGTGGGTGTGCTGGAAGATGTTCCGCGAGCTGCGCTCCCATGGCACGGACGAGGTCGCGCCGGACGAGGCGATGGCAGCGCCCGATGTCTCCGCCGGCAGCGGTGGCGCAGCGGTCGGCACCGCGGCGGCGGCAGCGGCGGCCGGAACCACGGTGGGCGCGGCCATCTGGCAGATCGTCGTCGCCGACGTGTCGATGTCGCTCGACAACGTGCTGGCGGTGGCCGGCGCCGCCAAGGACCATCCGACCATCCTGGTCATCGGCCTGATCCTGTCGGTCGTGCTGATGGGTGCTGCGGCGAACGTGATCGCGCACATGCTGCACAAGCACCGCTGGATCGGCTGGGTCGGCCTTCTCATCATCACCTACGTCGCCCTCGACATGATCTGGCGCGGCAGCCGGGAGGTGCTTAACCACACCGCCTTGATCCTGTGAGCCGGTCCCTGTACGGAGAACACGCAATGAAGAAGGTTCTCGTTCCCCTCACCGGCCGTCCGCTGGACCGCCGCGCCGTCGCCTCCGCCTTCCTGGTCGCCGAACGTTTCGGCGCCCATGTGGAGGGGCTCAGCGTCATGCCGCAGGTGGAAATCCGCACCTCCATCGAAAGCGCCGCCATACCCAAGGCGCTGGTGGAGCAGCTGATCCGCATCGGCCAAGCCGAACAGGTGGAGGTGGTGGACGCCGCCCACCAGCTGTTCGACGAATTCCGCGGCCGCCATGGCGGCGTCACCGCCTCCTGGCAACAGGCGACCGGCCCGCTGGCGGAAACCGTGTCGGAGGAGGCTCGGCTGGCCGACATCGCCGTGATCGCCCAGGCGTCCGACGGCACCAACGCCATGGGTCCGGTGATCGAGGCGGCGCTGTTCGGCTCCGGCCGGCCGCTTCTGCTGGCACCGAAGGCGGAGCCGCCGTCGCTCGGCAACACTGTCGCGGTCGCCTGGGACGGCGGTGCGGCGGCGGCCCGCGCGGTCGCCACGGCCATCCCCTTCCTGCACCGGGCCGGCAAGGTCGTCGTGCTGTCCACCGACACGCCGCAGGACAGCCGCTCGGCCGATCCCGACCGGCTGACCGGCTATCTCGCCCTGCACGGCATCGTCGCCACCGTCCAGCGCATCTCCGTGTCCTCCGGCGTCAGCCGGGCGCTGCTGGAGAACGCCCAGGCGCTGGGCTGCGACCTGCTGGTGATGGGCGGCTACGGCCACAGCCGCGTCCGCGAGCGGGTGTGGGGCGGCGTGACACTGGACATCCTGCGCGAACCGCCCACACTGCCGATCCTGATGGCCCATTGAGGCGTCGGACGGGTCCAGACCGGAGGGGCAGCCCATGCGCATTCTCGTCGTCGAAGACACCGAGGATCTGGCCGACGCCATCGTCCATCGCCTGCGCAAGCTGGGCTATGCGGTGGACTGGGTGGCCGACGGCCATGAGGCGGAGGAGCTGCTGCGCCGGGAGCCCTATCAGCTGGTTCTTCTCGACATCATGCTGCCGGGCATCGACGGGCAGGCGCTGCTGGGCCAGCTGCGCCGCCGCCGCAACGCCACGCCGGTGCTGATGATGACCGCCCGGTCGCAGGTGGATGTGAAGATCGACCTGCTCGACCTCGGCGCCGACGACTTCATCGTCAAGCCGTTCGACCTGCGCGAGCTGGAGGCGCGCTGCCGGGCACTGCTGCGCCGCTCCCACGGCATGGCGTCGTCGCGCACCCAGTTCGGCAACATCCTGTTCGACGCCGCCGCCAAGCTGGTGGAGGTCGACGGGCGGCCGGTCGAGCTGGGCGGGCGCGAGTTCCGGCTGCTGGAGCTTTTCCTCGGCCACCTCGGCGCGGTGATGTCGAAGGAGGATCTGATGGACCGCCTGTTCAGCCTGGACCAGCCCACCGCGCTGAATGCCATCGAGTTGTACGTCTCGCGGCTGCGGCGCAAGATGCAGGGATCGTCGATGGAGATCCGCACGGTTCGGGGGCTGGGATATGTGGCGGAAATCCGCAACGGGGAGTGAGGGGACCTATTCGCTGCGCCGCCGACTGTTCATCCGGCTGCTCGGCGTGCTGGCGGTTCTGACCGGCTGCCTGTTCCTGTTCGTCGACGCCTATGCCCGGCGCGCCGCCGATGCCGCCTTCGACCGCCTGCTGGCGGCCTCCGCCCTGTCCATCGCCGACACGGTGCGCGTCCAGGACGGCCGATTCCTGGTCGATCTGCCCTATTCCTCGCTCAGCATCCTCGCACAGGGGGGAGAGGAGCAGGGCGGCGGTCGCGACCGGCTGTTCTACCGCATCGTCGCGCCGGACGGATCGCCGGTCACGGGGTACGACGACCTGCCGGTGACCGCCAAGTCCGGCACAAGCGTCCGCCCACAATTCGCCGATGCCACCTACCGCGATGCGCGGGTGCGCGTCGCCACGCTGGACCGCTTCGTGGCGCAGCCGGGGCTCGCCGGCTGGGTCACCATCGCCGTCGCCCAGACGCGGGAGGAGCGGCAGGCATTGGCGCGCGACATCCTCGCCAACGCCTTCCTGCCCATCGTCTTCGCCATGCTGGCCTTAGCCGGGCTGGTGTGGTTCGGCATCCGGCAGGCGCTGGCGCCGCTCGGCTCGCTGGAGCGCGTGCTGCGCGACCGGCATGCCCGCGACCTCTCCCCCATCGCCATGCCGCCGCCGCAGGAGGTGTCGCAGCTGGTCCATGCGATCAACCAGCTGATGGAGCGGCTGAAGTCGAACCTGGACACCATGCAGACCTTCCTGGCCGACGCCGCCCACCAGATCCGCACGCCGCTCGCCAGCCTGCGCCTGCAGGCCGAGCTTGCGGCGGACGAGGACGACCCCGCCGCCCTGCGCCGCATCGCCCAGCGCGTCCACCGCAATGCGGTGGAGGCGAGCCAGCTGACCAGCCAGCTTCTCAACCACGCCATGGTGATGCACCGCAGCGAGGCGCTGAATCCGGAGGACGTGGACATCGGCGCCCTGTTGGAGCAGGTGATCCAGCGGGCGCGGCCCGTCGCCGGAGAGACGCCGATCCGGCTGGAGGTCGATCCCGCGGCCGAACCGGGGCTGGTCCCCGGCGACGCCATCAGCCTGCGCGAGGCGCTGACCAACCTCGTGGACAACGCGGTGAAATACGCCGGTGCGGTGAAGCATGAAGGGTCTGGCGGCACCATAGACGTGTCCCTGGCCCGGCGGCCCGGCGACCGCGGCCTGCGCATCGAGGTGGCCGACCGCGGTCCCGGCATTCCCGACGCGGAAAAGACGAAGGTGCTGACCCGCTTCGGACGCGGCAGTTCGGCGGCCGGGGTCGCCGGCAGCGGGCTGGGGCTGGCCATCGTCCATTCCGTTGCCGAGGCGCACGGCGCCGCCCTGTCGCTGCTCGACCGTCCGGGCGGCGGGCTGGTGGCGCGGATCGACTTCCCCGGCGCGCTCGCCAACTCCACTGCCGCATCCGAGCCGGTCGCCACCCCGTCCGGCGGCCAGACGGCATTGCTGGTCCTGGCCTTCGCGGCATTGACCGCGCTGTGGTCGCCCCAGCAGGCGGCAGCTCAAACGGCGGCGCAAACGGCGACACAGACCATCACCTACCCGGCCCCCGGCACGGCGCGGGACCGGCTGCGCATCCATGCGGCCACCGACCGTCAGGCGATGGAGCCGCTGGTCCTCGACTTCCAGCGCGTGCATCCGGACATCACGGTGGAGTATGTCGACGTCGGCACGTCCGAGCTGTACGCCCGCGCGGTCAGGGATGCCGAGACGGACAAGCCGGATCTGCTGATCAGCTCCGCCGCCGACCTTCAGGTCAAGCTGGTGAATGACGGCCACACCCAACCCCACATCCCGGCCGGCAGCCAACTCCTGCCGGGCTGGGCCAATTGGCGGAACGAGGCCTTCGGCTTCACCTTCGAGCCGGCGGTGATCGCCTATGACCGCAACCGCCTGCCCGAAGACCGGGTGCCGCGCACCCGCGAGGCGCTGATCCGGCTGCTGCGCGAGGGTCGCGCCGAATATGGCCGGCTGGTCGCCACCTACGACGTCACGATCAGCGGCATCGGCTATCTTCTGGCCTCGCACGACGCGCTGCTGTTCAGCCAATACTGGCAACTCGTGGCCTTGATGGGAAACGCCCAGGTGCGGACGGCCTGCTGCAGCGCCGACCTTCTCGACATGGTGGAGCGGGGCGAGGCGCTGATCGCCTACAATGTGCTGGGCTCCTACGCGCGGGCGCGGGTGGCGGCCGGCGCCCCCATCGGCATCGTGATGCCGGAGGACTACACGCTGGTCATCTCGCGCGTGGCGGTGATCCCGAAATCGGCCCCGCGCCCCCGGCTGGCCGGCCTGTTCATCGATTACCTGCTGTCCACCCGCGGGCAGGAGGTGGTCGCCGACCGCTCTGCCCTCTACGCGCTGTCCTCCTCGGTGACCCTCGAGGCCTCGGCGGCCGGCCTGCGCTCCAGCACCGTGGCGCCGCTGCAGCCCATCGCGCTCAGTGCGGCGCTGCTGGTCTTCCTCGACCCGCTCAAGCGCGGGACTTTCCTGCAGCAATGGCAGTCGGCGGTCCAGCTGCCCTAAAAACTCACAAATTCCAAGGCTTCGCCGTCACAGGATCCCGAGCCGCTCCTTGATCTGCGGGAAGAAGCGCCGGCTGACGGGAATGACCTGCCCGCGCTTCGTGCTGATTTCCGCGAGGCCGTTCTCAAGGAAATTGATCTTCTCGATGCAATCGGTGTTGACCAGATATTGCCGGTGGCAGCGCAGCAGCGGCGTCCGGTCCTGAAGGATGTGGAGGGGAAGCTCCGTCGGCCGTTCGGTGCCGTCGGTGGAGACCACATAGACGCCGCTGACGCCGGACGCCACATGCTCGACATCCTCCATGCGCACCAGCTGCACATGGTGCTGCCCGAAGCAGGGAATCTGGCGGAGCTGGTTGGCGCCCGGAAGCTGGTCGATCTTCTGCGGCTCGCGGTCACGGCGAAGGCGCTGCAGCGTCTTGTCGAGACGGGCCTGGTTGACCGGCTTCAGCAGGTAATCGAAGGCGTGCTGTTCGAACGCCTGGACCGCATACTCGTCGTACGCGGTCAGGAAGACGATGTGCGGCATCTTCTCATGGTCGAGCATGCTCAGCATCTCGATGCCGCTCACCCGCGGCATCTGGATGTCCAGGAACACCACGTCCGGCTTTTCCCGGTTGATCGCGCCGATGGCGTCGATGGCGTTGCTGCATTCCCCGACGATGGCGATGTCGGCGGCCTTCGAGAGAACGCGGCGAAGCTCCTTGCGTGCCAGCGGTTCGTCATCGACGATGAGCACGTTGATCATTTGAAAGCGGCCTCCAGAGGAACCCGGATCGTGATGCGGGTGAAGACGTCCCGCTCGGACGCGACGGTAACACCGTAGGACGGACCGAAACAGTTCTTGATGCGGCGGTCGACCAGACTCATGCCTAGCCCTTGGCCTGCCGGTTTCGCCTCGTAAAGCCCGGCATCGTCCTCCACGTCGATGACCAGAACGTCGCCGTCATCGCGGGCCTTGATCGAGACATGGCCGGGACGGAGAAGCTGCGACGTGCCGTGCTTGATCGCATTCTCCACCACCGGTTGAAGCGTGAAGGCCGGCAGCCGCACCCGGCCAAGGCTGTCGGGGATGTCGATGTCCACCGACAGGCTGTCGGAAAAGCGCGCCAGCTCGATCTGCAGATAGGCGTTCACATGCTCGATCTCCTCGGCCAGGGGGGCGATCTGGCTCGGGCGTTTCAGGTTCATGCGGAAGAAGGTGGACAGGTCGCCGATCAGGTCGCGGGCCTTTTCCGGATCGTCGCAGGTGACGGCGGCGATGGTGTTCAGCGCGTTGAACAGGAAATGCGGGTTCACCTGGGCATGCAGCAGCTTGATCTCCGCCTGCGCCAGCAGGGCCTTCTGCTGCTCGTAGCGCCCGGCGAGGATCTGGCTCGACAGCAGCTTGGCGATGCCTTCCCCCAGCGTGCGGTTGATGGTGGAGAACAGCTTGGTCTTGGGCTCGTACAGCTTGATCGTGCCGATGACATGGCTGTCCTCGCCGACCAGCGGGATGACCAGCGACGCCCCCAGCGGACAGGTCGGGCTGATCGAGCACTGATAGGCCACCTCGTTGCCGTCGGCATAGGTGACCTCGTTGTTGGCGATGGCGTCCAGCGTGCTGGTTGAGGAAATCCGCGTGCCGGGCAGGTGATGGTCGTCGCCGATGCCGATGAAGGCGAGGATCTTCTCGCGGTCGGTGATGGCGACGGCACCCACCCCGGTCTCCTCATAGATGATCCGGGCGACGGTCATGCTGTTTTCCTGGTTGAAGCCGCGGCGCAGCACGCCGTCGGCCCGCGCGGCGATTGCCAGCGCCTTCGCGGAGAACAGGCTGGACTGCCGCTCGATCAGCGCCCGGCGGTCGAGCAGGATGCCCATGAACATCGCCGCGCCCAGCGAATTGGCGATCAGCTCCGGCACCGCGATCAGCTTGACGATCTCCAGCGTCTGGTCGAAGGGCTTCGCCACCGCGAGATCGATCAGCAGTTCCAGCACCACCCCGACGAAGGTCAGCGCGCCGGCCTTGACCGGATCGAACAGGGTGCGGATCCTGCCCCGCCTGATGAGGTGGCGGTGCATCAGGCCGCCCAGCACGCCCTGCACGACGATGTCGATGGCGGCGGCGAGCGCGAAGGCGCCGCCCAGCGAATAGCGGTGCAGCCCGCCGGTGATGCCGACCGCAAGCCCGACAACCGGACCGCCGAGAAGACCGCCGAGAACGGCGCCGATCGCCGGCGTGTTGGCGATGGCATGGACCACCGGCATGCCGAGCACGGTCCCCATGATGCAGAACAGCGAGAAGATGACGTAGCAGGCCAGCTTGTGCGGCGGTCGGATCGTCGCATGCGTCAGCGGAATGAAGATCTTCGTCCGGCTGAGGAGATAGGCCACCACAAGATAGACGCACATCTGCTGGAGCAGGACCAGCGAGAGGCCCACGGGATCAATTTGCATCGGTTGAAGCTCCCTACACCCGCGCATCCGGACCGTCGGGTCCGGGCAGGTGAGCGACGGCATGTGCTGGGTTGAGGCGCATGGTGTGAACCATCCCCGGCCGAAAGGCCAGTGGGAAGCGGCGGGACGCGCCGTTCACCCCCCGCAGGCCGCCGCTCGCCCCCGGCCGCCTCCGCTCATTTTTCCATTCCGCCGCTCATTTCGCTATTCCACCGCTCCTGAGTTCGGCCAGGAATTGCCGGCGGTGTGTTGCTAGGCTTCCTCCAGGTCAACAAAGCGCAGCCTTTCCGTGATGGCCTGAACATCCACGAACGAAGGCATGCTGGAGGCATAAAAATGGTCAGCATCTCAACGGAATCCACGAGGCTTGGCAATCCTCCACTGCCGTGGACCAAGCATGACACCATGTGGATGCTTGGGCTGTTCGGAACGGCTATTGGCGCAGGCACGCTTTTTCTTCCCATCAACGCCGGGCTCGGCGGCTTCTGGCCCCTGGCGGTGATGGCGGTCATCGCCTTCCCGATGACCTATCTGGCCCATCGCGGCCTGTGCCGCTTCATCCTGTCCTCGTCCAAACCGGGCAGCGACATCACCGAGGTGGTGACCGAGCATTTCGGTGCCACCGCGGGCAAGCTCATCACCCTGCTGTACTTCTTCACCATCCTGCCGATCCTGCTGATCTACGGCGTCGGCCTGACCAACACGGTCCAGAGCTTCATGGTGCATCAGTTGGGCATGGTGCCGCCACCGCGCATCCTGCTGTCGCTCGGCCTGATCCTCGGGCTGATGGCCGTCATCAAGCTGGGCGAGCAGATGGTCGTCCGGGTCATGAGCTGGCTCGTCTATCCCTTCGTGCTGGTCCTGATGGGCATCGGCCTGTATCTCGCCCCTGACTGGAACGGCGCGATCCTCGAGCAAGCCCCGACCGCCGGCCAGTTCAGCCTGACCCTGTGGCTCAGCATCCCGGCGCTGGTGTTCTCCTTCAATCACTCCCCGGCCATCTCGCGCTTCGTCGTCGCCCAGCAGAACCAGTATGGCGAAGAGGCTGAAGCGCAGACCACCCGCATCGAGAAATATGCGGTCGTCATGATGGTCCTGGTCGTCATGTTCTTCGTCTTCAGCTGCGTCTTCAGCCTGACCCCGCAGGAACTGGCCGACGCGAAGGCCCAGAACATCTCCATCCTGTCCTATCTCGGCAACAAGTTCGACAACCCGCTGATGGCCCTCCTGACCCCGGCCGTGGCGTTCGTGGCGATCACCAAGTCCTTCTTCGGCCACTATCTCGGCGCCCGCGAAGGCCTGAACGGTCTGATCTCGCAGCAGCTTCGCAGCCAGGGCAAACCCGTCAACCTCAAGGCGATCAACAGCTTCAGCGCCCTGTTCATGGTCGCCGCCGTGTGGATCGCCGCCACGCTCAACCCCAGCATCCTGGGCATGATCGAATCCCTCTGCGGTCCCATCATCGCCGCCCTGCTCTTCATCATGCCGATGTACGCGATCCGCAAGGTGCCGGCCATGCGCAAATACGCCGGCCAGCCGGGCAACGTGGTGGTGATCTTCATCGGCAGCGTCGCGATGTCCGCCATCCTTTACTCCCTGCTCAGCCTCTGACAATCCCACCGCTTCGCCCCAGGGTGGCGCCCCGTCCGACAACGGCGGGACGCCGCCCGAAGCGGCGAAGAGAAGAACCGGCACAGGAAGGAAGCACGCCATGATCAGCATGTTCGACCTCTACAAGGTCGGTATCGGCCCCTCCAGTTCGCACACGGTGGGACCGATGCGGGCAGCCAAGCAGTTCGTGGATGCCCTGCGCTCCTGCGGCGGGTTCGATGCCACGACCCGCGTCGCGGTCGACGTCTACGGCTCGCTGGCGCTGACCGGCAAGGGCCACCACACCGACGTCGCCCTCATGCTCGGCCTCGCCGGCAACCTGCCGGACACCGTCGCCATCGACACCATCCCCGCCTTCCTGCAGCAGGTGCGCAATTCGCACAGCCTGCCGCTGGGACAGGAGGGCAAGCCCATCGATTTCCCGCCGGCCGCGATCACCTTCCACCGGTCGAACCTGCCCCGGCACGAGAACGGCATGACGATCCAGGCCTTCGACGGCGACCGGCTGCTGCTGGGTAAGACCTATTACTCCATCGGCGGCGGCTTCGTCGTCGAGGACGAGAATTTCGGCAAGCAGAGCGGCGAGGAGGTGGAGCTTCCCTACGCTTACGCCTCTGCCGCCGAGCTGCTGGACCACTGCCGGAAGACCGGCCTGTCCTTCTCCGGCCTGATCCTGCAGAACGAGCTGCGCCTGCACAGCCACCAGGAAATCCGCGACTATTTCGCCAACATCTGGCAGACGATGCGCGCCTGCATGGACCGCGGCATGACGACCGAGGGCGTGCTGCCCGGACCGATGCGGGTCCCGCGCCGGGCCGCCATCCTGCGCCGCCAGCTGGCCTCGTCGGAAGCGCTGTCGCGCGACCCGATGAACGTCGTCGACTGGGTCAACATGTTCGCCTTCGCCGTGAACGAGGAGAATGCGGCGGGCGGCCGCGTCGTCACCGCGCCGACCAACGGCGCCTGCGGCATCGTCCCGGCGGTGCTCGCCTACTACCACAACTTCATCAAGCCGCTGGACGAGGACGCCTGTGTCCGCTTCTTCCTGGCGTCGGCCGCCATCGGCGCGCTCTACAAGCGGAACGCTTCCATCTCCGGCGCCGAGGTCGGCTGCCAGGGCGAGGTCGGCGTCGCCTGCTCGATGGCCGCCGGCGGGCTCGCCGACCTGATGGGCGGCAGCCCCGAACAGGTGTGCATCGCCGCCGAGATCGCGATGGAACACAATCTCGGCCTGACCTGCGACCCGGTCGGCGGGCAGGTGCAGATCCCCTGCATCGAACGCAACGCCATGGGCGCCATGAAGGCGATCAACGCCACGCGCATGGCCCTGCACCGGACCAGCGAACCGCTGGTGTCGCTCGACAAGGTCATCGAGACGATGTTCGAGACCGGCAAGGACATGGACCCGAAATACCGCGAAACCTCCTGCGGCGGTCTGGCGGTCAAGGTGGTCGCGCAGACCGCGCCGCAGACACAGGATGCCGACGGCGTCACCTGGGCGGCCTGACGCCGCTCAGCGCGACAGCCGCTTCGCCAGGTCGGCGAAGCCGTCGAGAATTCCGTCATGCGGGAGAGTGTCGAGCGGAACCCGGGCGTAACCGTAGGGCACCACCAGCACCCGCGCGACACCTGCCGCGCGGGCGGCGGCGACGTCATGCTCATTGTCGCCGACGAAGACCGCCTCATTCGGCTGCACGCCCAGCCTGTCCAGCAATCCCAGCACCGGTTCAGGCGAGGGCTTGCGGGTCGGATAGCTGTCCCCGCCGACCACGGCGGCGAAACGGCCGGCAATCCCCAGATCGTCGAGCAGCCTCAGGGTCGCCGCCATCGGCTTGTTGGTGCAGACGCCGAGCCGCAGCCCGGCCGCCGCCAACGCGTCCAAGGTATCGGCGACACCGGGATAAAGCTGACTGTGGGCGCTGGGATCGGCCTCGTAGATCGACAGGAATCGCGCAAGGCAGCGGGCGGTTTCCTCCGCGGCCGGAACCCCGCCGGTGGCGGCCAGCACGCGCTCCACCAGCTTGGGCGCTCCATCGCCGACGAAGGACCGAACCGACGGCAGGTCGACCGGCGGGCGTCCCAGCTCGGCGAGCAGGAGGTTGGCGGCGTGCATCAGGTCGGCGACACTGTCCACCAGCGTGCCGTCGAGATCGAAGGCGACGGCGCGGATGGGGCGGGACTCGAGGCTGTCGGTGGGATCGGTCACGGTGACGGCACCTTGATGGCTGAGAAAGCGGACCTGCCGGCTGCCGGTCGGGGTCGAACGGCGGGGCCGGGGGCGGAGCATAGCCCAGCCGGCCGTCGGCGCGATATGGGTCAGGTGCCGCCCATCACCAGCCCGCCATCCACCGTCAGCGTCTGGCCGGTCATGAAGCGGCTCCAGTCGGAGGCAAGGAACAGCACCGGCCCGGCGACATCCTCCGGCGTCGCGATGCGGCCGAGCGGCGTCAGGGCGGTGATGCGGTCCTTCACCGGTTCCGGCGTCGACCGGCTGGCGTCGGTGGGATAGACCAGCCCCGGCGCCACGCAGTTGACGCGGATGCCGAACGGCCCCAGCTCCGCCGCCAGGGTGCGGCTGAAGCCGATCAGCGCCGCCTTGGCGGTGGTGTAGTCGTGGTATGGCACGGTCGGCCGCGCCACGAGGTCGGTCGCCATGTTGACGATGCTGCCTCCGCCCCGCCGGCGCAACGCCGGCAGCACCGCCCGGCAGACGGCGTGGGTGCTTTTCAGCGCCCCGTCGATCTGGGTCTGGTAGTCGTCCCACTCGGTTTCCCAGAACAGCCGCCGCCGGTCCGGGTCGAAGACATAGGGCGCGAAGGCGTTGTTGACGACCACGTCCAGCCCGCCGAACTCCGCGACCGCCGTCTCCACCATCCCAGCGACTGCCACGGCGTCGGTCACGTCCGCGCGCAGCGGCAACCCGTCGCCGCCCAGTGCCCGGCACTCCGCCGCCACCGCTTCCGCAGCAGCTTGGTTGCGGAGGTAGTTGACCGCCACCATGGCCCCTTCCGCGGCGAAGGCGCGGGCGATGGCAGCGCCGATGCCGCGCCCGGCGCCGGTGACGAGGATGGCCTTGCCCTGGAAATCCATGACGGTCCCGTCACTGCTTGGGTGGGATCAGGTCGGTGCGCACCACCGTGCCCATGTCGAGCGGGCGGGCGATCAGCCCCAGCTGGTGGAAGGTGTCGGCGCCCTTCTGCATCA
This sequence comes from Azospirillum lipoferum 4B, assembly GCF_000283655.1. NCBI lineage: Bacteria > Pseudomonadati > Pseudomonadota > Alphaproteobacteria > Rhodospirillales > Azospirillaceae > Azospirillum > Azospirillum lipoferum. Next base: position 213,521 of record NC_016586.1, on the reverse strand, counting down.
CGCCGGGATCGAAGGCGCCCAGCCCCTCGCGCTCCGTCGTCTCCGACACGGTGGAGGCGTTGCGCAGCTTGATGATGCCCAGGTTGACCGCCTCGTCCGACCCGTTGATGGCGCGGGTGACGGCGAGGCGGGCCGCCTCCTCCGGGTTGGCGATCATCCAGGCGGCGCTGTCCCGGTAGGCGGCGAGGAAGCGGGCGAGCAGCGGCTTCTTGCTGCGATAGGTCTCCTCGGTCACCACGAAGATGTCGCTCGGCAGGTTCAGGCTGTCGCGCACCTCGATCACGTTCACCTCGGGCAGGCCCTTCAGCCGCGCGACGTAGAGGCCGGTGTCGGTCGCCGCCGTGGCGTCCACCTGCCCCTGGATCACCGGGGCGAAGTTCAGCAGCCCGGTCACCTCGATGGTCACGTCCTTTTCGCTCAAGCCCACCTGATGCAGCAGCACGGCCAGATTCTGGCGGGTGCCGCTCGACAGGCTGTAGACGCCGACGCGCTTGCCCTTCAGGTCGGCGGGCTTGGCGATGCCGTTGGCCTTGGGCGACACCACGTTGAAGACGTTCTGCGGATAGATGTTGTAGATGGCGACCAGCTTCTCGCCCTTGTCCAGCGCCAGATAGAGGGCGGCGGGATCGGTGAAGGCGACGTCGGCCTTGCCGGTCAGCATGGTCTGGATCGCCGACCCGCCGCCGGTGCCGGGCACATAGTCCAGCGCGATGCCCTTGGCCTTGAAGAAGCCCTTGTCGGGTTCGGCCAGCAGGTTGGTGATCTCGCTGATCGGCTGGCTCCAGCCCGCCACCGTCACCTTGTCCAGTGCCTGGGCGAAAGCGCCGGACATGCCGCCCAGCAGCAGCGTCCCGACAAGGGCGGATGCCCCCACCAAACGAGAAAACAGACCCATTTCCCTGCTATCCTTTCGCCTGTCGAGACAACAGCCACCGCTCGATCAGCAGCGTGGCCTGATACATCAGCATGCCCAGCGCGGTGATGACCGCGAACAGGGCGAACATCAGCGGGGTGTCCATCATCCCCTGCGCAGCGATGATCGAGGCGCCCAGCCCCTGGCGCCCGCCGATGAACTCCCCCACCACGGCACCGACCAGCGCCAGCACCACCGCCACGCGCAGCCCGGCCAGGATCACCGGCAGGCCCGCGGGAATCTTGAGCCGCGTCAGGGTGCGCCAGCGCCCGGCGCGCAGCATGCGGAACAGCTCCCGCTTGGCGGGATCGACGCGGTCGAGGCCCGTCAGCGTGTTCTCCAGCAGCGGGAAGAAGCAGATCAACGCGGTGATCGCGACGGTGGAGGTCATGCCGAAGCCGAACCACAGGATGAACAGCGGCGCCAGCGCCAGCTTCGGCACCACCTGGCTGGCGATGACATAGGGGTAGAGCAGCCGGCGCAGTCCCGCGACCTCCGCCAGTGCCACCCCGGCGACGAAACCGACGAGGCAGCCGATGCCGAGACCGAGCGCCATCTCCGCAGCCGTCACCGCCAGATGCGGCAGCAGCCGTCCGCTCGCCAGACCGCTCCACAGCGCAGCCCCCACGGCGGAGGGCGGCGGCAGCACCAGCGCCGGAATCCCCGACCAGCGGCAATAGCCCTCCCACCCCGCCAGAAGCAGCAGCGGCAGCAGGATCGCAGCGAGGCGGTTGGTCATTCCGCCGCCTCCGCCCGCCGGACGCCGGACGCGCCGTCCATGGCATGGCGCAGCTCGCGGCACAGCGCGTTGAATCGCGGGTCATAGCGCACATCGCGCGGGCGCGGACGCGGCAGGTCGATGGACACGCTGTGGCGCAGCCGCCCGTCCGCCATCACCGCCACGCGGTCGCCCAGATAGACCGCCTCGGCGATGTCGTGGGTGACGAACAGCGCGGTGGTGCCGCGCTGCGCGCACAGCCGCAGCAGATCCTCCTGCAGCTCCTCGCGCGTCAGGGCGTCCAGCGCGGCGAAGGGCTCGTCGAGCAGAAGCAGCGCCGGATCGGCGATCAGCGCGCGGGCCAGCGCCACCCGGCTCTGCTGACCGCCCGACAGCGCCCGCGGCCCCCGCTCCGACAGCCCGGCCAGCCCGACCAGTTCCAGCAGGTCCAGCGCGCGGGCGCGGTCGTCGGCGCTGGCGCGGCGGTGCAGCGTCACCGGCAGCAGCACATTGTCGAGCACCGTCAGCCATTCCAGCAGCGTCGGCGCCTGGAAGACGAAGCCCACCGCATCGCCCGGCCCGCGCACCGGCACGCCGTCCAGCCGCACCCCTCCCGCGGCGGGGGAGAGAAGCCCGGCGGCCAGCTTCAGCAGCGTGGTCTTGCCGCAACCGCTGCGCCCCAGCAGGCAGTGGATGGCGCCCCGGCCGACCGACCAGTCGACGCCATCGACGATGGCGGCGGCGCCGTAATCGAAGCGCACGCCCTCGAAGCTCAGGAAGGCCGGCGGGTCAATCGGCATAGCGGGCCAACCCCTCCGCCAGCGCTTCCGCCGAGCGTTCGATCTCCGTCACCGTCACCAGATCCAGCAGGTTGAACCGGCCGTCATGGTGCCAACCCGCCTCCGGCGCGGTCATGCCACCCAAGGCACAAAGCCGCGTCACCCCAGCCGCACCCAGCGGCCCGGCCAGCCGGAACAACTCTTCCGGCGGCGCTGCAATGCCGGCGGTCTGCAGCACGGCGCGGTGCGGTGCGACGCGGCCCGCCACCTCCGCCAGATCGTCCACCGCGACCACGGAAATCGTCCGGTTCAGCGCGGTCGGCGCCAACCCGTCCGGCGCGTCGGTGCAGGACACGCACCAGCCGCCTGCCGGATCCGACAGCAGCAGATGGCCGGACCCGTCCAGGCCGCGCATCGCTTGCCCGTCGCGCCAGCCGGCGACCTCCCCGGCCTCCGCCATCGACAGGGCACGGCGCGGGTGCTTGCGGGATTGCACCGCGAGTTCCTGGGCGAGCAGGACGGCAAAATCCTGCGGCGACAGCCGGCCGCCGCGCTCGACGAACAGGGTCTGCGGCGAATAGCAGCCCTGCTGGTCGTAGCGGGCGATGTCGTGGGCGGCCAGCCGCGCCGTCTCCCCCGCCCGCCGCGGGTCGAGGGCGGCGCGCGACACCATCGCGAAGCTGATCTTGTGGCCGTAGGGCAGGAAGCGGGTGGTCACCGGCACCCGGTCGCGGATCGCCGCCAGCGCCGAATTGCCGCCATAGGCGACCACCGTGTCGGCCTGGGCCAGCCATGCCCGCTCCGCCGCCGCATCGCCGCCCTTCCACCACACTACCGCCAGACAGTCGCCCAGCCTGGGGTCGATCTCCGCCAGCAATTGGGCGAACCAGCCCGCGAACAGCGGCTCGGCGCTGGGCAGCTTGCCGACCGTGCCGGATTTCACCAGCAGGCCGGAGATCAGGCTCCACAAGGGCAGCCCCGGCACATTGCCCGCCCAGACATGCAGCAGCAGGTCGGGGCCGAAGGCGCGGGTGAAGCCGCCCTTGGGCGCCGGCTGGAATTCGTCCAGCACCAGCGGGTTGGCGAAATCCTCCGCCAGGAAGCGACGCAACTCATGCGCGCGGAAGGTCTTCAGATAGCCGGTCAGCCCCAGACGCACCATCTCGGCGTCATAGCCGGTGACGATGGGCAGCAACCGCTCCGCCCGGCGGCGCCATGGGTCCTCGCGGTCGAGCAGCCGCTGGATCGCCACATCGATCACCGCGACGATGTGCGCCGTCGGCAGCGTTTTCAGATAGCCGCGCGCCGCCGCCCGGACCGTCGCCGCGACCCGCTCCACCTGCCCGGAATCCAGCACCGGCACCGCCACGCGCAACGCCGCAGCGCCCGACCCGAAGGTCAGCACGCGCCGCTCCACCGCATCCGGCGGCAGGCCGGGCAGATGGCCTGCCAGTTCCGGTTCGTCGCGGAAGGCCAAGGCCGCGGTCCCGTTCAACCGCGCGCGGCGGCGAGGAAATCCTCCACCGCCAGCGAACAGCCCTTGGCCTGCGCCCCGGCGACGCGGCCCAGCAGGCGGAACCCGCCCTCCTCCAGGATGCCGGCGTCCTCGGTCAGGATGGCGGCGACGGAGTTGACGTGGGCCAGATCATGGTGCACCAGCACGCCCATACCGCCGGCCGGCACGTCCCGCCCGGACAAGGGATCGACGACGCGGCTGCGGATCCAATGCGGGCCGGATTTCAGCGACGGGCAGACCGCGTTGCCGTCGTCGTAGAACTGAGTGCTCAGCTCCGTCATGCCGTACATGTTGATGCAGCGCTGGCGCGGCACGCCGAAGAATTCGGCCAGCTGGCCATAGAACTCGTCCGGTTCCAGTTCGCGCGACTGGCCCTTGAAGCCGCCGGTGTCGAGGATGCGGCTCCCCTCCGGCAGGGCGAAACGGCGTCCGTCGCGCGCCATGGCGTCCATCAGATGCACGAATCCGTAGCTGGCGCCCAGCAGCGCGAAGGGCAGCCCCGACCGTTCGGCGGCATCCAACCGGTCGTAGAGCCCGGCGGTGTCGATGCCCGCCTCGCCGATCCAATGGCGGCTGTCCGGCGTGCCGCACTCCGCCCGCGCCAGCTCCAGGTAATGGGCGAGCGAGGAGTTCGGCATCGCCGTCTCGGTCGGGAACAGGATGCCCATCGCCATCCGCTCTGCCTCCTGCATGAAGCGGCGGCGGAAGTTGAGCAGCATGGAGCGGTCATAGACCGTCAGGGTAGTGTGGTGGATCTGGCCGCGGATGCCGCCCTTGGTCGTGCCGCTGGTCATGAAGATGCGGGCGGACTCCTCCGCCGGGCGGCAGCTGAGCGTCAGGTCCTTGAAGGCGTTGATCGGCACCGCCGGGATGTCGCGCCAGCTCTTCACCCCGCGCGGCGTCCGGCCGCGCTGCATGGCGAAGCGGCGATAGGGCTGGTTGTGCTCGAACTGATGGGCGAACACCGCCAGCGCCAGGGCGTTGAAGGCCTCGTCGGCCGCCGCCCCGGTTCCGATGTCGGCCTCCATGAAGGCCAGGACCCTGTCGTAGATCACGCTGTCGTAGATCGCGCTCACCGCCGCACTCCCCGCCCCGATTTCTCCATGCGGCACCGACCGATGGAGCAACAAACGAATCCGGGACAAGCCTGTGGGGGTATGGATCTGCGCGTCGGCCGCAAAGGCCTTCTCGTCCCGCATCCCTACGCCGGCATGACCCGGATCAGGTTCGAAGGGTTGCCGCGTCGCCTGGACGCGAAGGACCGGGCCGGCGGGTGTCTCAGCCTCCTGAACGAGGCTCCCCTGGGAACGGGACGGAGCCTAGAAGACCATCGCGCCGTCTGTCAACGGCGGGGATGTCGGCTTTGCGGAGGGCGGAAAGGACGGCGCATTGATGATTTTCGCTCTCCGCCCTTTTGTGCCGCTGCCACCCTGTGCCGCAGCAAATCCGATATCGGCTTGGGTGGATCGGCCCTCTCTTCAAGGAGACGCAGATGACCGTTCGCAGATTCGCCATGACGGACGTATCGCTGGAGCGCACGCCCAGACAAGACGCCGATGACCTTGGCCCCGTGCAACGCCTCCCATAGCCGGAGGGTTATACCGCCCACGCGCTACGCTGGCGGCGCCACGTCTCCTCGAATGCCATTGGAAAGGTTGCCCAGGGTGGAATGCATTCGTTTACGGTTAGGACTTACGCCAAAACAACCGCTCCCTCTGGCTGTCGGGCGAGATGGTGTAAGATCCAGCGATTGAAGCGATGTTCAAACGAGGTTCCAGGCAAATGACCTGTTGACAGCCCCATGAGTGTGTAATAATGGTATCGACACACAGACGGATAGCGCCATGCCAACCAGTACCCGCTTTGTTGTTGCCGTTCACATCTTGACCTGTCTTGCGGTAACGGATGGCAAGCCAATGCGTTCTGAGGATCTGGCTTATTCGGCAAACACAGGTGCGGTCGTTGTGCGGGGACTTTTATCCCGTTTGAATGATGCGGGATTGACACGGTCGCAGCTTGGAGCTGGAGGGGGTTCTTTGCTGGCAAAGCCGGCCAACGAGATACGGTTGCTCGATGTCTATCGAGCCGTTGAAGATACCGAATTGTTTTCGCTGCATCGGACCCCACCCTGTGAGAACTGTGCCGTTGGCGGCAACATTCTTGCGGCTCTAAAGCCAACCTTGTTGCGTGCACGCACAGCACTCGAAGATGAACTCGCAAAGGCAACCATTGCAGATATCGCTGCCGATGTGGCGGCGATTGGCAGGTTTTCCATTCCACTCGTCTGGTGATCTGGCACGCCAATAAATGTCGTTACGTCAACAACACACAGTCATTTCGGCGCCCAGGGCGCCGAAATGACTGCCGAAACACTGATCAGCCTTCGGGGCGCTGACGGTTTTCATCTCCTCAAGCCCCTGCTTCTAAAGGACAAAGCTATGAGTATTGGTATCATCGGTTCTGGCGCCCTTGGCTCCAACGTTGCACGCGCTCTTGCTAAAAAGGGCATTTCTGCAACAATCTCAAACAGTCGCGGTCCGCAATCCTTGGCCTCGCTGGTTGAAGAACTGGGCCCCTCGATCAAAGCGGGAACGGTTGAGGAGGCAGCAAGCGCCGACATCGTTTTCGCCGCCGTGCGCTGGGTTGATGTGGAGAAGGTGTTCACCAACTTGCCGGCGTGGAATGGCCGCATCGTCATTGATGGCACCAACCCGGTAGAGTTCATCGATCCCAATTCACCCGACGCCACAGATCCGAGCAATCCGCTTGCAGCCTATGGCATCAAGGCGGTCGATCTGAATGGCAAACATTCCAGCGAAATATTCCACCAGTTTGTTCCGGGCGCTCGGGTCGTCAAGGCGTTCAACCACCTTGATGTCAACGTTCTGAAGGAGCCGGAGGTGGCGAGCGGCAAGCGCGTGCTGTTCTATTCAGGTGATGACGCCGCTGCAAAGGCCGAAATCCGCAAGATCATCAAGGATATGGGTTTCGCCCCGGTTGACCTTGGCGCGCTTGACGTCGGCGGCCCGCTGGCATCCCTGCCCTTCGGTCCATTGTCGGCGCAAAACTTCATCCGAATATAAGCGCAGGGCCGGTATCGACTGTCTCCAGATCCCGCTGGGCCGCGGCTGCAGCCCCCCAACCAGGGTTGCATAGCGGCATCAGGGCAACGAGTCCAGGTTAATGCGATGAAGGTGTAAGCAGGTTTGCCAGGACGTTTGGGTCCCAGCCTGCGAGCTTTCTGGTTGATTTGATGGAGTGTTTTCCCTTTCCCACGCGGACGGCATTGATGGCGAAGTGGCGGACGACGGCCATGTTCCGGGCGCCGTGTCCTTTTCGCAGGCGGTGATCTTCGCGGAAGGTGACGTCGAGGACCCAGTGCAGGCAGTTTTCGATGCCCCAGTGCCCGCGCACAGCTTGTTCGAGGCGGTGGGAGGTGAGCGCGGCCGAACTGAGGAAGAGGCGCCGCATGGTGCTTACGCTGCCGGCCTTTTCGACGACGCTCTCGACCAGGGCGATGGTCTTGAGGTGAGGGAAGCGGGGTTCGTCGGGATAGCGCCGGTCGCCCGACAGCCAGTCGACCTCCTGGCTGACGGCATAGCGGCGGCTCTCGATCCGGCCATGGCCTTTGTCGACAGCGGTGTGCTCGGCGATCCGGGCCTCGGGATCATCGAAGTAACGGCCGATCTCGGCGAACAGGGTTGGTTGATTGGCCTTTACCGCCAGCAGATAGTCGCCCTTGCGCTCGGTGATGGCTGTGGCGATGGCGGGATTGCAGGCGATGGCGTCGATGGTGACCACCGCGCCGTTCAGATCCAGGCGCTCCAGGATCTCGGGGATCACCGCGCACTCGTTCTCCTTCTCGTCCACGGCTTCCTGGGCCAGCACCAGGCGTTCGGTGGTGGCCCAGGCAGACACCAGATGCAGCGCCTTGCGCCCGGCGGCCCGGTCATGGCTGCGCCGCGAGGTCTTGCCGTCGATGGCGATCAGCTTCGGCGCGTCCGGGCGCAACGCCAACGCCCAATCGGTAAAGCAGGCCTGGAACAGGTCCGGCCCAATCCGGTTCATCACCACCCGAAGCCAGTCCGCACACGGCGTGCCGAAGTGGAACTCCGAAAAGCGCCGCAGGAACTCCAGATGATTACGCCCCCAAAGGGCGATCTCATCGTAGTCCTCACAGTCCGCTATGGTCGCGGCCACCACCAGAAACAGCACCTCCCGCAGCGGGTACCGGACTTCCGGAGCCTCGCGCGGGTACTTAAGGACGGAAAAATGGTCAAGCAGGCTGCGCAGGCGCGACCGCTGGAACGTCTCGTCGAACTCCTCGGACATCCGAGCCTCCCTCTCGTCGGGTAGGCCCTCCATGAATCACACTCCCCACCAACAGGGAATCCTCATCGTCAATCGTTAACCTGACCCCGTGGCCCTGCACCCTGTTGCCGGCCATCGCCACCATCGGCATCGTTCTCTATGCCGCCATGCTCCACCTCAATTTCGACATGCGCGACGCCGGACTCCCCCTTCTCTGCACCGTGGCCTTCCTGATGACCTACAAGCGGGCATAGGAAGGCGGGCGCAGGGCGAACTCCGGCGGAGCGAACCGGACGGACACGGTCGTCAGGCCGGGAACGGGGGTCAGCACCCCGTTCTTTCCGGCAGCCCGGCAACGGGTGGAGCGGGCGCGCAGGATCTTGCCGCGCCCTGCCCCGCATTGGCGTCGACCGCCGGTGCGGCGCGGCCACCCATTCCGCTCAAATCGTAGCCGGTCCAGGCAAGATGGCCCGGCGACATCAGCAGCGGCGCCCAGATCACGGCCGACAGGACGTTGAAGGTCTGAAACTTCCGATGGGGCATCGCCATCATGCCGGCCGTCGTCGGCACCACCGCGCGCAGCGGGCCGATGAAGCGCGCCAGGAACACGCTCTTGCTTCCATGACGCAGGAAGAAGGCTTCGCCGCGGCGGCGCAGGTCGGGCTGCCTGCTCAGCGGCCATATCCGGAACATGCGCTCGCCATAGCGGCGACCCAGCCAGTAGGAGGTGGCGTCACCCAGGATGGCGCCGCCCGCGATGGCCAGATAGACCGACCAGAAATCGAGAACGCCCGCGCCCACGAGTGCACCGGCCGCGATCAGCATGACAACGCCGGGAACGAGAAGCCCGACGAGCGTCAGCCCCTCCGCAAACGCCATCAGGAAGATGATGACTTCCGCCCAGTCCGCATGCGCTTCGATGAAGGCGGCGAGAGCGGCCCCCTGGGCTGCGAAATCCGGCAATCCCGTCAGCACGGCGTCTGCGCCCGCATCGTCCCGATGCTTGCAGGGCGCTGGCCGACGGTGAGCGGTCGATGCAGGTCGGTCATGGGAAGCGCCAGGTCCTTATTCCAAGTCGGTGAAGCCGTCGAAGTCCCGAAACGCGATGACGCCCCTCGGCGCGAGCACAGGATCTCAGCTGGACTTGCTTCCACCATCATTCAAGTCCACAGCGTGCGATTTATCGCCTGTCGGCCGCCGCCTGCACCGCCGATCCGCAGGACTTCCCGCCCGGCCGGGGGAGCGGATTGCCCCGCGGCCCCGAGCACTGGCGATTTGACGATCCGACTCGATGACCGTCACATGATCTTCACGCAACCGTCATGATCGCACGCCGTTCCAGGCAATAATCTGGCACCGTTGGAACAGGTGGGATCCGGGCGGTCATCAATGGAAGCATCCGATGATAACGACGTACTCGATATAATCGAGGATGACGGCCAGATCGGCAGCACGGCACCCGGGCGGGTCTGGCGCCTCCTGGTGGTCGACGATGACGAGATCGTGCATGCCTCGACCAAGTACTCGCTCCACGATATCGACATTCTCGGTCGGCGTCTGGAACTGACCCACGCGAAATCGGCGGCGGAGGCCCATGCCATCCTGCGGACGGACAGCGATTTCGCCGTCATCCTTCTCGATGTCGTGATGGAGACGCCGGATGCGGGATTGAAGCTGGTCCGCATCATCCGCGAGGAGCTGAAGCTCACCACCTTGCGGATCATGCTCCGCACCGGCCAGCCGGGTTACGCGCCCGAACTGGCGGTGATCCGCGACTACGACATCGACGATTACAGGACGAAGTCGGAGCTGACGCGCAACCGGTTGCTCACGTCGCTTTTCACGGCGTTGCGCGCATACAGCCACATCCAGGCGCTGGAGTTGAGCCGCAAGGGTTTGGAACGGATCATCGCCGCCTCGGCGGGGCTGTTCCGGCGCAGTTCCCTGCGCTCCTTCTGCGAGGGCATCCTGCTGCAACTCGGCGGCCTTCTCGATGTCGAGGCGAACGGTTTCGTTCTCGCCCGTGTGGCGCCGCCGACGGCGGCGAGGCTCGGCAATGGCGAGGAACCGCTCATCCTGGCGGCGGCCGGTCCGTTCTGCCACCTCTCGGGCACACCCCTCAGCCATGTGGAAGACGGGCCGCTGCGCACGCTGATCGCGTCGGCGCTGGAAGGAAAGCGGAGCGTCTATCTGGACGGCGTCACCGTGCTCTATATCCCCGGCCAGTCCGGGGACGATCTGGCCATCTACGTCGCGACCGGGCGGGAGATCGGGCCGGACGTTCGGCGCCTGCTGGAAGTCTTCTGCTCCAACGTGGCGCTCGGCTTCGACAACGTCTCGCTCCTCGACGACGTCCGGTCGCTCGCCTATTACGACACGCTGACGGGATTGGCCAACCGCACCCTGTTCCTGGAGGAGATCGGCAGCCGGATCGCGCGCCAGTCGCCGTCGGCCGGCGTGCTGACGGTCCTGCTTCTCGACCTCGACCATTTCCAATCGGTGAACGATGGACTGGGACACGAGACCGGCGACAGGCTGCTGCTGGCGGTGGCCAACCGGCTGGGCTCGGTGTTCAGCGACCGGCACGCGGTCAGCCGCATCGCCAGCGACATGTTCGGGGTGCTGGTCTGGCTGAAACAGCCGCTCGATGAACGGGATCTGGTGCGCGCTGTCGACCTGTGCTTCGCGGATCCCTTCACCATCAACGGACACCCCATCGATATCCGGATATCGGGCGGCTACGTGCTGGCCGACGATCGGGAGTCGGACGTCCATCGGCTGGTCCGCCGGGCGGGGATGGCCTTGAAGGGAGCCAAGCGCAGCGGGCGTGGCCGCATCCTGCGCTTCGACCCCGCGATGGAAGAGGAACTGCACGGGCGGCTCTCGCTGGTCAGCCGCCTTGCCGAAGCGCAAGCCAACGGTCAATTCTCTCTCGTCTACCAGCCGCAGATCGCCCTGTCGGACGGAACCCCCTTCGGGAGCGAGGCTCTGCTGCGCTGGCAGCTGCCGGAAGGGACCTGGGTCAGACCCGACCAGTTCATCCCGGTTGCCGAAGATGCCGGCCACATCCTCAGCCTGGGCGAATGGGTCCTGCGGCAGGCCTGCCTGCATCAGGTCCACTGGCGCGACAGTGCCGTCGGGCGCCTGCGCATGGCCGTCAACGTCTCGGTGCGGCAGCTGCGCGACGGCAGTTTCGTCCACAGCGCCGAGCGCATCCTTTCGTCCTGCAACGCCGACCCGCGCGACATCGAACTGGAGATCACCGAAAGCCACGCCATGGAGAACGATCAGGTCCTTGCGACGGTTCGGACGCTTCGCGGCATGGGTTTCAGCATCGCCATCGACGATTTCGGCACCGGCTACTCGTCGCTGTCGCGGCTGCAGCAACTCCCGGCCTCCGTTCTCAAGATCGACCGCTCCTTCGTAACCGATCTCGGCACTGTCCCGGAAAGCCGCAGCATCGCCGCAACCATCGTAAAGGTCGGTCATGAGCTGGGAATGACCGTCCTCGCCGAAGGGATCGAGACGGCCGAGCAGGAGGAAATCCTGCGGTCGCTCGGCTGCGACGCCGCGCAGGGCTACCTCTATGCCAAGCCGATGCCGGCGCCGCAATTCGAGCGCTGGATCCTGGACAACATGCCGGCCCGGCTCCCGGCAGCGGTTTCCTGACCGCAGGACCGGGATCGGCAGGTCGGTCAGGAGGGCATGATCACCGGCTCCTCGACGGCGTCCTGCCCGGATTGTTGCGGAGCCACCAGCGGCAGGACGATGGAAAAGCGGGTTCCCTGGCCGATCTGGCTCTCCACCGCCACCACCCCGCCCAGAACCCGCATGACGATGGCGTAGACGATGTGCAGGCCAAGCCCGCTGCCGCCCGAACCGAGCTTGGTCGTAAAGAACGGATCGAAGATCCGCGGCAGAACCGCCGCCGGGATGCCCGCCCCGTCATCGGCCACCGTCAGGGTCACATGCCGGCCGTCCTCCTCCAGCGTCGCGCCGACGGTGATGCTCCCCGCCGCCGTCGCGTCGGCAAAGGCGTGAAGCATGGCATTCGTCATCAGATTGGTCAGCACTTGGCCGAGAGCACCCGGAAAGCTGTCCATCACCACGCCGCCGGGCAGCCTCAGATCGATGGACACCGGAGAATGCCTGTAGGTCGGCCGCAGCATGGCGACGACCTCGCCGCAGACGACATCGAGCTCGAACCGGCGGCGCAGCTCGCCCGTCTGGTCGACGGCCACGCGCTTGAAACGGCCGATCAGTTCGGAGGCCCGCAGCAGATTGCCGACCAACAGCTGGCTCGCCGTGCCGAAGCTGTCGGAATAGTCACGGATGACCGACCGGCGCAGCTCCTTGCCCTGAAGAATGGCCTGGAACTCCGTGATCTTGTCCGACAGCGTCGTCGCGACCGTCAGGCTGCTGCCGATGGGCGTGTTGATCTCATGCGCGATGGCGGCGACCATGCCGCCGAGCGCCGCCAGCTTCTCGGAACGGATCAGTTCGTTCTGCGCCAGCTTCAAGGTTTCCAGCGCCGCGGTCAGCTCCCCGGTGCGTTTGGCGACGATCTCTTCGATCACCTCCATGTGGCGGGCCTGACGCTCGATGAACTCCAGCCGCTCCGCCGCATGCTGCTTCAAGGTGCCGAGCGCCGCCGCCATCCGTCCGATCTCGTCCCGGCGGTCGACCCGCGGGATCTCCAGATCGATCCTCCCGGCCGCCAGCACGGCCATGCCGTCGGTCATCTGGCGCACGGGTGCGGTGACGCCACGGACGATGACCGCCAGCAGCCCGCACACCGCGACCAGCAGGCCCAAGCCGCTCAGCGCAATGGCCCAGGCCCGGCTGTTGATGGTCCGTTCCGCATTCGCGGTCGTCAGGTAAAGCCGCAGCTGACCGATATGCTGTCCCCTGCCCTGCTCCCCGGCCTGTCCCCCTGCGGTCAGCCGGATCAGGGAAACCTGTTCGACGATCAGTCCGCTGCGCGGCGGATCGACCTCCCCCAGTCCGAGGAAGACCGAACCGCCGCGCTCGAAGACGACCGCGCCGACGAAGTCGGGATCCTTCGACAGAGGATGCAGGATCGACTGTGCCGCAACCCGGTCGACGTTCCACAGCGCATCGCCGACTCCGCCGGCGAGAAGCGCAACCGTCTGCCGGGCCCGTGCCTCGAGCGCCGTCCGGGCATCCCGATTGGAAAAACTGATCGCCACCACCACCGCCAGACCGACCGCAAGCAGCAGGGGGAGGCAGATCAACCCGACGGTCCGCACCATCAGGCTTTCCGAGAACACGGCGCCGAACCGGGTGAGGCAGCCGCGCAGCATCCAATTCAGCGGCATGACTCGACCAGTTCGGCCGGGCGCACGGCCAGCGATCCGGCAGCGATCTCCGCCGCAGCCGTTCCAAGCCGGGGCGCCAGGCCGGCGACCAGGGCCGCGTTGGCCTCGTCCCTCGCCCAATCCACGCCTTGCTCCGCCAGCCCCAGATACTGCACCCCGCCGGTCCATTTCCCCTCATGCGCATCCTTCAGGGCAAGATAGGCGGCGACATCGACCCGCTTCAGCGCCGATGTCAGGACATGGCCGGGAAACAGGCCGTTCTGGTTGGTGTCCACGCCGATCCCCAGACGCCCGGCTGTCGCCATCGTCTCCAGCACGCCGATCCCGGCATAGCCGGCGGCGGCGAAAACGACGTCGGCCCCTTCCCCGATCATCTGCTCCGCCACGCGGTGCGCGGCATCCTTGTCCCGGAACGCGTTCGCCTCGTTGCCGAGAAAGCGGCGCAGCAGCCTGACCGACGGACGGCTTGCCATGGCGCCCTGGATGAACCCGCATTCGAAGCGCTTGATCGGCGGAATGGGCATCGCGCCGATGAAGCCGACCGTGCCGGTGCCGCTCGCCAATCCCGCCGCCATGCCCGCCAGATACGCGGCCTCGTCTTCGCGGAAGAGAACGGAGCGCACGTTCGGAAGATCGACCCGACCGTCGATCAGAGTGAAATGGACGTCCGGAAACTCCTGCGCCACGGTGGAAACCGCGCCTTCGTTGACGAAACCGATCAGCAGGATGTTGCGGATGCCGAACCGCGCGAAGTTCCGCATCGACCGGATGCTCTCCTCCTCGGTGCGGATGACGTTCTCCCGCGCATCGGTGCCGGTTTCGGTCTTGAACCGTTGCAGGCCGCGCAACGCCAGTTCGTTGAATCCTCCATCCGTCTTGGTGTTGTTGAAGATGATGGCGAACTGGCGGTCCGCCAGAGTTTCGGCCCGGCCGGATGTGGCCATCGCCACGACGAGCAGCAGGATCAGGAGGAACTGCACCGGAATTCACCTTTTCAGGATCGACTTGCCCGGACTTTCGCAGACCTGATTTGCGCAGAGATGATCATTCCATGACAGTTTGACGACGTCCGAAATAAAACCGAAAACAAAATCCGGATTCATCGGCACGCGAACAACAATCGAACAATGAATTTTCCATGAAAATACTCGTGGGATCTGGGTTGGTAACCTGCAGTTAACGATGCGGATTCGACAGTGACGCGGCAAATATCATAACGCGACACGCTGTCCTCTCGCCCTGTGCCGGGGCCAGGACCTTCCGGGGAGCACCGCCATGATTGGTAGACTGATGGGTTTCAACCTCATCCTGGCCGGCACCATCCTGGCGTCGACCGCCGGAGCGAGCGCGGACATGGTTCGCCTGACCACGCTGGAATGGCCCCCCTACTCCGGCTCGCTGCCGGACAACGGCTTCTCCAGCATCGTGGTCCGCGAAGCGTTCAAGGCGATGGGGCATACGGTGAGCATCGAGGTGCTGCCCTGGCAGCGCGCCGTCCACAGCGCCAAGGAAGAGGCCGGCGTCGTCGGGTATTTCCCGGAATATCCCTCGGATCTGGATGGCTTCGCCCTTTCCGGCCCGATCGGGGACAGCCCCCTCGGCCTGATCGTTCCCGCCGGCGCCAGGATCGCCGACACCAGCCCGTCCGCCCTGGCCCGCCTGAAGCTGGGCGTGGTCAACGGCTATGTGAACGCCAAGCCGGTGAGCGACGCCATCGCGGCGAACGGCCTGAAGCCGGAAGCGGTGGTGGACGATACCACCAACATCCGCAAGGTCGCCGCCGGCCGCATCGAGGCGGCGGAGATCGACCGCTATGTCTTCTCCTATCTGATGCGCAACACCGCCGAACTGAAGCCCCTGCAGGGCAAGGTCGAATTCGGCCCGACGCTCGAATCGAAGACGCTGCACGTCGCCTTCAACACCAAGCCGGAAGGGCGGAAGTGGGCGGCGGTCTTTGCCGAAGGGCTGACGAAGATCGACATCGGCACCCTCCAGAAACAGCACCTGTCGGCGCTCGCGAAGTAACGGCACCCGGCCGGCGCCCCAGGTGCCGACCCGGCAAGGATGGCCACAGCCCGGTTTCCCTGGGGGCTGCCGCTTCAACAAGGAGTCGCGATGTTCGGAATTTACCGCCGCAGCCTTACGGTCCGCGTCCTGTTCCCGATCGCCGCCCTGTTCGTCGTCCTGGCCCTGGCCGCGATGACGGGGATCGCCTACATGAACATGACCGTTGCCCGCAACGGCCTTACGGAACGCGCGCAGATGGTCGCGACGGCCCTTGCCGGCGGTGCCGGCGAGGCCCTGTGGAACATGGATGCGAACGCGGCCTCGGCCCTGCTCGCCGCCCTTTCGGCCGATCCCGACTATGTCGGCAGCTCGATCAGGGACAAGGACGGCAAGGTCTTTGCCGCCCATGGCGCCACGGCGACCCGGCCGGATGACGGGATCGTCAGCAGCGCTCCCGTCACGCGGAACGAGGGCGCGAAGGCGACGCAGATCGGAACGCTCCAGGTCACGCTGTCGACCCGGCGCATCCAGGCCGACATCCGCTCGACCACCATGGTCATCGCGCTGGCCGCGCTGCTGTCGGTGCTGGTGATCTGCGGCGTCCTCGGTGCCATCGTCCGGACCGTCACCCGCCCCATCGCGCAGATGACCCGGGTGATGAGCACGCTCGCCGCCGGGGAAACCGAAGTCGAGGTTCCGGCCACCGGCCGGGAGGACGAAGTCGGCAAGATGGCTCTCGCCGTCCAGACCTTCCGGGAAAATGCCGTCGAACGGCGCCGTCTGGAAGCGGAGCAGCTGCGCCTGCGCGAGGAGGCCGAGCAGCAGCGGCAACGCGCGCTGGCCTCGGTCGCCGAGACCTTCGACCGCGATGTCGGGCGCCTTCTGGCCGATGTCAACGGAACCGCCACGTCCATGGGTCTGGCGGTCGGCGAGGTGGCCGCCAGCGCCGGCGAGAACGCCACGGTCAGCCATAGCGTGGCCGATACCTCGGAGGAGGTCAGCAGCAACGTGCAGACGGTTGCGGCGGCTGTGGAGGAACTGGCGGCGTCGATCCGCGAGATCTCCGTCCAGGCACAGAGCTCTCAGTCCGAATCGCAGGGTGCCAGCCGGCAGGTCGCCACCACCGTGGACCTCATGAACCGGCTCGTCGGCGATGCCGGGCGGATCGGCGACGTCCTGACCCTCATCACATCCATCGCCGGGCAAACCAACCTGCTGGCGCTGAATGCCACCATCGAAGCGGCCCGGGCGGGAGAGGCCGGCAAGGGCTTCGCGGTGGTGGCGACCGAGGTGAAGAACCTCGCGGGCCAGACCGCCAAGGCCACGGAGGAGATCTCGGCCCTGATCGGCGCGATCCAGGCTTCGACCGGCGACGCCGCCGGCAAGATCGGCGACATCTCGCGGGTGATGGAACAGCTCAACAGCATCAGCGCGTCGATTGCCGCCGCCGTCGAACAGCAGAATTCGGCGACCACGGAAATCAGCCGCGCCGTCCAGCAGGCGGCCCAGGGTACCGAGCGCCTCCGCCTGAATGTCCGCACCGTTGCCGATTCGGCGCAACGCAACGGCACCGCGGCCGCCAGCCTGCATGGCGGCATCCAGGAACTGGAGCGCAGCGTCCACGAACTCCAATCCCAGGTGGACCGCTTCGTCGGCACATTGCAGAACGGCTGAGCCATGGCTGCCGATGGATGGGGTCCATCGGCCGAACGACCGGCATCGCGGCGGAGCGGCTGCTTACGTCCCTGAAAAATCCCGATTGCGTCGTCAGGCAGACCCGATTGCCGCGGCGACGATTGCCAGAGCCCGCTCCAGCTCGGCCTCGGCGATGGTCAGGGGTGGCGACAGGGTCAGAACCGTTCCCTGCGATATCTTCAGGCTGACACCGGCGGCGAGTGCCGCGTAGAAGGCCGCCTCCGCCCGGTCGGCGGCGCTGCGGCCGAGATGGTCGGCCAGTTCGATCCCGATCAGCAGCCCGGCGCCCCGGATGTCGGCGATGCCCGGCAGGGGCCCAGTCAGCTCGCGCAGGCGCTCCAGCGCCAGGGTGCCGAGAGTCGCGGCGCGCTCCGCAAGCCCTTCGTCCCGGACGATGTCCAGGGTCGTCAGGCCGGCGCGGGCGAGCAGCGGGTTCTTCTCGTGGGTGTAGTGGCCGAGCGCGCGGTCGGCTGCCACGTCCAGCCCGGCGCGGGCGATCACCGCCGCCAGCGGCAGCATGGCGCCGCCAAGCGCCTTTCCCAGCACCAGGATGTCCGGCCGCGCGCCGAAGGGCTCATGGCTGAACAGGCTGCCGGTCTTGCCGAGGCCGGTCGGGATTTCGTCGAAGATCAGCAGGGCGCCGGCGTCGTCGCAGGCCCGCCGCACCTCCGCCCAGAAGCCCGGCGGCGGCACATAGGGCACGGCGCGCACCGGCTCCGCCACCACGGCGGCGACGTCGCCCTCCTTCTCCAGCACATAGCGCAGCATCCGCGCGCAGGTCATCCGGCAGGTGTCGAGGTCGGGACCGCCGCCGGGGGCCGGGTCGAAGCCGTAGGGACAGCGGGCGCAGGCGAAGGGCGCCACATGTTCGGTTCCCGCCAGCAGCGGCCCGATCCCGTTGGAGCGGAACAGCGCCTCCCCACCGACACTGGACGAACCGAAGCCGGCACCGTGGAAGGCGTCCCAGAATGAGACCGTCTTGAAGCGGCCGGTGGCAACGCGGGCCAGCTTCAGCGCGATCTCGATCCCCTCCGACCCGCCGGGCGCGAACAACACGCGACTGCCGGGGCCGGTCGGAGCGATTGCGGTGAGGCGCTCCGCCAGTTCGGCCGCCGGCTCGCAAGCAAAGCGGCGCGGGGCGAAGGACAGCTCGTCCATCTGCGCCTTGAGCGCCGCCACCAGCCGGGGGTGGGCATAGCCGATGTGATGGACGCTGTTGCCATGGAAATCCATGAAGCGGCGGCCGTCCATGTCCTCGATCCAGATGCCCTCGGCCTTGCGGATCGCCGACAGGCAGGGGGTGGACAGGGACTGCCTCAGGAAGGCGGCGGCGTCGCGCTCCACCAGCGCGCGGGAACGGGGGCCGAGCGCGCCGGCCATCCAGCCTGCGCGCCGCGGCCCGAGATTGATGTCGCCTTCGGACCGGTCGGGTTGCGGATTCGCGCTCACGGCTTCTCGCCGCGGGCCAGCCGCGCTTCGATGGCGTCGAGCAGCGGCAGCGCCTCGGCCAGGGACCGGACGACATAGTGGGCGCCGGCCCGAGCCAGCCGGTCGGATGCTGCGACATGCAGCGCGTCGCGCCGCTCGGGCGCCAGCGCCTGCCAGTCGGCGAGCGGCAGGCCCACCTCGTTGCCGGTGTCGGCCACCGCGATGGTCCACATGCCGGCGTTCAGCCCCTCTTCGACATCGACCACGGTGTCGCCGATCTTCACGCAGGCTTCCACCGGCGAGATGGACAGCTCGACGACGCAGCGCAAGGCCATCGCCGGGCCGGGACGACCGGCCGGCGTCTCGCCCGCGCAGACGGTGATGTCGGGCGTGTAGCCCTGCGCCGACGCCACGCGCTGCACCACGTCCATCACCGGGCGGGGATAGCCGGTGGTCGAGCCGATCTTCAGCCCGCGCGCCCGCATCGCGGCGACCGTCTCCGCCGCACCGGGGATCAGGTCGGAATGCCGGGCCACCACATCCACCTGCAGCGGCAGGAAGGTCTCATAGAGCCGGTCGACATCGGCGTCGGTCGGGGCGGCGCCATGGACGGCGGTCCAGGCCTCGGCCACCGGCGCCATGCGGGTGATCGCCTGGATGTGGTGCCATTTGGCCATGCCCATGGGGGCGCGGGCCTGATCCAGCGTGATGGTGACCCCGGAACGGCGGAAGGCCTCCATGAAGGCGCCGGCCGGGGCGAGGCAGCCATGGTCCACCGTGGTCCCGGCCCAGTCGAGGATGACGGCCTCCAACGGACCGGTATAGCGGCGCGAATAGACGAAGCTCATGGATTCGGGCTTTCGGGAAAGAGGAGAGGTCAGGGAGCGCCGGACGCGACGCCCATCTCGGACAGGGTGGCGCGGATGGCGGCGATGGCGGCGGTCATCTCCTCCGCGCCCAGCCGGCCGATGCAGCCGATGCGGAAGCTGTCGGCCACCGTCAGCTTGCCGGGATAGATGACGAAGCCGCGCTCGCGCAGCCGGTCGTAGAACTCGGCGAAGACGAAGGCCGGATCGGCCGGCATGCGGAAGGTGACGATGATCGGGGCCTGCAGATGGCCGGGCAGCAGCGTCTCGAACCCCAGCGCCCGCATGCCGTCGATCAGAATGGCGGCGTTGGCGCGATAGCGGGCGCCGCGTCCCTCGACGCCGCCTTCCGCCTCATGCTCGTCCAGCGCCTGGGCGAAGGCGGCCACCACATGGGTGGGCGGGGTGAAGCGCCACTGCGCGTTCGCCTCGAAGCCGCGCCATTGGTCGTGCAGGTCGAGCGACAGGGAATGGGCGTTGCCCTTTGCGGCCTCCAGCGCGTCGCGGCGGGCGATGACGAAGCCCATGCCCGGCACCCCCTCCAGGCATTTGTTGGAGGATGCGGCCACCGCCACGGCGCCCAGCGCCGCCATGTCCAGCGGCAGCGCGCCGAAGGCGCTCATGGCGTCGATCAGCAGGGCGCGGCCACGCGAGCGGACCACCTCCGCCACCGCTTCGATGGGATTGAGGATGCCGGAGGTGGTTTCGCAGTGGACGACGGCGACATGGGTGATCGCCGGATCGGCGTCGAGCGCCTCGGCGAGCGAAGCGGGCGACACCGGTTGGTCCTCCGCCGTTTCCAGCGCGGCGACGGACCGGCCGGCGACCTCGGCGATGCGGACCATGCGGGTGCCGTAGGCGCCGTTGACCAGCACCAGCAGCCGGCCGGCGCGCGGCACCAGCGTGCCGATCATCGCCTCCACCGCAAAGGTGCCGGAGCCCTGGACGGGCACCGCGGCATGGCTGTCGGCGCTGCCGCCGGCCAGACGCACCAGCCGGGCGCGGATGCCGGCGTTGAGATCGATGAAGCGTCCGTCGCGCGAGCCCCAGTCGCGCAACATCGCCTGCTTGACGGTGGCAGAGGTGGTCAGCGGACCCGGGGTCAGCAGATAGGGCACGGAGTCAGACATTTGGGACCATTCCGGAGGAAAGGGGGGAAGCGCGACGGTCGGAATGGCCCCATGACGCCGCTTCGCCTATCATAAAGCCAATCCATTCGGCCTATGGGTCCATAGATGAAATCAATGAACTTCGCCCAGCTGCGCGCCTTCCACGCGGTGGCGACGGAGGGGGGATTCACCAAGGCGGCCCGCCTGCTGAACGTGACGCAGCCGACCTGCTCGCAGGAGGTGAAGGCGCTGGAGGAGACCTATGGCGTCACCCTGTTCGACCGCTCCAACCGTCAGGTGGCGCTGACGGAGGTCGGCACGGCGCTGTTCGCCGTGACCCGCCGCCTGTTCGCCGCCGAGCAGGAGGCGATGGAGCTGCTGGCCGGGGTCCGGCATCTGAAGGGCGGCACGCTGGCGGTCGGGGCGGACGGGCCGTTCCATGCGGTGCCGCTGATCGCCCGCTTCACCCGTGCCCATCCGGGACCGACGGTGACGCTGGCCGTCGGCAACTCGCGGACCATGCTGGAAGGATTGATGGAGACGCGCATCGACGTGGCGGTGCTGGCCGACGTGCCGGGGGACTCGCGGCTCTATGTGCTGCCGCTGCGGCGCGATCCGGTGCGGGCGCTGCTGCCGAAGGCGCATCCGCTGGCGCGGCGCCGGGCGGTGTCGCTGACCGATCTGGCGGCGGAACGGCTGGTGCTGCGGGAACCGGGATCGATGACCCGCCGGCTGGTCGAACGCGCGCTGTCAGCGGCGGAGGTCACGCCCGCCGCGATCATCGAGATTCAAGGCCGCGAAGCGGTGGTGGAGGCGGTGGCGGCGGGGCTGGGCATCGGCTTCACCTCCGCCGCCGAGTTCACCGGCGACGGGCGGCTGGTGCTGCTGCCCATTGCCGGGGCCGAGATCGAGATGGACGAATATGTGGTCTGCCTGCGCGAACGCCGCCGGCTGGCGGTGGTGCGGGCTTTCCTCGATCTGGCGCGGGAGGTGGCGGCCGAGGCCGGGGGCCCCCTGTCCGCGCTCAACTCCTCCGGCCTCAGCGCCGCCGCCATGCCTGCGTCCGCCGCTGCAGCGCCCAGGACAGCAGGGCATGCAGCACCCGCACCGCGGCGGAGGTGAGGACGATCATCATCGCCATGGCGGCGGCCCCTGCCACCTCGCCGGCATCGTCCATGTTCAGCACGGCGACCGACGCCGGCTTGGTTTCCGGCGCATAGAGGAAGACGACCGCCGACACCGTGGTCATGGCGTTGACGAAAAAATAGATGGCGATGTCGAGGATGGCCGGCAGGCACAGGGGCACCGTCACCCGTAGGAAGGTGGACCAGACCGGCACCTTCAGGCTGGCCGACACCGCTTCGAATTCGGCATCCAGCTGCTTCAGGGCGGTGACGGCGGTCAGGTGGCTGACGGTGTAGAAATGCGCCACCGTCGACAGGACCAGGATCGCCATGCCGTGATAGAGCCAGCCCAGCGGGTTCCACGGCGCGTTGAAGAAGAAGATATAGGCGAGGCCGAGCACCATGCCCGGAACCGCCAGCGGCAGGATCGCCATCAGCCGCACAATCCCCTTCATCGCCGCCCGTCCCGGCGCCCGTTCCACCAGCCAGGCGCCGGTGAAGACGATGGCGGTGCCGGCCAGCGCGGTCCAGAAGGCCAGGATCAGGCTGTTGGCGTAGCTGCTCCAGCCCGCCGAATCGAACTGGGCGAAATCGTAGTTCGCCAGCGTCGGCGTCAGATTGTAGGGCCAGAAGGTGACGATGGAGGCGAAGCCCGCCACGCCCAGCATCCCCAGCATCAGGCCGCCGACCAGTGCGCAGAACAGGAAGGCCAGCCGGTCGCCGACCGGGTTCAGCCGCGGCTGGAACGGCACGGAGCGGGCGGACAGCAGCGCCATCTGCCGGCGCTGGCCGAACCAGTCGGCGACGAAGGCCAGCACCGCCGGCAGAAGCAGGACGATGCCGACCACCGCGCCCATGCCGAAATTCTGCAGGCCGACCACCTGCTTGTAGACGTCGGTCGCCAGCATGTTGGTGGAGCCGCCGATCACCTTGGGCACGCCGAAATCTGTGACCACCAGCGTGAACACCACGAAGATTGCGGAGATCAGGCCATAGCGCACGCCGGGCAGGGTGATGGTAACGAAGCGCTTCCAGGTGCCGGCCCCCAGCGCCTCCGCCGCCTCGTACAGGCGGGCGTCGGAGGTCGACAGCGCCACGGTCAGGATCATCACCGCATGCGGGAAGGCGTAGAAGACCTCGCCCATCACGATGCCGATGGGGCCGTAGATGCTCTCGCCCATCAGCAGGCCGCGCAGGATGCCCTTGTTTCCGAACAGATAGACCAGCGCGATGGCCGGCAGCAGCGATGGCGCCAGCAGCGGGATCTGCGCCAGCAGCCGGAACACCCCTTTGCCCGCCATGGCGGTGCGGGTCAGGCAGAAGGCATAGAGGAAGGCCAGCGGCACCGTGATCGCGGTGGTCAGCAGCGACAGGGTCAGGCTGTTGACCACCGACCGCACCAGCGTCGGCGTCTCCAGGAAGGCCGCGAAATTGGCGAGCCCGACGAAGGCGCCGTCGCGATCATAGACGCTGCGCAGGAACAGCGCGCACAGCGGCAGCAGGACGAACAGAGCCAGGAACAGCGCGATCCCGCCCATCCCCAGCCCGAACAGCCAGCGCTCGCCCCGCTCCACCGGCCGGCCGGTCTGCCGGGCGGCAAAGAAGGAGGATTTCGGCACATTTGCCCGCAGCGCGCTCATCGCGCGGCCTCGAACACGCGCAGCCGCTCGCGCGGCAGGGTCACCGCCAAGCGGCGGCCGGGGTCCAGCGACAGGTCGCGCACCAGATTGGCCGACAAATCGGCGGTGACGCGGGCGTCGCCCAGCCCGTCGGCGGCCAGCCGGGCGCGGTGGAAGGGGCCGAGGAATTCCAGGCTTTCGATCACCGCGTCGAGCGTGTTGGCGCCGCCGGCCGCGCGCACCTGCACATCCTCCGGCCGCAGGCAGACGGTCACGGCGGCGCCGGGGGCCGCCGCGGACAGATGGTCGCCGTCGCAGTCGAAGCCATGCTCGCCAAGCCGCACCCGGCCCGGTGCCTCCAGCACGCCGGACAGGAAGTTCATCGCGCCGACGAAATCGGCGACGAAGGGGCTGGCCGGCCGATGATAGACCTCGTTGGGCGTGCCGACCTGTTCGATCACGCCGTTGTTCATCACCACGATGCGGTCGGCCATGGTCAGCGCCTCCTCCTGGTCGTGGGTGACCATGATGGTGGTGATGCCCAGCCGGCGGTGCAGGTCGCGGATCTGGCGGCGCAGATGCAGCCGCACCCGTGCGTCGAGCGCCGACAACGGCTCGTCCAGCAGAAGCAGGCCGGGGGAAGGTGCCAGCGCGCGGGCCAGCGCCACCCGCTGCTGCTGCCCGCCGGAAAGCTGGCCCGGATATTTGGCGCCGGCATCGGGCAGGCCGACCAGCGCCAGCAGCTCCTCCACCCGCGCCCGTTCGGCGGCCCGGCCCAGCTTCAGGCCATAGGCGACGTTCCTGTGCACGGTCAGGTTCGGGAACAGCGCGTAGGATTGGAAGACGATGCCGTAATCGCGCGCCGATGGCGGCAATCGCGACACGTCGCGGTCGCCCAGCCACACCGTCCCGCCGCTCTGCGGGTCGAGGCCGGCGATCACCCGCAGCAGCGTGGTCTTGCCGCAGCCGGACGGGCCGAGGAAACAAACGAACTCGCCGCGCCGGATGTCGAGCGATACGCCCTTCAGCGCGGTGAAGGTGCCGAAGGTCTTGACGATGGACTCCAGGCGGAGATGGGGCGCGGCGATCATTGGCAGTGTGTCCCGGCGGGAAACGGCAGGGACGGGCGGGCGCGCATGGCACCCGCCCGCCGGCTCGATACGGCTCGGCTCGGCTTTTTGCCGGCGTCAGCTCTTCGGCTCGGACTTGGCGCCGTAACGCTTTTCCCAATCCGCCAGGATGCGGTCGCGGTTGGCGGCGGCCCAGACGAAATCGTTGGTCTTGTTCATCGCCGCTTCCGCGTTCTTCGGATAGTTCGGCGTCTCCTTGGTCACGCCCGGATGCGCCGTGACCTGATAGAAGTTCACATACTGCTCGTTCGCCTTGCGGCTGGCCGCCCAGTCGGCGAGCGCCTTCGCGGCCTCGGCCTTTTGGGTGCCCTTGACGATGGCCGTCGCCTCCATCTCCCAGCCCACGCCTTCGGAGGCCAGGATCACGTCGATGGGCGCGCCCTTGGTCTTCTGCTGGGCGCCGGTGTATTCGATGGAGATGCCGATGGGGTATTCGCCGGCCGCCGCCATCTTGCAGGGCTTGGAGCCCGAATGGGTGTAGATGGCGACGTTGTCGTTCAGCTTGTCCATATAGGACCAGCCCTTCTCCGCCCCCATGGTCTGCAGCCAGCCCGACACGGCGAGGAAGCCGGTGCCCGAGGAGGCCGGGTTCGGCATGACGATCTGGCCCTTGTATTCCGGCTTCAGCAGGTCGGCCCAGGAGGTCGGCTTCGGCAGCTTCTTCTTCTCCGCCTCGACCGTGTTGAAGCAGATGGCGGCCATCCAGGCATCCATGCCGACCCAGGCCGGCGGGGTCTTGGCATCGCGGAAGCTGGCCTTGAGATCCTCGGCGCCCTTGGGCTGGTAGGGCATCAGCATGCCCTGGGCGTCCAGGATCATCAGGCTGGAGGCGGCGAGGCCCCACACCACGTCGGCCTTCGGATTGTCCTTTTCGGCCAACAGCTTGGCAGTGACGACGCCGGTGGAATCGCGCACCCAGTCGATTTCGATGCCGGGATTGTCGGCTTCGAACGCCTTCCTGTAGGGGGTGAGCTGTTCGTTCTCCAGCGCGGTGTAGACGGTCAGGCGGGTGGCTGCCCCGGCCCCGGTGGCGGACGCAACGGCGGCCAGCAGCGCAAGCGCACAAGTCCCAAGCAGAGTGGTGCGGCGGATCATCAGGAAGCTCCCGTGGTCGGATCGGCGGTGTCTGGAGGCGTCCCGGAGCGGCCGTGTTCGCCGCCCCGGTACAGAAAGCCTCTCTACGCCCAAGCGCCCGTTCACTCCCGTTAAGCTTTGGTGACTCCGGGCGGGTGAAAACCCGACCGGGCCGATGCGAACCTGCCCCACCGAACCGGGGTAAGATCAACCTGCTGCTCGCCCTCGCCATCGAGCGGCCCAGCCACGTGTGGAGCACTGACCTCACATACAGTCCGACGCGTCGGGGCTTCCCTGTCGGGAAAGCACGGGCCGGTTCAATCTCTGCGAACTGACTCTCAGAGCGTGAAGGTGAGCAGGACGTTCATCAGCACCGCTGCGACGATGCCCATGGGCGCGGCGCGGAACAGCAGGCGGGTGAACAGGGTGTTGCGGGCCTTTTCCTCCAGCGCCGAGCCGAGGATCAGGCTGCCGCCGGACGAGAAGGGCGAGATCGAGGTGGCCTGCGAACCGACGACGATGGCCGTGAACAACAGGACCGGGCTGATCGACAGGCCGCTTGCCAGCTCCGGCACCAGCGGGAACAGCGTCGGCGTCACCACCCCCAGCGTGCTGGAGAACAGCGACATGGCGGCGGCGACGATGCCGAACACCACCGGCAGGAGCAGGGCCGGAATGCTGCTGCCGAGCCAGGCCGCCAGCGCGGCGATGGTCCCCGCCTTGATCGCGACGGAGATCAGCATGCCCATGCCGCAGATCATGATGAGGGTCGACCAGGGAACCGAGGCGATGGCCTTGCGCTCGTCCCCGAGCTTCAGCAGCAGCGCGATGACGGAGAAGACGCCGGCGATCAGGCCGATGTCGATCTTCGAGTTCAGATAGCCGACCGTGGGGTTTCCGGGCATCGCGAGCTGGAGCACCGGGCCGAGAAGGACCAGCGCCATCATCGCCAGCGTCAGCGCAAGCGTCGTCCGCTGCCGGCCGTCGAGCGGCTCCGGCCGGTCGGTGTCGGCCACGGCGGCGTTCAGGTTGCGGTGGTTGCCGAAGAGGAAGAGCATTGCCGTGATGACGAAGAACGGGATGACCAGCGTCGCGGCAAAGATGACCCCGCTGTAGAGGAAGGCGTCGGCGTCGCTGGTGCCGTTCGCGGTCATCAGGCCGCGGAAGATGATGCCGCTCTGGCTGGACATGAAGTTGGCGCCCGCCAATGCCCCGTAATTCGCCCCCATCGCCCCCAGCACCATGTCCAGCCCGGTCCGCCGGCACAGGATCAGTGTCAGCGGCGCCATGAAGGCGAGAACGGTGTAATAGCCGGCCCCCATCGCAGCAATCAGCGTCGCGGTCAGCAGGATGGCGTAGGGCAGAACCCATGGCACGTTCCGGCACCGGTACAGCATGTGCCCGGCCAGCTTCTCCAGCGTGCCGTTGACCAGAGCGAAGCTGTAGAACAGGCAGACCGAGAAGATGACGAAGAAGATCTTCAGCGGCCACAGATCGATCAGCGCCCCCGGCTTCATGCCCAGCCCGAAACAGCCGAGCACATAGGCGAAAGCAATCGCAAACAGGCCGATGTTGATCTTGGTGACATAGCCCAACACGACGGCGAGGGCGATCGCCAGGACGACGACAAGGCTCACGGGTTTCCTCCGATTCTTGAATTTCAGGCGAATTGGAATAGCGTCGCCGGATTCCGGACCAGGATCCGCGCTCGCTCGTCCGGGTCGGGGATCAGGTCATGCAGACGGGCCAGCTGGGCGGCATAGCCGGTCTCCGCCTCGTGCTGGGTGTGCGGCCAGTCGCTGCCCCAGACGAAACGGTTGGAGCCGCCGCAGGCCTCGCGCAGCAGCTCGAAACTCCGTGCGGCGAGGTCCGGCGTCAGGCCGGCGCGGTAGGGAGCGGACAGCTTGACCCAGACGTCCGGCATCCGGCGCAGCTGGTCCAGGAAGGCGCGGTGGGAACGGTTTCCCGGATCGATCCCGCCCTGCGGCAGGCCGAAATGGTCGATCACCACGGTCACGCCGGTGTCGGCGATGGCGGGGACCAGATCGGCGAGGTCGTCGAACCGGCGCTGGATCTCGACCTGCCAGCGGCGGGCTGCGAGGCGGCGGAAGAACTCCGGCCAGGGTGGGGCCGCGTAATCCTCGACCTCGCGCCCGACGAGATTCAGGCGCGCACCGACGAAACCGAGGGCACCGAGCCTATCCAGTTCCTCCTCCGTCACGCCGGGATCGACGACGGCGACGGCACGCAGCCGCTCCGGATGGGCGCACAGCGCGGCTTCGATGAAGCTGTTGTCGGTGCCGAGGAAGCTGGGCTGGATCAGCACGCCATGGCTGAACCCCGCTTTGTCCTGCAGCGCGAACCAGTCCGAAAGCTCCGCCGCATGGGCTGGGCTGTAGCGCCGGCCGGCGGCCATCGGCAGGTCCGGGCGGAAGATGTGGGCATGGGTATCGATGCCCCCGATAAGGGGATGTGCAGTCATCCGTCGATCCGTACAGACAAGGAAAAGGCGGCCCCCGCCCCGAAGGTGGAGGTGATGGGAAGGGCCGGACAGGAGGGCCGGTGCCGGACGCCGGGTCCGGCGCCGCGCGTCAGCTCAGGCGGCTGCGGTAGCGGAAGCGTTCGGCGGGGCCATGGGCGATGCGCCATTCGACCGCGATGCCGTCCGCGGTGTAGGCGGTGCGTTCGATCACCGCAGTGGGCGCGCCCTCGGCAAGGCCGAGCCGGGCCGCGACCGCGGCGGAGGCCGGCGCGAAGCTGACGTCGTCGACGGCGCTGGCGATGAAGACGTTGAAGCGTTCGTGATAAAGCGGATAGAGCAACGGCCCGAACTGGGACTCCTCCAGTTCCGCGATGCCGTCGAAACGGGCGCGCGGCAGCCAGATTTCCTCCGACAGCAGCAGGGCGTCGGATTGGCCGCGCAGGCGGTCGAGGCGGATGCAGTCCGGCGTGCCGAGAATTTCGGCGACGGCGGCCGGGGCGGTGGCGGCCTTGCGCGCGATGATGCGGCTCGACGGGATCGTCGCCCCGCCATCGGCCGACTGCACCGCGAAGAAACGGAACAGCGACGCGTTGAAGGCGCGCTTGCGCAGATAGGTTCCGGATCCCTGGCGCCGCTCGAGCAGCCCTTCGTCGACCAGCGTCTGGATCGCCTTGCGCACGGTGCCGACCGAAAGACCGGTTTCGGCCGTCAGCTGGTTCTCCGACGGCAGCGCGGTGTCGGGTCCCCATTCCCCGCGCGCCACGCGGGTGGCCAGTGCGTCGCGCAGTTGCAGATAGGCCGGCAGCCGCCGGTCCGGCGATGGCGCCGAGGCGAAGTCATGCTGTGGCATCGATGTCCTCCCGCAGCCATCCTGTCTCAGAT
This sequence comes from Azospirillum lipoferum 4B, assembly GCF_000283655.1. NCBI lineage: Bacteria > Pseudomonadati > Pseudomonadota > Alphaproteobacteria > Rhodospirillales > Azospirillaceae > Azospirillum > Azospirillum lipoferum. The sequence continues at coordinate 184,529 of NC_016586.1, read as the reverse complement.
GGATGCTCCGGTCAACAAGTTCTATATAGAACTATATGAGCGGTCGACGGACAGTGTGAAACGGCCCATCCGTCATTCTGCTCCAAGAGGATGGCGCCGATGAGGTGATTTGGGCGTCGATCCGCGGAATTCATCAACGCCAGCAGCCAGCGGCTGCGACAACAGGCCGGACAAAGGGATGCATCCTTCTCGGCCAGTCAACGCGGAATTCCCACTTACGCCGGAGAGGCCATCCACACATGCCCTCCCGCTCTTCGCCGCCGGGCTCGGTCGGCGGCGGACCCACTTCCCGACTCTGCCGGTTCTCTCGCCGCAACCACCAGCAATTAAAAAGTGTTCAGAATGGCATAACGGTATATTTTGCTGTGGCTTTCGATTGATCATCTCCTATAAGTAGGAATACATAGGTCATATATGTTCTGAGAGGAAGCATGTCGGACGCACTCATCCCTCTGGCGGATGCAATCCGCGCATTACGCACCGAGTTGATGGAAGCCGTGAAGGAAGGCGAGGAGAAGGACCTGCGCTTTGAACTCGGCCCGGTGGAGCTGGAGTTCAACGCGATCGTCAGTCGGGAGGGGTCCGGGGGCGGCAAGATCGGCTTCAAGTTGTTCGGCCAGGGGGCCGAAGTGAACCTGGGAGGCAAGGTCAGCGACCAGCAGGTTCAGCGGCTGAAGCTGGTTCTGACCCCCCGTTCCCCCGGCGGGACGGTCGAGACGGGCAAGCTGCTGGTCGGCACGACCATCAAGCGTCCGCGTGCGGGCGACTGAACCGTTCCTGACGGTGCGGGAGCTCGGCCATGGAGCGTGAAAGGGTTGTCGAAGTCTATGTCGAGGAAGAGAACGACGGCTACGGCTATGGCAGCGGCTATCTGATCACGGACCGGCTGGTGCTGACTGCGCGACACGTCGCGAAGCTCAGTGGCGCCGCCTGCGAGATCGCCGTCCTCGGCACGGCGCCGGCGAACGGAGGCACCGGTCCGAAGCTGCTGGCGGCCCGGGTCGTCTGGGTTTCGCCATCGCACGACGTTGCCCTGGTGGCGGTCGACGAGCCGGTGGCAGGTCTTCCGCGTGCTCCGGTCCGGTTCGGCAAGGTCGATCTGAACGACCGGGCCGACCGCTGCTACGGCATCGGCTTTCCCGATGCGCAGCGGCGGCAGGACGGAAATGCGGACCGGCTGATCCAGGCCGCCTTGTCCTGGGTCAGCAAGGATGGCCTGTTCAATGCGGACGTGCTCAACGCCGCTCCCGATCAGGAGATCGGGTGGAAAGGCTTCTCCGGAACCGCCCTGTTCGTCGAGGATGCGCTCGTCGCGGTGGTGGAAGCCGTGCCGCCGAACTTTGCCGGTCGGGTGCTGACCGCCACCTCAGTCGCCTCCTTCTGTGACGATGCCGGCTTCCGGGAATGCCTTCGCAGTCACGGGGCGGCCCCTCCCATCCTGGAACGGGTAGACGGGTCCTTCCCCACCGGGCTGACCGAAAGCATCGCGTACAACGTGTGCTTCGTCGATCGCATCCCCCAGGTCGAGATGATCGTCACCGCGGTGACCGATCATGGCTCCGCCGATGGCCGGCCGCGGCTGTTCCTGATCCCTGGCGAGCCGGACGACGACCACGCCCGCGTCATCGAACGGCTGGCGCGCGAGGACCAGATGCAGCGCTTTCTCGGCCGCGACACCGATCCGGGGGACGCCATCATCGAGATCCATTGGCCCCAGGCGCCGGTCATCGACGCTGCCGCGGCATTCCGCAACATGCTTTGCCGCGACCTGACGAACGCGCTGTGCCTTCCGCCGGAGGCGGCCACCGCGGCATCCCTGCGCCAGGCGATGGACCGGCCGGACGCCCCGCGCGCGTTCTGGACACGGATCAGCGCCGGGCGGGCGGGGCCGGGCCACGGCGAGTTGCTCCGGTCCTGGCTCGGGCTGTGGAGCGAACTTGCGGCGCTACCGGGCCGCAACACCGTGCTGCTGCTTCTGTGCCTCATCACCGGGGAGCAGATGCCGGCGCGTAAGCCGCCGCTTCCCTTCATGCGGCCGCCTCCCCCGGTCGACCCCGACCCTTTGCTTCAACAAGTGCTGGAGGAGGCGGTTACCGGCAACCGCCTGCCCTGGGTCGACCCGCTGTCGCCGATCGAGCATGGCCACGTCCGAGACTGGCTTGACCGGATACGGCCGCGATGCAGACAGGTCCGACGGGAGCAGATCGACTTCCTTCGAATGCGCATCGAGCGACGGCTGACCAGCGCAGTCAGCATGCGCGCCTTCTGCGACCACCTGACCGAGGTGCTGGAGTCCCCGCTATGACCCTGGAAAGTCCGTCCGCACAGGATGTCACGCTCGTTCCCCGTGCCGATCAGGCGGCCCCGGTCCGTCTTCCCGCGCCGTTCCACGAACGCTACAAGGATCCGGCCGGCTACGACCCGGATCCCGATCTGACGGCGGCGGTCAACGTCGCCCTGCTTCTGGGGCAGCCCCTGCTGCTGACCGGGGAGCCCGGCTGTGGAAAGACCAGCCTCGCCTTTTGGCTGGCCCGCCAGCTGGGCCTGGACGAGCCCCTGCTGCAATCGGTCAAGTCGACCACCACCGGCCGGGATCTGCTTTACGGCTTCGACGATCTCGCCCGGTTTCGCGACTCCCAGACCGGGACCCGCCGACCGACAGCCGGTTACCTGTCCCTCAACGCCCTGGGGAAGGCTATCCTGTTCTCGGCAGGTCCGGACCGCGAGCTGATACGTCCGGACGACGGCTGGGCCGACGACGGTGTCGCCCGTCATGGCGATCTCTTTCCCCGGGACTATCCGCCGCCCCGCCGCCGGGTCGTCCTGATCGACGAGTTGGACAAGGCGCCGCGCGACACGCCCAACGACCTGCTGCTGGAGATCGAGGCGATGCGCTTCGACATTCCCGAACTGCGGGTGACGGTCAAGGGAGAGCCATCCAACCGCCCGATCGTGGTAATCACCAGCAACTCCGAGAAAAGCCTGCCGGAGCCGTTCCTGCGCCGCTGCGTCTATCATCATATCCCGGCGCCGGGACCGGAGCGGCGGCGTGCCATCGTCGTCAAGCGGCTTGCTCCTTTCGCACAGCGCGGGGAGCTGTTCAACGAGGCGATGACCCTGTTCACGCGCGTCCGCGACCGGCTGGGCCGGCCTCCCGGCACGGCGGAACTGCTGGCATGGCTCGACGTCCTGGAGACGATGGTCCGCCGCCTGGAGGCCGGCGGCGAAACGGTCGCCGGACTGGCCGGGCAGCCCGCCATTCTGCGCGCCAGCCTGCGGGCGCTCGCCAAGACCCAGGAGGATCTGGAGCGCGCGGAAATCGAGCTTGGCGTCGCCGCGCCGCGTTGACCTTGGGAGAACCGTCGATGGAATGGCCGGCCGATGGACTGGGGGACGGGATCGCGCTCGCGGCGTTCCTGCGCGGCGAGGGGTTCCGGCTCGGCGTCGGCGACGACCTGCGGCTGGCCGAACTGCGGCAGCGCCTGCTCGAACAAGAGATCTTCCCCGCTGACGGGCGGGAGGCGGCCCGCTGGTTCGGCCCGGTTCTCTGCCGCAATCCCGATCAGCGCGAACGCCTGCCAGACCTTCTCGACCAATGGATGGAGCGGTCGCGGCTGGAGCGGTCCCGGTTGGCTCCCGCCCCGGCGGTGGAGCTGACGGCGCCGGTGGAAGATTGCGACGCCGGCCAGGCGTCACCCGCCACCAGGCGGCGGCCGTGGATTTGGCTCGTTCTGGCCGTCCTGCTGCTGGCTGGCGGCATCACCTACTTCCTGGCCTCCTTCCAAGGGGCCGAGCTTGCGGCGCCGGCCGTGGAGGCGATAACCCAGCCGACGCCGGACCTGCCCCCCTGGTGGTCGGGATTGTTGACCGACCTGGAGGTCCGGCTGGCCAAGGGAGGGGCGATGATCCTGCCGCTGGCCGCAGCGGTCGCGTACCTGTGGATGCGGCGCCGGCGCCGGACGGCGGTTTTGCGAGGGATGGCCCCGCGCGACGCGCCGCGCGCGGCGCTGGCCCTCAGCGTGCGCGATCAGCCGCTGTTCCGGCCCGCCATGGTGCGGACCGCGCTCCGGGACCTGCGCCGGCACCGGATGGTGGCGTCCGACGAGGTGGACGGCCGCGCCAGCCTCAGGGCGACGGTGGCGGGGGCCGGCTTCGTCAGGCTCGTCAAGGCGCACAGGCCAGTCACGCCCGACTATCTGCTGCTGGTGGACCGGGTCCGCCAGGACGACCATCTGGCGCTGCTGGCGGAACTGCTGGTGGACAGGCTTTCCGCCGAACAGATCCACGTCACCCGCTACGATTATCGCGGCGACCCGCGCATCCTCCGGCGCATCGAACGTGATGGCCGGGCGGAGGCGATGACCGACCTGGAGACGCTGCGGGAGACCTGCCGCGACCACCGCCTGCTGCTGCTGACCGACGCCGCCAATTTCGCGGACCCCGCGACCGGCACGGAGCGCGTGTGGGTGGAGCATCTGCGGCGATGGGAGGTGACGGCGATCGTCACCCCGTCCCCGCAGGGCACCTGGGGACCGCGCGAGCGGGCCTTGATGCGGCAGGGCTTCCTGGTGGTGGAGGCTTCGCCGACCGGGTTGCGGGATCTGGCCGGGCAAGTGCGCAGCGACCTGCCGGTCGACCGTGCCACGCCGGCAGGGCCGGAACCGCTGGCGCTCGACCGCCGTCTGGCCCGTTCGCCGTTCAACTGGACCAGCGATCGGGCGCCGTCCGATGCCGACATTGCTGCTCTGGTCGCCGATCTGCGGGCGGCGCTGGGGGCAGAGGGGATGCAGTATCTCGCCGCGCTGGCGGTCTTTCCCGCCGTGCATCCCAAGCTGACTCTGCTGGTCGGCAATGCCGTGCGGGACGGCGCCGGCCGGTCGTTGCTGACCGAGGATCGCCTGGCCTCGCTCTGCCGCCTGCCCTGGCTGCGCCGGGGCAGGCTTCCGGACTGGCTCCGGCTGGCACTGGTGCGGGACTTGCAGACTCAACCGGAGCGGGCCGCCGCGGTGCGTGACGCCTGGACGGCACTGCTGGAGCCGGTACCGGAGGGCGAGCGGGATACGCTGCGTTTCCCCGTGGTGCCGCGCCGCGATCCCGGCATACGCGCCGTCATCAACGAGCTGGTGCGCCGCGGCAAGGCCCCCGATCTGGAGGAAGCGATCCTGCTTCGTTTCCTGAATGATTTGCCGGTCGAGGAGTTGGGGATGGCGATGCCGGATCGCATCCCTGCGGAAGCCCGCCCGCGCCTATCGCCGAGTGAGGCAGGCCTGCTGGCCGCCGTTTCGTTGACTTCCGCGGCTCTGGCATGGAACCCCGGGGCTCTGGTGGATGGAATCGCCGGACTTGTCGATCGGATGCCCGAGGCCGCGACGACGACGTGGGTGCTTGGCCTCATCCTCCTGACGATGCTGACAAGCTCGTTGCGGGGGGTCCTGGGGACTGCTCCGCGGTGGATCGTCTGGACGCAATGGTCGAGCGTCATCGCGTCCTGTGTGCTGGCATGCTTGGGCCTGTTTGCCGATGATCGCGACAGTGGTCCGATCTTCGTCTCGGCGGTGACCTCTTCGTCCTTGCTGTTTTTCGGCAACACGGAGCGGTCGGCAAGATTTTTTGGATTCCTCAGGTGGTTTATCGACGAACGCTATCCGTTCCTACTGAATCTCCTAATTGTCCCTATTATTATCATAATGGGATCGTTTCTTGCGGTTATTCTTTATGCATATAGCGATAAAAGTACAATATCTGAAGTTTCTGCTATTGGATTGGCAGCGATTTTAATTTCCGCGATTTATATTTTTATTATAGGGATCGGATGCCCTTTCCCAATGCGCGGCATGTATGGGCTGCCGATTGCCATTTCTCTGAATTTAATGATGTCGTGGTCTTATTCATCTTCGGCAATCAATCATCTCTACAGCGGAGCTAGCTCAGAATTAATCCAAATTGGCTATTTTGCTTTTTTTGTCATAGTATTTTCTCTATCTGCAAAGACAGCTCTACAGAGTATATCTTCACATGTTTGGGATTTTATGAGCAGATTGTCAAGATGTTATGTAATTTCTCTCTTATTTTTGGCATTTTTAATTGTATATGGCAAATTTTATAATGCCAATTTGGATACCTTTCTCATGTTGCCGGTTGTTTTGTTATTCAATTTTTATTTGTACATTTTTATGCCGAATAAAACGGCGAAAAAGCACATTTTTTTATATATATCAACGAGCATGATTATTACATTTTTTCTTGTGATTGCGCATTTTTATACAGTTATGTATTTGATGAATTCAGACATCACTGTGACAAGCGCAATTTCTATTGCCAAAAATACAGGCGCCATAAATTTGAAAATATCTAGAGATGATATGCTCATTCTAGGAATAGCTTTCGGGGTTTCTATCATATGGATTTTTCCGATAATAGCTATAGCGTCAACGCGCAGATTGTTGAAGTTGCATGAGCGCCAAGATCCAAAAACACTTACATCATGTGTCAAATATCATAAATTGCCATCGATTTGCTTCTTGAGCATTTTATTGGGGATTGTGGTTAAAATCGATGATTCGTCCATGTTGAATTTCAGCCATTTTGTTCTAGGCCTGTCAATTTGGATTGCAAGCACTCATGCCTGGTCACAGGCGGCGCGCGCAATCGGTTTGGCCGTGCCATTTTTCCTGATCGATACTCAGGTTGGCCCTGTTGCCTCCGTGTTCGAACCCGGCCTGCTCGTCACCGCCTTCCTGCTCATGCGTCTTGTTGCCGATTCCGACTTCCGGAATTCCTGCCGGACGGCCGATAGCCTTTCATGGCGGGCTTGGGCCTTTCTGCTGCTACCGATGGGATTGGGCGTTACGGTCAGCCTGGGGCCGTTCCTGTCACTGGGCTGGAGCCCCGGACCGCTGGCGGTGTTTCTCTTCGGGCTGGTGGGTTTCTCAGCCTTGCCCCTGGTCGTACCGTTACGGGTCGTCGGGGTGGGCGTGGCCCTGTCGGTGGTGGCGTCGGTGGCGGCGTTGGCGGTGCCGGTCGGTCCGACGGCGGAACTTCCCTGGCTGCAGATGTCCCTGTTGTGGCTTCCTCTGACGCCGGCCTGGGGCGTGGCGGCGGTGGCCGGACTGCTGTGCGGGCGGGCGATCCGCGACGCGCTCGACGCCGGGCCGGCGGAATTGCACGGGAGCTGGGGATTTCCGACGATGATGGTCGCGCTGTTCCTGCTCCCCAACCTCGTGCTGCCGCTGGGCGCCGCGGGCCAGGCCGTCTCTGCCGGTACCAGGACGATGCTGCTGATGCCGGGATTCGGCATGGCCGCGCTGGCCGGACTCCGCTATGGATCCGCTGGGGTGAGGACCGTATTGGGCGTGGCTCTCGGCTCCACGGCCTTCCTCCTGATCACCCTCGACAAGCGCGGGATACTGGATGATCCGCTGGTCCTTTTCTTCGGCAGCGGGCCATCGGCGGCATCCCTGGCGGAGGCGACAGGCATCGGCTTCGCTTATCCGGGCCTCATCGCGCTTTCGGTAAACGGCTTGGCCGCCCTCTGGCTGGCGGCCCTGGCCGCCGGCTGGCGAAGGAAGGCGGTCCCTTCGGTGGCGGGGGCGCCGGCATGAGCGGGGAGCGTCCGCCCACCGACATCGTCGCCTGGATGCGGGACCGGCGGCCGGCGCATTCTGCGGCGCCACGGCAGACGGCTGCTACATTCCGCCGCGTGCCGCCGCCGCTCGACTGGCGCCCCTGGGATCTGCTCCTCACCTGCTTGGCCGCGGCACTCCTCGCCGCCGCCATCCTCGCCAGCGTTGTCTCCGCTCCGCCCGGCGGAACGGATCGGCCGGCGCATACGCCGCCGGAAAGGTCCCTACCGCTGGACTCCCCGCCTTCGCCCAAGGCCCCGCCGACTGTCGGCCAGTCTCAGGCGAAGCCCTGACCTTTCCTGCCCGGCGGAGCGGGTGGCGGTGCGCCTTCTGGCGACCGCCGCCATGCTGGACGGTCACAGCCGGGCCCACGCCGCGCGCTTGAGTGGCATGAGCAGCGTCATGGATAAACGATCCATCCTCACGTGGCGGCCGATCCACAGGTTTGGACGGAGGCAGAGCGGGCGCGCAAGGTCTTCTTGTCGCTTTTCCCGGCACTCGTTCCCGGCAATTCTCCAACGGCCATGAAGCGGTCGAGTTTCGCGCACCGCATACCGGCCGAGGTTAGAGCGTGCCCCTCAATGGGCTCTTCCGAAGACTGCCAGATAGCGCAGCCGTGGAAGGTATTCTGGCACGGCGCATATGTTTGACGGTGAAGGATGCTGCGCTCTACCGTAGCCGGTTACAGCGCGTCGGAAGCCGTCTTGGATTCGATGGCGACGGTCGCCGTCATGCCCGCCGCCAATTCGACGCCGGGCGGCACCCGGTCGATATGGATGCGCACCGGTATGCGCTGGGCGAGGCGGACCCAGCTGAAGGTCGGCTCGACATTCGGCAGGCCGCGATGACCAGGCGTTCCGTTGCTGTCCTCGATGCCCCGGCCGATGCTGTCGACATGGCCGGAAAGCGGTTCATCGAAGCCCATCAGCATGATCTGCGCCGGGCTGCCGACATGGATCCGCCGCAGCTTCGTTTCCTCGAAATAGCTGGTGATCCAGAAGCTGCTGGCATCGAGGATGGCGATCTTCGTCACGCCGGCCGTGGCATAGTCGCCGGGGCGCAGCCGCAGATTGGTGACATACCCGTCGATGGGCGCCCGGATCGTCGCCCGTGCGAGGTTGAGCTTGGCAAGATCGAGTGCCGCCACCGCGCCTTCATAGCTTGCGGCCGACTGGGCGGCGGCTCCGGCCGTCTGTTGCAGATCCTCCTGGGAAACGACCTCGCGGAGCTGGCTTCGCCGCCGCGCCGCCGCCTGGCGGACAAGCATGTCCTGGCGCCTGGCTTCGGCCTCGGCCTGCGCGGACGCCACCGCGAGCGAAAAACGCTCGCGGTCGATCACATAGAGAATGTCGCCACGATGCACATACTGGTTGTCGGCGACGGAGACAGCGCCCACGGTCCCGGAGACCTCCGGTGCGATCTGGACGACCTCCGCGCTCACCCGGGCATCGCGCGTCCACGGCGTCTGCTCGTGACGATTCCATACCTGCAGTGCCACGAGAGCGGCAACCGTGCCGAAGCAAAGAGTCAGGGCGTAGCGCCCGAGCAGGGAGAGCACAGGTTTCATTGGAATGTTCCGCTGGATGGCAGAGCCTGCAGGAGCAGACCGAAAAGAAGGGCGAAGGTGGCGAGTTCGACGAGCGGCCGGCTGGCGGTCAGCCGGAAGAGTCCCGCGGCTGCGAAGAGGCGGACCACCGCAACGGTGCCGACGAGGGCTGCCAGGGCGAGCACCAGCAAGCCGGGGAGGAAGACTCCCCCGATGTCGAGATCGGGAATCATCGGTCGTTCTTCCAACTCACCCCGCCGCCCGGACCGAGAGCGAACCGGAGGTCGATGAGCAGGTCGAGCAACAGAACGCGGTCTGCAATCGGGCTGTCGGCGATCCGTGACATCAGCGCTTCGATGCGACGGTGCAGAGCGATGGCATCGGAAGGCCCCGCCCGATATCCGGGGCCGAAGCGCAGGGCAATCGCGGTGAGAAGCTCCAACCCGTCACAGCCGATCTTGCCGTCATTGTTGGCACCGTCATTGCCGTCGACATGCCGGATTGCCTGATAAAACCGACTGGCGGCGTGACCGACACGAAGATGGTGCAGGGTGTCGTCAAGAACATCCGGGTGGGATCTCCCGGACAGCCGGAGCCTCGGCAGCAGCAGCGCCGTCCGGTCGATCATGAGGCTTGTCCAGAGCGCTTCGTCGGAACCGCCACCCAGGGCCCGCCGCCTCACATCCCGCCGGTTCAGTCGAAGCAGCCGGCCGATTGCCGCATCGGCCGGAATGGTCTGGAACAGACCCATGCTCACCACCGCGAATCCCGTCGCGGCAAACAGCGCGATGACGCTGTTGAGCCACCCGGCGAAATCGCCGGCATAGGTGGCGCCCAGCCCCGACAGGATCGGGATCGTCAGGGTGATGCCGAGCGCCATGTATGTCGTCGGCGGCCGCGCCTGCAGGGAACCAGCAATCAGGAAGGCCGGTGCGAGCACAGCGGCGAGGCCGGCAAAATCCGTCACGCGGGGTAGGATGACGAAGCTGTAGACAAGGCTGATCGCCACCCCGGCGACCGAGCCGACCATGTATTTGACGACATTCGGCGCCGGCGTGTCGACATTGCCGAACAGGGCACAGCAGACGCCCAGGATCGACACCGCCAGTCCGCCCTCCGGCCAGGCCGACCAGATCCAGAAGGCACAGCCGATGACGATGCCGGCGACCGCACCCAGCGCGGACCGCGCCGCCATCCAGGGGTCACGGTGATAGACATAGCCTGTCGCACGCCTGGAACGGAGGTGCAATGCGGCGTCCGGCGGCCGGGCGGCGGCTATGGCGGTCCGTGTGCCGGTCCGTGCGCCCCTCCGTACGATGATCCGTTCAAGCCGGTCGCACTCGTGAAGCAGGCCGATCATCTCGGCGAGGTGTCCGGCGAGGTTGGCCGCAAGCCTGTCGCCGACCGTCATGGCCTCCGCGGCCATGCGTGTCCGCACCGTCTTCGCCCGGTCGATCAGCCGGATCGCAACAGCGTCCCGATCGGCCGCATCGGCGGCGGCGACCCAATGCCCTGCTCCATCCAGCAGCCCTGTCAAATCGTCAGGCAGGCGGTGGTCTCCGGTGCGAAGGGCATGGATGCGGTCCTCGACTTCCGTCGCGAGTGGAAGCAGTTGCGCAAGCCGGTCATGGATCAGTTGCAGCGTTTGGCGGTTCGGCTTTACCGGGACCGGGTCGTATGGCAGGTGGGCGGCCAGCCCTTGCAGGGCGAGAAGATCCCCCGCGAGCCAGTCGCGGTCGCGGCGGATCGCCTGCCCGGAGCTTCCGCGGAGCGCGTCTTCCGCCAGCCGGCGGGCGTCCCGCAACGTTGCCGACAGCTTGGCGGTGAACTGGCCGGTCATGCGCTTGGGCAGGACGAAGCGATGGACCAGGACCGCGCAGAGGATGCCGATGGAGATCTCCTGGACCCGCACCGACGCCGTATCGAAGATGGCGGCGGGATCGAACACGCCGGGGAAGCCGATCAGGCTGGCGGTGTAGCCGGACAGAACGAAGGCATAGGCTCGCGCGGTGCGGTCCAGCAGCGAGAGGTAGAGGCACAGGCCGATCCAGCCGGCGAGAACCACACTGCAGACAATCGGATCGTTCACGAAGCAGGGGATGATAGCCACGGTCGCCACGGCACCGACAATCGTCCCCACGAATCGATAGACGCCGCGACTGAGCGACGCGCCGGCCGAGTTCTGCGAAACGATGTAGACGGTGACGATAGCCCAAGAGGGTTTCGGCACTCCTGCACGCAGCGCGATGTAGTAGGCCAGCATCGCCGCGGCGAAGCTCTTCGCCGAGAAGAGCAGCGCATCCGCATCCGTTCGCAATTCCGGCATCCGGAATTGCAGTGACCACGCGCGCCCGATGGCCGCGATGCCGGTGATGGCAAAAAGCCGGTTCGAAGGTTGTTCGGTTCTCATGACCGAGAGTATCGGCGCGTTGCGCAGCCGGATAAATTAGATATCCTGTCAAAAAATCCCTTAATCATGCCAAAGTTGATCATGCAGAAACCCATGTCCGCGTCACGGTCGGCCGTTTCCGTCTTCGACCCCGATGTGGCGGATCGGCCTGCGGTCGCACGGCTGCTCGACTTCGCGGAGTACAAGGCGGAAGTGCCGGTGCATGCGCATCGCAAGGGACAGCTGATTCTGGCGCTGCATGGTGCCGTCACCTGCACCGCGGACGACGAGATCTGGATCGTTCCGACCGACTGCGGAGTCTGGATTCCGGGCGGCATGCCGCACAGCGTCAGGACGACGGCGAATGCCCGGCTCAGCTACCTGTTCGTGGAGCCGGGAGCCGCAAATCTGCCCGATGTCTGCTGCACCCTGTCGATCTCTCCGCTGGTGCGGGAACTGGTCAAACGGCTGAGCGGCGAGGTTTCGGACTATCCACCGGACAGCCATGCCGCCCGGCTTGCACGGGTAACCCTGGACGAACTGGCCGGTATGCCGCGTGAACACTTCAACCTGCCCATCTCCAATGATCCGAAGATCCGGGCGATCGCCGACGCCCTGACAATCGAACCGTCTGACCGGAGCACATTGGGGGAGTGGGCAAAGCGCGTCGGGATGAGCGAGAGGTCGCTGGCTCGTTTGATGATCCGGGAGACAGGCCTGACGTTCGGACGCTGGCGTCAACAGTTGCACCTTGTCGTAGCACTGCGTGAATTGGCCAGTGGAGCAGCGGTGCAGACTGTGGCGGATTCGCTGGGCTATGAGTCGGTCAATGCTTTCATCACGATGTTCAAGAAAGCTCTGGGAAGTACACCAGCACAGTATTTCATCCAACGCAGGGTGAAGCTATCACAATCCCGAATAATGACGAACGCGAGAGATATTGGGGCCGGAACTCACAACCGATAACCGCAGGTCGGTGGCGGTGCCGTAACTGAACCGCGCCGGGTTTGTCGGATGCCATTTGTTTAGAGTCGCGCCGCGATGGCAACGTCCTCGGATTGAGCATAGTAGCGTGCTTCGGCCTCGGCGGGAGGAACATTGCCGATGGGCTCAAGGAGGCGCCGGTGGTTGAATCAGTCCACCCATTCCAGGGTGGCGAACTCGACGGCCTCCAGGGTGCGCCATGGGCCGCGGCGAAGCGACTCCAGTTTCCGAGATGGTGTTGCGAAACGGAGCCGATAGAAGCCGCCCTCAAGTTGGCGGCTACAGCGTCGTGCGTTCAATATGAAACGCACGACGCTGTAGCTTTATGTTCGGCGATCGGATTCACGCTCCAAATCGATTCCGATTTTACGCGATCCGATCTAGGGTCTGTTGACATTCACCGTGTTGCCAAGACGGTAGCGACGAGGTTGATGGCAGCGGCGTAGCTTGTGTCTGTTTTGTCGTATCGCGTGGCAATACGGCGAAATTCCTTGATTTTGCAGAAGAAGTTCTCGACCAGATGGCGCCATTTGTACATTTCGGCGTCATGGGGAATCGGAGTGGTGCGGCTGGTCTTGGACGGAATGACGGCGACCGCGCCACGCTCGGCGATCAAGGTGCGGATGGCGTTGCTGTCGAAGGCTCTATCAGCCAGCAAGGCGGAGAACTCGATACCGTCCAGCACCGGTTCGACGCCAACGCTGTCATGTCGTTGGCCCGGCAGCAGGATGAAGCGCCCAAGGTTTCCCAACCCATCGACGACGGCCAGGATCTTGGTCGTCAGTCCGCCGCGAGAGCGGCCAATGGCCTGAGCCTGAGTCCCCCCCTTGCGCCGGTGCCGTGCTGATGCACCCGGACAATCGTTCCATCGATGATCGCGTACTCGAAGTCCGCGTCGCTCGATAAGGCGGCGAAGACCTCATCGAAGACACCGGCCTTGGCCCATCGGCGAAAGCGTTGGAACACCGAGTTCCAATTACCGAAGGCTTCGGGCAAGTCCCGCCAGGGTGACCCAACACGGACGATCCACAGGACCGCCTCCAGAAACAGCCGATTGTCCGCCCCCGAGCGGCCGGGATCGCCGACTTTGCCCGGAAGAAGCGCCGCTATCCGCTCCCACTGATCGTCCCGCAGAACCATCCGATCCAAGGATACCTCCTTTTTGGAAGCCTTGAATCAGATTTCAGAGGCCAGCGGAATCCCCTTTCGTTCCTCAAATGTCAACAGGCCCTAGGTCGTCGGCGCGCCGGTCCCGTCGCACCGCCTTGGGCGAGCAACACCGCTTTCCGCGCCATCCCGGCGATGTCCTCATCGCCTTTCAAGTCCGGAACGCTCTGTGTAGAGTGAAGATGCACAACCGCACAGGCGGGGCGGGCGGTGTCGTTCACGGAAAAGGTTTCCGTTGCAAAGCTTGACGGCAGGCGCGGAGAGCCGCGGAAGCCGCCAAACCTTGCAACGGAACCGTCAGGCGGACTCATCCCTGGCCGGCGATCCCGCCCGAGGCGACGTCTCCCGCGGCCGGTGCGGCGGTGCTCCCACGGCGGATCAGGGTCGGCTCCAGCGGCGGCAGCGGTGGCGGCGGCGATGGCGTGCCCCCCTCCAGGCAGTCGAGCAGATAGCCGGCGGCGCGCCGGCCGATCTCGCGGTTGTCGATGTGCATGGTGGTCAGCGGCGGGTCCATCTGGCGGCTGATGGCGATGTCGTCGAAGCCGGTGATCGACAGGTCTCCCGGCACCGCCAGCCCCATGGCGCGCGCCTCCAGAAGAGCGCCCACCGCCAGATAATCGTTGCCGCAGATCACCGCGGTCGGCCTGGGCTCGGTCGCCAGGATGGCGCGCACGCTCTGACGTCCGAAATCGATGCTCCATTCTCCTTCGCACAGATGCTGCGGGCGGATGCCCAGCCCGCGTTCGGCCAGCGCGTCGCGCACCCCGTCCAGTCGGGCGGCAACACGGTCGTTGCCGGCCGTCGGCTGGACGATGACACCGATCACCTCATGGCCGAGATCGAGCAGGTGCCGCGTGATGGTGCGGAAAGCCTGCCGGTTGTCGAAGCCGACGCACGGGTGCGGGCTGTCCGGGCGATGACTGTAGGTGACGACATAGGGGACGTGCCGTGCCTGGATGCTGGGGAACAGATCCGGGCGGTGCGCCTCGCCGACGATGGCCAGCGCCTCCACCCCGCGCGCCAGCATGGCCTGGACATCGTCGAAAGCCTGGTCGCGGTTGTAATTGAAGCAGCTGAGCAGCAGCGTGATACCGCGTTCGGCGAAGGCCGTCTGCATCGCCCCGACCTGGGCGGCAAAGACCTCGTTGTCGAGAGTCGGAATGACCGCTCCGACGATCGAGGTGCGGCGCCGGGCCAGCGCACTGCCGGCGGCATGCGGCATCCAGCCCATCGCCTTGGCGGCGGCAAGCACCCGTTCGCGGATCGCCGGCGCGACCTTCTCCGGGCTGTTGAACGCGCGGGAAACGGTGGCGATGGACACTTCGGCGGCCGCAGCCACATCCACCGCGCGCGGCGGGCGCTTCGGCTTCGGCTCACGCTCTGACATCGGCGGCATCTCCATTGGCCGGTGGGGGGAAACCGTCTGGATGAAAGCGGTTACATATCCACCATGCTGCGTCAAGTTTGCCGTTGCATCAGTTCGTGCAACGATCTATGTAAGCGCTTACATCGGTGACGGACGCGTGAATTCACAGCCCCGTCCGCCGACCCGGTTTCCACGGCATCCCGCAAGGCCCGCCCCCTGAACGGGCCACCAGAGGAGGAATGGTATGCGCAACGGTCTGTCAGCACTTCTCGCGAGCACCATCACGGCAGGCATGCTGCTGTTCGGCGCCCCCTCCACCGCGGCGGAGATCGGCGCCCACACGATGAAGCTCGCCAGCGCCGGGGCCGATGGATCGCCGCTGGCTCTGGGCATGGCGAAGTTCGCCGAGATCGTGAAGGAGAAGAGCGGCGGCAAGATCAAGGTCCAGCTGTTCACCAACGGCGTGTTGGGCGGCGACGTCCAGATGATCTCTGCGCTGCAGGGCGGCATCGTCGAGATGACGGTGCTGAATGCCGGCCTGCTCTCCAGCCTGGACGACAGTTTCGTGCTGGTCGACCTGCCCTTCCAGTTCGATACGCCGAAGGAGGCAGACGCCGTCATGGACGGCCCGGTCGGCAAGGCCCTGCTGGACAAGCTGTCGCCGAAGGGGCTGGTCGGGCTGGGCTATTGGGAGCTGGGCTTCCGCCAGCTGACCAACAGCCGCCGCCCGATCGCCAGTGTCGACGACATCGCCGGCCTGAAGATCCGCGTGGTGCAATCGCCGATCTACATCGACCTGTTCAACGCGTTGGGCGCCAATGCCGTGCCCCTGCCCTTCCCGGAGGTCTACACCGCGCTGGAAACCAAGACGGTCGACGGACAGGAGAACCCGGCCCCCAGCATCCTGACCGCCAAGCTGAACGAGGTGCAGAAATATCTGACCCTCAGCAACCACATGTACAATCCACAGGCCGTTCTGATCGGCGCCAAGTTCTGGAACAAGCTGAACGAGGACGAGCGCAAGCTGATCCAGAACGCGGCGCTCGAAGCCCGCGACTACGAGCGCCGCGTGTCGCGCGAGCAGGCCGGCAAGGCGGTGGATGAGCTGAAGGCCAAGGGCATGACCGTCACCGAGCTGGCACCCGCGGAGATCGAGAAGTTCCGGGCGAAGATCCGCCCGGTGGTGGAGAAGTTCTCGCAGAAGGTCGATCCGGCCCTGATGGCTCAGGCCCAGGCGGAGATCGCCAAGGCGCGTGCCGCCCGCTGACCGGCCCATCCGGCAGCGGAGCTCGAGTCATGATTCCGGCCTCCCTGCGGCCGGTTTGCGGAGCAGAACCATGATTGTCGTCTTCGGATCGATCAACCTCGACATGATCTTCGCGATGGACGATCTGCCCGGCGCCGGCCAGACCCTTCTGGCACGGTCGCTGGAGCTACATCCCGGCGGCAAGGGTGCGAACCAGGCGGTAGCCGCCGCCCGCGAGGGTGCCGCCGTGACCATGGCCGGCGCGGTCGGCGGCGACGGGCTGAAGGAAACTGCGCTGAGCGGTCTGCGCAGCGCCGGGGTCGAGCTGTCCCGCGTGGCCGTGACCGACCGCGCGACCGGCACCGCCGCCGTCTGCACCGACGCGGCGGGCCGCAACCAGATCGTCGTCGCCGGTGGGGCCAACCTGCAGGCGCGCGCCGCTCAGGTTGAGGATGCGCTGCTCTCCCCCGGCACCACCCTGCTGGTGCAGATGGAGTCCGATCCCGGCGAGACCACGGCGCTGATCCTGCGTGCCCGCCGGCTCGGCGCGCGGGTCATCCTGAACCTCGCCCCGGCGGCCCCGCTGCCGCTGCCGGTACTCAAGGCCGTCGACATCCTGGTGATGAACGAGGACGAGGCGGCGTGGCTGGGTGCCCGTCTGGGATGCGGCGGCGACGCGCCGTCGCTCCATGGCGTGCTGGGCGGCACGGTCATCCGCACGCTGGGCGGCGACGGTGTCGAATGGTCGTCGACCGACGGCAGCGGGCATCGGCCGGCCCCCGCAGTCGCCGTGCGCGACACCACCGGGGCCGGCGATTGCTTCGTCGGGGTCCTGGCGGCCCAGCTCGACCGTGGGCAGCCGCTGGCTGCAGCGATCCGCCGCGCCGCCGGCGCCGCCTCGCTGTCCTGCACGCGGGCCGGCGGACAGGCCAGCCTGCCGACCGCGGCGGAAACCGACGCGGCACTTGTCAGGTCGGTGGCCGGTGGGCTGGCCGTCGTCTGACGGCCGCTTCGCCACTGCCGGTATTCTCCCTTCCCTTGCTTTCGCACTCCCTCCCGATTGGAAAAGTCACCCATGGCGCAGCCTGTTGACGGCATCATTCCGGTGATGCTGACCCCCTTCACCGATGCCGGCGAAATCGATTATCCGGGGCTGGACCGGCTGATCGACTGGTATCTGGCCCACGGTGCGGACGCCCTGTTCGCCGTCTGCCAGTCCAGCGAGATGCAGTTCCTGTCGCTGGACGAACGGGTGCGGTTGGCGAAGGCCGTCATCGCCAAGGTCGCCGGCCGCGTCCCGGTGGTGGTGTCCGGCCACATCAGCGACGACCTCGACGCCCAGGTGGAGGAGTTGACGGCGATGGCCGCCACCGGTGCCGACGCGCTGGTTCTGGTGACCAACCACCTCGACCCGAAGAATGAGGGGACGGAGGCGTTCCGCCGCCACCTGGCGCATCTTCTGGAAAGGCTTCCGCGCGACATCCCGCTCGGTCTGTACGAATGCCCGGCCCCCTACCGCCGGCTGCTGACCGACGAGGAGTTGAGGCTGTGTATCGACACCGGCCGCTTCATCCTGCTGAAGGACGTCAGCTGCGATCTGGCCACGGTCAAGCGCCGGCTGGAGATCGCCCGCGGGTCTGGACTTGCGGTCATCAACGCCAACGCGGCCATCGCGCGGGACGCCATGCGAGCGGGATCCCCAGGCTTTACCGGCGTCTTCACCAACATCCATCCCGACCTGTACCGCTGGATGCGGCTGTCGGGCGACCGGCACCCCGAGTTGGCGGACGAGCTGGCGACCTTCCTGGTCGTGGCCGCGGTGTCGGAAAGCCTGGGATATCCGGCCTTCGCCAAGATGTATCACCAGCGCATCGGCAGCTTCGGGTCGATCCGTTGTCGGGCGATCGGGTATGACGTGCGCGAAAAATTCTGGGCGCTCGACGCGGTGCTGGACAAGATCGTCGAAGGCACCGACCGCTTCCGTGCAAAGATCGCCGCACTGCCCGCCGAATGATGCCGGCGGTCATTGAAGATGACCGCCGGTATCGCGTCCCGGCCGGCGGATGTTCGGGCCGAAAAGACGATAGGGAGGAGCACATGTGCCGGTTCATCGACGGGTATGTCTTCGTTCTGAAGGTCGCCATGGTGGCCTGCCTCGCCGGCATGCTGGTGCTGGTCTTCGGCAATGTCGTGCTGCGCTACGGCTTCAACAGCGGAATCACCGTCTCGGAGGAGCTCTCGCGGCTCCTGTTCGTCTGGATGACCTTCATGGGCGCGGTCGTGGCCCTGCACCGGCACGGCCATCTCGGTATGGATACCCTGGTCGCCGTCCTGCCCAGGATGGGACGTCTGGTGTGCTTCTGCGCCAGCCATCTGCTGATGATCTATGTGACCTGGCTGCTGCTGCGCGGCAGCTGGGACCAGACCATCATCAACCTGTCGGTGGTCGCGCCGGCCACCGGGATTTCGATGGGGGTCTTCTACGGCTCCGGCGTCATGTTCGGCGTTCTGGCGCTGGTGATCCTGGCGGTCAACCTCGTCCGCGCGCTGAGCGGTCGGGTCGGCGTCAACGAACTGATCATGGTGACGGAATCCGAGGAGGAGGCCGACGCCACGCGCGACACGCACACCACGCGCGGCCGCCCGGCCTGACATCCCGTTCCGGGCGCCCGGTCCAGTGTGAAGGAGTATCCGATGACCGTCACCATCTTCCTCGGCTCGCTGTTGGGTGCCATGGCCATCGGCACGCCGATCGCCTTCGCGCTGCTGCTGTGCGGTGTCGCGCTGATGGTTCATCTCGACCTGTTCGACGCCCAGATCGTTGCGCAGAACGTCATCAATGGGGCCGACAGCTATCACCTGATCGCCGTTCCCTTCTTCATGCTGGCGGGCGAGGTGATGAATGCCGGTGGGTTGTCGCGGCGCATCGTCGCCGTGGCGATGGCCCTGGTCGGCCATGTCCGCGGCGGGCTGGGCTATGTCGCCATCCTCGCTTCCTGCATCCTCGCCAGCCTGTCCGGGTCGGCGGTGGCCGACGCCGCCGCGCTGTCGGCCCTGCTGGTGCCGATGATGGTGCGGGCCGGACATAACAAGGCGCGGTCCTGCGGACTGATCGCCGCCGGCGGCATCATCGCCCCCATCATCCCGCCAAGCATCGGCTTCATCCTGTTCGGCGTGGTGGCCAACGTGTCGATCACCAAGCTGTTCCTGGCGGGGATCGTACCGGGCCTGATGCTCGGGCTGGCGCTGGTCTTCGCCTGGTGGCTGGTGGTCCGCCAGGAGGATCTGGTCCCGCCGCCGCGCGCCTCGAAGGCGGAGATCGCCACGGCGGTCAAGGACGGCGTCTGGGCGCTGATCCTGCCCGCCATTATAATCTTCGGCCTGAAATTCGGCATCTTCACCCCGACCGAAGCGGCGGTGGTGGCGGCGGTCTATGCGCTGTTCGTCGCCGTGGTGGTCTACCGGGAACTCAGGCCGTCCCAACTGTTCGACCTGTTTGCCTCGGCCGCCACGACCACCGCGGTGGTGATGTTCCTGGTCGCCGCGGCCATGGTGTCGGCATGGATGATCACCATCGCCAACCTGCCGGCCCAGGTCGGCGACATGCTGGCGCCCTTCATGGGCGACCCTAAGCTGCTGATGGCGGCTATCATGGTGCTGGTGGTCATCGTGGGAACGGCGATGGACATGGCGCCGACCATCCTGATCCTGACGCCCGTGCTGATGCCGATCATCAAGCAGGCCGGCATCGACCCCGTCTATTTCGGCGTGCTGTTCATCATCAACAACGCGATCGGATTGATCACTCCACCGGTCGGCACCGTGCTGAACGTCGTAGCCGGCGTCGCGAAGCTCAATATGGGCAGCCTGATGCGCGGGGTCTGGCCCTTCCTGATCGCGCAGCTGGCGGTGCTCGTCCTCCTGGTTCTGTTCCCTTCGCTGGTCATGGTTCCGGCCCGCTGGTTCGCGGGCTGAGGGGAAGGGGCGCCCCGACCGGCTCTGTTGCAAACTCTTGCTGTAGGCGCGAGATGATGGTTACGGGCATCACCGCCGACGCTATGCGTCCTGGAGTTCGAGCTGCAGGCTGATGAGCTGCATGGCCTCGGCGAGCACGCAGGGTCCGACGTTGAAGGCGCGTTCGACAAGGCGCGCCTCGCCCCGCATGTTGCGGGTGATGTTGAAGCTGGACGCTTGACCTTTGCGGAGCGCCCGCATCACCATCTGTTCGAGGTCGCGATAGCTGACGCCATATCGGCAGTACCAGCGCACCGCCCAGAGCACGATCTCACCCTCACATGGCGCCCCTTGACGTCCGACACGGCTTGGTTCGCTCCAACGTCCAGCCATTTCGCCGCCTGCCGGATAACTTTGCAACAGAGCCGAATGATGCGCAGAAGCCAGCATCGGAAAGTCCCTGGCGGCATGATGCGCAGGCTCGCCATGGCAAGCCTGCCACCTCGATGAATCCGCCATTGGAACGCTTGACAAACGACCCCGGCCAGTGGCGGTACGCTACTGCCAGCCTCCGCCCAGAACCTTGTAGAGGGTGACGAGATTCTCCAGTCTCGCGGCCTTCAGCGAGATCAGAGTCTGCTGTGCCGAATAGAGCGAGCGTTGCGCATCCAGGGTCGTCAGGTAATTGTCGGCCCCGCTGCGGAACCGCATCTCCGACAGCTGATAGGAGCGGGCGTAGGCATCGACGAGCGACTGCTGCGCCGCGATCTGGTCGTCATAGGTGCTGCGGGCGGCCAGCGCGTCGGCCACCTCGCGGAAGGCGGTCTGTACCGTCTTCTCGTAGGTCGCCACCTGGATGTCCTTCCTGACCTTGGCGAGGTCGAGGTTCGCCTCGTTCACGCCGGCCGAGAAGATCGGAATGTTGAGCGACGGGGCGAAGCTCCAATTGGAGGAGCCGGGGGCGAACAGAGACTGGATACCGGAGGCGGCGGTGCCGGCCCTGGCGGTCAGCGTCAGCGACGGGAAGAAGGCGGCGCGGGCCGCCCCGATGTCGGCATTGGCCGCCCGCAGATTGTGTTCGGCCGCCATCACGTCCGGGCGGCGCAACAGGACGCTGGAGGGAAGGCCCGCCGGCAGGTCGGTCAGCACCGGCTGGGCATCCAGCGATGCGCCGGAAGCGATGTCCTGCGGCAGGGGCTGGCCCAGCAGCAGGGCCAGCGCATTCTCGTCCTGCGCCACCTGCCGGGTGTAGAGCGCAAGATTGGCCCGCGCGCTGTCCACCGAGGTCTGCGCCTGCCGCAGGGTCAGCTCGGTGGCATTGCCGGCTTCGAAGCTCTTGCGCGTCAGCTGATAGGAGGCGTTCTGGCTGTCCAGCGTCTGCCGGGTCAGATCCAGCAGCGAGCGGTCGGCGAGCAGGGTCAGATAGCCGGTCGCCACCTGCGCCACCAGCGAGATCTGGGTGCTGCGCCGCGTCTCTTCATAGCCGAGATACTGCTCGAACGCCTGTTCGGTCAGCGCGCGGACGCGACCGAACAGATCCAGCTCATAGGAGGTGAAGCCGATCCCGGCGCTGTAGGAGCGCGATTCCACCCCCGCCGTCTTGCCCAGCGCCGAGCCGGCGGACGTGGTCGCGGCCGGCACGCGCGACCAGCTGGCGGATCCGCTGCCGGAGATCGTCGGGAACAGGTCGCCACGCTGGGCGCGGTAATCGGCCTCCGCCGACTGGACGTTCAGCATGGCGACACGCAGGTCGCGGTTGTTCGCCAGCGCGGTCTCGATCAGCTTCTGCAGCTTGGGATCGCGCATCACCTCGCGCCAGCCGATGGCGTCGGCGGAGCGCGCCGGATCGGTGCCCGCGGGCGCCGGGGCGGATACGGATGTGGCGGGCGGGCTCCGGTAGGCCGGCCCGTCCGGCCAGGCGGCCGGAACCGGCGGATCCGGCAGGACGAAGTCGGGCACCAGGGAACAGCCGGCCAGCAGCAGCGCGGCGGCGAGAGGGGCAGCGAAGGGAACGAATCTGTGGGTCATGGTCTTGTCACCGCCGCTCAACGATGGCCGTCGGCCAGAGCGTCCGGGCCGATTGGAGGGGATGCCGCCGCTTCGCCGGACTGCGCCAGCCGGGACGGCTTCACGCGGAACAGCTTCAGCACGACGACGAAGAAGATCGGAACGAAGATCAGGGCCAGCAGCGTCGCGGCCACCGTGCCGCCGACCACCGCCGTGCCGATGGCGTTCTGCCCGCCCGAGCCGGCCCCGCTGGCGATGGCGAGGGGCACCACGCCAAACGTGAAGGCCAGCGAGGTCATCAGGATCGGCCGCAGGCGCTGGCCCGCGGCGCCGATGGCCGCCTCCACCAGCGTCTGGCCCCGGTCGAAGCTCTCCTTGGCGAACTCGACGATCAGGATGGCGTTCTTGGCCGACAGGCCGATGGTGGTCAGCAGGCCGACCTGGAAATAGACGTCGTTCGACAAGCCGCGGCTCCAGGTGGCCATCACCGCGCCGAAGACGCCGAGCGGCACCACCAGCAGCACCGCCGCCGGGATCGACCAGCTCTCGTACAGCGCCGCCAGGCAGAGGAACACGACCAGCAGCGACAGCGCGTAGAGCGCCGGGGCCTGCGCGCCCGATTGCCGTTCCTCGTAGGAGGTGCCGGTCCAGTCGAAGCCGATGCCGGGCGGCAGCTGCGAGGCGAGCCGGGCCATTTCCGCCATGGCCGTGCCGCTGCTCTGGCCGGGGGCGGCCTGACCCAGGATCTCCATCGAGGCGGCGCCGTTGTAGCGTTCCAGCTTGGGCGCGCCGTAGGTCCATTCGGCATGGGCGAAGGCCGACAGCGGGATCATCGAGCCGCTGGAGTTGCGGATGAACCAGCGCGACAGGTCGCCCGGATCGGAGCGGGAGTCGGCGTTGCCCTGCATGTAGACGCGCTTGATGCGGCCGCGGTCGAGGAAATCGTTGACGTAGCTCTGGCCCCAGGCCGACGAGATGGTGCTGGTCACGTCGCTCACCGACAGCCCCAGGGCCTTGGCATGCGGCCAGTCGATGACCAGACGGTATTGCGCCTCGTCATTCAGCCCGTTGGGGCGGACGGCCATCAGCAGCGGGCTTTGCGCCGCCATTCCCAGCAGCTGGTTGCGCGCGGCCACCAGTTCCTCGTGCGTCACGCCGCTGCGCGCGATCAGTTCGAAATCGAAGCCGGCGGCGTTGCCCAGCTCGCTGATGGCGGGCGGCGCGAAGCCGAAGATCATCGCGTCCTGATAGCCAGCGAAGCGCCCCATGACCCGGCCGGCCAGGGATTGAACCTTGCTTGCCGCACCCGGACGGACGGACCAGTCCTTCAGACTGATGAAGGCGATGCCGGAATTCTGGCCACGGCCGCTGAAGTTGAAGCCCGACACCGTGAAGACCGACCGCACCAGCGCGCCCTCGTCCTTGAGAAGATAGTCGCGCACCTGGCCCAACGCCTGTTCGGTCCGCTCCAGCGTGGCGCCGGGCGAGGTAGTGACCTGGATGAACATCACGCCCTGGTCCTCGTCCGGCAGGAAGGAGGTGGGGATGCGCAGGAACACCACCGCCAGTCCGGCCACGATCAGGCCATAGACCAGCAGGAAGCGCATGGGCCGCTTCAGGACGCCGCCCAGTCCGCGCACATAGGCCCGGTTGCCGCGGTCGAAGTTGCGGTTGAACCAGCCGGCGAAGCCGCGCGAGGTCCTGTCGTGATCGGGCTGTTTCAGCAGCGTGGCGCAGAGCGCCGGGGTGAAGACGATGGCGACGCCGACCGATAGCAGCATCGAGGTGGCGATGGTGATGGAGAACTGACGGTAGATCACGCCGGTCGAGCCGCCGAAGAAGGCCATCGGCAGGAAGACGGCGGCCAGCACCATGGCGACGCCGACCAGTGCGCCGGTGATCTGGTCCATCGACTTGCGCGTTGCCTCCAGCGGCGACAGATGCTCCTCCTCCATCACGCGCTCGACATTCTCGACGACGACGATGGCGTCGTCGACCAGCAGGCCGATGGCCAGCACCATGCCGAACATGGTCAGCGTGTTGATGGAATAGCCGAAGGCCGCCAGCACCGCGAAGGTGCCGAGCAGCACGACGGGCACCGCGATGGTCGGGATCAGCGTGGCCCTGAAATTCTGCAGGAACAGCAGCATCACCAGGAAGACCAGCACGATGGCTTCGACCAGCGTCTTCACCACCTCTTCGATCGACAGCTGAACGAAGGGCGTGGTGTCGTAGGGATAGGTCACCTCGACGCCGGCCGGGAAGGACGGGCGCAGGTTCTCGATGGTCTGGCGCACCGCGGTCGCGGTGTTCAGCGCGTTGGCGCCGCTGGCCAGCTTGACCGCGATGCCCGCCGCCGGCATGCCGTTGTAACGGGTGTTCATCGTATAGTTTTCGCCGCCCAGCTCGATCGTCGCGACGTCGCGCAACAGGACCTGGGACCCGTCGGACTGCACCTTCAGCAGGATCTTGCCGAACTGCCCCGGCGTTTGCAGATAGGACGGACCGATGACGGTGGCGTTCAACTGCTGCCCCGGCCGGGACGGGAGGGCGCCGAGTTCGCCCGAAGCGATCTGGACGTTCTGGGCCGTGATGGCGCTCTGCACGTCGGACGGCATCAGGGCGTATTTGTTGAGCTTGTCGGGATCGAGCCAGATGCGCATCGCATACTGGGCGCCGAACAGCTGATAGTCGCCGACGCCGGCGGTGCGGCTCAGCGGATCCTGGATGGAGGAGGCGACGAAGTCGGACAGGTCGTTCGACGACATGCTGCCGTCGGTCGAATAGAACCCCACGACCATCAGGAAATTCTTGGTCGCCTTCGCAACGCGGATGCCCTGGTTGCGCACCGTTTCCGGCAGGCGGGATTCGGCCAGCGTCACTTTGTTCTGCACCTGCACCTGCGCAGTGTCGGGGTTGGTCCCCTGGGCGAAATACAGGGTGACGGTGATGCTGCCGTCCTTGTTCGATTCGGACGAGAAGTAGAGCAGGTTGTCGAGACCGCTCAGCTGCTGTTCGATCGGCTGGACGACGGTGTTCTGCACGGTTTCGGCGGATGCGCCGGGATAGCTGGCCGAGACGGAGATGGCGGGCGGCGCCACCGACGGGTATTGCGCCACCGGCAGCGTCCGCAGGGCGAGAAGGCCGGCCAGCATGATGACGATGGCCAACACCCAGGCGAAGACCGGCCGGTCGATGAAGAAACGGGCCATGGACGGTCTCCTAACGGGCCGGCTGGGTGGAGGAAGGCAGGGCCGCCACCGCACGCTGGTCGAACTGCTCCTCGGTGAGGTCGGTCGCCGCCAGCTTCACGCCGGGGCGAATCTTCTGCAGCCCTTCGACCACCACGCGGTCGCCGTCGGACAGGCCGTCGGTGACCACCCATTTGCTGCCCTGTGTGCGGTCGGTCGTCACCGGCCGCGCTTCCGCGCTGCCGTCGGCCTTGATCACCTGGACGATGGCCTGCCCGTGGGAATTCCGGGAGACCGCCTGCTGCGGGACCAGGAAGGCATTGGGGTCGGTGGCCTGCCGCAGCTTTTCCCGCACATACATGCCGGGCATCAGCAGCCCGTCCGGGTTGGGAAACACCGCGCGCAGGGTGACCGAGCTGGTGGTCTGATCGACGGTCACCTCGGAAAATTGCAGCGTGCCGGGCCGGTCGTACTCGCGCCCATCCTCCAGCACCAGCCGGACCTCCGCTTGGCCGGCGGCGGCTCCCTGGATGCGGCCGGCGGCCAGATCGCGCCGCAGGCCGAGCAGAGCGGAGCTGGGCTGGGTCACGTCGACATAGATGGGGTCGAGCTGGGTCACGGTGACCATCGAGGTGGTCTGGCCGGCGGTGACCAGCGCGCCGGGCGTCACCGACGAGCGGCCGGTGCGGCCGGAGATCGGCGAGCGCACCTTGGTGTATTCCAGATTGATGCGCGCTGTTTCGACATTCGCCTTCGCCGCGGCGACATCGGCCTGCCCCTGGCGCAGCGTGGCGATCGCGGTGTCCAGATCCTGCTGGCTGACCGCCTTCTCCTTCGCCAGCGGCTGATAGCGGTTGACGGTCAGCTGGGCCGACGCAGTCGCGGCCTCCGCCTTCTGCTGGGCGGCGATGGCGCTGTTGAGCGCCGCCTGATAGCTGGCCGGGTCGATCTGGTAGAGCGGCTGTCCCGCCGTCACCGGCTGCCCCTCGGTGAACAGCCGGTCGCGGATCACGCCGCCGACCTGTGGCCGCACCTCGGCGGTCTGGAAGGCGGTGACCCGGCCGGGCAACTCCGTCACCACCGGAACCGGATGAGGATGCAGGATCACGGCGGTCACCCCCTGCGGCGGGGCCGACGGGGCTCCCTGAGCGGAACTCCCTCCCTGGCCGCCTGTTTCCTGGCAGGCGGTAAGAAGCAGAAGCGCTGCACCGATGCCGAGCACCGGCAATCGTCCCGGCCGGACGGAAAGCAGACCGCTCCTCTCGACGGGACGGATCCTGGCGCAATCGTAGGACTGGCCGATCATTTCCAGATCTTCCTTTTGAAACTGGCGACTCTCATGTCTGTTCCGGAAAAGCTAAGGCTTGACTGTAACCTGTCGATGTCCGGTAGCGGCTTTCATGTTACGGTCTGTAACGGGCGGAACCTGTGCGCCATTTTCTGCCGGTCCCGCTTGGGTCGCCAGCGCACCGCGGCTGTTCTTAATGGACGATGCGGCTTTCCATGGCGCCCAGTCCCAAAACAGCAAGTCTTGCCATGTGTTTTCGAGCTTCCTTCCGGGACGGCCCAGCCGTGCCAGGCGACACGCGCCGGCTGCCCCTCGACCGGTGCCGGATGTTCGACGACCTGCGCATCCGCCGGCGACGCACCGCTGGACATCGACCGGATTTGTGCGCTCGACCACGCGCCGATGTCCCATGACGGATCCAGATTCCGTGGAGCGACCGATGTCGCTCTCGAGGCGGTCGGACGAAGCCGCCGGGTGGTCGCCGTGGTTCCAAGCTTTCTCATCCTGATCGACCTCGTGCGCCACTTCGATCTTGTGGCGATGGTTCCCAGCCGCTCTTCCGAACCTTCATGATCGGCGATGAGCAAGGATTCGGTCAGCTTCGGCGCGCCAATCCTCGGACTTTGCGAAGCCGTCACCGTCCCTCGATCCGAAGACGCCCTGTCCGGCCAGTTCGGCGATCCAGGCCTGACGCTCGGCGGTGCCGGCCGCCGACCAGGGATCGAGGCCGACCTCGCGCACCGTCTGCGCCACCTCGCGCATCTCCTCCGCCCGGCGGGCACCATGCTGGATCACCCGCTGGAAGATATAGGCCCCAGTCTGCTCCCAATCGATGCCAGGGAAGGTTTCCGCCAACGAGGCAAGCACGGCATCCTCAACACCATAGGCGCGCGCGGCGGTGAAGCTTTCGATCACCATGGCCTCGAGGCCCTTGATCATCACCGATCGGCACATCTTGGTGGCCGACGCCACGCCCAGGCGCTCGTCCGCGACCGCTGCGGCGAAGCCCAGAGCGGTGAGCGCCGGTGCCAGCCCGGCCGCACAGGGGCCGCCCAGCAGCAGCGGCACCTTGATGCGGTAGGGCGGCACCGAGGTCATCACGGCCCCTTCGACGAAACGGCCGCCCGACGCCGCCACCAGTTCCGCCGCCCTGGCCTTCGCACCGGGGGAGGCGGGTTTAACGTCGAGATACCAGACGCCGGAGCGCAGGCCGGGTGCCGCAGCCGCAGCCACCGCGACCGCCTGGCTGGCAGTGACGGCCGAGATGACCAGATCGGCCCGTTCCGCCAGCAGCTTCGGATCGGCGACCGGTTCGACCCCGTGGCGGGCGGCATGCTCGACCAGGAAGCGCCCCTCCGGGCCGCCCATCTTGATGTCCGAGGCCAGCAGGCGCGTCACGTCGCGTGCGCGCAGATCCTCGGCGAGAATCCGGCCCACCTCGCCATAGCCGATCAGGCCGATGGTCCAGTCCCGGAAGGAAGCGTCGGCCCGGTTCATGGCGTCAATCCACATAGGTGAGGCCGGCCTTGGCCAGCGCCTCGCGCATGGAATACATGTCGAGGCCCAGCTCTCCCGCGGCCAGCCGCTTGCGCTTGGCCGCCTCGTTGGCCTCGCGGCTTCCTGCTGCTTCGGTCACGGCGGCGGCGATGGCGGCCGGCACAACAACCACACCGTCGTCGTCGGCCATCACCACGTCGCCGGGATTGACCGCGGCACCGGCGCAGACGACCGGAATGTTGACGCTGCCCAGGGTCGCCTTGACGGTCCCCTTGGCGCTGATCGCCTTGGAGAACACGGGGAAGTTCATCTCGGTCAGATCGCGGACGTCGCGCACGCCGCCGTCGATGACCAGCCCCACCGCCCCCCGCGCCCGGAAGGAGGTGGCCAGAAGGTCGCCGAAGAAGCCGTCGCTGCTGTCGGCCGTCACTGCCGCAACCACCACGTCGCCCGGCTGGACCTGCTCGGCCGCCACATGCAATATCCAGTTGTCGCCCGGTTGCAGCAGCACCGTCACCGCCGGGCCGCAGAGGCGGGCGCCGGCATAGATCGGCCGCATGGTGGGCTTCATCAGGCCGACCCGGCCCATGGCCTCGTGAACGGTCGACACGCCGAAGGCGGACAGCAGCTCCAACGCGGCCCGGTCGGCCCGCGCGATGCCACGTTTCACGATGCCCAGCTTGTTCATGCTCATGATTACAGTCCTTTTGCCTTGAGCGCCCGGTCGAGGCGCGGATAGACGCGACGCGCATGCCCTCGTAGACCTTGAAGCGGTCCTCGGGCGAACCCCGTCGATCTGACGCCCATCGGGGCTGCCCATCGCCGCCAGAAGCAGGCGGTCGCGCGCGTCCCTGTCGGAGGGCAGATCCCTCGCCTGGAAGAACGCGGCCTTCGAGGTGCCGCCGCGTATCCACACGCAAGGGATCCTGGCAAGACCGGACACCGTCGCAGCGCTGGTGTTCATCGAAGTGCTCCAGGCCGTGAAACGATGGCGGGCACTATAGTCGGTTGTGCCAATCACACCGTTGCCGCTGCCTGATCATGCGTTCCATTTTTGTGATGCCCTTGTTTGGAAGCGTCTGGGCCTGCGCGATGGCGATATCGACTTCATTGTCGGCGCACTGCGCACCGGGGAACGCAATGCCGGGCTGATCACCGAAAGTCTTTTCGAAGACCGGCTGGGCATCGTCGCACGCGCCGGGCACCCGTTGGCGAACAGCCCGCTCTCGCTGCGCGACCTGCTGTCCCAGCGCTGGATCCTGCCCAGGCGCGGCGCGCCGGGACGCCGGCTGATCGACCGGTCCTTCCAGGAACTCGCATGCGACCCACCAACCCCATCGGTTGAAACCGGCGATCTGGCCGTGCTGCGCAGCCTGCTCAAAAACAGCGACATGCTTACCGCCATCTCGCCACACCAACTGCATTACGAGATCGCTTCGGGCGATCTCATGGAACTGCCCATCCTGCTGGGCGGGACTGTTCGTCAGATCGGTATCACGTCGCGCGAGGGGGCAAGGCTTTCTCCCGCGGCGCTGGCCGTTCTGGATGAGATACGGGCGGCATCCAAAGGCCCATCCGGCCCCGCGGGTGCGGAAGCTTTCGAGAAGGTCAGGCGCTTGGAGGCGCCGGGAGCGAGGTGGTCCTGAGGGGGGAATCGCCGCCCGTTCCCCGATCAGGAATCCGTAGGCGGCGATGCACAGCGTCGCGTGATGGTGGAATCCGCGCCAGCCCCGGTCTTCATAATGGCCGAGGCCGAGTTCCTGTTTGAGTTCGAGGCGCGGGAACCGCCCGAACAGCAAGCTCCCTGAGGCCGAGCGCATCCGCCATGGTCACGAATTTCAGCAGGGTCTCCCGATATTCACTGTCCGGTTCGGACCCGGCGACCAGGCCGCAGCCGGCGAACAGCGTGGCCCGGCGTCCGTCGATCAGTGCCGACCGCAGGGCGACCATGAATTCGCCATTTCCGTCGGTGTCGATCCATCCAACCGGGCTGGCGTACCATCCACGGTCGAGATCCTCGTGGCGGCGCAGGAAATCGAGCGCCGTTTCCAGGGACACGCCACCGACCGCCGGTGTCGGGTGGAGCCTGCCGACCAGTTCGATCAGCGACGTACCGCCGCGCACCCTGCCACCGAAACGGGTCATCAGATGCTGGACACGCGGCAGTTTGTGCAGGGTCGGTGCCGCATCCGTGTGAATCTCCGTGCAGAACGGCTCCAGCGCCCGGCGCAGGGTCTCGACGACCAGACGATGCTCCCGCCGGTCCTTGGCGCTGCCCAGAAGCCGCTCTCCCGCCCGTCCATCCTCGTCCGGATCGGCGCCGCGTCCGATGCTGCCCGCCAGCGCCATCGTCTGGAACGCGTGGTTTTCCATGGTGAGAAGCGTTTCCGGCGTGGCGCCGGCAAAACAGGCGCCATGCCGTTCGAACGCGAAGACGCTCGCCTTGGGATTCGCATCGCGAAGCCGGTCCAGAACCGATCCGGTCGGAACCGGTGCGGAGAAGGTCATATCGACGGTTCGCGCCACGACCACCTTTTCCAGTTCCCCGCGCCCGATGGTCGCGACCGCCCGATCGACCAGCGCCGTCCAGGCCGGTCGATCCCCGGGTCTCTCGCGCAGTTCCGGCATGGCGCTTTCGGTGGAATCCGGATTCCTGTTCAATTCCCGCAAGCGGGACCATGCATCCAACAATGCGGTGAAGCGGGCTTCGATGTCCGTGGCATGGTCGACCGCGTCGCTGACGATCACTTGGCCCCGGCCATGCCGCAAACGCAGGACGAAGCGCGGCACGCTCAGCACCGCATCGGGAAAGCCCCGCCACAACTCCGAAGTCGGCCGTCGCGGGTCGAACCGGAAGCCTCCGAGGGCGACCGGCCCCTCCTCTCCGGACACGACGGCGTTTTTCGCGGTCCGCCGCCATGCCGCCGCGATCGCGGAAAACCGCTCCTCCCCTTGGGCGACGGCTTCCCAGGCGACATCCAGGCCGACCATGCCGTGATCCCCGGTTCCCAGCCAAAGGAAGGCCGGCAACCGTTTCGGACGAGACGCGAAGAGCGACGGCAGGTCGAACGCGCTCGGTTCGACCGGCGCGCTCGCCGTGGCCAGCACCGTTTCGCCATGCCGCTCAGCCTGCCGTCGTGCGCCCTGCAAGGCTTCACGCAGACGGATCGCGAGAAAATCGGACAGCATTGCGTATCCTCCGTCACGCGTCGCGCCTGGCGCGCCAATAGGCGGTCTGTGTCGCGATGTACCAATCGGTGATCTTCGCGAACAAACCCGCGACGAAGTCCGGCGGGAGGCCGACCTCCACGGCCCAGCTCCGGCGTTCGACCATCATCGCCGCCACCCGCTCCGGCGCCGGGATGCTTTCCACCGTCGGTTTGAAGGCGGCGGCGGCATGAACATACCGCAGGCGTTCACCCAGCAGGGTGACGATCTGGCGGTCGATGGTGTCGATGCCCGTCCGGACATCCTGGAGATCCGCGCATTGCTCCGGACTCTTCATGCTCAACACTCCTTATGGATCGCGCTTGGCGGGCAACGGCCGCCAAGCCCTCGGGTCACGGTGTGGACGGCCATCCGGAAGACGGTGGATGGGCACAGCCGAGATCGGCCAGGATCGCCGCCACCACATCCCGCCAGCGCTCTACGAGGTAGAAATGGCTGCCGGTGAAAGTCCGTATCGTCGTTCGGCCGTGGCTGTGGCGTGCCCAGCCGCCGGCTTCGTCCAGGCTCACTTCGGTATCCGCATCCGCCAGCATGACCGTGATCGGACAGAGCAGGCGCCCCGTATCGTCCGCCCGATAGGTTTCTATCGCCCGGTAGTCGCTGCGAATGACCGGCAGCAGAAGCTGACGGATTTCGGCGATGTCGAAGATTTCCATCGGTGTGGCGGCAAGCCGCCGGACCTCGTCCAGCAGATCCTCGTCGGATTGCAGGTGGAAATGCGTCGCGCGATGGCGGTGCGGCGGGGTTTGACCGGAAAGGAAGAGATGGGAAACGGCGATGCCCGACCGCTCCAGCAGGCGGGCCGTCTCGAATGCCAGGGTCGCGCCCATGCTGTGCCCGAACAGGGCGATCCTTCTGCGAACGCCGTTCCGCAGGGCATCGGCCGCCGTCCGTGCAAGTTCGCCGATTTCCGGGATGAGCGCGTCGTCGATGCGGTCTTCGCGGCCGGGATACTGCACGGCAACCAGTTCGACCTCCGCCGGCAGGATGTCGGCCCAACGCCGGAAAAAGCTGGCGCCACCGCCGGCATGGGGAAAGCACGCGAGTTGGAGGGGAGCGGCAGGGCTCCGCCGATGGACTCTGAGCCAGTCCCCCCCGATGCCGGAGCTTGCGCCGTTCATAACGTTCCCGCGTTTCATAACGCTCCCTCGTCCACGGCGACCGCGGCGGCATCCGATCTCAGGATCCGGCAATCAGGCCACCACATCCCGATCCGGGACAGCACCGTCCGCACCGGCAGAATGTCTGCGGCATGATGGACCCCGTCCGGGATCGCGCCCTCCAGCACCGCCAGCACCGCGCATGCCGCGACTCCGCCCGTCAGCGCCGCACCGGAGCCGGCACGGACGGCGATGCTGCGCACCGCAGGACGGCCGGAGCGCAGGCCTGTCGCTTCGATGACCAGGAGCTGCTCCGGCGACCGTCCCGCCACGTCCAGAGCGCTGGCGCCGATCAGTCCCGCGACCGCCGCCGCATCCACCCCCGCATCCACCGTCTCGGGGGGACCGCCCCCGGCTTGCCCGGCTTGGAAACGGCGAAGGAAATCGACCGTGTGGCGCCCGGGAAAGACATTGTACCAGTCCCCATCCACCGCGAGCCGCCGGCAGAGCCGCAGGAACTCGCTGCTGACGTAAGGCCGCGCTTCGGCCGGAGTGCGCGAGAGGGGCAGCCTGACCGGATCGGGATGCGGTGCCGGGGACGGCCGCAGATCGCCGGCCCGGACGCACATGCCGCCCCAGCCGAAGCCGTTCGACAGGCTGGCCAGGAAATCCTCGGCCCCGGCGGGGGAGAAGCGCTCGATTCCCCCCGCATAGCCGGTCACGCGATCGATGCTGTCGAACTCCCCGACCAGATCGAGCGGCAGAAGCCCCGACAATCCGGGAAGCATGCCCGCCGACACCACCGCGGATCGTCCCCGCCAATCGTGGTGGACGATGCGGCGATGCAGCGGATCGTCTCCGCCCGGATCCACATAATGGGCACCGGCCGTCAGCGCCGCCAGCGCGACGGCATCCAGAAGGCGGCAGCTTGGCCCGGCGCAGTTGACGACCGCATCGCAGCCGTCGCAAAAGCGGGCGAGCGCGTCGCCGTCTTGCGGGTCGACCACGTGGATCTCGCCGTGCCCATCCGCCTCCTCCGCCAGAGCCCGCTCCGCCCGCTTCCGGTCGCGCCCGCCGACCCGCAGCCGGACGGTGCCGGCAAGGGCGCGCAGAACGCCGCGCCCGACAGCTCCCGATCCCCCCAGGAGTCCGACCGTCGGTTCACCGGCCATCGCCCGGCTCCCGCTTGTCGAGGCCGAGAGCGGCGGCGACGGCACCGACATTCGGTGGCGACAGGCAGCTGAAATGATCGCCTGGAACATCGGCGATGCGCAGCCGGCCGGAGCACAGGGCCGCCCAATAGGCGCTCATGTCGTCGTGCATGCCTGGAAGGACCTGGACCTCGCCGGTTTGCCGGATGAAGGTCATGTCACCGGAATATGGCCGTCCCTCGTGCCGGGCGACGGCAGCCAGGCTGTGCCTGATCAGCTCATACTGGGATTTCACCCGCTCGTGGGAAGCGAGATCGGTTCCGGCGTGGCGCATATGCCGCGCGATGGCCTCCAACCGCTCATCCTGCCCGCGGCTGGCCAGGATCAGCAGCGCCGACGCCGCATCCCCGCCGCGGGATGCCGCCGCCCGTTCCAGCGAGCCCGGACCGACCCGGCCGGGGGTCTCGGCCAGCACATCGCCGATCAGCCGCCGCATCCCGGCCTCGTCCGCCGGATAGCCGAGAACGGCCGGATCGGCGCGCATGACGCGGGCGAAGACATATTCGGCAA
Source organism: Azospirillum lipoferum 4B (assembly GCF_000283655.1). Lineage (NCBI taxonomy): Bacteria > Pseudomonadati > Pseudomonadota > Alphaproteobacteria > Rhodospirillales > Azospirillaceae > Azospirillum > Azospirillum lipoferum. Next base: position 150,223 of record NC_016586.1, on the reverse strand, counting down.
GAATATCGTCCTCGATGAGGAAAGGCACCCGATAGCTGCTGATGACGCTCAGCCGCTCCACCGCTATTCCGCGCTGCGCCAGCCGCTGTGCGATCTCCGTCGCCAGCAGACCGCCCAGGCAATAGCCGACGATATGGAGCCGTTCGCCCGGTGACAGGGCGGTCACGATGCGGCCGACATGACCGTCCGCCAATTCGGAGATGGCGCAGGCGGGATCCATCGCCAGGAAGGGCGCCGGATCCTGGATCGCAAGTCCCAGGATGCGACGGACGTTGCCGTCCGGACGGTCGAGCAGGGACCGGTACGGTACGATGGTTCCGCTGCCGTCATGGACGAACAGCAGCGTGGGCCCCTTGCCATCGCCCTGCCTCAGTTCGATCAGCGACAAGCCATCGCCCGCCGGCCCGCCGGCGCCGCGCAGCAGATCCGCCAATGCCGCCACCGTCGGCTGATTGAGCAGCCGCCGCAACAGCACGTCCCACTCCAGCCCGGCTGCCTTGGGCAAGCATTCACGCAGCCGGCCGACGACCTGCGCCACCAGCAGAGAATCTCCCCCGAGATCGAAGAAGTTCTGGTCGATGCCGACGGACTCCAGCCGCAGAACCGAGGCCCAGACGGCGGCGATCTCCCGTTCGAGATCGTCCCGCGGCATCGATCCGGCAGCCGCCGCGGTCCGCCGGGATTTCGGCGCCAAGCCGGCCAGCGCCTTGCGGTCGATCTTTCCGTTTTCCGTCACCGGCAAGCTGTCGAGAATATGGATTTCCGCAGGAACCATGTGTTCGGGCAGCCGTTCGCTTGCATGCCGGCGAAGCTCCGCCGCCGGGATCGCCATCCGGTCGGGTTTGAACTGGGCCGCGAAGACATGCTGACCGACATCGGACATCGCGCCGCCGTCGCCCGGAAAACGCAGGACGGTCGCAGCACCGGCCAGCCGCAGTTGATCCTCCCACTGGCCGCAGGACAGGAAGGTGGTGTCGAGGGCGCGGCGGCAATCCTCGAAGTCGGTGAGCCCTTCCTTGAACTCCATCGACGACATGATCTGATAGCTGTCGGACGTGGCCTCGATGAAGACCAGCCAGCCGCCGGGCGCCAGGATCTCCCGCAGCCGCCGCAGGACGTCGGCGACATCGCGGGAATTGTGCAGCACATTGGCGCACAGGATCACATCCACCGTATTCGGCTCGATGCCCTGGGCGATCGGATCGGCATTGATGTCGAACAGCCCGAACCGCACCCAGGGGAATGCGCCCAGCCGGCTTTCCGCCGCGTTCAGGAAATACTGGGAAACGTCGGTGAAATGGTACTCGACACCGCAGCCGTCCAGGCGGGGGATAAGCTCCATGCTGGTTCCGCCGACGCCGGCCCCGGCTTCGAGAAGCCTGATGCCGCCGCCCGTGCCGCCCGCCTTCCGGCTCAGGGCGATATGACGGACGACCGCGCAGACCAGACCGTTCATGTGCCGGCTCACCAGATTGTTCCGGTAGGCCGCCTCGGCGACGATGGTTTCCCCTTCCGGGAACAGAAGATGCAGAGGATCGACCTCGTCGCACATCAGCCCGCCGAGAACCTCCTGGCTCGACCGGACATAGCGGAGAACCTCGCCGCCCCAATCGACGTCCCGCGCCAGATCCTCGATCCGCGACCAGAGCCCGTCGATTTCGCCGCGATCGACCGGCCGAAGCCGACGATGGCGGCCGGTCTCGTCGCAGGCCAGAAACCCTTCACGGACAAGGGCGCGCAGCCAGCGCCGGATCAGCCTGCGGTTGCGCGGGCTGACCGCGCAGGCGCGAAGCACCTCATCGGCAGACGGCCCCGGTCCAGGGCCGGAGAAGACGCCCTGACCGTCGAGCGCCGCCGCCATCGACAGCAGAGAAACCCGTTCGATGCTGGCGGCGAGCGCGGAGACCTTGGCCATGTCCAGCCCGGCGACGAGCTGTCCCGCCGCGGCATCGACCACCTCGGGCAGATCCGGCAGCGCGTGGAGACGATGCGAGGCCGTGACGGCGGTGGCGAAGGCAACGAGGCGCCGGTCGCGGTTGTCCTCCCCCTGCACCAGCACCGCGGCACCGGCCACATCGGGATGATCGGCCAGCGCCGCCTCGACTTCGGCGATCTCGATCCGATGCCCGCGGATCTTCACCTGAAGATCCTGCCTGCCGAGGAATTCTATGCTGCCATCGGACAGGTAGCGCCCGAAGTCGCCCGTCCGATACAGGCGCTCGCCGGTCAGCGGGTGGCGGAAGAAGCGTTCGTCGGTCTTCTCCCGGTCGCCGAGATAACCCAGCGCCAGACCGTGGCCGCCGATGTAAAGCTCTCCAGCGACCTGATCGGGACAGGGGCGCAGGGCCTCGTCGAGGATGTGGAAGGTCTGGTTGGCAAGCGGCTTGCCATAGGGAATGCTTTTCCACTCCGGCGGCACCGTCCCGATCCGGTGGAAGATCGACCAGATCGACGCTTCCGTCGCACCGCCCAGGCCGATCAGCTCCAGATCGGGCAGGAAATGGCGGATGCGCGCCGGTAGGGAAACCGGAATCCAATCACCCGACAGCATCGCCAGCCGCAGGCTTCGCGGCCGGTGGCCGGGTTCGCCGCGCAGATAGTCGGTCAGCATCTCCAATTGGGCCGGAACCGAGTTCCACAGCGTGACCCCGCAGGCCGTCAGCCGTTCCGCCCAGTGCGATGGATCGCTACGCCTCGACGGATCGGGCAGAACCAGCGTTCCGCCCGCGCCGAGCACGCCGAAAATGTCGAAAACCGAGAGGTCGAACCCGAGATTCGCCAGCCCGAACACCCGATCCGCCGCGCCGACGGCGAAACGTTCGTTGATGTCGTCGATGGTGTTCCTGGCCCCCCGATGGTCGATCATCACCCCCTTGGGCGTGCCCGTCGAACCCGAGGTGAAAATCACATAGGCGAGATCGGTGACGGCGGCGAGATCGGTGACGGCGCCGTCATGCCCGGTGGTCTCGATCCGGTCCACCGCGATCACATGGTCCACCGTCATCGGCGGTTCCAGCCGCAGGGCGATATCGCTGTGGGTCAGCATATGGGTGACGGAGGCGGCGGTCAGAATGACGTCCCGGCGCGCCCGCGGCTGGCCGAGATCGAGCGGAAGATAAGCCGCTCCCGCCCGCAGCACGCCGAGCACGGCGACGATCTGGTCGATGCCCTTGTCCATCGCGACGGCCACCAGATCGCCGGGGGCGCAGCCGCTCCGCCTCAGGGTGGCCGCCACGGCGTCGGCCCGGCCGGCCAATTCGCCATAGGTGATCTCACGCTGCACCGGCCCCCGGTCGGTGTGCTGGAGGTCGATGACCGCGATGCGTTCGGGAGCTTTCGCCGCCTGCTCGAACAACGGATCCTGCAGCAGCCCGGTCGGCAGCGGCCGGGTCACGCCGTTCACCCCGGCCCGCCGTACCCGCTGGTCGGACGGCAGATCGATGGCGGCCGGCGCGGTCCAAGCCGTCGCGTCGCGGCAGAGGGAGCGCACCAGCGCCTCGAACGCCTCGAACATCGGCTGGATGACGTCGTCGGGAACGGCGCCGTCACGGATGTCCCAATTGACGGTCAGCCCCTCCTCGCCCGGGCCGATCTGGCAATCGATCGCCACCTGCGGGGTCTGGGTGATGCCGAAGCTCTGCTTCGCCCCCGGGAAAAGAGCGGCCCGGCATTCGGAGCCGCCGGCGATGGCGCTGGTGAAGGCGACCGGGAACAGCGCCGCATCGCGCCCGCGCCGTCTGGCCAATTCCCTCAGCACGTCGATGCCCGAGAAATTCGGATGATCGAGATCGGCCCACAGCTGCTCCTGAAGCGCGCGCGCCTGTTCGGCGAAGGATCGCTGCGGATCGAGCGTCACGCCCAGCAGTTCGACGGAACTGAAATCGCCGACCACGGCGTCGATCTCGGGATGGGCCGTTTCCCGCCGCGCCGTCGTCAGGCTGAGGGTGAAGGCGCTCTGGGCCGACCAACGGCCGATCGCCTCGGCATAGGCGGTCAACAGCGCGGGCGAGACGCCGATGTCATGGCGTCCGGCATGCGCGCCCAGGGCCTGGAAGTCCGTCTCGTGCAGGACGAAGGATTTTCTGGAAAAGCGGGGAGCCGCGCCGCCCGTCCCGGCCGGAAGCGCCGGCGCCGGCGGCAGGCTCTCGATCCGTTGCAGCCAATATCCCTGGTCGCGCTGGAAACGCGCATCCTCCTTGCGCCGGCGTTCGGCCAGCACATGATCGCGGAACGAGATGGCGGGCGGCGATCCGGCCGCACCGTCGAAATAGGCGGCGCTCAATTGGCCGAGAAGCAGCCGCGCGCTCTGGAAATCGCAGACCAGCAGATCGATCGACACATGCAGCGTGGCGCGGCGATCCTCCAGCGTTGCCTTGAGTTCGATCAGCGGCCAGCGGTCGGTGGCGGCCTTCCGGTGCGACAGCGCCGAACGGAACCCCTCGACCGCCGGAGGATTTCCGGCCTCCGCCCGTCCCCGCGCGTCGGTGACCTCGATCACATAGGCGGGCACATCGGCAAGGATCCGCTGGCTGCCATCGGGGCTGACGATGGCGCGGAGCATGTCGTGCCTGGCGATCAGGCTCCGCCACGCCGTTTGCAGCCGGGCCACGTCGAGAGCCGCGAACTCGAATTCCAGATAGCCGTGGCAGGCGACGCCGCCCAGGTCGAAAGCGTCGCCACGCCCCATCAGATAGGCGGATTGCAGATCGGTCAGCGGAAAGGGCTCATGCAGATGTTCGCGGTCCGGTGTGACGGACGAGGCGTCGTTGGCGGCGAGATAGTCCAGCACCGCCGCCTTGCCCTGCCGCAGGCGTTCCAGCCGCTCCGCCGACATCGCACCGGCCGGCGCACGATAGCGCAGGGCCCCATTCTCCTCCCAGAGATCGACGCCGGCATCCTTCAGTTCCATCACCAGCTGGTGGATCATCATACCGTTCCTTCTTCGACGGTACCCAGGCGGGCAGCGTCCAGTTCAATCAGTCCGGCAACGCCGGCTATCGTCGGGCGGCCGAGAAACGCACGCAGAGGAAGCGAAACGCCGAAGGTCCGGGCGATTGCGGCCGCGAGCCTCGCCGCTTGCAGGCTGTTTCCGCCGAGCTGGAAGAAGCTGTCGTCGCGGCGGGCCGCAGTCGTGCCCAGGGCCTCGTTCCACAAGGCGGCCACCGCCGTTTCGATAGGCCCCTGGGGGGGCGATCCACCATCCGCACCGGGCGGTGGCTGGAGATCCAACAATGCCCCGATGGCCGTCCGGTCGATCTTGCCGTTCGCGGTGAGTGGCAGGGCGTCCACGAAGGCCAGCCGTTGCGGCACCATGTGGTCCGAAAGCTGTCCCTGTGCGAAGGCCAGGATTTCGCTGTCGGCGGCCGGTGCCGACAGCGCGACGCAGGCGCCGAGCGCCCGGTCCGGTCCGTGCCCGACCACCGCCGCCGCCGCCCGCGTGACGGCGGGGTGGCGTTCCAGGGCAGCTTCGATCTCGCCCAGTTCGATCCGATGCCCGCGGATTTTGATCTGGTGGTCGAGCCGGCCGAGAAACTCCAGCGTGCCGTCATGCCAGTACCGTCCCCGGTCGCCGGTCCGGTACCAGCGCCCGCCATCGGCGGCGACGAAGCGTTCGGCGGTCAGCTCGGGCGCCCCCTTATAGCCGCGGGCAAGCCCGTCGCCGCCGATCCACAATTCTCCTGGCACCAGATCCGGGCAATCCCGGCCCTGGGCATCGACGACGCGGAATTGCTGGTTGGGCAGCGGCAGACCGTAGGGGATCGAAGGCCAGTGGGCCGGAATCTCGGTCACCTCGATGGCGTTGGACCAGATCGCCGCTTCGGTGGCGCCGCCGAGTGCCACGAAACGGACGCCCGGACCGGAGACGCGCCGCAGCCGGTCGGGAAGATCGAGCGGAATCCAATCGCCCGAGATCAGCGCGGCGCGCAGCGTCGCCAGCTGTTTGCCCTCCGTCACCGCGACCGTCGTCATCTCCAGCAGAGCCGGCACCGAGTTCCACAGCGTAACCCGATGCCGCCGGACGAGATCGATCCAGGCATCGGGATCGCGGCGCTGGCTCTCGTCGATGGTGACGATGGCGCCACCCGCCGACAGCGGACCGAAGATGTCGTAGACGGACAGGTCGAATTCGAGAGCCGACAGTGCCAGGATCCTGTCCCCGCTTCCGACGCCCAGACGGTCGTTGATGGAGGCGACGGTGTTCCAGGCGGCGGCATGGCTGACCTCGACGCCTTTGGGTTCTCCCGTCGAACCGGAGGTGAAGATGATGTAGGCGGAACGCTCGGGATCGCCGCTGACCGGTGCCGGAAGCGGCATGACACCGGCGGCCTCGGCCAGGTCGACCGGCGTGACCCCGTCAGGCCAGCCCGCGAAATCCAGTTTCTCGGCGCGGGTCAGAACCAGCCCGGCCCCGGCCCGCAGACAGATGCGCCGTGTCCGCGCGGCCGGCTGGTCCCAGGCCACCGGAAGATAGGTGGCGCCGGCGGCGGCCACCCCTAGAACGGCGGCGATCTGGTCCGCCCCCTTCGGCAGGGCGATGCCGACCACGTCGCCGTCCCGCACCCCCCGGCCGCGCAGCAATCCGGCGATGCGCAACGCCCGCTCGGCCAGGGTGCGGCGGCTGAGAATCTCATTGCCCGCGATCAGCGCGACGCAGTCGGGTCCGGCCAGGGCATGCGCGAAGAAGGCCTCGTGCAGTTGCCGCGCTTCGACCGGCGCGGCCGTGGCGTTCACCGCCGTCCGGACGGCAGCCTGAGCGGCAGGCAACGGAAGACTGGCCGGCTTGTCCCAGTCGCCGCCGGCCAGGGAGCGCACCAGCCCTTCGTAGGCGGCGAACATGTCGTCGAGAAGACCGGGCGGGAACAGATCCTCCACGGCGTCCCAGTTCAGCAGCAGCCCGTCCGGCGTCGGATATGTCTGGTGGTCGAGCCAGACCTGGGGCGTCTGCGAGATCATCCACGACACCTGTCCGAAGGCCTCGACAGCCTCCTGCGGAACGAAGGGCGCGCCGAGATTGCAGGCGAACACGACGGGTGCGGTCCGGCCGCCTCCCTGATCGTGGCGGGCGAGATCGCGCAGCACCTCCACGCCCGAATAATCGCCCTGGGCAATGTCGCGATGAAGCTGCGCCTGTATCCCCCTGACGCGATCGGCAAAGCCGGCCCTGGTCTGGAAGTCCACCTCCAGCAGGACGAGGTTGGTGAAATCCGCCACCATGTGGCGCACTGCCGGATCGATCTCCTGCCGGTCGAACAGGGGGATGTTGATGAGGAAGCGCTGCTCCCCGGCCCAGCGGGCCAGCACCTCGCCATAGGCGGTGGCGAGGACGCAGGCCAGCGTTACCCCGTGCCGCCGGGCCTGCGCACGGATCCGGTCGATGTCGGCCGATGCGAGATGGAACTGGCGGCGCACGAAACGGGGTGCGACCCGTTCCCGGGGATCCCGGCGAAGCGGAAGGCGGGGGCCGCCCGGCAGCGAGGGAAGCCGTTCCGACCAGTAGCGCCGCGCCATGTCGCTGTCCGCCGCGCGTTCGGACCGGATGCGCGCGAGATACTGCCGGAAGTCGAACGACAGCGGTGGCAATTCATCCTCGCGGCCGCCATAGATCGCCGCCAGATCGCCGAGAACGATGGAGACGCTCAGAACGTCGGCGACCAGCAGATCGATGTCGAAATGGAGCCGTGTTCTGCCGCCTTGAAGCAGGGAGAGCTGCACGCCGAACGGTTCGCCGTCCACCACCGCTAACCGGCGATGCGACAGCCGGTCGCGCAACTCGGCCAGCGCTCCCGCCCCCCCGTCCGGCCGGCGGCTGAAATCATGCACCGTCAACGCGGCGCCCGGACCGGCATCTCCGATCCGCTGCCGGCCGTCGTCGAGGAAACGCGCCCGGAGCATGGGATGGCGGATGGCGAGCCTTTTCACCGCCCGGTCGAGCCTGGATGGATCGACACCCTCGCCGTCGAGTTCGAGATACAGATGGCAACCGACGCCGCCGAGGGGCTGATCGTCGCGCCGGCCGAACCAGTAAGCCTGCTGCACCGGGGTCAGATCGAACGCCTCCCCGTCATCCCGGACGACGCCGTCGGCCGCGGCCGCATCGCCCTGTCCAGAGCGGGCGGGCCGGGCGTCTTCGCCCCGACCAGCCAGGCGCATCCAGGCCCCGATGGTCGGCGTCGCGATCAGGTCGTCGAATTTCACGCTGTGCCCGAATGACTTGAAATAGGCCGCGATCCGCATGATCGAGATCGAATCCAGGCCCGCCTCCAGCAAGGAGGCATCGGGAAACAGGTCTCGCGGCGGGATGTCCATCAGAGCGGCGACATAGTCGGTCAGCGCCCCGGCGGACAAGACGTTGCTGGCGGTCATATCCACTCCTATTCGGCGGCGGCGGCCGAGGCGGCCCCGGCCCCTGAATGCATCGCCTTCAGGGTCTCGCGCAGCGTCTTGCGGCTGATCTTGCCGACCCCCGTCGTGGGAAAGCTGTCGAGGAACTCGAAGCGATCCGGAATCTTGAAGGCGGCAAGTCCGCTGGCCTTGAGGAACATCCGCAGATCGTTCGGTGTCGGACGCGACGACCGCGGCAGCACGAAGGCGCAGGTACGTTCGCCCAGATAGCCGTCCGGCAACCCCACGACCGCCACGTCGAGCACGCCCTCATGGCCGAGCAGGAAATTCTCGACCTCCTCCGCCGCGATCTTCTCGCCACCACGATTGATCTGATCGGTGTCACGTCCCTCGACGACGAGTTGGCCGCCGGCAACGCGCCTGACCAGATCGCCGCTGCGGTAAAATCCATCGGGCGTGAAGGATGCGGCGTTCTGCTCGGACAGGCCGAAGTAGCCGCGTATGGTGTAAGGTCCCCTGGTCAGCAAATGCCCGGTGACGCCGTCGGGCACGTCGTTGCCGTCGCCATCGACGATCCGCACTTCGTCGGCCGTCGACATCGGCTTGCCTTGGGTGTTGAGAACCACATCGTCGGGATCCTCCGGCGCGGTGAAGCAGATCAGACCCTCGGCCATGCCGAAGACCTGTTGCAGCCTGCACCCCAGGGCCGGAGCGACACGACGGGCCGCTTCATGGCCGAGCTTGGCGCCGCCGACCTGCAGAATGCGCAGGCTCGGTACCTGCGGCTTCGTCATCTCCGCCACATCGAGCCAGACCATCGCCAACGGCGGAACCAGCGCGGTGGCGGTGACGTTCTCGCGGGCGATGAGGTCGAAACAGACGTCCGGGGTCGGCCGGTCCGTCACCACCACCCGTCCGCCGGCAAGAAGGGTGCCCAGGAAGCCGGGGCACGCCATCGGGAAATTATGCCCCATCGGCAAAGCGGCGAGGTAGACCGTGCGTTCGTTGAAGTCGCACGCCTCCACACTCGCCCTGACATTATAGAGATAGTCGCGATGACGGCGTGCGATCAGCTTGGGAATGCCGGTCGTCCCGCCGGAAAGCTGGAAACAGGCCAGATCGCCGGCGTCGATGGCCGGCAAGTCGACAGGCGGCCGCCGCAACCCGTCGAGCGCCAGGAAAGGGCCGGGCTCGCCGTCGACGATGACATGGGCAAGCGAGGGCGCGCGGGCGCGGATGTCGGCGGCCAGCTCCCGATAATCGAAGCCGCCGACGACATCGGCCACGATGTAGGCCTTTGCCCCGGTGAAGCTGCAGAATGCCCCGATCTCGACGGATCGGTGGGCGGGCAGCGCGAAAACCGGAACCGAGCCCAGCCTGAACAGGGCGAAGACGACCTCGACGAACGCCGCGCGGTTCGGAAGCTGGACGACGACGACATCGCCTTTGCCAAGCCCCAACCCGGCAAATCCGGCGGCCAGTTCATCGACGGAACGGTCGAGCTCCTCGAACGACAGGCGCCGGTCCCCATCGACCAGCGCGATCTGTGCCCCCATCCGCCCGGCCACGGTCTTCAGGACCCCGCCGAAGGTCTCGGATCTCCAGAAGCCAGCGGAAACATAGCGTTCCACGAATTCGGGGGGCCAATCCGGCGCAGTTGGGTGCATCGTGGCCGTGACAGGAGCGGACATGGCAGCGTCTCCGATTTGGATTGAAGGCATCCGCTTGCGATCTGCAAAGCCGCCCACCCGGAGAGCGCGGGACCATTGCGGGGCCGGGAGGGATCGGCGCGAATGCGCTCGATACAGGCAATTCCGCCTTCAGCCCCTGTGTATCGGCATCACTTGTAAATGAGAATGATTATCATTTTAGATTGCCGCACTCATTCTTTCGATCGAATGCGGGTTCCTTTGCTGTAGGATGGTTCCGAATCATCATGGCACCATTGGTTGACTGCCATTTTATGATTTATCGAAGTTGGATTGGCGTTTTTACATATAGCTCGTGATTATATTGTAGAATGTTTTCTGGATTTTAAAGAAATCGCACAGTGCTCTGTTGTTTGTTTTCTTAAAATTGTGTTTTGACGAATTTTCCGATGGAAATACGGGATTTCTCCCATCGGAACCGGCACGCGAGCTTGGGAAAAGAGTTTACAATTGATAATGATTATCAATCGCAATATGATGCGCAATGAACATGATTGAGGCACCTCGTCCCTTGGATGGGTGTCTTTGGATGTGGGGAAAGGCTTTATGGTTGAGAAAGCGCCCGAAATCGGCAAGACGATCCGTCCAGCGGTGTCCATCGGCGGCAGTGTCGCATCCTTCTATGACGGCACGGTCTCTCTGACATGCGGCCACATCTGCGCTCAATCCACCGCTTGGGAATCGGAACCTCTCACCAAAGGGTTGAAGCTGGTCGTCGTCGACAACAGCGAATTGCTGTGCAAGCTGCCCAACTGCGAAAAAACCAGGATTGTCGGCCCCTGCATCTGCGCGATCTGGAACGAGAGCGACTGCGAGGGGATGCAGTCCTTTCCAGCCGGAAGCCGGATGCAGTTCACCGCGATCAGCCTGTCGGCGTCGACCGTCAAGGATCGCCTCCCCACGGCGTTCGAACGGTTGAGCGATGCGTCGAAGGGCGCATCCGGCCCCAGCCTTGCCGTGACCAGTGCATCGGCCGCCGTGAGGGCGCTTTGCGCGCAGGTTGGCGCCTGCCCCCTTCGCGGGCTGTCGCGCACACTTTATCTGTCCGGAAAGGCGCTGGAGATCGCCGCGCATGCCCTGGACAGTTTGCAGGCCACCCCATCGAATGCCAAAGACCTGCATTTTTCGACGGCGGACATCGAGAAGCTCCAGCATGCGCGTGACATCCTGACGGCACGCATGCGCCAGCCGCCTTCACTGGCAGAACTGGGGCAAAGTGTCGGCCTCAATCCCCGAAAGCTGACGGTCGGTTTCCGCCGCGTCTTCGGCGACAGCGTCTTCGGCTATCTGCGATCGGCGAAGCTCGATGCTGCCTATCGCCTGCTGGTGGAGGGGGAGATGAGCGTCTCCTGCGCCGCCTATTCCGTCGGCTACAGCCCGGCACATTTCTCCGTCGCCTTCCGAAAGAAGTTCGGCGTTTCGCCGAAGCAGGTGTGTCTCTGAAGGCATGTCCCAACTCCGCCCATGGATGAGGGGCGGGGATTCCCGCAAGGCACACGTCTCGCCCGGACCGGACCATCAGCGCTCCGATCCGGGTGAGGCCGTTTCCGGGTGAGCCTTCGGTGGGGTTTTCCATCGGGCATCCGCTCACCGTGCTCCCAAACCCATGCGCCGCTATCGAAAGAAAAAGTGCGGCCATCGAAAGGCGGCGGCGTTGCCTGGAGGCGCCGGGAAGGCTTTCCATGTGGCAACTGATTTTCATTCGCAAATTGGGGAGAGGCAGTTTGCCCAGAAGCAGGCGCAAGCATCGTCTGGAGGCTCATGTCGCCGGTTCGGTCGCGATTCTGATGATCGCGGCGATCCCGTCGGCTGTTTCGGCGCAGACGGAAACGCGGAACGATCAATCGTCAGCCCGGCAAAACGGCGACGGAGCGACTTCGCTTCCAACGATTTCGGTTTCTGGCGAACAGCCCGATGGGGCCGTCACGGGCTATGTGGCGAACCGGAGCAGTACGGCCAGCAAGACCGGGGCTTCCATTCTCGAAACGCCGCAATCCGTCAGCGTCATCGGACGCGAGGAACTGTCCGACCGCGCCGTTCAGTCGACGACCCAGGCGCTCGGTTATGTTCCGGGCGTCTTCGCCTCGACCTCGGCGGTGTCTCAACGCTACGACAGCTTCACGATCCGTGGCTTCGATGCGACTTTGAGCGGCATCCTTCTGGACGGCCTGAGGTCGACGACGGCACAGTCCTATGTGCGCTACGAGCCGTACGGCATGGAGCGCATCGAGGTCCTGAACGGTCCGAACGGCTTCCTCTATGGAGCGGGTTCGCCGGGCGGCGTGGTCAACATGATCAACAAGCGCCCGACGGAAGAGACGCTGCGTGAGGTCGGCATTCAGTACGGCAGCGACAACCGTTTCCAGGGGCAGTTCGATTTCTCCGGTCCGGCGAACGACGACAAGACGCTGCTCTACAGGATCGTCGGCGTTGGCCGGAAGGCCGACACGCAATTCGACCACGTCCCCGACAACACGGGCTACATCGCCCCGTCCTTCACCTGGCGGCCCGATGCAGACACCACGCTGACGGTCCTCGGCTCCTACAGCCGCAACGAATTCGGACCGCCGCGCCCGATGGTGCCGATCAATGGCACGCTGCTGGCCAACCGCAACGGAAAGATTCCCTGGAACACCTATCTCGATGGCAAGGATCTGGACAATCACATGATCCAGGCCAGCATCGGATACATCCTCGACCATCGCATCGACGGCGTCTGGTCGCTCCATTCCGGCAGCCGCTACAGCTATACCGATCTCTACACCCAGACGCTGTCCGGCTTGAGTCTTGCCGCCGACATGCGCACGCTCAATCGCGCCGCATACGAATTCGACATCAAAGGCAACATCTTCTCCACGGACAATTACGCCAAGGCCGAATGGCGGGCGGGACCGGTCCGTGCCACGTCGGTTTTCGGCGTTTCCTGGCGCAGAACGGGCGAGGACTATTATCTGAATGCCGGCCGGGCGGCCAGCATCGACATCTACAACCCGACCTACACGGCGACCCTCGGCACGCTGTCGCCCAGCGCGAAGACCTATCAGAGCGCCGATGAGATCGGTCTCTACACCGCGCACAGCCTGACTCTCGCCGACCGTGTCGTGCTCGATCTCGCGGGGCGGCAGGACTGGGCTTCCGTCGATACCAAGAACAAGCTCCGGGGCGGCAGCACGTCGCAGAACGATCAGGACTTCACCTATCGCGTCGGCCTGACCTATCTCACCGACATCGGTGTCGCCCCATATGTCAGCTACGCCACCTCGTTCAGCCCGATCCTCGGCACCGATTTCTACGGCGAAGCCTACAAGCCGACCACCGGCAAGCAGGTCGAGGCCGGCGTGAAGGTCCAGCCGGCAGGTTGGGACGCTCTGTTCACGGCGGCCTGGTTCCACCTGGTTCAGACCAATGTGCGGACGACGGATCCCAACAATTCGCTGAACTCGATCCAGACCGGCGAAGTGACCTCCAAGGGGGCCGAACTGTCGGCGGTCGCCAACCTCACCCCGTCCTTGAAGGCGCGGGCGAGCTACACCTACATCGACAGCGAGACCACCAGCACGACGGTCGCCGCCGCGCGCGGCAAGGCGCCGACCGGGCAGCCCAAGCATATGGCCTCTTTCTGGGGCGACTATACGATCCAGGACGGGCCGATGGCCGGGTTCGGGTTCGGCTCCGGTCTGCGCTATGTCGGATCGACCTATGCCGATACCGCCAACACCATCAAGGTTCCGGAATTCACGCTTGTCGATGCCGCTGTCCATTACGACCTGGGCGCGCTGAAGCCGGCGCTGAAGGGGGCGAAACTCGCCGTCAACGCCACCAATCTGTTCGACAAGCACTATTACTCGACCTGCTCCGCGACGTCCTGCAATCAGGGATACGGGCGATCGGTTCTGACCACTCTCAGCTACCGCTGGTAAGGACGCCAAGAATGCCGACATTCTCCCATTTTCCCGGCGGAGCGGATGCGGTTCGCCGGATCGCGCGCCGGGCACTCCTCCTGCTGGCCCTCCTGGCGGTCTGGCTGCTTGGCGCCGGCGGTGAGCAGGCGCTGGCCGCCGGCCAGTCCGCGATCGCCGTGACGGACATGCTCGGCCGCAAGGTAACGCTGCCGTCGCCCGCCAAAAGGATCGTCCTTCCGGAAGGGCGGCATGTCCTGACCCTCGGTCTCCTCGACAAGGATCCTCTGTCCTTCGTCGTCGCCTGGGGCAACGATTTCAAGCGCTATTCCCCCGCAACCTTCGAGGTGCTGCGCAAGCGCTTCCCCAAGGCGGACAGCATACCCGACGTCGGCGGAACGACGGCCGGTTCCTTCTCGATGGAGGCGACGATCGCCGCCAAGCCCGATCTCGTGATCTTCACGCTCTACGGCCCGCCGCCGGATGGCCTGGACAGGCTCGATGCCGCCGGAATTCCCTATGTCTTCGTCGATTTCTTCCAGAAGCCGCTGACCAACATCGTTCCGAGCATGCGGATGCTGGGCGCGCTGCTCGACCGTGAACGGGAAGCGGAAAGCTTCATCGCCTATTATGAGAGCCATATGGCCGCCGTCGCCGCGCGTCTTGCAAAGACCGGCGGGCCGAAACGGGTGTTCTTTCATCTGAATCCCGACGGCAAGGATTGCTGCTATACCTCAGGTCCCGGCAACATGAGCGACTTCATCGCCGCCGCAGGGGGACACAACATCGGCGCCGACATCGTTCCGGGCGCCATCGGCAAGATCAATCTCGAATATCTGCTGACGCACGCCCCGGACTTCTATCTGGCCGGCGGCGGTTCGGCCGTGGCTCTCAACGGGTTGCAGGTCGGTCCCGGCGTGACTCCCGATGCCGCGCGTCAGACGATGGCGACCATTCTGAAGGCGCCGGGCATCGCCAAGCTGGCGGCGGTCGAGAACGGTCGCGCTGGCGGGGTCTGGCTTTTCTTCTTCGACACGCCCCTGTTCTTCGTCGGCGTCGAAAAGATCGCCGCAATGCTGCATCCGGCGGCGTTCGCCGATCTCGACCCCGACAGGACGATGGCCGAGATCAACCGGACCCTGCTGGCCTTTCCGCTCGAGGGCACCTTCTGGGTCGATGCCAAGAGTGCCGCCAGATGAGCGGAATCGGAGCCGGCGAAGCGGTATCGAGGGCCGGGATCGCCGCCCAGTATTCGGACGGCTTGAAACGGCGATCGGTCCGCATCGCCGTTCTGGCGGTTCTGATGCTTGCCGGCCTGTTGGCGGACCTGATGACGGGTCCGGCCGGTCTGTCCCTGCGGGATATCCTGGACGGATTGTTCGGTGCCGGTGGCGACCAGGGGTTGCCTGCGGTCATCATGTGGCAGATCCGTCTGCCGGCGGCGGTGCTGGCGGTGCTGGTCGGTGCCAGCCTCGCGCTGGCGGGCGCGGAGATGCAGACGATCCTGCACAACCCGCTGGCCAGCCCGTTTACGCTGGGCATTTCCTCTGCGGCCGCGTTCGGCGCCGCCCTGGCCATCGTGCTCGGCATCGCCGTTCCATTCGTGCCGCCGGTGCTGGCGGTGCCGGTCAACGCCTTTCTCTTCGCCATCGGATCGGTGATGCTGATCCAGGCCCTCGCGGCCATGGGACAGGGGGCGATGCCGCTGGTGCTGTTCGGGATCGTTCTGGTCTTCGGCTTCAACGCGCTGGTCGCCGTCATCCAGTTCATAGCACCAGCGGACTCGCTGCAGCATCTGGTCTTCTGGACCATGGGAAGCCTGAACCGGGCCGACGGCACCTCCGTCGCCGTGCTGGCCCTGGTTCTCGCCGGCGCCATCCCGTTCTCCATGCGCGCGGCATGGTCGCTCACCCTGCTGGCGCTGGGCGAGGAACGGGCGCAGAGCCTCGGTGTCAATCCGCGATGGCTGCGGGTCGGCTGCCTGTTGCGGGCGAGCCTGCTGTCGGCGGTCGCGGTCGCGGTCGCCGGCACCATCGGCTTCGTCGGACTGGTCGGTCCGCACATCGCGCGGCTGCTGGTTGGGGAGGATCATCGCTTCTTCCTGCCGGCGTCGATCCTCGCCGGCGCGGTGGTCATGTCGTTTTCGAGCATCGCCTCCAAGACACTCCTGCCCGGTGTGCTTCTGCCGATCGGAATCGTCACGTCGCTGGTCGGGCTGCCCTGCTTCGTCGCGCTGCTGCTGGGGGGACGGGGGCTGCGATGACCGACAATCCCGCGAAAGGACCCCTGGGCGTGCGGGGGCTGACCGTCCGCTACGGCACGACCGTCATTTTCGACAGCGTCGACCTTCCCACGATCCGGCCGGGAGAGGTCAGTGTCTTCGCCGGACCCAACGGCGCCGGCAAATCGACCCTGCTGCGCGCCCTTGCCGGCATGATCAGGGCGTCGGGAGAGATCCTCTATGACGGTCGCAACCTGCTGGACCTGACTGCGCACAGGCGGGCGGAGCTGGTCGGCTTCATGCCGCAATCCATCGCCGCAACCAATGGGCTGACGGTGCTCGACAGCGTCCTGGCCTCGTTGCGGCTGTTCTCGCCCGGCATCTCCGCCCGGCGCAGCCAGGACGCCGCCTTGTCGGCATTGGAACGGATCGGCATCCTCCACCTGGCGATGCGGCCGCTCGGTCAGCTGTCGGGCGGGCAGCGGCAAATGGCCAGCCTTGCCCAGTCGCTGGTCCGCAGGCCGCAGATCCTGCTTCTGGACGAACCGACGAGCGCGCTCGATCTGCGCCATCAGGTCGAGGTGATGTCGGCGATAAAGTCCGTGGCGCGGGAAGGCCGCATCGTCATCGTGGTTCTGCACGATCTTTCCCTGGCGGCGAACTGGGCGGACCAGTTGATCTTCCTGCATGACGGGCGTGTCGCCGATGCCGGAACACCGGCCGATGTGCTCACGTCCGACCTGTTGCGAAGCGTCTATCGCGTCAGTGCCCGCGTCGGCCGGGCGGCGGGCGGCGGAGCCTATCTCGCGGTGGACGGCCTGGCCTGATACCGCCGGTCATCGAGGATGGCCGCCGGTGTCCGCGCCGGGCCGATGCGCGTGCGACCGGAAAGTCTCGTTGCGATCATTCTGAAAGGGTGTCCCGAATGCCGGGGAAAGCATTGGCCGTGGGCGGCTCCGTCCGCTGGCCCATCGCGGTGAGTGTCGTCATCGGCCTTGCCGTCACCGCATGCTATGGTCTTCAGGGCGGACTCCTGGCGTTGCTGCTCGCGCATGCGGTCGGCGGCGATCCCGATCCGCGCGTCATGGTTCAGCATATCATGCCCTTGCTTCTGGCACTTGGCGCCGTCCTGCTGGCGCGTGCGCTGCTGCTGTGGGGGGCGGAGATCGCTGCCCAGGCGACGGCGCGCACGGTGAAGGAGACGCTGCGCGGCCGGCTGCTGCGGCACCTGTTCGATCTCGGTCCGGGCGTCACGCTTCGCCGGCGGACCGGCGAGCTTCAGGCGATCCTGGTCGGCGGCGTCGAGGCGTTGGAAACCTATCACAGCCGCTATCTGCCGGCTCTTTGGAACGCCGTTCTCGGATGCTGCGGCATTCTCGCCGCCATCGCCGCCGTCGATTGGCCTTCGGCCGCCCTGCTGTGCCTGTTCGTCGGCGGCTTTCCCGTGCTCGACCGGCTGTGGTTGCGGTGGCGGATGCCGCGGACCTCCGGAATCTTCGCGGCTCTGGGTGCGCTCGGTGCCTATCTGCTCGACAGCCTGCAGGGCATCGTCACGGTGAAGGCCTTCGGCGCCTCGGCACGGCGGCGGGCGGTGCTGGCGGACCATGCGGCCGCGTTGCGGCGGGAATCGATGACCACCCTGGCGGTCACCCTGATGCGAACCGGCCTGACCGGCCTGGTCATGCTGTCGGGTATGGCGCTCGTTCTCTCGGCAGGCGCATGGCGTGTATCGTCCGGCACTCTCGATCCCTTCGCGATGCTGGTCACGCTTTTCCTGGCGCGGGAGGCGTTCCGGCCGCTCGAACGACTGGAGCGTGAGTTCCACAGCGCTTGGGCGGTCGGCGGAGCCGTCGCGCCGATCATGGAATTCCTGGCGATGGATCCGCCGGTGCGCGAAGCGGACCGGCCGCTGCCGGCACCGCCCGCCCACGACATCCGGTTCGAGGATGTCCGCTTCAGCTATGCGGGCGGGGGAGCGCCTTCGCTCGATGCCGTGTCCTTCCATGTCGCGGCACGGGAACATGTCGCGCTGGTCGGACCCTCGGGAGCGGGCAAGTCCACCGTCGTCGCCCTGCTGCTTCGCTTCTTCGATCCGGACGCCGGTACGATCCGCATCGGCGGAACCGACATCCGCTCCTTGCCGCTGGAGACGCTGCGCTCGCTCATCAGCGTCGTTTCCCAGGATACGGTGCTGTTCGAGGGCACGGTCGCCGACAATCTCAAACTGGCGAAACCGGACGCGACGGATGAGGAGATCCGGGCCGCGGCCCAGGCCGCTCACATCGACGCCTTCATCGAAAGCCTGCCGCTCGGCTATGCGACCCGGATCGGGGAACGCGGAGCGACGCTGTCCGGCGGGCAGCGTCAGCGTATCGCCATCGCACGCGCGCTTCTCAAGAACGCGCCGATCCTGATCCTGGACGAGGCCACCTCCAGCCTCGACCCCGCAAGCGAGCAGGCGATCCGGGAGGCGCTCGCCAGGCAGTCCGGCCGGCGCACCACCCTGCTCATCGCCCATCGGCTGTCGGCCGTCGCCGATGCGGACCGGATCCTCGTCTTCGACGGTGGCCGGCTGGTCGAAGACGGCGCGCGTCCCGATCTCGAACGGAACGGCGGCGTCTATGCCCGGCTTGCCGCACTTCAGGGGGCAGCCGCATGATTGCCAGGATCTTTTCCGGATTGGCGGCGAGACAGGGTGCTGCCGGTATTCTCGGGCTGCTGCCGCTCCTGAAAGGGCGCCGCCGGCTGCTGGCTCTGACGATGCTGTCCGGCGTCCTCGCCCAGGGCGGCACGCTCGCCAGTCTGGCATGCGGCGCCTGGCTGGTCGGCCGGGCGGTGACGGGGGCCGCGCTGCCCGACCCCCTTCCCGGCTTTGGTGTTTCCGGCTTCTGGCTGTTCGGCATCGTGGTCGTGGCCGCCGCCGGGGCGCGCTGGTGGCAGGCCCACATCTCCCATGCCTTGGCTTTCGCGCTGATCGAGACGTTGCAGATCGGCATTTATGACGGGCTGGAAAGGGCGGCTCCGGATTCCGTACTCGGGCGGCAGACAGGAGAACTCGCGGCCATCGCCACCAGCGACGCCGAGTTGATGGAGCATTTCTACGCCCATACCCTGGCGGACTATGTCGGCGCCCTTCTGGTGCCGCTTGCGGCCCTGGCCGGTCTTTGCGCGATCCACCCGGTCATGGCGGCGGCGCTGTTTCCCTTCCTGGTCCTGGTCGCCAGCGTCCCCTATTGGCTGGCCCGTCGCGCCGGGGAACAGGGCGCGCTGGCATTGGCGGAACTCGGCCGCCTCAATGCCCGGACGGTGGAGATCGTTCAGGGGCTGCGCGAGCTGGCGATCTTCGGTCGGGGACGCGACTTCCTGGCGCGGCTGGCGCGGCAAACCGAGCTGCTGTCCGCCGCGCAACGTCGCTATGGATCGCGCGCCGGCCTGGAGTTGGCGATGATCGACGGGTTGACGACGCTCGCGGTGTTGACTGCCGCTCTCGTCGGCAGCGTTCTTGTCGCCGGAGCAGGGCTGGACCGGGCGCTTTTCCCGCTGGCCCTGGTTCTGGCGGGTGGCGCGCTCACCCCCATCGCCGAGGTGACGCAGACGGCGCGCAAGCTGGGCGAACTGCGTGCCGGGGCCGCCCGCGTGCTGACCATCTTCCACCAGCCGGCGCGGATTGCCGATCAAGGCCGCCAGACGGTTCCGCAGGATGCGACGGTCCGTTTCGAGCATGTCGGCTTCGGGTATGGCAACGGCCGGGGCGACGTGCTGGACGGCTTCGATCTCAGCCTCTCGCCCGGGGAGATGGTGGCGCTGGTCGGTCGCTCCGGGGCCGGCAAGAGCACGGCCGCCAATCTGCTGCTGCGTTTCTGGGACGTCGGATCGGGGCGGATCAGCATCGGCGGATGCGACATCCGGACCCTGCCGGTCGACGCCCTGCGCCGGCTCGTCGCCTATGTGCCGCAGGATGTCCACCTGTTCAATGAGACTGTCGCCGACAATCTGAGGCTCGGCGCCCCGGATGCGGCGATGGACGAGGTCGAGCGGGCGGTGCGGTTGGCGCAGGCCGCCGACGTCGTGGCCGGGCTTCCCGAGGGATACCGGACGATGTGCGGCGAGCGCGGCATGCGCCTTTCCGGGGGGCAGCGCCAACGTCTGGCGATTGCCCGAGCGCTGCTGACGCGGGCCCCGATCCTGCTGCTCGACGAAGCCTCCTCCAATCTCGATGCAGAGAACGAGCAGGCTCTTCACAAGGCGTTTGCCACCATAAAGCGGGATCATGCGGTACTGGTCATTGCCCACCGGCCGTCGACCATCCGGCAAGCCGACCGCATCATCGTCCTCGACGCCGGGCGGATCGTCGAGCAGGGGAGGCACGACGAGTTGCTGACCCTTGGCGGACTGTATGCGGATCTCATGGCTTCCGCCCGCCACAGTCCCGTTGCGATACCGGACGGAGAAAATCGAACGGTGCCCCCGTCGGGGTTGCCATGACCGCCAAGGTCGCGGTCGAGTAGCTCAGCCATTCGGCTCTCGCCCTCACAGATCCGGGCTTGCGGCTTTCCCGCACCCGGCTCTTCCCGAGGGTGGCCCTCCTCCGAATCAGTGGACACCTCTGCTAAGCTCCAGATGGAGCGGAGAGGTCAAGAATGACGACGACACGGCGGATCTTTACGGATGATCTTGCTCCGGTTCGGTGGACACGGGTTCACGCAGATCTTAGCTCGGTCTTTTCGGGGGTGATGTATCCGATGGCCGAGTGGGCGCGTTGGCGATTTTGGCGATTTTGGCGATTTTGGCGATTGTAGTAGGTTTCGATTTAGGCGAACACGTCCCGGTGGCCTTGGGCTACCCGCCGCCAGTTCCGCAGTACCGAATCCTGCAGGCCTAACTCCCGCGCCACATGCTCCAGCGGCCGGCCGCTCCCTTCCAGCAGGGCTACAGCCTCACGCTTGAACTCGTCCGTGAAGGATCGCCTTGTCTTCGTCATCAGACACCTTCCCGCTCCAATCGGAGCTTGGCTGAGGTGTCCACCAAACCGGGGCAAGATCAGTCTGACGGTGACGGCTAAGGGACAGGTGACGCTGCGGCAGGCGGTGCTCGATCATCTCGGCGTCAAGCCCGGTGAGCGGGTGGAGGACGCGGATCAGCAGCACGGTGGGGCGTCCGAAGCACGCCACAACACCAAGGCTGCGGCCAGTAGGCGCCGTGAACGCGGCGTGAGGGTGTGCCGCAGCCAGTGCAGGATACTGAGACAGGAACTGGCTGTGCACGCACGGTGATCCGATGGAAGCTTTGATCGACGTGATCCAGCAGCGATTCAGCTCCGCCGGCTCAACCTCTGCTTGGTCACACAAAACTTGGAAGAGCCCCCTATCTCAAGCCGATTGACAGGGCGCGTCGTCACGACCGCCAGATACTGGCATCCCAGCCACCAAACCAACCCCGACTTGACGCTGCCCCTGCCCGGCCTGGAGCTGGGGAAAATGCCCCCAATTTCCTTTACCTATAGTTGTGTAAGGAGGAGCGGCAGGGGGACAATGTCGTAAATGTCACCGACATCCGAATAATAACCATTGCCTATCGTAGTATTTCGTACAAAATATGCGGCGTAGTAGCCGTTGTTCATAATTGCATACGGATGCATGCGTTTGACGTGTGCGTCTATCGCCCGCGCCCTGAAGAATAACTCCCATCTGTACCTGAGGAATATTAAAAATGTCTGATACGAATTCTGCAAATAGCTGCAGCGTCACCAATTGCTTGGTCGCGCCCGCCACTCCCGCCCAGCCGCAGACCGGCTGGAACGGTGACATCGTGGTCATCAATGCCTACAACAGCGCTCCCAGCGGTACCCAGCAGGGTTACGAGCAGACGCTTGCGCTGCTGCCGTTCACGGGCGGCAACACGCTGGCGCCCTCCGCCACCGACAGCATCACGCTGGATCAGGTCCTGAACGGCGTGCCGATGAGCATCTACGACCTGCTCATCGCGCAGGCCAACAACCTGTTCCCGGTCCAGGTCGTGTCGGAGATGATGTCCTTCACCACCTTCGACTATCAGGCAATCACGGTGGAGCCGTCGGCCGCGAATGCGGATCCCTTCATCGGCGCCTGGCAGTTCTACCAGATCATCACCGCGGATCCGTCCTGCAATCTGGCGACGGGCTTCACCGCCGCCTGCAATTCCGCCAGTTCGTCCGCCGCACAGTCCAGCGACGTCGATTCCACGGTCAACCAGTTCTTCAAGGGAACGCAGAGCTACCAGAACGTCACGTTCGCGTCCTATGTCGCGGTGTCGACCTACCTCACGAGCTTTGCCGCGCCGTGGGCCAATTTCCAGAACAGCTACACCTATTATCTCTACGTCAGCGGCGGCGAGGGGACCGAGGCGAAGGCCTACGGCTCGGTTGCCTTCGTCCTGAACCAGGCCTCCGGCTTGCCTTCGCCGACCGACCCGAGCAGCGGCTACACCATCACCTACACCGACACCAGCGGCAACACGACCCCGCTCTATTTCTCCAAGGGGCAGCTGGTCTCCAGCACCACCCAGGACAACCCGCCGATCTGCCTGCAGATGGCCTATTCGCCGCTCAGCACCTTCACCGGCCAGTCCAGCGACTACAACACGATCATGCCGATGACGAGCGGCATCGTGAATGGCCAGCAGGTGGTCGGCGTCAATGAGCAGCAGAGCGACTGGCAGGACTTCCTGAACTTCCTCGGCACCGTTCTCAACAACCAGTATGTCCAGCTGTTCGTCCAGATCACCGGCGTCGCGATGGGCATCAAGACGGTTGTGGACGGCGTGGCCTGGCTGAAGGGCAAGCTCGCCTCCACGCAGGCCGCCAACAAGGGGACCCCTCCCACCCAGGAACAGGTCTCGGAAATCAAGGGCCAGCTTCCCGAGGTGCAGCAGGGTATCCAGACCGAGTTGCAGACCAAGCTGAACGACGTCGGCAGCGGCGGGACGGTTCCCGCACCGTCCGCCATGCCCGAGGCGCAGACCAACCTTCAGTCCCAAATGGTCCAGAACAACACCGAAGACCAGATCACCGAGGTCAAGGACGGGATCGCGAAGGAGCAGACCGAACTCCAGGACGATGCGGAGGTCAGCGTCAACACCGGTGTCGAAACGGATGCCAGCAACCTTCGCCAGGTCGCCGGCGACGTGAACAGCCTGAGCCCCACCGACCCGCAGGCTCCGCAGAAGCTGGCAGCGGATGAGACGTCTCTGAGCAATATCCAGACTGACCTCACCAAGCAGAACGAGCAGGATTCTGCGGGTATGGCCAGCAACGAAAAGGCTACGGTCCAGGCCGCCGAAGAAGAAGAGGAAACGGAAGAGGAAGAAGAGAAGGAAGAAAACACGGAGGATTCGGACCTCGAAGACGGCGAGTTCGGGGAGGACGTGGAGGACGTCTTCCGCTGATGCGCGGAGCATGATTGCCGGCGGCGGCGTCCCCCCGGCGGGGGCGCCGCCGCCGCTTTCGCCGCCTGCGACGCCGTCAATTCGAGGAAACAGGGGAAAGCCATGGCTCAAGCCACGACCGGTACCAGCAGCACCAGCTGCATCGTCTCCAATTCCCTGGCAGTACCCGCCAACCCCGCCCAGCCGCAGACCGGCTGGAACGGCGACATCGTGGTCATAAACGCCTACAACAGCGATCCCGACGGAACCCAGCAGGGCTACGAGCAGACGCTCGAGCTCCTGCCGTTCATGGGCGGCGACACGCTGGCTCCTTCGGCCACAGACAGCATAACGCTGGACGACGTGCTGAACGGCGTCCCGATGACCGTTTACGACCTGATCGTCGCGCAGGCCGACAACCTGTTCCCGGTCCAGGTCGTGTCGGAAATGCTGTCGTCCGACGATCCGCCCATCTACCCGAAGATCACCGTCGCGGCATCGGGCAACGGCGCCGATCCCTTCGTCAGTGCGTTGCAGTTCTACCAGACCATCACCGCCTATCCGACGTCCAACCTGGCAACCGGCTTTACCGCCGCTCTCAACGCGGCGCGCAGCGGTTCGGCCAGTTCGAACGGGGTCGATTCGACGGTCAACCAGTTCTTCCAGCAATATCCAGCTTACCAGACGGTCACGCTGGACGCCTATGTCGCGGTATCGACCTACGTCGCCACCTTCGCGACGGCCTGGGCCGGTTTCCAGGACAGCTTCACCTATTACCTTTACACCAGCGCCGGCAAGGGAACGGAGGCACAGGCCTGCGGCAAGGTTACCTTCCTGCGGAACCAGCCCGCCGGCGTGCCGTCCGTGACCGATCCCGATGCCGGCTATACGGTCACGTATTTCGACGGCGACGGCACCCCGACGCCGCTCACCTTCTCGAACGGGGTGCTGGTATCGAGCACGACCGACGCGGTGCAGACGATCAGTCTCGTGCCGAGCTATACGCCGCTCAGCACCTTCACGGGCAATTCCGACGACTACGGCACCATCATCCTGACGCTGAACGGCACCGCGAACGGGCAGCAGATGGTCGGCGTCGATCAAGAGCAGAGCGGCTGGCAGGACTTCCTCAATAATCTCGGGACCATCCTCGCCAACCAGTATGTGCAGCTTTCCCTCGCCCTGATCGGCGTGGCGTTCAGCATCAAGCTGCTGGCGGACGGTGTCCGCTGGCTGAGAAACCGCTTCCGCTCGAACGAGGCCGCCAACGGCGGGGCGCCGCCCACGCAGGCGCAGGTCAACCAGGACCGGAGCGACCTTTCCGTCGCCGAAATCAACCGGCAGAACGGCATCGTTCTGGAATTGCAGAACATGAACGCCGGTGTACGAATTTCCGCACCGGCCGACATCAGTGCCGACGCGCTTGCGCTGCGGGGCGGGCTGGTTGAAAGCAGCAATTCCATCGTGGTGCAGAACCAGACGAACATTATCGGGGAACAGGGAGGCGAGCTTGGGGTTCTCAGCCAGTTCAGCAACAACAGCGACATGAGTTCGGCGGCAAACACCCTGCGGAACACCGCAAGCCAGCTTCAGCAAATTCAGCCCGGCAACAGCGGCGCTTCGGGAAACCTCGAGGCCATCGCGGACAACCTGTCCCAGAACCAGGCCTTGATCGACAAGATCACCGCCGCCGTAGGCTCGCGGCTCGCCGGTCAGGCCGCGAAGACGCTGATGCAGGACAAGGCCGTGCAGACCGATCTCGAATCCCAGGACAAGGCACTGGAAGAGGAAAGCTCGATGATCAAGGACGGAGAGATTTCCGGGAACGAATGAGTGGTCTTCCCGGATCGCGACAACGCCTCCGCGCCTCCGCACACCACGCCGATCATCCCCCAGAACATCGGAGCAGACAGCATGTCCAACGCCGTCGCGGCCGGCATTCCGGTCACCGTCACCAATCAGCTTTCGTTTCCGCTCGTGGTCTATTCCACGGTGACGCCCACGCCTCCCAGCAGCCCGCCCAGCACCAACCCGGCGGATTACCTGCCGGTCTACACGCAGATCGCCACGGTTCCCGCAAACGGCGCCCAGAGCTTCACGACCCCGGACGCGCTGTGCCGCATGGTGATCTGCCGGGCGAGCGACGATTTCCCGCTCCAACTCTTCATCCCGTCGATTCTGGCCGAGAGTGCCGCGACCACGGTCGCGCAGACGGACCTGCAGACCTGCCAGACCGTGCTGAGCTTCTACCAGCAGGTGATGAGCCAGCCCTACGCCCCGGCCTCGCTCCAGTTCAACGAGCTGTTCGTCAACGTCACCGACGTCTCGACGCTAGAATCCGCCGTTGCCACCTTCTTCAGCACCAACGGCATGAACGGTGCGACCTACGGCCATTGGTCGATCGTCAGCTATTGGGCGACCAATTCGCTGAACGCCTGGCCCGGGACCTATTACTGCTACCAGCCGCAGACCAGCAGCTCCGGTTTCGTCATCCCGCCGTCCGATTGCGGAACCCTGACCGTCGCGAACGGCACGGCGACCTTCACGCCCGCGGCCGGAACCCCGTCGACGGGGCCGCTGACCTTCTCCCACAGCACCCTGTCGTCCGACGGCGCATCCGCGGCCGCCGGCCTGCTGCTGACGGCCGTGCCGCGCAGCCTCGCCTGGGAAGGACAGCCGGACAGCGTCGTCCTGTGCTTCGTCGGCACGCTGAACGGACAGACGCTGGTGGCCCAGCCTTACCAGAATCCGTCCATCCCCTGGTGGATCGCCGCCTACGATCTCGCCTATGGCGCTTTCCAGACCGTACAGCTGGCGATGGCGCTGGACATGGCGGTCACGGTTCTGGGGGGCGTCGCCAACGGGATCGGCTATCTGTCGTCCAAGATCTCCAGCTTCATCAGCTCGGGCAACAGCGCGCTGAGCGCCCAGAGCGGCACGGCCAGCCCGGCTTCCGCCATCGGTGAGGAGGCGGAGCCGATCAACGTGGATGTGGACGTCGACGTCGATGTGGACATCGACACCGACACCGACAACGTCGAGGACACCGACAACGTCACCGACACCGACGTGGATGTGGACATCGACATCGACATCGACATCGACGACGACGTCTTCGCGGTCATCGACGTGGATGTGGACGTCGACGTCGATGTGGACACCGACGTGGTCACCGACACGGACAACGTTACGGACACCGACAACGTCACCGACGTCGATACCGACACCGACATCGACACCGACGTAAACGTCCAGCCCGGCATGATCAAGGGGGCACTGTCCAACCTCGGCAGCTGGATCGTCAGCAAGGGCTTCCCGGCGCTGGTCAAGAACCTGGCGATCATGGTCGCCTTCACCTCGGCGCAGAAGCTGCTCCAGGTCTGGCAGCAGGCCGCCTCGCAGGACCTCCAGAACATGGCGCCGCAGCAGAGCACCGGGCTCGGCCTGCTGATCAACTACATGCTGAACGAGAACAACCCGATCGCAACCCGCTGGACCACCTTCGCCGACTATGTCCAGGCCGGTTCGGTGGCTGCGGACGTGCCTTCGACCGGCACCCAGCAGATGGTTCTGACCACCATCGTGATGACCAAGGATCCCGCCGCCGATTCCGCGCAGTCCGGGTGGAACTGGCCGCAGGCGACCGAGGTCGCCCTGGTCAACCAACTGGCCCAGTACGGCAGCGCCGCCACCCAGTACCAGGCGTATCAGGTGCTGGCCTCCTACACCTATGACGGCAAGCCGCTGCCGGTGAAGGTCGCCTGCAACGTCGCCCTGGAATACCTGAAGCAGATCTCCGGGAAGAACGCCTGATCCGCGGCTCCCGGTCTTTTCCACATCGCTCCGCATCCGCCGGACTGCAACGAGGGTAGACCCCATCGTGACCGACACCATACACTTCCCCACCCGGGAGCAGCATGCCCGCGCCTGGGAGGAACTGGCCCAAGCCATCGCTGCATCGGCGGACAGCGTTTCACAGGACGCGCCGGCACATCCACCGGCACGTCCGGGGGAACTGACCATCATCGGCTCCGGCATCGAGACGATGGGATTCACCATCGGCGACGAAGAGTTGATCCGCGGTGCGGATGCGGTCTTCTTCTGCGTCGCCGATCCGGCCACGGTGGTCTGGCTGAAGTCGATCCGGCCGGACGCCTACGACCTCTATGTGCTCTACGACGACACCAAGGTCCGCTACACCACCTACATGCAGATGTCGGAGGCGATGCTGCATCACGTCCGCCAGGGCAAGAAGGTGGTGGCGGTCTATTACGGCCATCCCGGCATCTTCGTGCTGTCCACCCACCGCTGCATCATGATCGCCCGGCGCGAGGGGCATAAGGCGGTGATGCGGCCGGGCGTCTGCGCGCTGGACTGCCTGTGCGCCGACCTGGGGGTGGACCCCTGCCATCCGGGCATGCAGACCCATGAGGCGACCGACATGCTGATCCGGGGGCGTATCCCCGACACCAGCCTGCACGTCGTGCTATGGCAGGTCGGCCTGATCGGAGAAATGGGGTTCCGCCGCCGCGGCTACATCAACAACAACTTCTCGGTTTTCGTCGAGTATCTCCAGAAATACTACGGTGACGACTATCCGGTGACGCATTACATCGCCTCCCGGTATCCGACCATCCCGCCGACCATCGAAGTCTATCCGCTGAGCGCGCTGCACGATCCGCAGATCCAGACCCGGGTCACCGGGGTGTCGACCTTCTACGTGCCGCCCAAGAACGCCGCGGCCGCCGATCTCGACATGCTGATCCGGCTCGGCCTGATCCAGCCCGGACAGGAGGTCCGGACATCGGACGGGCCGCTGCGCGAAATCGGGCTGTACGGCCCGCGCGAGCGCAAGGCGTTCCGCGCCTTCCGCCGGTTCAAGGTCTCCCGCGACTACCAATGGCAGGAGGACACCGGCGCCAGCCGCTTCCTCATCGCCCTGCGCAGCAATCCGGCCTTGCAGGAACGCTATGAACGCGACCCGCGCGCCGCCGTCGCGCCGGAGTCCTTCCCCGGCCTGACCGACCGCGAGCGCTCCTTGCTGGCGACCCGCGATCACGGCGCGATCCAGATCGCGGCCAAGGGCACCGGCGTCGCCCACCCCGGCAACCGCGATTTCCTGTTCCAGCTGTTCGACCGCAAACCGGTGATGCGCAGCCTGCTGGCGGTCCTGCGTGGCGTGCGTCCCGAAACGGCCACCGGCGCCCTGGCCGAGTGGTCGGCCGGTCAGGGGCTTGCGCTGGATTGGGACCGCATGCGCACCGACGTCAACGGGGTGCTGCGCGACCGCCTGTTCCCCTGGGCAGGCGTCTACGAGGTGCGGGGCGAGACCGGAGAGGACGGGCGCCTGATCGTCCTGACCGGGGACGGCGACCGGGCGCGGCTGTTCGTCGATGGACAACCGGTCCGCCGCTTCTCCTTCCGGCGTGGCATCCTGCAATGGAAGGCCGGAGCCGGCCGTGCCGACAACGGATTCCTGCGGGTGGACGTCGACGTGCAGGGCGGGCGCCGCCTGATCGGTTCCATCTGGCCCGCGGGGGAGCCGGTTCCGGCCGAACACGGGCTCGTCGCCGTCGAGGGGCGGCCCGGACATCGGCACCCGTCCTCGCTGGCCGGACGCTACACCCGCAAGGGCGCCGAGGGGCCGCAATGCCTGGAGGTCGGCGTGGCCGAAACGCCGGAGCGCGGCCGCCATCTGTGCGTCACGCTGGACGGCCGGCCCCTGGATGGAGCCATCGTGGTCGGCGGGCGAACGCTCAGCGTCGGCGATCTCAGCTTCGTCCTGGGCGGTTCCGCCGATGCGCCGACCGGCGCCTGGATGCCGGAACCGGGGCTCGCCCCTCTGACCGGCAGTTACGTCGTGCGCGCCGCCGACGGCGGGCTGCGCTCCCTCTCCTACGCGGCGGGCGGCCTGCTGCTGGACGGACAGGCGGCCGGCACGATCGATCTCGACGGGTCCATCGTTTCCTGGTCGGGCGGGCCGGCGCACTGCTCCGCCGGGCAGGTGACTTTGCTGCTGGATCCGATCACCTTGTGTCCCGCACTGTTCGGGACGGTGGAAACGCCTGCCGGCACCGTCCGCTGTATCGGCCGCGCAGCAGCGCCGACCCAGGCGAACCGGCCTGAGCCGGAATTCGGGCTGCAAGCCGCGGCCTGGCGGCAGCTGGTCGATCTGGCGGGACGGCCCGACGGCGAGTTCCTGCTCTGGCACAAGTGGGAGAAGGCGAATCTCGCGGCGACGGTGGTCAACACCGCCCTCGCCCGCCTGCTCCCCTGATTCCCCTGATCCGGGCGAACCGGTCTGGAAGGACGGAAGACATGATGGTGGACGGCATAGAGGCGCGGACTCCGCTGATCCCGGTGGCGGCGGTGCGGACGGCATCGCTTCTGCGGTACGACACAGGCCGCTATCCGTTCGCCAAGGTGACGGCCGCGACGGTCTTCAAGGTCCGCTCCCTGGAGCGGCTCCACGAGGCTTGGCAACGCCACCGTGAGCGCCAGGGGCAGGACACCGCGCCGACCTATGCGGACAATCTGGCCCTGCGGGCACTGATGCAGAACCTCCCCGATGCCTCGCCGCTTTTCCAGCTCTACCACCGGTTCGTCCGTCAGGTGATCGCCCCCGTCTTCGGCGGGCGGATCTCCTACTCCAACCGTCCGAAGATGCGGGTCCATCTTCCGGACACCGGTTCGGTCAGCGCTTGGCACCGTGACGCCGACGTGACCGGGCGATACGACCAGATCACCGTCTGGCTCCCCTTCACCGACTGCCGCGAAGGAGGGACCCTGTGGTCGGAAACCGATTACGGGCTGCGCGACTTCCGGCCCATCGATGTGGCCTATGGTGAGGCGCTGGTGTTCGACGGCGGTCTGCTGGAGCATGGCACCGTCGCCAACGACGCCGGCATGACGCGAGTCAGTCTGGATTTCCGTTTCGCCGTCACCGGAGACATCCTCCCGGACACTGCGAAGGCGATCCTCGGCCAGCGCCCTACCCACATGGTTCCGCAAGACTGAACCGCCCCAGGCTTATCGGAGGGAGTGCAGGTTGAAACAGACGCAGTAGCGGCTTTCCATCAGCGCATGGTGTGGGTGGCTTCCCAATCGCTATGCTGCATCCGCCTCCCGCAACAGCCCCTGCTCCCTGGCGCGGTCCAGCAGGTTCTTGACTGACGACCGACTCCAGCGCAGGCCGCCGCGCAGGGAGCCCTGCCCCATGCTTTGCAATCGGCGGGCGATGCCGTCCAGCGTGTGCCGGGTTCCGAGCGCGCCAGGCCGACCACCATCAGAACGAGGTCGCCGCTGTCGATCCGTTTGGGCGACGCATCGAGGACGTCCTGGCGCACCAGCTGCAGATTGACCACCAGCTTGGCCGGCTTGGGCCAGCGAGCTGAGCGGTCGGCATGCCATTGCGCCGTTGTTGCCCGATACTCCAACCCGCCCGATCGGGTGGCGGCATTGCGCCGCAGCTCCCGGGAAATGGTCGAGACGGCTCATACCAGCGGCTTTAGACATTGACCGCTGCCCACGAGCGTGAGGCGATTGAGCGAATGATTTCGGGTGCCTGGGCGAGAGCGTTCCACGCCTCGCAGCAGGCCTCGACGATGGCGGCATAGGAATCGAAGACGCGATGGCTAAGGTGGTTCTGTCGCAGGAACTGCCAGATGTTTTCGACCGGATTGAGTTCCGGGCAATAGGGCGGCAGATGCAGAAGGCTGATGTTTTCGGGCACGACCAGCTTGTCGCCCGGCTGGTGCCAGCCTGCGCCGTCGAGGATGAGCACCGCATGGTGGCCGTCGCTCACTTGGCCGCTGATCTCGGCCAGGTGCAGGGTCATTGCCGCGGCGTTGGCCTTGGGCAGGACCAAGGCCGCGGCGGCGCCACGGCTCGGGCAGACGGCGCCGAACAGGTAGGCCCAGCTATGGCGCTGGTCGCGGGGCGCGCGTGGCCGGCTGCCCTTGGCGGCCCACACCCGGGTCAGGGTCCCTTGCTGGCCGACCCGGGCTTCGTCCTGCCACCAGAGCTCCAGCGGCTTGCCGCGGGCGGTGTCGGGGAGGGCGCCGGCAACCAGAGCGGCAAAGTTTTTTTGTGAGCCTCGAGCGCCTCGCCATCCTGCTGAGGATGCTGGGGGCGCACCGACAGGCGACGGAACCCCAGACGGCGCAACAGCCCGCCAACGCTGCGCTCGGCCAGCACCACGCCGAACCGGCGCTCGATCTTGCGGGCCAGATCGCACCGCCGCCACCGAACCACGCCATCCTCGGCGAGGTCCGGACCGGAGCGGACCCAGGACGCCACCTCCGCTTCCTGCTCCGCCGACAGCTTCGGCTTGGCTCCCGGTGCCTTACGATCCCGCAGCCCCGCCACGCCTTGGGCGTTGTAGCGGTGAACCCAATCCCGCAACGTTTGCCGATCCATCCCGCAAGACCGCGCGGCGTCCTCGCGAGATCGCCCCTCCAAAACCAGAGCTAGGGCGAGAAGGCGCCGCGCTACATCCGGATCGCCAAAACGCACCGCCCGCTGGCGCAACTCCGCTGAACTCAGCTCCAGCCGCGTGATCGCAATCGCCGCCATACCCGCCTCCTTCCGAGAGCTGGCAGCGAATCACAGGGCGGACCAAAAGGGAATCCACCGTGACGAGTCACACTTCAAAGCCGCTGGTATCACTCCAACTGCCGAGCGATCTCCTCCCGCTCCGCAAATTGCAAATACCGCTTCGACGGCAGCTTCGCCGACGATGCAGACTTCGCTGGTGGCATACCCCCCGCCTCTCGGAACCGACGTCCCCCCCGCGGGCGACACGCCTCCCAGGGATGCCGCATCCTCGCTCGATTGTCCCGTCGCAATCGCCGCCCAGAACCGCCGGTGATCCTCACGCTGAGCCGAGGGGGGCCGACCGGGTGACCGCAGAGAAACCCGTCCAGATCGATCCGAGCGCCGCTTCCGCTTCTTCATCGCAACCTCCTGCGTCAAGCTGTTACGACGACCGCTTGAATCCGCCCGGCTTTCTTTGAATGGCCCTGGGTCTGGCCCCATTCCGCTTTACAAACACCAGGGTATCCATGGCGTCACCCCTATTCGTCCACATGGCGGTATTCTGCAACCGTAAACGACCGCATTCGGCTTTCCGCCGCATCAGCGGAGAGAAGGCCGAATTTGGCGCCTTTTAGCCCTCAGTCCTTTCTGCCATGAAGAGGTTGGAACAAACTCCCACCGTATTCACAAGAAGGTTCAACAAGTAATCATTTTGCATCTAAGCATACATACGAAAACATCAGAGTGTTAATTAGAAAACTAAATATAATAATCTTGAAAAATTGGAGATTCTTTCTTTGACTATCCAAAGCAATAATGTACAAGATCATGAGTTGCTTGTTTTCCAGAAACGGAATCGACATGCCAGGATATTCAAAGCCCTGACGTGCGACATGCAATAATTCTGAAATCGATATGACGGGTGCAAGATGAAACAGAATCTGCGCCGGACGCTGCTTGGGCTGGCCGCCATGACGACCATGGCCGTCGCCACCACGTCGGCGATGGCTGCGACCATGACGGTCTATGTGAAGAACGACACCACGTCGACGGTGGAGTTCCAGGCCGGCGGCGGTTTCCAGGGCGTTCCGTCGCCCAGTTTTCCGACGACCATCATTCCAAGCGGCACGACCGCCGCGATCAGCGTGACCAGCCCCTACCCGACCTCCACGGGCGGCAGCTTCTACTATCGCCGCCAGGACAATCTGAAGCGGTGCTTCTTCGTGCCGTCGCGTACCATGTCCGGCTCCGTCTGGAACTGGCCGACGACCAACGCGACCCCCAGCGCCACGGGCGTGAACTGCTCCGGCACCGCGAGCAGCGTCAGCAGCAACGGCAACTGGACCGCCAACTTCCGAATTTATTGATCGACCCATAACACAGCCTGCGGTACA
Organism: Azospirillum lipoferum 4B; assembly: GCF_000283655.1. Classification (NCBI taxonomy): domain Bacteria; kingdom Pseudomonadati; phylum Pseudomonadota; class Alphaproteobacteria; order Rhodospirillales; family Azospirillaceae; genus Azospirillum; species Azospirillum lipoferum. The sequence continues at coordinate 116,721 of NC_016586.1, read as the reverse complement.
GTATACAGGCTGTATCATTACTGATAAGTGGCATGGCTTGCCGGTACCTCAAGGCGCTGGCAAGTCGGCGGCAGCGGGAGAGTGACCGATGAACGTACTGAACTCCACGGGCACAAATCGGCAGCCACCTGTTCAGTTCGCCAACACGCCGCCCATCCCCAAGGGCACGTCAGAGGCAACGGGCGAAAGCGGCGGCTCCACCGGCAGTGCGCGCGACACCGCCGCGGTCGTCACGCTGTCGAAGACGGCCCAGACATCCCTCTCCGGTCAGGCCGCCGGGAAAAAGGATTTCGCGGCCGTCGCCAAGGACGCCCGGGCGACCATCGATGCCAAATACGCCGAGCTGGCCGCCCAGGGCAAGCCGATGGACTATATGCACGCGACGCAGGAGAGTTGGGACACCGTCTTCGGCGGACTGGACCGCCGCTCCCTCTACGCCATCGCCAGCAACAGCGACGGCAGCTTTTCGAAGGATGAACAGGATACCGCCCAGTCGATCATGTCCCAACAGCAAGGGCAGGCCATGATGGCCGCCGACCCGACGGGCAACAATCCCGCAGCCCGCTATCGCGCCGGAGCATCCTTTCTGGACGGCGTCAGCGACGAGGAGAAGACGTCCAACAACTGGGCCGTCCAACGTGCCGCCGTCCAGTTCGGGTATGAGCAGTCGATGCGCGACAGCGGCCAGGAACCCGATGCCCTCGACAGCGACAGCCCGCTGGTCCGCATGATCAAGGGCGCCCTGGACGGCCTGAAGGACAAGGCGCCCGGCGCCGTCGCCACCGGCGGCTATGTCAAGGATCTGAAGGATATGCCGCTGTTCCGCAACGGCGTGCCGCCGGTTGCGGCCGGTGCGGAAAGGCCGCTCGACATCAAGGCCTGATCGGCCGGACATGGATTGCCGGACATGGATTGCCGGGCTGGGATTGACGCAACGGGGGCTTGGTGCCGGTGAGGGGACGGGAGCGAACGGTCGGCTGCTGAACGGCCATGATTGTCCTGCTGGGCGCCGGGGCGGCACATGCCCAGATGCCGCCGGTGCGGTCCTACGTCGGAAGCGGCGCGACATCCGCGGAGCGTACGGACGCCGAACTTCCGGCCGCCGAACTTCCGGCCGATGAACCGGAGGTCCGGCTGACCCTGCCGGAAGCGGTGTATCTGGGCCTTCGCCGCAACCCTTCGGTTTGCGGTGCCTATCTCGAACGCGTTCTCGACCAGTTCGATCTGCATGTTGCGGAATCGCGCTTCTCCCCGGTCGGCTCCATCATCGGCTCCGTCGGGGTCGACCGCACGGGCTCCACCCGCACCGGCGCCGACGGGATCGCCCCGACCGTGCAGATGCTGATGCCGCTGGGCACCACCATCCAGTTCGGATGGGACATGCGCCAGCGCGGAAGCCGGCAGCCGGACAGCGGCACGATTGCGGGGATATCGGCCCTGAACGCATCGTTGGTCCAGCCGCTGTTGAAAGGAGCCGGCATCGACGCCGCGACGGCGCCGCTGCGCCAGGCCCGCCTGCAGGAACGCTATGCGCAGCTTCGGCTGAAGGCGACGGTGGCGGCCAGCGCGACCAGCGACAGGCAGGTCAGCGTCGCCATGCTGCCGGATGCGAGCACCCGATCATACACCTGCATCATGTAGAGCGAAGTGGTCAGCGCCAACAGGTTGATCGGCAGGCTGAAGGCGGCGGCCCACCCCAGCGCTGCACGGCACCGGGCCAGCGCCTGCGCCGGCTTGATGTCATCGGTCATGCGGAATTCCGGCTGGTCGGGCGGCGTCGCCGATGCGCTGCGTGCCGTCGCGCTCCGACGCCAGGGCTGGAGTGGCCGACAGGCCAATGTCGGCCATCAAAACACCCCTTCGGATTGCGTCACGTCCGGTCTCTTCAAATCCATGCCGGCGGAGATGGGTCAAACGATGGTGTCGGTCCGGCCGGTCCCGGCTCCGCTTCCGGCGGCTTTGTCGCCAGTCTTCAGCGCTTGGGTCAAGGCCGTCAGAACGCCATCGTTGCCGTTCTTGCCGGTCGCTGAAGTGCCCTGCCGGTCTGGTGTGTTTTCGGCGTTGGCTTTCAACAACGCCAGCATCGCGTCGTTTTCCGAAGTTTTCATCGTAGGGGCAGCCAGACCGCCCAACCCCGCATCCGTCCGTGATGTGGACAGCTGCGACGAGGCGTGCTTTGCCTTCATTGATGGGTCTGCGTTCGCCGCTGGCGTGCCGGAACTGGCGGAAGAGGTCCGTTGCACCCCACTCAGGTCGACGTCATTGACAGCCGCTTTTGCGGCACTCGTGTAGACTGACGTATCGAATCCGAGATCTATCAACTTGCTTAAGGATGTCGTATCAGATTTCGAGAAGAAATCACCGTCACCTTCATCCGAAAACAAGTTTGAGCTTTTAAGATCATTGACTGACCTCGCGATGTAGCTTTGGTCCTGGTTGTAATCCAGCTTCTCGAATTCACCGTTTTTACCGACAAAATCCTGCTCAAAGTTGGCCAGCGATTGGAAATCCTCTTTTGCTTTTGAAGTGGTCTCGTTGGAGTCCTCTGCTCCGGATTTCTCTAGATTCCTCATGAGATCGGTCGCACCGTCCATGAACTTCATCTGCTTGTTGTAGAGATCCTTTCGCACATCGCTGCCCGAGGCCGCCGGTCCGCCGTTCTCTTCCGATAACTTGTTCATATAGTGGCTTTGTACGGCTTCTTTACCGATGGCCCGCAAGCCGCCGACAACCTCTTCAGCCGTCATGACGCCGGCCTTGACATAGCCTTCCAGCATGCCACGCGCCTTGCCGTCCAACTTCTCGAAGACTTTGGCAGCAACACCCGTCAGCGCCTTGCCGAGCGGACTGACATCGACACTGTCCGCGCCTTGTGCCGAAGGGGCCGAAAAGGCTGTGGAAACCAGACTTTTGCCTGAACCGCCACCCGTGGTCACCGGCTTCCATGTTCCGGCCTGGCTGGCGGATACGGCTGAGAACAGGTTGTTCGGATTGAGAGACATGGCGATCCCCTGGGGTTTCGGCAGGTGAGGAAGAGTGGTCCGCACTCGAAATCAGCGTGCTTATTCTAACGATACTCGCCATAATGTGTTAATCGGTTCTTATATACCGTCCGAAATTTATTATTACTTTGAAATCTATGCATTCATGAGCTGTCTGAGCAGCCGCTGCTCGCGATCCAGGCAGATCGGCAGATCGTAGGAGTCGATGACGCTCTGCCGGGCAGCTTTGCGCAGGTCTGCGAAGGCGGCCGGTTCGGCCAGAATCTCTCCCACCCGATGGGCGATGGAACGCGAATCGAAGAAGTCGGTCAGAAGGCCGTTTTCGCCATGGCTGATCACCTCACGCACCGGACCGGTATCCGATCCCACGACAACGCATCCGGTCGCCATGGCTTCCAGCACCGACCAGGACAGGACGAAGGGATAGGTCAGATACACATGGACGCGGGAAAGCTGGAGAACGGAACGGTACCGGTCATAGGGCAGGCGGCCCAGGAAATGGACGCGGCCGGGGTCGACCGGCACCTCCCGCAGCATGGTTTCCCGCCATGTGCCTCCGTCCGCAGAGGAGGCGCCATAGCTGGTGCTGTCGTCACCCATGATCAGGATGACGGCGTCGGGGTGCTTGTCGAGGATGTGGGGGATCGCCCGCATGAAGGATGGAAAGCCGCGATAGGGTTGTGGACTATCCACCCAGGCGAGGCCGGGCTGCGCCTGTGCCCGAGCTTCTCCACGTCATAGGAGGTTGGGTGAGCGTGTCAGGCCGGACACAGGATCGAACAGGGTGCCGGCGATGATGGCCGCAATGCCGCGATTCTCATCTCTGCGGGCGCGCAAGCGGTTGTCAATGAGCGAACCATGGGTTGGATTCCGGAGGCCATGCCGCTTCGGGCAGACGCAAGTGCGGACCACCCTCTACGCACGCTCCGCGTCCCGCAGCAGCCCCTGCTCCCTGGTGCGGTCCAGCAGGTTCTTCACCGACGACCGACTTCAGCGCAGGCCGCCGCGCGGCGTGCGCTGCCCCATGCTTTGCAGCCGGCGGGCGATGCCGTCCAACGTAACGCCGGGTTCCGAGCGTGCCAAGCCGGCCACCATCAGAACGAGATCGCCGCTGTCGATCCGTTTGGGCGCCGCATCGAGAACCTCCTGACGCACCAGCCCCGCCGCCGCCAGCCGGCGCACCGCCCGGATCAGGCGTTTGGGCGTCCAGGGCTTGCCATCCCAGGGCCGGGTCCTGCCCTGCCCTTTCAAGGCCCGCACACCCCTGGTCCCGGCCCCGGCCATGCCGGCTCGGCTCGATCGCCTGGAGTTGGATTACGCCGCACTCGACACCATCATCGCCGACACCAACCGGGCCGTCGAACGGGTGCAGCGGCTGTTCAAGAACCGGTAACACGACCTCGGCGTTGGCCGTCCAAGGTTCCTCAGCGCCCGGAGATCGCAAAGTCGAGATCACCTCCGGGCCATCATGCGGGAGTGCCAGTCGAAGCATACGCCGGCGCTTTGGTCCACTGCCCACGGCACGCCGTCGATGGCAAGGCCGAGATCCCTCAGGTAGTCGGCGTTTCCCTTGCCGCGTTCAGGCTTGGTCTTATCCTGTTGGTCGCACCAGTCATTCCACATGTCGCGCAGCGAGCGCTCCGACAGGAACCAGCTCATGGCCGGATCGGCCCAGCGTTCCGCCTCGTCGCGGCTGCGCAGATTGAAGCGGATATGGGCGCCCTGCCCGGCCAGGACCTCGCGTTCCAGGCTGGCTCCGGCTGCGGTCCCGCGGCCCCCGCGGCTGGCCGCCAGTCCCATGGGCGGCGACAGCAGCTCCGGCGACAGTTTCATCGACCACCGCATGGCTTCGGCTTCATCGCCGATGGCCTCCACCAGGGGCGGACGACGTGTGCTTCCCTTGGGCAGAGGAGGAGGCGGGGCGTTCTTGATGACGAGAACCACGATGCGGACCCTGGACGGCATGTCGGGCACCTTCGCAGCCGCCCGGATCCCCGGCAGCAGGTCGAACAGGGTGGAAGCGCCAAGGGCTTCCACATAGCCGCCGTCAACGATGCGGTCGGCCTTGTGGCCGGACACCCAGATGGTGCCGGCCGGCGAAACATAAGGGAAGCGGGCGGAGTTGTGCACGGCCGTGCTGACCCGCACCGGCCGGTTGACGAGACAGTGGAAGTCGACCGTGTCCGGCAAATCGCTGGCATGCGAACCGCGCTCGGCACCGTCGAGGCCGGGACAGGGGGTGAGCAGCGCATCGCTGGTGACGATCCGCCGCCCGGTCTTGACCGAGGCCCCGTTCAGCAGCAGCAGCGGGCTCCAGCCGGGGCCGGACGGTCGGACGAAGGGCTTGTCGAACGCCCCCTTGGCTTCTTCCTTCATCCGGTCGTCCCAGGCCTGTTCCCACGCCTCTTCAAGCGCGGCAGCGCGGTCGGGCAACAGATTGCCGGGCAGCAACCAGTGCATCAGGTCGGTGTGGAACAGCCTGAAGAAGGTCGGCCCCAGGAAGTCGGTGCCCAGGATGGCCTGCGCGCAGCGGCCGAATCCCTCTGCCGGATGCCCGTCGCGATCCACGCAGGACGGCCCCTTGCCGCCGCCGGACAGCAAAAGCTGGCGGTAGACCGTGACGCCCAGCGACCCGCCGGAAACGCCGCTCAATGCGAAGATCCGCTTGTGGAATCCGGGATGCATGTCCTCCAGGTCGCCCAACACGGTCGCGGTCCAGAACGCCGACCGGCTGGCACCTCCTTCCGCCGCGACGAGGATCATGGGCTTTTCCCAGCAGTTCGTGAGGTTGGAACCGGGACCTGGGCAGGGAGCCTGAGCATACCACTCGTCGAACAGCGCCTTCAGGGTCTGGCGCGCCTCGGGTGCCGGCCCGCTGGCGGGCAAGAGCCGCACCTCGTGATGATCGTGACCCCAGAACTCGCCGATCCCGGCTCCGAATGTGGTGAGCACCAGCAACAGCAGCGTTACCGGCAGGCGCAGCCGCTCGCCCGGATAGGCGAGGAAGAAGCTGCTCGTCCCCACCCAGGCGGCAGCCGCCAGCATCAGCGCACCGCCGGGTCCGATGGCCGTTCCGACCGGCACCGGCGCCAGCAGACTGACGACGAAGCTGGCCAGCGTGAGCAGCAGCAGTATGGCCACAGCCCGGCGGGTGCCGGTTCCGATGTTCAGCCGCCACAGCAGACACAGCACCCCCGCCGCCGACGTGGTGACGAGAAGGCCGACCAGCAGCGGCCGGACAATCGGGGTCTCCGCAGGCAGGAACGCCGTAAGGGCCACCGCCACCACGGCGACCGACCAGGCGACCACCGCGATGCCGACCGTCTGGAGGGTGCCGGCCTTCGGCGACGGCCAGCCGGAAGGCATGCCGCTCCCCTGAAGCGCGGCGCCGGGCTGTTGGGCCAGCGTACCGGTGGCGTGCCGCGGCACACCATGCGCCCGCTGCAGGCCGGTCTGTCCGCGCGGTCCGCCCTGCTGCGCACCGTTGAGCCAGTATCGCCGCACCGCCGTCAGGGTGTAGAAGATCAGGCCGTTGCCCAGAAGGAATCCAGCCCACGGCAGCGTCTCCTCCCAGGGGCCGCAGAACAGCAGCGACGTCGCCACGGCAACGAACGGGCCGACGCCCAGCAGGCGCGGCAGCAGCGCATCGAGAAAATCCGAATAGTCGGACGGCGCCAGGATGTAGAGGCATTGGGGCATCGGCCGGGATGGCAGGTAGAACAACAGGCGGGTCCAGTACCAGGACTGGATCGCCCACGCCCAAAGCCCGGCCAGGAACCACAGCTTCCGGCCCGTGCCGCCTTCATCGGCGATCAGCGAATAGAGTACGTCCTGCGCCTGCCCGACCAGCAGCAGGACCACCCAGACGGCTAGCAAAACAAGGATGGTGAAGCGGGCCGGCCACAACAGCACGGCGACGATCTTCATCGCTTCCCACATGCACCCGAGAGATCGCAATCCCTTTCCGACCGACACAAGGAACGCCATGCCATCCTCCATACCAAGCACTTTCGTGATCCCGCGCCCGCACCGGTGTCCGGCATGAGAGCCGGCCATCAGGTCACGTCAGACGACCGTGGCCCCCGATCCTTTCGTGTCCGCTGCCAGGAAATAGCCGCAGGAGCGGGCCGTGCGACGCGCCGAAGCCAGCAGGCGCGCAGCGCCCTCGAGGTTGCCCTGCGCCCGGTAGATGCGGGACAGGAGTTCCGTCCCGGCAATCCGTCTGGGGACGAGATCGTTCAGGTTGGCAACGCGCAAGGCCTCCGTGACAAGGTCGGCCGGCAGGCGGGTCTCCCCCTGGCTCAGGAAGATTTCCGCCCGGATGCGCAGCAGGTCGACCTTGAGCCGTGGCATGTCCATGCGGTCGGCATACGCCTCCGCCGAATCGAGACCGGGAAGCAGTTCCGCCAGGCCCGCGCCGCGGGCCAGGCCAAGCCGCGCCTCCGACACCTGGGCAAGGTGGATGAAATCGGAAAATCCTCCGGCCTCGGCCGCCTGCACGGCAGCGTCCAGTTCGCGGCGCGCGTCGTCCGTGCGGCCCATCTTGCACAGCATGTGGGCACGGTACCGCCGCAGCTGGCTGGTCGGACGAAGATGGTGGAGGGCATCAAGCCCCCTCAAGGCATCGCGGAACAGCAGGTCGGCCTCATCGTAGCGCCCGGCCAGATGCTCGACCTGCCCCAGATAGCCACGGGCGAGAGCGCGCAGAAGAAGTTCCTCGTCCGGCGCCTGCTGTACCTCGCGGAAGATCCGACGTGCCACTTCCAGACGCCCCATGTCCATCGCGCACAGGCCGCGATTCAGCAGGATGCGCCGGTACATGGCGCCGCCGGGTTCGCCCTCGGCCATCCGGTTGGCCCGGACGGCCCGGGCGAAATAGCTTTCCGCCTCGCGGCAGCATCCCTGCGCCAGCGCGAACACGCCGACTTCGTTCAGCAGCCAGACCGTCTCGTCGGCATAGAACGGCGGCGGGGTTTCCACCAGGTTGTGCGGACTGTCGCTGATCAGGGCGGCGTGCAGCATCCATCGCAGCACGAGCTTGTGGTGTTCGAGGCAGCCCATCCCGCGCGTTCTGACCGGAAGGGCGCTGGTATCGCCAAGACGTGACACGATGCCCAGCGTCAGGAGCGTCCGGACGATGCCCAGCGAGGCGCGCAGGCTCTTGAACCGGACGGCGGCGGGCATCGGGGGCGAACCGGCTTTCTCAGGTCTGCCCGAGGGTTCGGGATATTCGGTCAGTCCATCGACGAGTTCATAGAGGAAGACGTAGGCATTGGCGTGCAGCTGCGGCAGGCTGCTTGCCTGGCTGCCATACAGCGTCGGCGTGAAGTAGAGAAACTCTACAGGCTCCATAACCTGCGAGCCAAGCTTGCGATATACGTAGTATTGGACCGACCGATGCAGCTGGTAACGTTTTTCCTGATTTGGATCTTTCTTGCTTTTCGCACGAATATCATGATTGTCGATCTTTAATATGAGATAATCCAAAGCCAAGCACTTCAGGGCATCTTTCACCACGTCGTCGATAATATCCTGCCCGACGGCGGAACCGTCTGCATCCCCCGCTCTCTCATGCCTCCTCCAGGCGCGCTCCGCCAGCGCCTTCACCTGGGGACACCGCGCAAGGACCAACGCTCCGGCCGGTATCGAAATCAAGGCAAGATGGCGGATCAGGGCTTCGTGCAGGAACGGATCTTCCGCAGGCTTCTTCCCGGCCCGCTCTTCCCGGACGTCAAACACCTGGTCGAGCAAATCATGGAGGGGACGCGGGGTGCCGTCCTCGTCTTCCGCCGGGATTCCGGAAGGGGCGGGGTTTTGCGAGCAGCTCTCCCGCAGCCGCTTCAGGATGATCTCGGCGTAGCTTTGGACCGGGCCGGAGCCGCCATGCTGCCGCCGTCGGTCACGGAGCCTGATCAGCACATCGGCGTTGGTCACCGCTGCATCCGAAAGGAATGACCCGCCGGCGGGATCGACGGCTGTAACCTTGAGCGGTGAGATCGGCCTTTCATAGCGATGCCGGCACATGTCCGCTCCGGATGTCTTGGGACCTGCCGTGCCGCCGGCCGGCGGGTCCGTGCCTGTCTGCTCCTCGATGAAATCGGGGAGGCGGCTGTCGCGAACCATGACGACGAAGTCTATCGGCGCGTCCGTCGCCTCGCTGAACAGAAGGCGCATCACCTCGCGGATTTCCGCGTTCTTCGCCTCGCCGTTTGCGTGAAACAGCATGTCGAAGGCATTGAAACCGATCAGCAGCCGCTCACCGGTTGGCCATTCCGACGCCAATTTCAATGCCGCGGCGAGACGGTCCAGGCGCCGCATCGCGGTATAGCCCGGCCCGACGCCGCCTCCCAAGGGATCCGCTTCGCTAAGGAGCTTGCTTCTGGACTCACCGAACCGGTCGGGCCAGAGCAGGAAGTCGATCAAGGCATCCCAGACCGATGCCACTTCGCAGGAAAAGCTGAAACCTGCGAAGAAGTGTGCCTTGTACAGAGCACCTTCCTCCGGCTGCTCGGCCATGGTCTGGATCAGGCGCGAGAAGATGCTCCCCTTCCCGGCGCCGACGCCGCCGGAAACGACCAGGATCCTGCGCCCAGGGTAATTGCGGTCCCTTTGCGCCAGGAAGCCAGCCACCGAACCGCCATCGGCCGCATGCTCGGTCATGGACGAGAAGTGGCGGACCCATGTGCGGCATTTGAACGGACGGGCGCCCCGCGACGGGATAGGCTGGTAGCGGATGTACTGCCCGCGCGCTTCGGGATCCCGGTTCCATTCAGTCCGCCAGACACCATACAAGCGCTGCACCTCGATCAGGGCGGCGTTGAAGGCGGCCGTCCTGATCGCGGTTTCCGTCCGCATGGCCGCGGTAAGAAGAACCTTCTTCAGAGCGTCCCTGATGTGTCGATCCGGCAGGTTCGGCAGCACGTCCGTCGCAATGTCCGCGATGTGCCTGGCCAGTTCCTTCAGGTGCCCGTCGTCATGATCCAGGTCAGGCAGCCTGCCTGCGGGGGGGACCGTCACCGGGGACCTGTCGATCGCCTGTTTGATGGTTTTCATCGTATCGAGGCACTGGAAGAGCTTTTGCCTGGACTGGGGGGTGAAGCCCTCCGTGCCATAATGCAGGATGCAAATGCGGTGACGGTTACCGGCCGCCAGCGTTTTCGCGTCGCACGCCGGGGGTTCGTGCTGTGCCGGCATCAGCGCCAGCACGGGCGGGTTGGAGTCGGATGACAGGGCCAGAAGCTCGCGCAGCGGGCGCAGCAGGTCGGCCTCGCTTAGCCCGACACCGAGAAAAAGGACAGGATTTCCGCCGAACAGAATGGACAATCCCCGCCGGTAGGTTTCCGCGGAGTGGGTCTTGTCGATATAGATGTCGCGGTAGTCCCGCTCAGTCACCACGATCCGGGAATCGCGCGTCGCACGCCCGTGCAGATGCACGACCTGCGCGACATATTCGTCGGAGGATAATGCGAACCCGATCAGATCGGCCGCCCCGACGCCGTCGAGCGCGATGTCGCGGGCCTGTTCGCCGAGGGCGCCGACCCGTTCCCTGCCGTCCTGAAGGGCACCGCCGGAGGGCGTCTTCGGTTCGAAGCCGAAATCCTTCAGATAGCGTTCCAGTTCGAGGTCGTAATTCGTGGTCGCGAAGCGGCGGATGTGCAGCCTCTTCGTCAGCGTGTTGATCGGATCCCTTGCAGGCTCGACGAACGCCGCGCGGCCACACTCGCCGATCGGCGACCGGCTGATCATGGCGTCCACCACGGCCTTGACGATGGTCTGATGTTGATCGTCGCAGGCCCGGACGAGGTCGAGGGCCAGGGACAAAGCGTAATACAGCGTCGGGTGAACGGTGCCGACCTGCTTCTCGTCACTGGTCTCAACCGCCTTCGTCATCACGTCGACGATGCCGGCGGCATGCCGCAGCAATTCCGCCACAACGGAATCGCCGGCCGATGGGCCGTGCTGCGTCGCCCTTCGATTGATGGCGGTCTTTCCGGTGGCCCCCTCGATAGCCTTCTTTATGCTGTTCAGTATGTCGCTCCGAAAGAAGGCCAGGTGCGGGCGCAGGTCGGTCAGCGCGGCACGGTCGAGCGGCGAAGGTCTCCAGACATCCTCGAATATCTTCTGCCAAGCCGTGGCCTGATCATCGGGTGGATTGGAATCCTGGCACTTCCGGCTGATCAGGTCATAGAGGTCGCATTCGATCCCTTTTTTGGGTTTCTTTCTGTTCCCGGACGCCTTCACCTCCATCTCGCCCTGCAGGATGCGGCGGACGTGAGCGCACTCGTCCACCGTTTCCTGCTTGATCGCTTCCTGGAAGCAGGCTCGCGCGAACTCCTGCCTGCCGAGCTTCTTCGCCTCCGTCAGGAACGCTTCGCCGATACCGAATTTGGATTGGGCCAGGTCGGAGATGCAGTTTTCATCAAGGGCGGTCCAGACCTGCTCACACAGGTCGAGAAGAAGCTGCTGATCGCCTTGGCCTGATTCGAGCGACTTTCGATGAAAGTCAAAGCGATTTCCGAACGTCTCGGTGTCAAATTGTCCAGGATGCGCCTTCAGAAAGGACTGGACCGCTTTGGCGTGGGTCAATGCAAGATCGGTCCAGGACATCCGCCCATAAGACATCGAACTGCCGGAACCGAGAAACGCGACGAGGTTCCTGGTCTTCAAAGCCCAGTAGAGCATTGACTGACCACGTCTTTCGATCGCCTGTGGGTCGGTCCAGTCCGAATCGGAGTCATTAAGACATGGCCAATACCCCTCGCGGTCCAAAGAAGGCATCGAGTGCTCCCTCAATGAAATCTAAAAAGAAAGACTTCTCGCGCAACTGACGGCAGTCAATATGAGTTTTCATAATTTACAGGTATTCATTACAGGAACAAAGATGATTAATGAATACATTTGTAGTTTTCGTCACCGATGAAGGCGTGTCGATCTGGACGGTGCCGGTGAAATAATCTTCGGGATCTTTCTTCGAGGGCTACGAGCCGCTGCGCCTGATGTCCACCCTCGTCGTCCTGCTAATGGTATCATTCACCAAGACCGACTTCCGCGACGCCCAACGCCCCTCGCCGCTTCGCTTAGGGTGACCAAGGTGCAAGCCCGTCGCCGCTTCCCCCCTGGATGGCCTCATGTCTGAACTCGGGCACACCGACAGCTAATGAAGTCGTTGCAGAAATCCGGGTGAAACCGAAGGCGGTACGCGGCACAGGCGTAACGCGCGTCGTGAATCCAGGACCCGCCGCGAAGGACGCGCTCGGCGTCGGGGCTTTGTCACGGCAACCGAGGCGGCAAATGGAAGGTGCGAAATCCGCAACTGGTTCATGCTGCAGCGGTCGCGGCCTGCCGGTCGGCCACGGCCTGTGCCCGGAAGGTGCGAAGGGTGCGGCGGGAGACCAGGTGACGTTGAAGGTTGAAGGTGTTGTAGACGGCGACATGAAGAGAGACGAAGCGCTGGGCGGAACCCATTGATTTGAACCGCTGCATCTTGATCTTGCCCCGGTTCGGTGGACACCTCAGCCAAGCTCCGAGCGGAGCGGGAGGGTGTCTGATGACGAAGACAAGGCGATCCTTCACGGACGAGTTCAAGCGTGAGGCTGTAGCCCTGCTGGAAGGGAGCGGCCGGCCGCTGGAGCATGTGGCGCGGGAGTTAGGCCTGCAGGCTTCGGTGCTGCGGAACTGGCGGCGGGTAGTCCAAGGCCACCGGGAGGTGTTCGCCTACATCGAAACCTACTGAAATCGCCAACGCGCCCACTCGGCCATCGGATACATCACCCCCGAAAAGGCCGAGCTAAGATCTGCGTGAACCCGTGTCCACCGAACCGGGGCAAGATCAGTGCCGACATCTACATGGTCAAGCACACCTCGTTGCGGGAGATCGAGGCGGCGATCAACAGCCTGCTCCGCCGTATCCAGGAACCGTCTCACCGGACAAAGCCGTCCCCCCCCCGGCCCTGGGTCCTTCACCGGCCGAGCTGGAGCCTGATCGCTCCCGATCTCAGCGCGGTGAAGCTGACCGCCACCGAAGTGGCATTTCTGACCGTGCTGATGAACACCATCAACGAGACCTGCCTGCGCGACGACTTAGTCCACGCCATGGCCCGCCGCTACACCACCTTCGACAACCGCCACCTCGACGCGGTGGTCAGCCGCCTGCGCCGCAAAATCGCCAAATCCACCGATCTCCCCTCGCCGATCAAGGTGATCTATGGCACCGGCTATGCCTTCACCAGCCCTGGACGGATCGACTGATACCTGTGAGCGGAGCCACTGCTTCACTGAGGGGGAATCCCAAGGCTGGCAAATCGTGATTCGATTCCTCATTGCGATGGGGAGGAGCGAATGCCAGCGGCGTTGCCGATCCTGTGCGAGGGTGATCGCCGAGCGCTTCGCCAAGACGCTGCACCCGGCCAGCCTGTCGCGCATCGTGCGCCGGCTGAACCTGTCGAAGCAGAAGACGCGGCCCCGCCATCCGCAATCCGACGCCAATGCCCAGGCTGCCTTCCAAAAAAGGGGCTGCGCGAAGCCCTGAAGGCCGCGGCAGCCGAACACCTTGAACGCCGCCTCCAGCTCCGGTGCCAGGACGAAGCGCGCATCGGCCAGAATGGCCGCACCGCGCACCGCTGGTGGGAGCGCGGGCAGTGTCCGGCCGGGCTGTGCGACAAGCGCTTCACCTCAGCCTACCTCTGCGCCGCCGCCTGCCCAGCAACCGGTGCCGACTTCGCGCTGGTGATGCCGACCGTCTCCACCACCGCCATGAGCCTGTTCCTGGACGGCTTCTCCCGAAGCCTGGAACCAGACGTCCAGGCGGTGCTCGTTCTCGACCAGGCCGGCTGGCATGGATCGCCGACGCTGGTCGTGCCGGACAACATCACGCTGGTGCCGCTGCCGCCCTACAGTCCGGAGTTGAACCCGGTCGAGCGAGGCTGGCTGTACCTGCGCGAGCGCTTTCTGTCCCACCCGCTCCTGGACGACTACGACGCCGTCGTCCAGGCCTGCTGTAACGCCTGGAGCGCCCTCACCGCCACACCGGAGCGCCTACGCTCCCTCACCAGCTATCCGCGGCTCCCATGTGTCAACGCTTAAGCGCGGCGGTACCCTCCGTGCCAATGACGGTGAGACATCATCTCCCCGGAAGTTTAATACCAGCGGCTTTGAAGTGTGACTCGTCACGGTGGATTCCCTTTTGGTCCGCCCTGTGATTCGCTGCCAGCTCTCGGAAGGAGGCGGGTATGGCGGCGATTGCGATCACGCGGCTGGAGCTGAGTTCAGCGGAGTTGCGCCAGCGGGCGGTGCGTTTTGGCGATCCGGATGTAGCGCGGCGCCTTCTCGCCCTAGCTCTGGTTTTGGAGGGGCGATCTCGCGAGGACGCCGCGCGGTCTTGCGGGATGGATCGGCAAACGTTGCGGGATTGGGTTCACCGCTACAACGCCCAAGGCGTGGCGGGGCTGCGGGATCGTAAGGCACCGGGAGCCAAGCCGAAGCTGTCGGCGGAGCAGGAAGCGGAGGTGGCGTCCTGGGTCCGCTCCGGTCCGGACCTCGCCGAGGATGGCGTGGTTCGGTGGCGGCGGTGCGATCTGGCCCGCAAGATCGAGCGCCGGTTCGGCGTGGTGCTGGCCGAGCGCAGCGTTGGCGGGCTGTTGCGCCGTCTGGGGTTCCGTCGCCTGTCGGTGCGCCCCCAGCATCCTCAGCAGGATGGCGAGGCGCTCGAGGCTCACAAAAAAACTTTGCCGCTCTGGTTGCCGGCGCCCTCCCCGACACCGCCCGCGGCAAGCCGCTGGAGCTCTGGTGGCAGGACGAAGCCCGGGTCGGCCAGCAAGGGACCCTGACCCGGGTGTGGGCCGCCAAGGGCAGCCGGCCACGCGCGCCCCGCGACCAGCGCCATAGCTGGGCCTACCTGTTCGGCGCCGTCTGCCCGAGCCGTGGCGCCGCCGCGGCCTTGGTCCTGCCCAAGGCCAACGCCGCGGCAATGACCCTGCACATGGCCGAGATCAGCGGCCAAGTGAGCGACGGCCACCATGCGGTGCTCATCCTCGACGGCGCAGGCTGGCACCAGCCGGGCGACAAGCTGGTCGTGCCCGAAAACATCAGCCTTCTGCATCTCCCG
The DNA here is from genome assembly GCF_000283655.1 of Azospirillum lipoferum 4B. NCBI lineage: Bacteria > Pseudomonadati > Pseudomonadota > Alphaproteobacteria > Rhodospirillales > Azospirillaceae > Azospirillum > Azospirillum lipoferum. The sequence goes on along the minus strand of NC_016586.1, from coordinate 101,616 downwards.
CCCTATTGCCCGGAACTCAATCCGGTCGAAAACATCTGGCAGTTCCTGCGACAGAACCACCTCAGCCATCGCGTCTTCGATTCCTATGCCGCCATCGTCGAGGCCTGCTGCGAGGCGTGGAACGCTCTCGCCCAGGCACCCGAAATCATTCGCTCAATCGCCTCACGCTCGTGGGCAGCGGTCAATGTCTAAAGCCGCTGGTATAAGATCGAGGGCGTAGGAAATTCATTTCGTGGTCATGCCCAACAAGACGCCCTTGCCAGCGGTTGAAGCTGGCGCCGTCCCTGACGCAGGAGAGAAACCGCGGGTTGTCGCCGCGCCTGCTGCAGTCTCCCCGGAATTGTCGGTTCGCCCGAAACGCCGCACCTTCACGGCGGCGGAGAAGCTGCGGATCCTGGCCGAGACGGATCGGGCGGCGGGCACCGGCGGGATCGCGGCCATCCTGCGCCGGGAAGGTCTGTACTCGTCGGCCCTGACCGACTGGCGCCGGCAACGCGACGCCGGCGCCTTCGAGCCGCTCAAGCCGCTCAAGCGCGGACCGAAGGCAGCGCCCGCCCACCCGCTGGAGGCGGAGCTGACCAAGGCCCGCCAGGACATTGCTCGTCTCCAGCGCCGCCTGGAGCGGGCCGAGGCGGTCATCGATGTCCAAAAAAATTCTCGGCCCTTCTGGGGATTGCCTTGCCTCCCGCCGACAGCGACGAGACACCGCGATGAGCGCGGTTGCCGCCTTGCCGCCTGGCCGCGGTCTTGTGAGCGCGGCCTGCGCCGTCGTGAGCGTCGCCCGCGCCGGCCTCCATCGGCATCGAACCCGGCTCGCCGGCCGGGAGCCGGCGCCGCCCCCCCGACCTCGCCCGCCCCGGGCGCTTGCGGCTCAGGAATGCCAGACGGTGCTCGCCCTTTTGCGCGAGCCGCGCTTCGTCGATCTGGCACCGGCGGAGGTCTATGCCACCCTGCTCGATGAAGGCGTCTATCATTGCTCCATCCGCACCATGTACCGCCTGTTGGCCGGGCATGACGAGGTTCGGGAGCGTCGCGACCAGCTCCGTCATCCGGTCTATCGGAAGCCCGAGTTGCTGGGTAAGCGTTGCGTGACGACACATCCGACATGACCCTGGTTCATGAAATATTCCGCTGGTCGCAGCTCAGCGGGGTAAGAGGATGTCGGGTCAGGATCTTGAGAGCTCTTGGCGCGGTCATGTCGAGGTCTGGAAGGGTAGCGGACTGACGCTGAAAGCCTATGCTGAAGCCCATGGCATTGGGCGGTGGGCTCTGGGGCGGTGGTCGCGCCGCTTTGCCGCTGCGCAGGAGGTGAGCGCTCGCCGTCATAGGGATAGTCCTGGTGCTGTCCCTATGACGGCGAGCGCTCCCTTGGTGATGGAGATCGTCGAGGCGGCCCCCCGCCGGCGGTATTGGTCACAGGCGGAGAAAGAGCAGCTGGTGGCGGAAACCTGCGAGCCTGGCGTGAGCGTGTCGCTGGTCGCCCGCCGGCGCGGGGTCGATCCCAGCCAGCTGTTCCGCTGGCGCCGCCGGATGCTCACTCCGGCCGAGCCGACGCCCATCTTCGCGCCGGTGGAGGTGGCGGACACCACGTCCGCTCTTCCCCTCACGCCGCCAACTCCATGCGGTGCCGGCATGATCGAGATCGAGTTGGCCGGCGGACGGCGGCTGCGGGTCGGGCGGGATGTCGATGCCGAAGCATTGCGCCGGGTGATCAGCGTGCTGGAGCGGCCATGATGCTGTCGATCCCGGCCGGTGTGCGCATTTACCTGGCGCTGGAGCCCTGCGACATGCGCCGCGGCTTCGACGGACTGGCCCTGCTGGTGCAGCAGGCGCTGGGCAAGGATCCGTTCTGCGGCCACCTCTACATCTTCCGAGGGAAAGGGGCTGGACGCGTGAAAATTCTCTACGCCGATCAGAACGGCATGTGCCTGTTCGCCAAGAGGCTGGAGCGTGGCCGTTTCGTTTGGCCAACGACGCGGACGCCGGGCGGCACGGTGGTACTGACGCCGGCGGAGTTATCCCTGCTTCTGGAGGGGCTGGACTGGCGTCACACCGTGCCGGTGTCGCGGCCGACCGCAGCGGGATGAATGGAAGAAAAAGTGAGGAAAACCGGGGGCTTGGCTGGCCTGAGACCGTGAGCCGAGGTACAATCGGCCATGCGCTTCGACCTCGACAACCTGCCCGCCGATCCGGCCCTGCTGCAGCAGATGGTGCGCGATTTGGCCGAGGTTGTGGAGCGCCAGAAAGCCGATCTGGCGGAGTTGGAGGCTCTGCGTCAGCAACTCCGGCAGATGCAGCGCACCGTCTTCGGGCGCCGCTCCGAACGGCTCGATCCCGATCAGCTCGATCTCGGGTTGGAGGAGCTGGAGGCGGACATCGCCCGGGTCGAGGCCAAACTCGCAGCCCCTGAACTGGAACCGTCGGCCCCTGCGGAACCGCCCAGCCGTGGCCGCGACTTGCCCGATGATCTGCCGCATCACGATCTCACGCTCGAGCCGCCCGGGCTGGAGTCCGGCGCCGGGGTTTGCCCCTGCTGCGGCGGGGCTTTGCATGAGGCCGGCGAGACGGTGGCCCGGATGATCGACTACGTGCCGGCCCAGGTGCGGGTGCTGCGCATCCGCCGGCCCAAATACGCCTGCCGCGGCTGCGGCTCGCTGCATCAGGCGCCGGCTCCGGAGAAGCCGATCGCCAAAGGCATGGCGACGCCGGCGATGCTGGCGCACGTCATCACCAGCCGCTACTGCGATCATCTGCCCTTCTACCGCCAGGCGCAGATCCTGGCCCGCAACGGCTTCCCCGTCGACCGCTCGGTTCTGGCGGGCTGGGCGGGACAGGCGTGCTGGTGGCTGGAGGCGCTGCATGAGGAGCTGGCCAAGGCCCTGTTCGCCTCGGCCAAGCTGTTCGCCGACGACACGCCAATGCCGACGCTGGCGCCGGGAACCGGGCGGGTGAAGACCGGACGGCTGTGGGCTTATGCCCGCGATGACCGGCCCTGGCAGGGGCTGGACCCGCCGGCGGTGATTTACGCCTACACCAGCGATCGCAAAGGCGAACGCCCAGCTGCCCATCTGCGGGAGTTCCGCGGGGTGCTGCAGGTGGACGGTTATGCCGGGTTCGAACGGCTGGCTGCCAGCAACCGGGTCGTGCTGGCGGCGTGCTGGAGCCATGCGCGTCGACGCTTCTACGACTTGGCCGAGGCCGGCTCGCCGGCCGCCGCCGAGGCGCTGCGCCGCATCGCCCGGCTCTACGCGATCGAGGAGCGCATCCGCGGCCGCACGGCCGATGAGCGCCGGCAGCTTCGGCAAGCCGAAGCCGCTTCCCAGGTGGCGGAGCTGAAGGCGTGGCTGGAGCACGAACTTCCCCGCCTGCCGGGCCGCTCCAAGCTGGCCGAGGCGATCCGCTATGCGCTCGGCCGCTGGAAGGCGCTGTGCGTCTACCTGGATGACGGCCGGGTGGAGATGGATACCAACACGGTGGAGCGCTGCATCAGACCGGTAGCCCTTGGCCGGAAGAATAGCCTCTTCGCCGGCTCGGAGGGCGGCGGCCATCGCTGGGCGGTGATCGCCTCGCTGGTTGAGACCTGCAAGCTCAACGCTGTCGAGCCGTTCGCCTACCTGCGCGACGTCCTGGAGCGCATGGTGAACGGCTACCCCGCCGCACGCCTCGCCGATATCCTCCCCTGAAACTGGAAGCCCGCCGTCAACGCCTGATCCGGTGCAATCACGCCCCGCTTACCGAGGGCAAGGGGCTGGCGATCGTGCTGCGCGGCGATCTGGCGGCGCTGCTGAGCTTTGCGACGAACACGAAGAAGCCCGGCCTCCGTCGGGAGACCGGGCTTGTCTGCGATCGAGGATCGCAAGCATCGTTTGGTTGCGGGGGCACGCAACCAACGATTCTTGCGATTGGTTCAGGCTCAAATTCCCAAGCTCGCGGCATGAAACAACCATATGCACCCAACCATCGCCATGGGGGGAGAGGGCGTAAGTCAGCGCCTATGCGCCTTCATGGGGGTGACGGGCCAAAAGATCAATCTTCAATGCCTATGGTATGATTAAAAATCTGAAATATGATGATGACACGGTTCAGATCAGCGCTTCTCGCCGTGCTCTTTGAGTCCTGATAGAAAACATTCCAAAATAAAACTGCGGAACCTGCTCATAATATACTGTGAATTGACCTATCAAATACAAAAATTACTGGGGTAATTTCCTTGTAATTGGTTTTTACAGCCAAACCGATAAATTAGTGCACGGCTAAAATCATTAACAACTAATAAGGGATATTTCCTAGAAATGCCCTTTATGGGAGATTTTTTATATGATTAACGCCATTTGTTATGACACAGCATGGCTGAATGAATTCGAGGTTGTTTTTTATGCAAACTTACGGTAGCTTCTTGTTGTATGTCCGCCAGATTCAGACACGCAACCTCATTTATGGAATGACGAGGACAACCTATGACCAATACCAGCCCGATCACCGCAGTTAATTATCTCGGGTCATTGACTTGGAACGTTACGATCGATCCGACCAACAGTTATGGAAATTCTGCGACCCTCATATCGTCGCTCAATAATGTTCAGGTCGGAATTTTCAAATTCTCCCCGGGCTTTAACCAGTGGCAGGTGACGAATGCCCAGGTCGGCACTACGACGGTCAGCTATCTTGCCACCTACGCGCCGCCCACCGGCGCCAATGTCGGCACGATCGTCATTTCCTCCGGAGTTTTGACGGTAAACGGGCAGCCGAACACCTCGTTTGCCGGAACGATCTTCTCATGGGCCAGCGACGGCACCCTCTACATTCCCACCTGACGTCACGCAGCCATCCGTCTATTTCCACAGGTGACGCCAGGAAGAGGCCATGGCCATGACGCGACGATGGGCTCCTGCGGTTCTGGGGGTGATCCTCGCAACGCTCGGGCCGATCGAGATCGCTCCAATCGGCATGGGGCCGGCTGGACGGGCTTGGGCGGCAACCGCCGTGCCGACCATAGCCCAGCCGGTCGCCCTTGGCCCCCTGGCCATCACCAGCTCCGTGGACTCGGACAACCGCACGGCCACGGTGGTCATCCAGTTGCAAAACCAGGTCGTGGCCGCGGCCTCCTTAACCGCCTCGGTTCCTCGATACAGCTTCGACGTAATCGTGGGCACTAGTTCGGCCAAGGGCATGGTGACGGCGGCGTTCATGCCCCCCGGCCAGTTGTCGTCGGTCGGCGCCGATGTGGTGATCTCGACCGCCGGCCAGCCGGATCAGCCTTTCCGAGGCGGGCTGTTCTACTGGTCGATCCCGGCTGAAGGGCCGTGATGCAATGACGATCCAACTCCAGGCAAGCGCAGCGTGCCCGTCAGTCTATCTGCCGGTTTCGACTCCATCCAGCCCCTTGGCCGGCCCCTGGGTCGCTCTGGTTCTGCCCGAGGGCGTGTCGCTGACCGCCGTCCCGCAAATCCTCAGCGATTGGGCCTGGCTCGACCAAGCTTCGTCCCAAACCCCGTCGATGATTCCGCCAGTCCCGGGATTCTGGGTTTTCGCCCCGGCCGCGCCGGCCGATCTGCCCAGCTTTGCCGAAGCCCTGTGGGGCAGTCCGGCGGCGGCGGTCTTCACCGGCACCACGGTTCCGGTCTGGTGCCGGAATGCCGACGATCTCTCCAACGGGCTGCAATGGCTGGCTACGGGATCGACCACGGGCCCGCTGATCCTGAGCAGCGCCAACATCGGCTTCGGCAATAATTTCGCCTTCTTCATTCCCAGCGGCAGCCCGTTCACCCGGAATTCTGCCAGCGACACCCTGACCATTACCGCCCAGGGAAAGTTCATCTTCAACATCCGGGGTTCGGGCATCACCGGATTCGATCCCAGCCTGACCCTGGCCCTGACCGGCAGCGACGCCGGCCTTCTGATCTTGGGCGCCACCCTATCCTTCGACCCCAGCCCGTCGTCCGCCAATCTCGGAATTCATTATCTTTACCAGTCAAGCGGCGCCGCGGTCACGGTCCTGAATTATCCGCTGTTCGACGTCGGGGCGGCGGGACCAAAGATCGGCTACCATGTCAGCCTGGATCCAGCCGCGCCCTTCGACGGCGCCCGGACCCGGTTCAGCTTCACCCAGCCCGCGACGACCCTGGGGGCCGGCTTCACCAGCCCGCTGGGCCAGACCGTGTGTCTGACCCCCAGGAGCGGCGCCGGGCTGGTGATCCGCTCCCTGTGGGGAACCGGGGGCGAAAGTTGCCTCGAGCCCGACGGCGATTTCACCGCCAGCTTGAGTCCGGCCATGTCCGACGGCTCGGTGGCGCTGCTGTGCGGTTCGGTCGGCACCGAGGGGCTGGGGGGAGCCGCCGGATCGGTGCTGAGCTTCATCGCCGGTGCGGCCTATTGCCCGCTCGATCCGACGACCGCCACCGCCAGCGACCAGAGCGACCCGCTCGACGATCGCGGCGGGGCGGCGGTCACCGCCTGGGTCGCGGTTTCGGCCGCCGACGGCAGCGCCCAGTACCGCTGCCAGCCCGCCCAATCGGCGCTGTTCCAGGGGGGCGCCGGTCTGCCGGACTATCTGTTTACCGGCGCGGCGTTTCCGCTCGTGGCCGGCACCACCCTGTCGCCGGTACCAATGGCGGCCTATGGGCTGATCAACAGCCAGATCGCCAAGGTCGCGGCCACGCCCTATCGGGCCTTCGAAAACCACGTGCTGGCGCCGGTGCGCGCCCAGACCATGGCGACGGCGACCAAGGCGGCGCTGGCGGCCAAAGCCGCCGCCCGGACGGCGAGCGCCCCAGCCCCCGCGGCGGACACCACGAGCACCTATGTCACCAACAGCGGATTGGTGGCAACGGTCGACGGAGAGGTGCTGCTGTCGGTGCAACTGGCGGCCACTGTCGATGCCGGGGGCAAAACCCATAGCTGGGTGGCCGAAGACATCTCACCGGCATTGCAAACCGCCTTGATGACCAATGATTGCTTCCTGGTCGTCTCGCGAACCGCCGGCAGCGACGGCGACATCCTGTTCTCGCTGTCGGGCGACGTCGCCTTCTCCGACTGGTCCTTCGAACCCGGGATCGGAGCGGACGGCCAGTTCCTGATCTTCAAATATGCCGGCACCGATATCGCGACCCTGGCCGGCAGCCTCGCCAACTGGGCCGAGGCCGCCACCTTCAATGCCGATCCCGCCGCGGTCCAGGCGGCGTTGCTCTCGCTCATCGCCACCGTCCAGGCTGCGGCCGAGGGGGGCGACACCCTCTACACCACTCTTTGGAGCGCGCTTTCCGATCCGGCCTGGAATGGTCTGCTGGCGCTGTCGGCGCCGGCAAACACGCTGCCCGAAATCGTCGCCAGCATGGAATACAGCCTGGGCAGCACGCTGTCGGCGCTGGCGGTCGGGCTCCAAGTCAATGATCTGTCCGGCGGCGGCGACGAAAGCCCGGCGGTGGCCGCCAGCGCACCGTTCGCCGTGGTCGATTATGCCAACCCGGATCAGGCCGCCTCGCCCGCCGCTGGCGGCGCCTACGGCTACACCCTGGACAGCCTGCGCGCCGGCTTCATCAACGGCACCCTGACCAGTTTCACCGCCGGCGGCCGGTTGGAAATCAATCAATTGTTCGGTCTGCCCGCGGCTCTCCAGAATGACGGAGGGGACGCCACCAGCAATATCGTCGCCATCGACGGCCGGTATCTGCAGCCGGTCGGCGATGATGCCACGGGCTATTACGCCTTCAGCGCCGCCGGGCCGGCGGAATTCCGGATCGCCTATGATTATTTCGACGGCCAAGCGACTGCACAGATTCTCAAGACGGTCAACGTCACCAACCTGCAATTCGTTCAGGTCAACGACAACCAGTCGCGTTTTTCACTGAACGGCGCCCTGGTCTTCAATCCGCCCGCGTCCGCACCGGAAGACCCTTATCTCTATCTCGGCTCCCCGCCCACGACCGACCTGTTCGACTTCGACGCTCTCGCCTATTCCGATCTGGGCATCGTCATGACCGGCAGCGGCGTCGATCTGGTCTATTCCTTCGACGTCGCCCAGGTTCGCTTTCCCACCCCGACCAGCGGCCTGCGCCAGGGCCTGGTCACCGACCTGCCGCTGACCGCCCAATCGCTGTCGGGAGCGGGCAGCCTGTCGGACCTGGGGGCCATCGCGTTTCAGGTGCCCACCGGCTGGACCCCGCCGGTGGACGGGTTCGATTATGCCCTGGTCTTCGCCATCACCCTGGGCAGCCCGGGCCTGCTGTCAAGCCAGGCCGGCAGCCTGACCGGCACCGTCTATCTCGGCTGGGGCGCCTCCGGCAGCTACAGCCTGGGCCTGCTGATCTCCGGCATCGACCAGACCTGCAGCCTGACCCTGCAAGGGGTGATGAAACTCGCCATCGGCGTGGCCGGGATCGACACGATGGCCTCCGACGGCACCAACCGGACGGTGCTGCTGCTTCAACAATGCAGCCTGTCCTTCATGGGGGCGGCGATCCCGGGCAGCGCCCGCCCCTTCACCCTCACCCTGTTCGGCGCCCCTCCCTACCCCTCGCAAACGCTGCTGTGGTTCGGCGACGCCGTGCCCGCAACCTCCCTATGACCGCAGGCACGGGACCACGCCGATGAATCTGCTCTACTGGAACATCCAGAATCTGAGCGCCGAAAAATATCAGGAAGCCGACGTTCAGACCGTGATCTCCAACGCCCTGCTGCCAGGGGTCGGCCCGCCTTTCGCCTGGGTTCCCGACATCATCGTCATCGTGGAGGTCCATACCCGGGCGGCCAACCAACAGCCGGGGCAAATCTACCAGACCGACGGCACGACCGGCTTGAGCCTGATCGCCGGACTGATGGCCGCGATCGACAACAACTACCAGTGCGTCCCCCCGGTCAGCACCGGCACCGGATATTACAGCGAAGCCGTGGGCCTGATATACAACAGTGCGATCTTCACCTTTCAGGGGCCGCATGTCTGGAGCAATTTCGGCCCCGTGCCAGCGACCGAGATCGGCTGTAACTTTGCCACCGCAACGCCACCCTGGAACCGGTTTCTTCAGGGAGCGATCAACCAGGGGGCCGTCAATCCAACCTTCCAGCTGGCGGCCTATCCGAATCCCTGGGATGTCGGGCCGTTCCAGGATTTGGGCGTCGCGTTGCCGGCACCTCAGATATTTTATCCCGATGCCCTGAATACGAGTTTTGTCGGTTTCCCCTACCCCTGGAATCGGAGTCCGGTCCGGTTTCTTTTGACCTATCCAAATGGCGCCGCCATCAACACTCTCGATATCTTTGCCGTCCACACCTCGCCGTCGACCGTCGATGACGTCAACCAAGCGACGCTGGGGACCGCGGCGGTCGCCGGCCTGGCCGAGGTGACCGCCGCGCCGGGAGCCAACGGCGCCAAGCTGGTCTTGGGTGATTTCAATGTGCCCACCAACAATGCGGGCGGCGCCTATGCCGGATTCTTTGCCAATCAATACCTTGCGGCCATTGGAAACAACGGTTTCGAGGCGGTTGGCACACCCACTTTATTCAATACTGGAAATCCCAGGCCAGATGATTTCAATTATTTGAATTGGAACAGAGGATCAATTGATAATATATTCTATCGATCAAACGGAATCGTCTTTAACAATTTTGGGATTATTGATCAGGTTTCCGGGAGCATCTTCAATGGAACGCCATGGGCATCCGAATTGCAGACGCAGATCGGAAATTATGGTGCGAATGCCACCAACAGCTTCCGCGGTTGGGACAATTTCGGCCATATCGCCATCCGAATCGCCACGGGAGCCAGCCAGCAGCGCTTAGGCGCCTCTGACCATCTGCCTTTGGTCCTCTCCTTCTGAATAAGCCGGGAGCCCCCGATGGCGATCGAGACCATCTATGATACCCTGGCGGCCCAGGGGGGCACAGTCCGTCTGGACGATGCCAGCCTGGGAACTATCGGACTGGATGCGCTGCTGGCCGCCACCGGCTTGCCGGCGGCGATCGCGGTGGTGTTGCCGGGGGCGCTGCCGCAGCCCGACGGCGACACCCTCGTCTTTTCCGGCACCTCCGGCTTCCTTGCCGGCACGGTCCAGTCCTGGGGCGGCTCCAGCGGTTTTCTCGACGGGGCGGCGTTTGGCGTCACCGTCACCATCATCACCAGCGGCAGCGACGAGGCCAGCCTGGAGGTGACGGTCGCGCTGCCGGCGGGATGGGTGCTGGGCGACAGCTTCTATGGCTTCAGCGGCACGACCTTCACCACCGATGCCCTGCGATACCCCGGGCTGGTGTTCGGCTACAACGGCGGCGGGGTATCCGACGGCCTGATCCTGTCGGCCGAAATCTTCGCCACCGGACCGCTGACACCCTTGCCGCTGCTCGCCGATATGCCGAGCCCGGCGCCGATTTCCGGGCCTGTGGTTCTGAGCGAGTGGGGGCCGGCGTTTACCCTGTCCGGCGCGCTCGGCACCATCCGGTTGATGTTCGATCCGTTGCCGCTCACCAACGCCAGCTACCGCCTGACTCTGGGCTATGAGCAATCGTCCTACACCGACACCACCGACACCGCCTATCTGCCGAGCATCGGCAACGACTTCGTCGCCGATTGCGGCGCGATCAACGATACCACCCTGGTCATGACCGTGACCCTGAGCCGGACCAACGTGGTCACTCTCAGCTTCAGCGGCGCCGCCGGCTCCAATCCCGTGGCCAATCAGGATGTTCTGATTCCGCTGTTTCCCAACAGCGCGGGCTTTCCCGGTTCCCTGACCTCCAGCCTGTTTGCGGGGATGGTGCCGGGGATCATCCTGTTCGGCGCCACCGGCGATCCGTCCACCGGCGCCATGTCCTCCACCTTCGGTTCCCTCGGTCTGATCGAGCCCTGGATTCCGATCCCGGCCTTTCCGGACTTCCAGGTGGTCTCCCTGGAAATGACGTGGAGCTATGTCTACGGCCCGCCGTCCAGCCTGTCGGGCTCGATCGGCGCCACGCTGGATCTCGGCGGTTATTATTTCGATCTCGATATTGAATATCCTTCGTTGTCCTTTGCCGGGACCTTGCAGAACACGGTCACGCTGTCCTTCGCCGAGGTCAACAGCGCCATGCTGTCGGTGCTGGATGTCCAGGCCCCGGCCAATGCCGATGTCGGGACCCTGACCTTCAGCGGCTTCGGCATCGCCGTCGACCTGGACGCCGACACCCTGTCGTTCCAGGCCACCGCCGACATCCAGTTGACGCTGGCGGGACTCGCCATCAGTCTTTCGGCGACCACGCTCAATCTGGATTATGGCTGGTCGGCGAATGCCGCGGTCTTCACCGTCGACGGCGTGTTTGCGGTCAACAGTTGGCAGTTCAGCTTGAGCGCCTTGCTGGAATCCGCGGGAATGCGCTTTTCCGGCCAATTGCTCCAGGCGCAGACCGTGGTGGTTTCCGACGTGGTCGGCCAGCTGCTGGGGCCGGTGGTGACGCCGGACCAGTTTTCCCTGGCTCTGACGGTGGAAGCCTTTTCGCTTACGATCGATACCATCACCGACGCCATGGCGGTCAGCGGCGCCGTCGGCTGGAGCCTGACCGTCTGCGGCCAGACGATGGGCGGGGATTTCACCATCGACGTCAGCTCGCCCGATTCCGGCAGCAGCTGGGCCGGCACCATCGGCGGCGGCATCACCATCGCCGACATCGCCTTCGGCATGGATTACAGTTGGGGGCCGAGCCTTGGCCTGTTGAAAGGCAGCTTCAGCGCCGGCCAGACCTATGACTGGACCGCCTTCGTCGATGCCTTCGGCGCGACCCAGGTGCCGCTGCCGGCACCGATCCCCACGGCTCCCGACCTGGACCCGATCACGGTGGGCTTCGACTATGATTTCGAAAGCGACGTCTTCACCCTGACCGGGGTCGCGGCCGGCGGCGACGCCAGCATGGCCGGCTTCTTCTCGGCGGTACCGGCCCTTTATACCGGCACCGGCAAGACCGGCTTCGCCGCCGGTATCCAGGTGGAACTCACACCGGGCTTCTTCGCCGGGATGAATTCGGCTCTGGCCCCTTTCGACGATTTCGGCCTGTCCTCGGTGATCGCCTTCACGGTGGCCAATTTCACCAACCCGTCCTTCCTGCTGCCGATCGCCACCCAGTCCTATTTCCCCGGCGTTTGCGCCGGCATGACCTTCTCGGCCGCCTTCAGCTGGCCGGAGTGTCCGGACGATCTCACCAGGACCTCGGTGTCGCTGATGACCGGCAGCGTGTCGGCGATCAGCGTCATGATCGGTTTCTACGACATCGCCGGAGGCTGGAAATTCCAGTTTGCCGGGACCATGAGCGATATCGCGCTGAATCTGGGCGCCGGGATCGATATCGAGAGCGTCAGCCTGGCCCTGGCCATGACCGAGACCGGCATCGACGTCGATTATCAGGTGCTGTTCTCGATCCTGGTTTCGATCGATCCCGGTTCGGGGTGGGTCGATAGCGGCGATGGCACCAAGTCCGACCAGTTGCTGTTCGACGGTCAGTTGGAATTCGAGGCGACCAGCGCCGGCGGGGTGGGGGGTTTCGCCGCGATCTTCATGTCCGGCACATGGCACGAACCGTTCGGCATCCCGGATTTGTCGGTTGCCGACCTCGGGCTATTGCTCGGGGTGGCGGAACAGGGCGGCGAGCCGGTCCCCAGCTTCGGCCTGACGGGTTTCCTGGCCTATCCACCCGCCGGGGTCGAGGCGTTCGTCGCGATCTATTTCGACGGCGCCAATCCCGACGACAGCCTGTTCATCGGCAGCATGAGCGAGGTCGCGTTCCTGCAGTTCGCCGAAATGATGGCCTGGGCCGCCGCCGGAGTGGAGGTGCCGTCGCTGCTGCAAAGCGTCCTCGAGACCTATGGCGTCTATCCAATCCCCTTCGACCTGTCCACCGCGACCACGACGCTGACCGACGCCGATTTCGCCCAGCTCAACGACTACGTCGTCCCCAACGCCTTTTTCGCCTTGGTCGCCGAGTTGGGCCAGCCGATGCAGAAGCCTGCGGCCGGCGCGCTTTATCAGACCCTGACCGTCATTCTCGGCGACGCCGACAATCCCGACGTCAACACCGAATGGTTCATCGCCGACTTCCAGAGCGGGCAGATTTTCCACCTGGTACGGACCGGCACCGGCAGCCCGCCCTACACCCTGGCCATGGATCCCTGGCTCTATGTGGTGCCCAACACGGTTACCCTCGGCCTTGTCACCTATCAGCAGGGCTATGGTTTCGGCGGCCGGCTGAAACTGCCTGGGCTGGAACTGGACATCGTTGCCGAGTTGGCCCCGACCCTGGGGCTGAAGGTCGATGCCGACGCGCCGGAACCGATCCTCTATCCCGCCGCCATCGGCAACACCCCGGTGCCGCCACTGCTGGTCATCACCGCGGCCACCGACGACACCCTCGGGCCGCGGGTGTCGCTCTACACGTATCAGGTTGGCGACATCCCGCCCCATTTCTATCTCGATGCCGCTGTCAGCCTGCTCAATATGGCCAAGATCAGCACCGAGATCAGCATCCTGTCCAGCGGGCTCAGCTTTTATCTGGAACTGTCCACCGCACTCGACGTTCTCGATGCCCGGATGACCTGCCTGGTCGCCAATGAGGGCTTTTCCGCAAATTTCGACCTCAGCCTCGATCTGGACGTCGACACCGACCCGGTCAAGGTGGCCGGGGTGACGGTGATTCCCTCGATCCACCTGAACACCGGCTTCGGCCTGTCGCTGGCGGTCAGTTTCCCCCTGACCTCCGGCGACTCCAACGTCCAGGCGGCGTTCAAGGGTAAGATCTCGTTCAACTGGGGCGATCAGAGCTTCAGCGCCGGCATCGACTTCAAACTGTCGGATCTGGCCGACCTGACCACGGTCATCGCCGATTGGGTGGTGAAAAATGCCGGCGCCCTGTTCGAAAACCTGCTGAATGATTTCATCCAGTGGGCGCGGGCGATGATCAACGGCCTGTTCAGCTTCGCCGCCGCCGCCGCCGCCTCGGCGCTCAAGGCGCTGGGGGCGGCCTATGATGCGGCGGCCCAGCTCATGGCCGAGATCGGCTATACGCTGGACGAAGTCTACGACGCGATCAAAGCCGTGTTCGCGGTCGCCGAGGAGTTGCTGATCAACGCCCTGACCAAGGCGTTCCACATCCAGTTCTCCTATGCCGCGCTCAGCCAGCAGGTCGGCCCGGCCACCACCGCCACGGCTCCCAGCACGCTCCTGGACTGGACCGAAAACACCGCCGCTCCGGCGGTGGCTGCCGGCGAGTGGCTGTCGATCATGCAGCCGGACAGCGGGGTCAGCGGCGTATTCGCGGCCTCGCTGTTCGACACCATCAGCCTGGACATCGCCCTGGCCGATCCCGGACTCTATGCGCTGAGTTTCAAGGGATTCGGCCTGAGCGCCACCATGCCCTACCAGCGGGTGAGCGACAGCCTGGGGGTGTTCTCGCTGGAAATGCCGTCCTCGGCCGAGCTGCTCACGATCGGGTTCGGCCCGTTCGGCTTTCGCAATCCGGCGCTCACCATCGCGATCTATACCGACGGAACCTACCTCTTCGATTACGGCTATCCCGACGATGGCGACTGGAGCCGGTCCGCCGCCCTGGTGACGCCGATATTCTCCGGCCAGGGCGGATTCCAGTTCACCAGCCTGGGCAACAGTTCGTTGCCGGCCGGCTGGTCGCCAGTGACGCTGGCCTTGGGGGTGGCGGCGGCGATGCGGATCGCGCTGGACGGCAGCCTGGATCTGGGGATGCTGTCGGGCGGCTGGTCGCTCACCTACGAGGGTGGGTTCACCGCCATTGCCGGCTATGGCGCGGGCCTGAGCCCGACCGGCAGCGCGGTGATCGACCCCAGCCAGCCAGCCGAATTCCAGGGCACCCTGACCCTGTCCTTCTCGGGGGCGCTTTATGGATCGGTGGATTTCGGCATCGTTTCCGCCGCGGTCCATGTCGATCTGTCCGGCACCATGGGATGCGGCCTGACCGTCGGCAGCAGCGTGGCGCTGTCGCTGAACGTCCTGGTCTCGGTAGGGGTCAAGGTCCGGATCAAGCTTGGCCTGTTCAAGATCACCATCAGCTTCAAATTCTCGATGCATGTCGACGTCGGCCCGGCGACCCTGCCCTGGCCCAGCACCGCGATGCCGTCCAGCGCTGTCACCTCCCCGCTTGAGCCGATCGCCTGGGCCGGAACTCCCTCCTCCCGGCTCCTCTCTTCCCGGACCATGGCGGCCACCGCGGCCGGTGCCTCGCTGCCTGCGCTCGGGCTGTGGTTCATTCCGGAACTGACCATCACCTATGACGGCAAGGGCAGCGGCACGCCCGCGATGCTGTTCAATCTTGCGATCCCCTATACCGAAGCCGACCCCGGCTGCATGTTCAACCTTCTGGTGCAAAGCCTGCTCCAGTGGGCGCTTTCGCTGGATGGTGAGGCGGGCGAAACCACGGCCGTGAGCCGCGACCGGCTGGAGCGCCTGACGAGGCGGCTGAAAACCAAGCCGCGCCAGTCGCGGCTTTATGCCGACGCTGACGACCCCGACACCCTGCTGACCTATGATCTGCTGGTCCAGTTCCTCCAGGACTGGTTCAGCGCGGTGACCGTGACGGTGCCGGTGAGCGACGCCAGCGCCGTGGCCTTCCCGATGATCCCGGATCTGGTCGCTTGGGGCGGGGTCGAGGGCGGGACAAGCAGCTCATTGTGCGACTTCGCCCAATATAATCGGCAGCCGACCTCCTATGAGGATGCGATCGCCGCGACCTTCGCGACGTTCAAGCTGTTCGCCGCGCCCGAAACCACGGCACCGCTGGCCATGGCCGAGGACGACGGCACCGCCTCGCTCGCGACCTACGCCTTCCTCGCCTATTTCGAATATCTGCTGCAGGGCGGCGCCGGCGAGGCGCTCGATCTCACCGGGGCGGCCGGGTTGGACCAGATCGGTGCCGCCGATTGGGCGGCCCTGGCCTTCGACCAGACCGCGTCCGGGATCACCGTCAGCTTCCGTGGCGGCGTCCAATTGCCGGCCAACGGCGAAGCCGGCCAGGACATGGCCCCGCTCTATCAGTTGACCGGCCAGCAGATGACGCTGGCGACCATCGCCACCCCGCCGACGGCGATCAGCCTCAGCCTGGCCCGTGGCAGCGGCGGCGGCTGGATCACCCTCGACCCCCAGCCGGTGGCGGGCTTCAGCCAGCAGGCCGTCAGCGACATTCTGGGCCTGACGGTCTCCGCCCAGCTCACGCGGGTCACCCAGACGGCCTTGACCGCGATCCTGGCCACCTATCCGTTCGGCAGCTTCACCGCCTATGCCCCCACCGACGGCAAAAGCGCGACCCTGGCGGCGATTCCACCGGCCCTGGCGGCAGCCCCCGGCGCCGTGACCCTGGCCACCGGCGTGCCCGGCCAGTCCGGCACCCTCGACGGCGACGTGCAATGGGCAAGCCTGCTCACGCTGACCCTGCGGCAGGTGGTGGCGGCCGGTGGCGGCATCGACCAGACTGTCTATACCCTGACTGCGGTCGATTCCAGTCAGGTCGGCGTCATCGCGCAGCTCATCGTGGCCAGCGCCGCTGGCACGGCCCTGACCCTCACTCTGCTGGTTCCGACCGGCGATGGCGGCTACGCCGCCTGCGCGGCCGCGGCGGACGCCACCACCCTGCTGCGCACCAACCTATCCACCGAAAGCCAGCCCCAACTCGACACCGCAGCACGGTCGCAGACTGAGGAAGCGTCGGCCACAGGCGGGACCGATCCCGTCGCGGCCGCCCTGACCGACGCCGCCAACGCCCTGGCGATCCTGCTGGCGTTGGGCGAAACCAATGCCGCCGGTTATTATCTGGCGCTGGATGAGGCCGATTCCGGGCTCGCCGGACTGTTCACCACCAGCAACACGGCGACCGCGGCGTTGCTGGTGGCCCGGGGCAGCGCGGTGAACGGCACCGCTACCACCAGTTCGGCCGCCACCGACAACGTGCTGCTGGTTGACCAGATCGCCGCGTCCGATCTCACCAGCCTGGGCCTGTTCGCAACCTCGACCAGCCTGGTCGGCTATCAGCCGGCCTATCCCCCGGGCGTGCTGCCGGTCACCGTCACCCGGCCGAACCCGGAGACGGCCGACAGCGACGAGGACCAGAGCTGGCTCGACCAGCTCTATGGTCTGTTCACGGTGGCGATCAGCGGCAGCGCCTATGCCGATCTCGGCTACGCCCCGGCCTGCAGTCCGGCCGACGACGGTGCCGAAACCTGGACCTATTTCCTGTCGCTGCCATTGACCAACCTGCTGGCTGGCGGCCCATCCGACAATCCCTATGCCGCCATCGGCACCACACCGACGGTGACCACGCAGATCCGCGATTGCTTCGGCAATCCGGTTACCACCAATCTGACGGCCTTCGCCGTGCCGCAGACTTATAACGACGTGCTGGTCGGGCCGGGAGCCTGGGTCGGCTCGACCCTGAACTGGACCCCGACCACCAAGGCGGGCACCCTCACCGTGACCCTGGCCGTCGACAAGGCTACCCTCGACAACAATCTCGACACCGCCCAGCCGCTCTATGCCCAGGCGGCATGGCAACTGGCTGAAACCGGCGACATCGAGTTCCGGCTGTCCAGTTCGCTCGATACCGGCGGCGCCCAGCCGCTGGCTGCGGCCGGTCAGCAGGCCATCACGGCCTATGTCGCGGCGGTGCTGGACTATCTCGACGGCGCAAGCACCACCCTGCCGGCGGCGGTGGAGTTGACCTACGGCATCGCCAGCCCGGTCGCCGCTCTGCCTCCGGTGGCGGTCGACGTCGCCCTGATCCTGGCACGGGTCGCCCATGTCGACGCCAGCACCGCGGCCCTGCTGCCCCAAGTCGCCAGCATCGCCACCCCGGCCACCGCGGATCTGTCGGCCGGGCTGACCACGTTCGCCACCATTTTCCAGACCGCCTTTCCCAACCTGTGCCTGGCCACCGGCAGCGGCAGCGGCAGCAACCAGCTCTGGGCGGTCGCCGCCGGTCTGCTCCAGCCCGCCATTTCCGGCACGCCCACCTATTTCGCGCCGGCGCCCTTCTATACCAGCCTGCAATCCGGCACCACGCCGGTACCGCAGTACGGCGCCTTCACCACCAGTTCATGGACCAGCGCCGACCAATCCTATGCCGCGGTCGATTGCGACCAATTGTTCCAGTCGATTTGCGGCACCATCGACCTGCTTCTCGGCGGCTCCTATGCCGCTGCAGCGTTCCGGGCCAATCCAGACGGCTATCGAACGCTGGTCGAGGGGCGGGCGGCCATCGCGCAACTCTACAGCGACAACCAGCTCTCCTGGCTGTTCACCGAGCAGGCCGGCGCGGCCGACGATCCCACCCTGTGGGGCTCGCGGGAGAGCTTTTCCAGCAATCTGCAGAATGCGTTGGCCAATGCCTATGTCCTCGACGGCGTTCTGGCCTTCGATGCCGACTGGGCCAAGCTGCCGGCGGGAGCCACGGCGACCGGCCTGACCCTTTGGGGCGAGGTCGGCCCAGGCAACGGGTCGACGGCCCTGGTCACCACCACCGCCAGCCTGACCCTGGACGACAGCGCCAGCCCCGCGACCACCCTCTACTATGATTTCCGTCCGGGCGAACTGTCCGCCGATGCGTCGCTGTCGGTCCCCCTGAGCTATCGGGTCACCCATGTCGCCCTAACCGACACCGGCAACGGAGTTTCGATCTGGCTGGCGCTGGCGCTGCCGGCCACGGTATCGATCGGGACCGGCGACGTCGAAGTGCCGCTGATCGACCGCTTCTTCCCGACCGCGCCCACCCTCCAGACGCAGAGCGCCGACGCCACCACCGTCGCCGACGCTGATTTTAGCCAGCTTTTCCAATGGCGCTATTCCGCCGGGATGCTGCTGGAACCGGTGGCCCAGGACACAACCACCCTGACCATCCGTTACAACCGGCAAAGCGCCGACCAGGCGGCGCTGAAAGCCATGGCCGCCGTCACCCCGGTTCTGACCGCGGCTCAGGCGCTGATGCGGTTCCAAGCCGGCTATGCCGAAATCGAACCAGTCCTGCCCGACCTGCTGGCCGCGGACGTCAACGCCGCCAACATCGTCGCGGCGCTCGCGGATCTGGTGCTGGCGATCCAGATCAACAGCGACTGGGCCGGTTCAGGGGCGACCGCTCCGATTCTGGCAGCCGCCATCCCGACGGCGTCGACCGAACTGTCGCTTTCCCTCGCCGCCGAGGAGGAGGACGGAAAGGTTACGGGACGCTGGATTCTGACCGTGGCCACAACCGGCGACGGCACCCTGCCTGGCACCCTGTCGGCCCTGCCGCTCACGGCCGACGGCACCGCCCAACCCGCAACCACGGTCCTCGGCATCGAACCGCTGCAGATCGCCTATATACCGGAGGATGACGCAGCGTCGGTTCTGGTTCAGGTGACGCTGGACGGGCTCGACCTCCGGCTCTACCAGAACGCCGTCACCGAAGCCTACGTCACCCGTAATGCCAGCTTGCTGACCGGCTACACCACCGAGGGCTCCTACGTCTTCGTCACCGCCACTGTGGCCTTTCCGCAGCCGGTGGCGCCATACATCACCGGCACCGGCACCGGCACCGGGTACAACCTTGCCGAGGTGGTGGCCACGCCGGTCAATGCGACCCTCGCCAATTGGCTAGCGGCGCTGCTGAGCGAAGTCGCGGGCAGCGCCGCACACCCGCGGCTGGCCCTGACCTTGGGCTATCGCTTCAGCCAGTACACCGGTACCGATGCCGAGGGCAGCATCGAGACCATTCAGGCGTTCCAACCGGTAACACTCAGCCGGACGGTGCTGCTGGACACCGGCAGCGGCGGCGAGGTGACGGTTGCGACCTTCGCCCAAGCCTTGGCTGACGCCTTCATCGGCTGGCAGGACAGCCATCCGCTCGACCTCCATACCGGCCAACTGGTAGTCACGCTGTCGCTGTATTCGGCGCAAGGCTCAATCGGTCCGGCGCTTTTGCAAGCACCCAACCTCTGGCTGGCGCTTGCCGCAATCGAGAACGAGACCAGATAAGCACGGCGATCCGCCCCAGCGGGTTCCGCCATCTCGCCGGACTATCCTGAACCGCCCCGGGTTTGTCGGAGGCCCCATCTTCTGAGAGACTGGGGTCCTCATGACGAAACAGGCATCACCCAAATACGCCCCTGAAGTGCGCGAGCGCGCGGTTCGGATGGTGTTCGAGCACGAAGGCGAGCATGCCTCGCAGTGGGCGGCGATCAGTTCGATCGCGGCGAAGATCGGCTGCACTCCGGAAACGCTGCGGGGCTGGGTCCGGCAGGCCGAGCGTGACCAGGGCAAGCGGCCGGGGCCGACAACGGACGAGCAGGAACGGATCAAGGCTTTGGAGCGTGAGGTGCGGGAGCTGCGCCAGGCGAATGAGATCCTACGCAAGGCGTCGGCGTATTTCGCCCAGGCGGAGCTCGACCGCCCGTTCAAGAAATGATCGCCTTCATCGACGCGCACCGCGCCGTTCACGGGGTCGAGCCGATCTGCCGAGTGCTGCCGATCGCCCCGTCCACCTATTACGCCCATGCCGCCCGACAGGCCGATCCGTCCAAGGCGCCGGCCCGTTCGCGAAGCGACGCAGTGCTGAGGGAGGCTATCCGGCGGGTCTGGGACGCGAACTTCCAGGTCTATGGGGTACGTAAAGTTTGGCGGCAGTTGCGGCGGGAGGGTATCGACGTGGCACGCTGCACAGTGGCTCGACTGATGAAGCAGATGGGCTTGAAAGGAGCGATGCGTGGCAAGGTGGTGCGCACCACGATCAGCGACCGGGCGGCGTCATGCCCTGCTGACCGGGTGAACCGCCAATTCCAGGCGCCACGCCCAAACGCCCTGTGGTTGGCCGATTTCACGTACGTATCGACATGGCAGGGCTTCGTCTACGTGGCCTTCGTCATCGACGCCTTCGCGCGCCGCATCGTGGGCTGGCGGGTGTCCAGCACAGCCCACGCCGGCTTCGTTCTGGATGCGCTCGAACAGGCACTTCACGACCGCCGACCGGCCAAGGGCTGCGGCCTCATCCATCACTCCGACAGGGGATCGCAATACGTTGCGATTCGCTACACCGAGCGTCTCACCGAAGCTGGGGTCGAGCCTTCCGTGGGCAGCGTTGGCGATTCCTACGATAACGCGTTGGCCGAGACCATCAACGGTCTCTACAAGACCGAGGTGATCCGGCGCCGCGGGCCATGGCGCACCTTGGAGGCTGTCGAGTTCGCCACTCTGGAATGGGTCGACTGGTTCAACCACCGGCGCCTCCTCGAACCCATCGGCAACATTCCTCCCGCCGAGGCCGAAGCGCGTTACTATGCCCAAACCGAGGACGTCGCCAGGGCGGCGTGACTCAACACAAATGGTCTCCGGGAAAACCGGCGCGGTTCAGTCGTCCAGGAGCGGGTGGGACAGAAAGCGCTCGCGCAGGTACAGCCAGCCTCGCTCGACCGGGTTCAACTCCGGACTGTAGGGCGGCAGCGGCACCAGCGTGATGTTGTCCGGCACGACCAGCGTCGGCGATCCATGCCAGCCGGCCTGGTCGAGAACGAGCACCGCCTGGACGTCTGGTTCCAGGCTTCGGGAGAAGCCGTCCAGGAACAGGCTCATGGCGGTGGTGGAGACGGTCGGCATCACCAGCGCGAAGTCGGCACCGGTTGCTGGGCAGGCGGCGGCGCAGAGGTAGGCTGAGGTGAAGCGCTTGTCGCACAGCCCGGCCGGACACTGCCCGCGCTCCCACCAGCGGTGCGCGGTGCGGCCATTCTGGCCGATGCGCGCTTCGTCCTGGCACCGGAGCTGGAGGCGGCGTTCAAGGTGTTCGGCTGCCGCGGCCTTCAGGGCTTCGCGCAGCCCCTTTTTTGGAAGGCAGCCTGGGCATTGGCGTCGGACTGCGGATGGCGGGGCCGCGTCTTCTGCTTCGACAGGTTCAGCCGGCGCACGATGCGCGACAGGCGGCCGGATGCAGCGTCTTGGCGAAGCGCTCGGCGATCACCCTCGCACAGGATCGGCAACGCCGCTGGCATTCGCTCCTCCCCATCGCAATGAGGAATCGAATCACGATTTGCCAGCCTTGGGATTCCCCCTCAGTGAAGCAGTGGCTCCGCTCGCAGGTATCAGTCGATCCGTCCAGGGCTGGTGAAGGCATAGCCGGTGCCATAGATCACCTTGATCGGCGAGGGGAGATCGGTGGATTTGGCGATTTTGCGGCGCAGGCGGCTGACCACCGCGTCGAGGTGGCGGTTGTCGAAGGTGGTGTAGCGGCGGGCCATGGCGTGGACTAATACCAGCGGCTTTAGACATTGACCGCTGCCCACGAGCGTGAGGCGATTGAGCGAATGATTTCGGGTGCCTGGGCGAGAGCGTTCCACGCCTCGCAGCAGGCCTCGACGATGGCGGCATAGGAATCGAAGACGCGATGGCTGAGGTGGTTCTGTCGCAGGAACTGCCAGATGTTTTCGACCGGATTGAGTTCCGGGCAATAGGGCGGGAGATGCAGAAGGCTGATGTTTTCGGGCACGACCAGCTTGTCGCCCGGCTGGTGCCAGCCTGCGCCGTCGAGGATGAGCACCGCATGGTGGCCGTCGCTCACTTGGCCGCTGATCTCGGCCATGTGCAGGGTCATTGCCGCGGCGTTGGCCTTGGGCAGGACCAAGGCCGCGGCGGCGCCACGGCTCGGGCAGACGGCGCCGAACAGGTAGGCCCAGCTATGGCGCTGGTCGCGGGGCGCGCGTGGCCGGCTGCCCTTGGCGGCCCACACCCGGGTCAGGGTCCCTTGCTGGCCGACCCGGGCTTCGTCCTGCCACCAGAGCTCCAGCGGCTTGCCGCGGGCGGTGTCGGGGAGGGCGCCGGCAACCAGAGCGGCAAAGTTTTTTTGTGAGCCTCGAGCGCCTCGCCATCCTGCTGAGGATGCTGGGGGCGCACCGACAGGCGACGGAACCCCAGACGGCGCAACAGCCCGCCAACGCTGCGCTCGGCCAGCACCACGCCGAACCGGCGCTCGATCTTGCGGGCCAGATCGCACCGCCGCCACCGAACCACGCCATCCTCGGCGAGGTCCGGACCGGAGCGGACCCAGGACGCCACCTCCGCTTCCTGCTCCGCCGACAGCTTCGGCTTGGCTCCCGGTGCCTTACGATCCCGCAGCCCCGCCACGCCTTGGGCGTTGTAGCGGTGAACCCAATCCCGCAACGTTTGCCGATCCATCCCGCAAGACCGCGCGGCGTCCTCGCGAGATCGCCCCTCCAAAACCAGAGCTAGGGCGAGAAGGCGCCGCGCTACATCCGGATCGCCAAAACGCACCGCCCGCTGGCGCAACTCCGCTGAACTCAGCTCCAGCCGCGTGATCGCAATCGCCGCCATACCCGCCTCCTTCCGAGAGCTGGCAGCGAATCACAGGGCGGACCAAAAGGGAATCCACCGTGACGAGTCACACTTCAAAGCCGCTGGTATAATTTGACGTACTGGATCGTAATTCCGGTTAGCATGGCGCGCTATAGCGTAAGGGTTGGTTGCGGGGGCACGCAACCAACGATTCTTGCGGCTGGTTGAAGCCGAAATTCCCAAATTGGCAGCATGAAACATCATGGCCAAGTTTGCACACGCTGCTCCATATTTTCGGAACACGCCTACCTGCATCGGAGCCTCCAACGAACCCGGCACAATTCAGTGCACCGCTCAACGGACGGTCAGATGCCGTTCTGCGACCTCGAACCGGTCGCCATCGTCATCGACATAGGCGACCAGGACCAGTCCGCCTTTCCAGCGTTCCAGGATCCGCACCTCGTCGCCTTCGTAGTAATATTTGAGCGCGAGAGGTGGCGGCTGTTGGCCGGATCCGCCGCCCGGTCCTTTGGCTGGCGGCAGGACCGGCACCGGACCGGTGCGGAAGGCGCCGTAGCCGATGGCCGTCTTGGCGCCCAGCCCCAGCCAGTCCAGACCGTCCTTCAGCACCGCCCGCACGTCCGCCACGATGTCGGGCGGGGTCAGCAGGGGAAAGCGAAAGGTGACTCCGTCACCCAGCACCAGGAACTGCGCCGGCACGGGATCCTCGGTCTCAGCCGGACCGGAGGCGATCTCCCGCTGCGCCGTCCGGTCCCCGGCCAGTGCCCTGGCTTGACGCTCATACCAATCGCCATGGTGGCCGTTGACGATATCGACGGTGAAGCGCGGCCATTCGGAGGGAAAGGCGTCGAAGAACCGCACACACCCCATTGCCGCCGCATTGTCCGTCCGGTCGCGTTCCGGCCCGAACCATTTCGCGATCTTTTCGGGGGCGATGCCGCTTTCCGCGGCCGCCTGACGGCACAGCCCCTTGACCGCGCTGCCAGGGATGACCGGCAGGCCGGTGGTGGGGTCGAAGACGAATCCATTGCCGGTGGGATGCGCCGCTCCCAGCCCCATGACGAAGCGCCAGACGGTGTGGGCCTCCACGGGCAGGAACTCCTGACCCGTCGCCGCCGCCAGGGTGCGCAGGGTCCGTTCCATCCGGGCGGTGCGTTCCGATAGCCAGGCAACCTGCTGCGCCTTCGCTCCCTCGCGAGCGGCGACGAACAGCGCCAGCGGAGACGGTTCCGGCTTGTCTCCCCGTCGCACTTGGATGGGTGTCCACCGCCGGGGCGACCGGGGTTCCCCGGTCCAAATCGGGAAATAGCGGTCCCAGACCAGGGCGGCGTTGGCGGTCGGCGCTTCCACCTGGTCAGCCACCGCTTTCCATCCGGCCGGCCCGCCGGGGGCCAGAGCGAAGAGCCGGCTCATCCGGCACCGCCCTTCTCGTGTTTGGCCGACTTGTCCAGGGCGGTGGCGAACAATTTCATCATGTCGAAGAAGGCGACGGTCTCCGTCTGCAGCGCGGCATAGTCGGAGCGTCCGGCACCGGCGGCGCGTTCCAGCAGCAGCCGCGGTCCGGCCTCGGCGGCGGTGGCCGGGTCGAACAGCGCCCGCAACGGCGACTCCCTCAGCAACCAGCGGGATAGCGCGTTGGCCAACCGGCTGTCGTCGCTGTCGCCGGCCATCATCGCCGCCAGCGTCACCAGCAGCCCCTCGGTATGGACCTGCACCGCCAACCCCTGAAGGCGGGTCGTCAGTTTCGTGCGTTGTTTTCCATCGGGCCACCCCGCGACCTCCTGGAAACTAAAGCGAGCCCGCTCGCCCTTCAGGTCGTGGATGGCGGTCCCTCGGGTTCCATTCATCTCGCACCTCCCGACGGAGCCGCTGCCTCCAGAGTGCAGAGGCACAGCCCCTGGCCCACCGTCTCGTGTCCGCCCACCTGCAACACGGCGAGATTGGCGGCCCGATCGAGCAGGGTTTGCAGGGTCGCCCCCTTCCTGTCGCGATCTCGCCGCTGACCCACCAGAGCGACGAACAGGCAGTCGGAGGGCAGCGTCTCCTCGTACCAGAGATTGCCGCTTTCCGTTTCCCCGCTGTCGGGGTTGGTCCACTTGTCCGTCGTCTTGCCGCCGGTCAGCTTCACCCGTGCCCGCACCGGCACGGCGCTGCGCATCAGAGCGGTGAAGTCCGCATCGGGAATGACGATCAGCCCGGATTCCAGACGCCGGCGGGTCGCCGCTTCATCGGCGGGCAGCAGACCCGCCAGGAACGCCGCTATGGCGCCGATGCCGTCCGGGGCGAGCACGGTGTCCGGGGCGAACACCAGATCCTCCAGCACCAGCGCCTTGCCGGCCAGCGCCTTGTCGGAAGCAAGGGCTCCACGGAGATCGTCCAGGGCGGTCAGGTCGAGCGAGGGCGCCGGACCGCCGGTGGCGCGCAGGTCGCGCAGAAGTTGCTCCAGGATCTGCGGGCAGGTGACATGGAAGAAGGGCCGCGACAGGGACCGCACCGGATAGGCCACCAGCCGGCCTTCCGTCACGGCGAGCCGTCCGGGCTTGAGGCCGCCATCGTCGCCATCGGAGTCCTTCCCGGTGTCGGAATCCTTCCCGATATCGGCCAATTCGCTGCCGAAAAGCTGGATGATCAGGTCCCGATCCGATTGGGATGGCTGGGGATCCGGGCTGAACCGGTCGCGCAGCACGCCCTTCAGGCTGGTGGCGGGAAGCACCGGGAAGCCGGTGGCGGCATCGCGGGCGATCGGCAGGTCGATGGCCCCGGTCGCCTGTCCTGTGCCGACATGGGTGGGCGACAGGGTGTAGAGCCCCATCACCGCGGTGCGTGTCCACAGCGTCACGATCCCGTCTCCTCCTGCTTCCGTTCGCACAGTCCGACCAGCGCATGGCCGAAACCCATGACCGCCTCGTTCTCGTCGCCCAAGATGTGGCTGTCATGAAGGTCGCGCAGCAGCGCGGCGCGGGCCGCATCGTCGCCACCCGTCAACTGGATCAGCCAGGCGCTGCCCGCCGGATGGTAGGACCAGTTCGAGCGCGGTTTGCCGCCCGCCAGATCGAACCCGCCCAGCACGACCGGTGGTCCGGCGAGGGCGGCCACGACCCGCACGCTCACGGCCGATCCGCGCGGTGTCCGGATCGGCAACTCGGCCGCCTTCGACCGCCGCGCGGGCGTGAGGGCCACCAGCCAGAAGCGGTCGGCTTCGGTCACCCGGTCGGGTAGATATCGACCCTCGCGCACAGCCAGCCAATCCGGATCGAGCCGTTCCGCCTTGGCGAACCGGACCAGCCGGCCCTTGCGCCCGGCCTGCCCGGCGCCGGTGGTCAGGGCGGCGGCCGACAGGCTAGGGGCGAGCGTCCCCGTGAATCCCCCCAGCAGGCCGGATCCGCTCGCGAACCGCAGCGCCTCGCTGAAATAGAGCATGCCGTGCCGGGTCCGCCCGGTCCGGGCATCGATGGCAACGCCGGACTGGGACTCCCGTTTGACGAAGGGGGGCAGGTCGCAGCACCAGCCCCCGGCGCGCCAGCCTTGCGGGGCGCCCGACAGGACGGCGTGCAGGTTGGCGGGATCGATCCAGCCGCCCGGCGGTCGCATGTCGCCCAGTTCCGGCCGGCCCGGCAGCGTGTCGCCGCCGGGTTCCTTTGGCGCGCGGTCGGACAGGCCGCCCTGGGGGTCGGCGGAGCGGAAGTGCGCCTGATGGACCGTGGCGCCGTCGGCGTCCTTGGGGGGCATCAGCAGGAAACGCGGCGTTGCCACCCAGGGGCGAACGATACCGTCCTTTCCGCGCCGGGCGGGGAAGGGGCCGTCGATCCGCCAGCCTTCCGGCAGCCGGTCCGCCGTTCCGACCAGCGACGGCACCAGCGCGGCCCCGGCCCGGCTGTTCAGGTCCACGGAAAGGTCGCCGCCGAGCAGCAGGCGGGTCCGCACCATGCCCTGGAAGGCCTGGGGCGTCGGCGGGAATTGCGAGGCGACGCGATGCGCCTCCCCGGCGGAGAAGCCGCGCGGCGGGCCGAATAGGAGTGCCTCCGCCGGTTCGACCAGAAAGTCGAGGCGGGTTCGATGCGCCGCACTCATGCCTCGTCCTCCTCCTTGCCGATGCCGCCGGCGATGGCCCGGCACAGCAGCAGCGCGTCGGCCCAGCCGTCGGGCTTCGCCGGACGGGTGCCGACGGCGTGGCGCCACAGGCGGAACGCGGCCTCCCCGGCGGATCCCGGGCTCCCGCTGTCCAGGGCGTCGAGGAACAGTCCGCGAAGCAAGGCGTCTCGCCGCTCCGGCGGTGGTTCCGGTTCCATCGTCAGGACGGCGTGTAGCGGCTCCGCCGTCTCGCGAAGCTTGTAGGGAAGCCGGCCGGGCAGCGAGGTCCGGAACCCTTGGATCACGGTCGCCAGTTCATCGCGGGCGCTGTGGAGAGCCTCGTCCCCTTCGGACAGCGTCCAGGGCAGGCACACCGTCGTCTTGTCCCCACCACGGGAGGCATGGCCGATGGCGAGGTGTGCACCTCCGGCAGCCTTCGCCATGCGCAGCAAATCTGCCGAGCGGCGCAACAGAACGGACAGGGGGGTCTTGTAGTGAGCGAGGGCGATACCGGCCGACAGGCTGGACCCGGACCCCAGCATCGGCATCAGCAGGCCGTGCAAGCGGCGCCGGTCCGCCGCCCCTTCCGGACCGTCTGCAACGTGCGGAGCCGACAGCTGGCTTGGATCGTTCAGCCGGATCAGCCCGCCGTCGCCGGGCATCACCGGGATGGCGAAGCGGCGGCGCAGGTCATCTTGCCCGCGCTCATCTCTTCGGCCGCCGCGACGCCAGCCCCAGGCTGGCTCCTCCGAGCTGGTGTCGATCACCCAGGCGGCGGAAAAGAGCTGTTGCAGGCGGGCCGCCAAATCCACGGCCTCGGCGGCGGGGGCGAGGCACAAGAGATCGTCGCCGCCGGCATAGATCAGCCGGCCGCCGAATTCCCGCTCCACCACCCAGGGCACGATGGTGTGGCTGAAATGCCCGAGCGCCCGGCTGACAAAGGCGTGCAGGGTCGGCCCCATCAGGCGTTTTTGCCCCAACAACGACGGCCAGCCGGCTTTGTTCAGGTACTCGGCTTTCGGCAGGCGATCCAGCACGTCCGGATGCAGGACATCTTTCCAAGTGGTGGCGATCCGCTCAGGGTCGCCCAGCAGCAGCATACCCATGGCGTCGCCGTCCAGGCGCAGCACAGCAATCCCGGTCTCCGGCGCGGCCGGCTTCTCCTTGCCGGCGGTTTCGGTGGCCTTGGCGCGCAGCTTCCGCACCGCCTTTTGGAGGTCCTTCAGTCCGTTCTTCTTCTCGGCGGACAGAGCGCTTGCGCCGCGTTTCCCCTCCAGAACCTCGGGGAACAGCATGTCCTCCGCCTCGAACTCCAGGAAGGAGCGCCCCTCCCCCGCAGCAGCGTCGGCGAGACGGGGCAAAGCGCGAGGAAAGCTGGTGCGGGGCAGTCCCGCCGTCCGGGCGGCGCGGACCACCGCCTCCCGCTCCCCGGCAAGTCCGGGGTCGGTGGCGACGCGGACAAGGAAATCCTGCGCGGCCACGGTGGCGGTGGAGGGGAAGGGGACGCGGTATTTGCCGTCGCGGTCCCGGTCCTCCCCGGTTCCCCACAGATGGTTGAAGGTGGTGCCGCCCGTGTCCGCGGCGACCAGGAATCGCTTCGTGGCGCAGATGGCGCAGAGACGTTCGGCGCCGGAGCGGTCGGGGTCCAGACTCTCATGACTCCAGAAGGCCCGCGCCGCTTGACGCGGGTTGCCGTGCCCTGCGGGCGACAGGCGCAACGCCTCGCGGGCGCCGCACAGGGTGCATTTCTCGCCCTCCTCCGCAGGGGGCACGGCGCTGGTATCGGCAGCCTTGCGCAGCCGGTGACGGACCATGAGTTGATGATGGGTCAGGGCGTAGTCGAAACCCCGCTCCATCTGGTGATAGTCGAGGTGGGACGCGGCATAGACGGATCGGGCATTCTCGTAATGGGTCCAGATTTTTTGCGACATCCAGGGCGACAGACGTTCAGCCCGCTCGGCGATGGCGATCCGGTCTCGCTCCGGAACCTCCGCCCCCGGCGTCTGACAGGGTAGCGGCGCGCCGATCCGCAGGGAGGCGGCATCGCCGATGCGTCCCATAGGGAGCCAGGGCACGGCCACCCAGGTGGCGTGAACGGGGCAGGCGCCGTGCTGGCGGTTCCAGATCGCCCGCCAGTCGTCGCCCTCCGGGCGGACGTCGGCGGCGATCCAGTCGCGGACCCGGTCGGCCAGTTGCCGCCACCGGTCCTCCATCGCCTTGACCGCTTCGGCGCACAGGGCGGCAAGATGCGGCAGCTCCCCTTCGCCGCCCAGCGGCAGCAGGGCGACGAAATTGTCCGGGATCATGGCGGCGAAGCTGGTGGCGTCGCAGGTGGCGCCGTCGAACACGTCGCGCAGGTCGTCGCCATAGTCGCGGTGCGTCTTCAACCAGGCGTCGGCGCGGGGATTGGCGTGGAGGTCGGGATAGACGATGCAGTCCGCGCCATAGCGCTCGACGATCGGCTGCATCAGATGCCAGGCCAGGTCGGACAGGAGAAAGGAGCTGATCCACAGGTCGCGCGAGGAGCGCGACTCCCCGATGAAGCGCCCCACCGGGCCGATCCCCATGCGCAGCATCCAGGGCTGCTGCGCCCCTTCATCACCTATTTTCTCCATCATCTTGTGCGGTTTCAGGAAGGCCAGTGCCGAGGCGACCTTCAGGTGATCCCAGATGGCATGGTCGGGGCACCGCGACTCCGCCGGCATCTCCTGCCACAGCGGGTCGTATCCGCGCGCCTTGATCAGATCGGTGCGGAATCGGCGCCAGAGGACGACCGATGCCTGTCGCAACTGGTCTTCGTTTCCCCAGTCGGTCACGAGGTCGGCCAGTTCGGTGGCGATCGCTTTCGCATCGCCGATGAGGTCCTTCGCCAGATCCACCCCATCGGTGACGGCCAGCGTGTCCTCCTCGGCGGGCGGCACGCCGGCATCACCGTGAAGCTCCATCCGGTGACCGGGCGCCAGTGGATGGGTGATCACCGGCTCCGTATGCCAATAGACTTGACCGACCCCTTTCGGGCCGCGCGGGACATAGAGAAGCGGCCGGTCGGCACCCGATGCCGCCCAGTCGCCTGCCTTGTAGTAATGCCGCCATTCGCGACCCTTGTTGTTCGCCTGGAATGCGTCGAACAATTGGTCGGCAATTTTCTTGTGCCCTCCAACCTTGCCGATTCCGGTGAACGGCTTGGACGGCGGATCGTGGAAGAACGCGATCAGTTTCTGCTGCCAGAGGGAATAGCGCTTCATGACGGCGTACCTTCCCTGGTCGCGTGGTCGAGGAACCTCTCCAGCAGCTTGCCGTCCGTCGGTTGGAGCCGCCGCCCCGATCCGCGCGCGGCGGCCGGCGGCGCGTTGCCGGGGATGGCGCCGTCCAGCCGGGTGACCAGCGGATGCAGCATCCCACCCACCTGCAACAGGCGCAGGAAAATCAGGCTGCCATGCCGTTCATGGGTGGAGCGCAAACGTTCGGCGTAGGGCGCCAGGGTGATCGGCTTCGTCCCCGGCAGGGAGCCGTAGCGGAAGGTCAGCGGCAGCCCGAAGGCGGCCCGCTCCGGCGTGCGATCCAGCGGGCGGACCCTGGCCAGTTCGTCCTTCACCGACTGATAGTCCGGGGCGCGGCGCTGCCGGAAATCCTGCATCAAACGACCAAGACCGTTCAGGCCCTTGCCCCATTCGCCCGGCGCGACCGCGCCGGAAATCAAGCGGTGGTCGAAGCGCGCGCCCAGATGGGGATGTCGGATCGCCACCTGACCCTCCCCCCAGGCGCCGGGGAACCAGACCTCCCGCAAGGTCCGGAGACCCGCGCTCATGGCCGCCGTCGCCTGCTCCGGGGAGTCGAGCCGGGAGATCAGCGGGAGTGCGCGTCCGTCGGGCCAATCGATGCCCCGGATGTCCACCTCCTCGACAAGGGTCAGCGTGCCGAAACCCCGCCGTGCCCGGCTGCCGGCACCGCCGAAATGACCCAGCAGCCACGCCGCCGCCGTCACTGCCCGCAAGCACTCTTCAAGCTCCGGGGTCAAGCCCGCCTTGGGCCGGCGGAACCGGCAGGACAGGACGAAGCGGTGGCCGGGGGCGATGCCCCGCCGTCCCTGCATCGGAAAGGGGAATCCCAGATAGACCAGCCCGTTGCGGGTGCCGCGATCCCTGCCCACATTGAAATGTTCGGGCTTCAGGTCGGCCCAGCCGACCGTGGCCGGCTGGTCCAGCGGCTCCACCCGCAGTCGGAACGGGCTCTGCCCGCCGCCGTCGCCCCGGGCGCCGAACAGCGCCGCCTCCCGCAGCGCGAAATTCGGATCCACGGCGCGATACCAGAAGCGCAGCAATCCCTTCAGCGAAGGGGGGCGAAGCTCCGGCTTGGTCGGGTCGGCACCCCCCATGAACAGCGGGGTGGTCACTTGAAAGGCAAAGCGCAGTTCCACACCCGTCATCGCCGACCATCCCCCTCGATTCCGTCAGAAGCGCGCCAAGGCGTCCTTGAGGCCGAACATGCCGGCCGGATCGGCGCTGGGCTCCACCGTCATCTGCTCGATGTCCGGTCCTGCCTTCTTTGACCACCCCTTGAACCGCAGCATGCGCATCGTCCGTCTTGTCGGCGGCACCATAAGGTCGGCGACCATGTTTATCATATCCTCATGGTGGCAGCAAAGGAACGGCTGTCGCTTTACACGTGTATTCTTCTTGCCTTCAGCCCCATATGCGAGTTGCCGCCACATGACGGTCTCCCGCGTAAGGTTGGACAGGTCATAGGCGGTGGAAACATCGTCCAGCAGGATGACGCGATGACCGAGACGGCTGGTCACCGCCTGATTCTGCGCCAGCAGCAGCGACATGGCGACCTGCGCCCGCTGCCCGGTGGAGAAATGGTCGAGGCCCCGTTCCCCGTCGTCTCCCGTCGTGGGTTCGAAGGTCAGGGACTTCCGGTCTTCCCCACGCGCACGGGTTTCCTGGCTCAGCTTCAGGGGGATCATCCCCTCGACGAGGCTGAACCGGCGCAGGACCGTGTTGGCGCGCCGTTCGAGATCCTCGCGCAGGGGTTTGCTGAGCGGCAGCGCGTCGTCGAGAAATTTCCGTACCCCTTCGGCCGCCTCGCCGGCGGCGATCAGGAAGTCGTTGGCCTGTCGTCGACCTTCCTTTTCGTGGTCGAAGCGGTATCGCTCCCAACGGTTACGCCATGCGTCATCCAGGGACTTGCGGGTCTGCCTCAGGGAATACTGGACCGTCTCCAGCCGGCGGACCGCCTCGCTGGACCGTGCCTGTTCCAGTTCCCGCGTCAATTCGGCGATGCGCTGGTCGAGGACCAGCCGCCGCTGTTTTGCTTGTCGCCGGGGGTCAAGCCAGACGGCCAGGATGCCGGCGCATTTCTCCGCCTCCAGCGGCACGACCCGCGCGAACTCGTCCGCGATCCGCCGGAGTTCGTCGCGGGAACCGGGCGGCGGAGTTCGCCAAGCCTCCGCCCGTTTGGCCAACAGGCGGAACAGGGTCAGGAGATCGATGTCGACGTACCCGGTGCCGCCTCCCGCCCAATCCAGTTCCTTGTCCAGGTTAGGGTAGTGCCGTTCGATGGTGGCCCGCTCCGCCGCCGCCGCGTCCAGTTTCTTCTGAAGTTCCCGCGCCTCGGCGGAGGCTTCCACCGCAAGTTGCCTGAACTCCTCGATCGCCCCGTCCAACATGGTCAGCAGGCGCTCGATAAGGTTTTCCATCAGTCGGTCGCCCGGGATTTCCGCAGCGGGATAGCCCATGCCCGACAGCCACCCCCGGGCGAGGCGTTCGACAGCCTCCCGGGCCGTGGCGGGATCGGTGACGACGTCCTCGGTCAGTGGCGTCCATCCGTCCCCCATCAGGTCGGCGATCTGTCGCAGTTCCTCCTGCACCGGGCGCCAGGCGTCGACCAGGGTTGCATCCAAGGTTTCGAGG
This sequence comes from Azospirillum lipoferum 4B, assembly GCF_000283655.1. Taxonomy (NCBI): domain Bacteria; kingdom Pseudomonadati; phylum Pseudomonadota; class Alphaproteobacteria; order Rhodospirillales; family Azospirillaceae; genus Azospirillum; species Azospirillum lipoferum. The sequence goes on along the minus strand of NC_016586.1, from coordinate 68,339 downwards.
GCGTCGCCGACCCATTCGCCGCGCAAGTCCTTGCCTTGGGATGCGGCTATCAAGGATTCTTTGATCGGCTTGAGCTGCTCCTCGATGTCGATGATCGCTTGTGGCTTTGGTTCGAGAACATCGCGCAACGTCAGCCCCTTGGCCTCGCGATCGAACAGGAAACCGACGCGGTCCTGGTAGAAGGCGCAGAGTCTGGCGCGGAGTTCGGGGTTGATCTGATTTTCCCCAGGCAACGCGAAAGGCCGTTTAATCTCGTCCTTGATGTCCATGGCAAGGGAGCATGTCTCGCTCTCCTCGGCCATGCATTCGGCGGAAATCGATACCGCGCTGCCTGCCTCCCGGTAGACCGATCGAAGTTTATCGGCGCTGTCATGGATGTTGTAGCCAGTAAGCAGCAGCGTCAGCGCGTCGATCAGGCCGGTCTTGCCGTGGCCGTTGGGGCCGACGACCAAAACGAAATCCGCATCGCAATTGAGCGCATGCGTCCCGGTGTAGCCCCTGAAATTCTGGATTTTCAGAGACGTGATCCGCGAGATCGCGCCTTTCGTCGTGACCTCGATGCTCATCGCCGGGACTCCTCGACCATGCGCCGCGCCGCCTCGACCTGATCGCCCACCCAGCCCCCAATGATGTCGCGAATGTTCGGGTTTTCGTTCCGCGTCGCGCCTTGAACGACACTGCGTATCACCTCGAGCAGGGAGGCGTCGGGTCCGGAGACGCCGGTGCGGGCCTGTTCCTCCATGATCTTCGCCAGATACTGCTCCAAGGTCTGCTGTTTCGCGTCCTCCGTCATCAGTTCCTCCACCTCGGGCGACAGCAGATCCTTCAGCCGGAGTTCGACTCTCTTCTCCTCCACCTCGGCGTAGAGCGCGAAGGCCCCCCGGTGCCAGCCCTGGTCAGCTCCCCAGCGATCGAGAAGGCCCCGCTCCTCCTTGTCGGCGGCGATCACCAGGCAGACCACGGGACGGGCGACGCCGTAGTCCAGCAGGGTCTGCGACAGGCGCCGGAGGTAACGGTACAACTCCCGCTTCATCTCCGACTGCGCGGTCTCAAGATCGCGACGCAGCGGCCGGACGATGGCGACCAGGCAAATCGGGCTGAGATGGATGGCTTCGCGTCGCCAGGACGGCCGGTCGGCGCGCTGGTCCTTCTCGTCGTCCTTGTCCGCGCCGACCAGGGGTGGTTCGATCTTCTTGCCTTGTCGTTCGGTCGTCATCCGGCACCCCTTTCGTCTCCCGTTCAGTTCAGCGCGGCGTTCGACCGCGACCGCAGGTCGGCGAAGGCCCCGCGAAGGGCGGCGCCGAAGCGCTCCGGCGATCCCGCCGCCCGGATGGCGTCATCCAGCGGCAGCACGGCGTAGCGCCCGATGTGCACCGGGGCGCCGGGGTCGGTGCCGCGCCGTTCGACCAGCCGGCCTTCGAGCGGTCCGGAGGTCGTGCCGGGTACCGCGATCAGGCGGACAAGGCGGGTGCCACCGCCGCTCCAGGGTCGCTCCCTCAGGCTCTCGATGGAGTCCCCACCGATCAGCCCGACTTTCAGAGGATCGCCCGCGTCGGATCCTTCCGCGAATTCCAGAGTCGGCTCAGGATCCGATGAAGAGGGTTTCGCCAGAAGCAACAGGAGCAGGGTCGCCAGCACCTGCAACGGCTCCTCCCGCAGCGGCAGGTACCAGCCGTCCGGTACCGCCGGGGATTGCGGAGCGTGCATTCTCCACAGCAGGCGGAACAGGGGTTGGGTCGTTGCCTTGCCGAAAGACAGCGCCTCCCGGACCGGGTCGGATGGCGGACTCGCCGGATCGCCGTGTATCCCTGGGCAGATCTGTTCCTTGAGGAAATCCGTCCAATGCCGGAAATTCGGCACCAGATTCCTCAGCCAGACGGTCAGTACCTGATCGATCTGCTCAATGGCGCGCTTCGCCCAACAACGGACGAACAGATCCGCCATGAAGTCGCTTGCCGTCAGAAGATTGTCTGCCCTGGCCTTTGGGCCGATCACGTTGCGGCAAACGACATCCAGATCCGGCATCAACTCCGCTGTCCCAACCGTTGGATTCGCGTGGGCGTGCAGGAAGCCGAGCATCACCTGTCGCTGGTTGAAGCTGAGCTTGCCGTCGTGGCTGTGCAGGAAGGGGGCGTTGGGCAGGGCCATCGCGTCGACCGGGGGAGTTCGGCCGGAATCGCGGCCGAACTCCTCCATCAGTGTCAGGGCGGTGTGGCGGATCTGCGGTTCATCGCTGCCGAAGCCGGAAAACATCAGGGTCCGCGTCCGCGCCCGATCCTGAAACAGGTCGCGGGCCCAGTTCTCCCGCCGGAAGCCCTGCAACTGCCGTTCGGTGAGGACGATCCGCTCCGCCGCCGTCTCCAGTTCCGCCCGTTTGGTCGGGTCGACGGCGGCGAATTCGCGGGCGCAGCCATTCACCTTGTAGATCAGCAGATGGCCCGGGCGCTGATGTGCGGCCGCGTAGGTGCGGTAATGCTGCAACGATGTCACCACCGCGCGGCTTTCGCCCGCTCGTTTGCTTGCGGGGCCGAAGCTCTGGTCGAAGGCCGTCTCGATGCAGCAATCATAGTTAGTGGTGATGACCTCCTCCACCAGACCCTCGCGGGCAAGACCGGCGAGGTACCGATGACTGGGGAGGGGAAAAAGTTTCTGGTAGTCGGCGATCCCGGCGGCATGGCACACCGCGACCGGCCCAGACAGCCATGTCAGCCATTCCGCCAACCGGTCGAGGGTGGCTGTATCGATCTCGTCAAGAAGGGCGCAATGCGTGGGATTGCCCTGGCACGGCGGCTGCGTCGCCAGGATGTTCCTGATCGCCACCCTGAGCAGGTCTGGCATACAACTCCGGGAAGAGCGCCAACCCGCCGGGTGCAGCGCATCATAACTGAAACCGGCGCCGACGAAGGGCACGACGCTCCGGTTCATCACCCGCTCCACCAATCGGGGAAGCGCGTTGTGCGGTCCTGTCGTCATGGCTTCAAGTCAATATGGTCCAGGTCGTGGGAGTGCTCCACCCATTGTTGCAAATAGGTGGGCACCGCCGTTTGATGATAATGCCGATTCTCTTATAGTTGCAAGATGCATGGGGAAATTCAAAAAAATGATGTTTGAGACATTTCACCCTTCCTTATTCGTATTTTTCGTGCACCAAATGTTAAGTATGCGAGCTAAACGATGCCATGCTTTTACTCACGCGTGTCAAAGCTGCGCGATGTCGCGATAAAGAGGGTGTTGGGCGACCTTATTCAAGGTGCCCAGCGAATGCGATTGATTGAGGCCGCAGTCCCAAATTGGCAGCATGGCCACCATGGTGATCATGTGGGTGTCCGCTCACCAGTTTCCCCAGACGAGTCCACAAATCACAGAAACCCACAAACAGCACTGGGCTGGAAACGGAGTGCCTGCCGGCTGGGTGGCGAACGTGTCCGTGAGTTGGCGGCAAACCGCGACCCGATTGCGGGAGCTTGACGGCCGCGGCACGCCGCTCTGCGGGAGTGAGCGAACGGCCCGCTCCTCCTATGCCGGCAGACGTAAGCATACGAAAGCTTAAGCCTTGCCATGACCGCGATGGCTTTCTAGACCAACGGGCAAAATGCATACGTACGTCCGCTGAACAGCCGGGCCACGCGCGCGTGCCTCCGCCGCCCCGGCGAGTCCCTTATGAACGTTGCCCGCGCCTGTGCTGATTTCCTCACCCACTGCCGGGTGGCCAAGAACCTGTCGCCGCATAGCCTGCGCGCCTAAGCAGGTTTTCCGAACTCCGCCCACGAATGGGCGGGCTCGGAAAACCTGCAAAACCATAGAGTCCGCAGGTTTCTCCAGGCCGGGCCTGTGGCCCGATCTGGAGAAACCTGCTTAGGGTGCGGGGCCTCTATCCGGTGATGATTTCCCGCGACCTCCATGACGTCGCGCCGCTCGGCCTGCTGGACCGGTCCTTGCGGCCGGCCACCGGGTTGGGCGAGTTGTCGCCCGCCGACCGGGTGTTCGGCTGGGTCAATCAGGCCGGCAACGGCGCCTATCGCGGCAATCTGCGGCTTGGGCCGATCGACCCGCTGGACGGCGCGGAGTCGGTGGAGCGGTTCGACCGCCCGTTGCCGCTGGCAATCCTCGGCCAGCCAAAGCCCCATTACGGGCGCTTCTACGTCGCCAGGACCCGGCAAGGGCAGCCGCAGCCCGCCGGGTTGGAGCGGCCGGACACCGCCTATCGGGAGGGGAAAGGACTGCGCGGCCGCAAGATCTATCCCCATCACCGGGATCTGCCGCAGGGCTATTGGCAGGATGCCGCCGGCGACGACGGGTCCCGCCCGGTGGCCGGCAACCGTTACCGCGACTATCTGCGGGCGGAACCGGCGATGCCGAACGACCCCAATGACCAGCGCGCGGACCGCCAAAACCGTTCCATCGAGGGTTGGGTGAAGCCGGGCAGCCGGTTCCGCTTCGACATCCACGTCACCAACCTGTCAGCCGTCGAACTCGGCGCGCTGGTCTGGCTGCTGGATGGCTTGCCGGACGGCGCGGTCCATCGTCTGGGCGGCGGCAAACCGCTGGGCTTCGGATCCGTTCGGCTGCGGATCGCCGGCTGGAACGTCCATGACGGCGCCGCGCTGCGCGACCGCTACGTCACGCTCGCCGCCGGATCGCCCGCCGCCACGGATAGGGACGCCGCCGTTTCAGCCTTCCGGCAGGCGGTGACAACGGCATCCGGCGCCCCGGTGTTCGAGCGGGCGCCCTGGATCGCCGCCTTTCTCACCGCGGCGCGAGGCATCGGTTCCGACACGGTGCCCGTCCATTATCCCCGCGCGGCCCAGCCCGGCGAACGCCACCCACGGCCACGGTCGCGCGCTGAGAATTTCCGCTGGTTCCAGGAGAACGACCGGCCGGGCGGCCTGAGCGCCCTGCCCTCCCTCGCTTTGCCGCAGGGTCAGGACGACCCGCCACCCCTGCCGGTCTACGTCAAGCCGGTCTCCGTCAAAAGCGAGTGATCACGGCGAACGGACGCGGCCAAGACGGCACGGCTGAACGGAATCCGGGCCGACCGGCTCCCCGATGCTTCCCGCGAAGCCGCGCAAGCGGCGACGTCGGCCCTCTCACCCGCGAGGAGAGGGCTGGGTGAGGGGCTTTGCGTCCGGACCGCGGGAAAGACCTTCCGCTTCGCAATCTGGAACGCCTCCGGCCTCCTCATGACCTGTTCCCCAGGGGCTAGTCGGAAGGGCCATCACGTCCAAAGGCGCGATTGACCTGAGTTTGTTGCCCGGCCGGATCGCGCCGCCTGCGCGGGACGGTCGATCCAAGACATGCTATCCGCTCCCAAACGCGGAGACTGACGTAAAACAATTGATTACCACAACGAACTGAACGACCGAGCGTTTCAATCCGCTCCCAAACGCGGACCCCGGCGGAACCAGCAGCCTCGCCCACACACACCACGGACGGCACGTGTTTCAATCCGCTCCCAAACGCGGATACCGGCGGAACTCTTCCCGAAGGAGCCCACCCGATGACCGCCCCGACCGTTTCAATCCGCTCCCAAACGCGGACACCAGCGGAACGCAGGACACCGGCGTCAACGGCTCGTCCAACACCGCCCAAGGGTTTCAATCCGCTCCCAAACGCGGACACCGGCGGAACGTCGAACTCCAACTCAACGAACCGAAGCTGCTGCGTATGTTTCAATCCGCTCCCAAACGCGGACACCGGCGGAACAGTGCCCCTCGCAGTCCTTTGATTCAAGTTGCTTTTTCAGCCGCCTTTCCACGCATCCTGTGGATAAAAAAGCCGGAAACGCTATTTTTTGGTTAAGATCCACCATCAAACACACCAAATCCCGATAGCAATCAACGTTCTACACATCCTTCCACACCAAACTTGACACAAACATCCACAACCGCGATCCTCCGCGCAACGTCCTTGCGCGCGGCCTCGCCATGCCCACAGCTCCGCCCGACAACGCCGATCTGTTCGAGGAGGTCACGCGACTCGATACGCTGGAGCGCGCCTGGGGGCGGGTGCTGCGCAACGCCGGGGCGGCCGGGGGCGATGGGCTGACGGTCGGGCGCTTCGCCGAGGCGGCGCCCTCGCGGCTGCTGGCTCTGCACCGCACCTTGCGGATGGGCGATTACCGGCCGGGACCGCTACGGCGGCTGTCGATCCCCAAGCCGGACGGCGCCCTTCGCCCGCTCGCCATTCCGCCGGTGACCGACCGGGTGGCGCAGACCGCCGCCGCGCTGGTGCTGACCCCGTTGCTGGATGGCGAGTTCGAGGATGCCAGCTTCGGCTACCGCCCCGGCCGTTCGGTGCCGCAGGCGGTGGCGCGGGTGGCGCGCTGGCGCGACCAGGGCTATGACTGGGTGGTCGACGCCGACATCGAACGCTATTTCGAACGGGTCCCCCACGACCGCCTGCTGATCCGGCTGGAGCGGTCCATCGGCGCCGGGCCGCTGACCGAGCTGATCGCCGTCTGGCTGGAAAGCGGGGCGGAGAACGGCGTCGGGCTGCCCCAGGGGTCGCCGCTGTCGCCGCTGCTGTCCAACCTCTACCTCGACGATCTGGACGAGGCGCTGGACGGGCGCGGCCTGCGGCTGGTGCGCTTCGCCGACGATTTCGTCCTGCTCTGCCGGTCGCGCGAGCGGGCCGAACGCGCGCTCGACCATGCCGCCGCCGTGCTGGAGGAGCATGGGCTGCGGTTGAACCGCGACAAGACGCGGATCGTGCCGTTCGACCAGGGCTTCCGCTTTCTCGGCCATCTGTTCGTGCGCTCGCTGGTGCTGCCCAGCCCCCGCCCGGATGACGGCGAGGAGACGGAGGGCGACGCCCTGCTGCGCGCGCTGGCCATCCGCGACGCGGCGGCCGAGGCGGAGGAGGCCGCCGCCGAGGAGCGCGACCGCCAGTCCCGCGCCGCCGGTCTCGACCCCGCCCTGCGCACCCTGCATGTCCAGACTCCGCGCCGCCGCCTGGCCCTGCGCAACGAGGCCTTCACCGTGGTGGAGCGCGACGATCTGGGCGGCGAGCGCGAGTTGATCGCCATCCACCACCACCACCTCGACCGCATCGATCTGGGGCCGGAGGCCGACGCGGATGCGGAGGCGCTGCGCTGGGCGCTGGCGACCGACACCGAACTGGCCTTCGTCGACGGGCACGGCGCCACCCATGGCCGGCTGACCCGGCCCGAGGCGCGGCGCGCCGCCCTGCATCTCGATCAGGCGCGCCACGCGCTGGACGAGGGGCTGCGGCTGGACCTCGCCCGCCGGATCGTTGACGGGCGGCTGCGCAACCAGCGCGCCCTGCTGCGCCGGTTGAACCGCAGCCGCAAGCTGGGCGTGGTGGAGGATGCGGTTCTGGCGATCAACGCCCTGCTGCGTCGGCTCGACACCGCCGCCGACGTCGCCGCCCTGCTGGGGTTCGAGGGCCAGGGCGCCGCCCGCTATTGGCCGGCGCTGGCCGCACAGATCGAGGGGGAATGGGAGTTCGAGGGGCGTCGCCGCCGTCCGCCGCCCGATCCGGTGAACGCGGTGCTGTCCTATCTGTCCGGCCTGCTGGAACGCGACGTCGCCGCGCTGATCGCCCGCCACGGCCTGCACCCCGGTTTCGGCGTGCTGCACAGCCCGCAGGACCGCCACGACGCCGGCATCTACGACCTGATGGAGGAATTCCGCGCGCCGCTGATGGAAGGGCTGGCGGTGACGCTGTTCAACCGCCGCACCCTGCGCCCCGACCATTTCAGCCGGCGCGAAACCGGCGAAGGGGAGATCAAGGGGTGCCGCATCGATCCGGACGCGGTCGGCGCCATCATCCGCGCCTATGAACAGTGGGTGCGCCGGCCGGTGGCCAGCCCGCGCGACGGCAAGCGCACGACCTGGCGCGGGCTGATCGGGTTCCAGGCGCAGGCTCTGGCCGCCCATGTCCAGGGGCGCGAGCCGTACCGCGCCTATGTCATGGATTACTGAAGGGGCAGCCGGGCATGAGCGAGACGCCGATGGTCATGGTGTTCTGCTATGACGTGGCGAACGACCGCCGCCGCCGCCGGGTTTCGGCGGTGCTGGAGGAATGGGGCGTCCGCGTCCAGAAAAGCGTGTTCGAGGCCCGGCTGACCGAACCCCAGGCCCGCGCGCTTCTGGCCCGCGCCGGCAAGGAGCTTGGACCGCGCGACAGCCTGCGCATGTACGCCCTGTCGGCGCACGGGTTGGCGCACAGCGCCGCGCTGGGCGGCGCCCCGGTGCCGGAACAGCAGGATTTCTGGTTGCTGTAGGGGGGAGGAAGCCGGCCGCGACAATTGGCTCTCGGCCGGGGGGATCATCTTCCTCGACGAAATCACGCGAGCGTTTCAATCCGCTCCCGAACGCGGATGCCGTCGCGACGAAAGCCCCGCTGATCTCCCCCCACGGCGGCTGAACGTTTCAATCCGCTCCCGAACGCGGATGCCGTCGCGACTCTTTTTCCCGGAGCCCGACATGACCAAGCCTGTATGGTTTCAATCCGCTCCCGAACGCGGATGCCATCGCGACGGTATCCCTCGCATCCGCTTGATTCAACGGGAAAATTCCCAACGGTTTCCACGCATGGTGTGGATAAAATCTCCAAAATCCCGGAAAAGTGGTTAACACCACCCAATGAACAGCCCAATATCCCAATATCTTCAATGGTCTACCAGCTCTTCCACACCAGATTTGAAACAACCGCCAAAATCCCACCCCCGTCCCGCATCATTCCGTTACCCCGCCGCCTGCCCTTCCTCCTCGCCGGATAGCCCGGAAAGGGGTACAACCGGCGCAAGACACAGCCACCGCGTGCCATTCCAGGAAAGCCCCATCGCCGTGCCGGACCATGCAGACACCGCCCCGCCGCTCGACCGCCGTCTGATGGAGCCGGCGGCGACGGTGCCGCTGGAGGAGCTGGCCGCCGGCTGGTTCCATCAGACGGTGACGCTGCGTTGTGCCGACGCGGCGGCGCTGGTCGACGATCCGGCCTTTGCCGGCCGGTTGCGCGGCGCCTTCGAGCGGGCGCTGATGGCCGGCGCCTCCGACGAGTCCCTGCGCGGCGCGCCGTGCCGGTGGGACCCGCCCTGCGCCTATGACGTGCTGGTGCGCGAGCATGGCAAGATCGCCAGCGGGCTGATCGTGCCGCGTCCGATGGTGCTGCGGGCCGAGGCGCGCGGGCGCGATCTGCTGGTCGGGCTGACGCTGTTCGGCTTCGCCTGCGACTGGACGCTCGCGGCGGCCGACGCGCTGACCGCCGCGCTGCGCACCGGCATCGCCCCGCCTCCCCGCCCGGCGGTGGAGGTGCTGACCGTCCGCGAGGCCCGTGCCGCCCACCGCCCCGGCGGCGGCGCCTCCCCACCCCCGTCCGCCGGCCTGCGCCTGCTCGGCCGGTCGGTGGAGAGTTTCGACGGCGTGACGGTGCCCGCCGCCGCCTCGGCGGTGGCGCTGGAGTTCACCACGCCGGTCTGCCTGCGCGGCTCCACCGATCTGCGCCACGGTCTGGCCGGCTTCGTCGGCACGCTGACCAACCGGGTGTTCGGGCTGGCCCGCTGGCAGGATGCCGGGATCGCCTGCGACCGCCGCGCCCTGCTGGCCGCCGCCGACGCGGTGCGGGTGGAGGCTGGCGACCTGAAGCGCGTCGACTGGCGCCGCGGTTCGGCCAAGCAGGACCGTTGGCTGCCGATGGAGGGGGAAACCGGCACCGTCTACCTGGAAGGCCCGCTCGCCCCCCTGCTGCCGCTGCTGGCCCTGGGCGCCCTGGTCCACGCCGGCGCCCGCACCACCTTCGGCCAGGGCGCCTACCGGCTGCGGGTGGTGGCCTGACGCGCGCTGCGCGGGCCGTCGTCACAGGGGGAAGACGTCATTCCGCGGCACCTCCGCCGCAAAGCCGAACAGGCCATAGCCGGCCCATTCGTACAGCGGCCGGTCACGGTGGCGCAGCATGGCTTGGCGCAACGCTTCGGCCTTTGACAGACCCTCAAGCAACCAGCCATGGTAAAAAGCGGCGACGATGTCCGGGGCCACGGCCCCCTCCCCCAGGATCGGCCAGAAGCTGAGCGCCGCCGCCGTCACCCGCTGGCTCAGCAGGACGCTGACGAGGCCGAGCGCCTCCTGGTTGCGCAAGGGGGCGACGCGGCCGGTGTCGCAGCCGCTGAGGAAGACCAGTTCCGCCGCCGTCTGCCGATGGGCCAGCGCCTCCAGCGAGACGAAGCGGTCCTCCCCGTCCGCCGACAGCGACAGGCCGCTGGCCGCCGGCCGCGCGGGATCGAACAGGCCATGCGCGGCGACGTGCAGAATGTCGGCCTCCAGATGGTCGAGCAGCGCCGCGCAGGTGTCGCCGGTGCCGATCGCCGCCGCCAGTTCCCGGCAGCCGGCACTCCGCAACAGCCGGCGAACCGCCTCGCCCTCGTCGGTGAAGCCGCGCCGCAGACCTTCGCCGTCGTCGCGCTTGCCACCGGCAGCGAGCGCGAAGCTGGCGGGCCGGCGCGCGCGGGCCGCCGCGGCGAGCCAGACCGTGGCGCTCGGTGCGTAGGAAACGGCGAAACGGTCGATGACCCGCCCGCCGCCGGCCAGCGGCAGAATGTGGAACGGCAGCCGCGTCGCGCCACCCGCCGGTGCGATCACCAGATGCCGGACATCGGTGCCCAACCGCTCGATCACCGGATGCAGGAGTCCCCGGGCCACCGGCTCCAGCCAATCGAAGGGATCGCCGGCCAGCAACGACCGCGCCCAGACGAGGCAACGGTCGAAGCGCGCCGCCGCCTCAACCAGCTCCCGCTCGCCGAGCGGCAGGGAAACCAGCACCGGTTCGGCGGCGCCATGCACCGCCACCACGCAGACGCTGCGTCCGGCCCGGTGATCGTATTCCAGAAAGGCGGTGCCCGGCGGCAGCGCCGCGCTCAGTTCGGCGAAGCCGGCGGGGGCGGCATGGCGATGGCCGATGGCGAACGCCTTGGCGGCCTGGAGACCGTCGAACAACGGGCCGGCGTCGCCGCCATCGATCAGCGCCCCGATCACCTCCTCGTACAACGCTTCATGTTGGGAGGAGAAGGTGAACTGGTGCAACGGGTCGTCGACATGACCGCGCAATTGCCGGTCGAGCGCGGTCATGCGGGCGAACAGGGCGACGGCCTCGGCCGTCTTGTCCGTCCGCAGGCGGACGACGCCCAGATAGCCGAGTCCGGACAGCAGCAGGTCGCCGTGTCCCGAGCGCTCGCACAGCGCAACGATCCGCTCGAACAGCTCCGCCGCGCGGTCGAGGCGGCCGGCCCGCAGCATCACCCGGCCGGCGCTGCCCAGCATCGCCAGCACCTCTTCATCGACACGTTCGGGCAGGCGCGGCACCAGGGAGTCGGCGATCTCCAGGGCGGCCGGCAGATCGCCATGGGCGATGGCGAACTCCAGGCGCAGCCGGCCGCGCGTCACCCCGTCGGGATCCACGCCGGTCCCGCGCGTGATCTTCTCGTATTGCGTCAGCCAATGCGCGGCCTTGGCGAATTCCCGCCGTCGCAGGTGGAAGAGGTGAAGGTTGCAGCAAGAGGTGGCGACGGAATGCCAGTCGCGCGTCCGGTCGGCACCGGTGGGGTTCAGCGCCAGGTCGAGGCAGACGCGCAGATGCCTTTCCTCCTCCTCGGGCAGGCCAAGCCGTTCGTGGAGCAGCGCCAGATTGCCATGCACGGTGGCAAGCTGGTCTTCGTCGCCCAGGCGCCGGCAATCCTCCGCCAGTTCCAGGAACATCGTCAGCGCGGTTCCGGTGTGGCCGAGCGCGCCATGCGCCAGAGCAAGGTTGGAGCGGGCCGAATGGCGCAGCCGGTCGTCGTCGATCTCCGGCAAGAGATCGGTATAGTGCCGCACGAGGTCGGCGTAACGCCCCTGGCGCAGCAGCACGACACCGAGGTTGACCGCCAGCGCGTGGCGGAGCAGCGGATCCGTGATCGGCGCATCCCCATCGAGAACCCCGCGCAGGCAGGCTTCGGCTGCGGCCGTGTCGTCGGTCAGCAGAAAATAGTTGCATTCCTCCAACGCCAGCGTGGGGCGCAGCCGGTCATGCCCACCGGATTCCAGCGCGGCGCGGGCGACGTCGAGCATGCGCCGGCCAAGTCCGAGATCGGCGCGTCGGGTGATCCCGGCCTCCGCCGCCTTGATCAGCGTATCGACCGCATCCTCGTCGAGCGCCGGCCGCAGTTCCTCCACGGCCTCCGCCAACCGGCCCTGGACATGCGCCTCCAACAGGCGCATGGCGAGGTCGAGATGCGACAGCGCCGCCCCGCCGGTCAGGGCGAGATGGCGGCGCGCCACGTCGAGCAACAGCGGCTCCGACGCGCGCGCCTCCAGCAGTTCGAAGAACAGCGGCCCCATGCCGGCGGCGTGCTCCTCGATCAACCGCTGAAGCGCTGTCTCGTCGGATGCGGCAAGAACCTGCCCGACCAGCCGTTCTGCCTCCTCGCGGGTCATGACTTCGTGGATTTCACCGACGTCACCAACTCGGCAAGTTCGCGCAGGACGGAGCCGGTCGTGATTTCGACGCCGCCGATCTTGACCCGGTTCTCGCCCAGCACGCGAAGCCCGACGATGATGGCCGCCAACACCCCGGCATGGTCCATGACATACTCCACCGCCGGCAGGAGTTGGGCGATCTCCGAAGCGCTCCGCACCACCTGCCGACGCCGGACCTCGTCGAGCATGTCGGACAGTCCGGGATCGGCCGCCAACACCGCCGGCACCAGTTCGGCCAGCAGTTCGGGAACCCGCTCGCGCGGCAACCGGCGCAACGCCTCGGCGACCGCCTCGGCCTCATCGGGCACCATGGCCGGCGTGCCGGTGGGCAGGCGTTCGGCAATCGCGGGAGCGTTGACGAAAAAGAATACGGCAAGCGCCGGATCGGTGGTCATGGACACGGCCCCCTTTGGTCGAAGACATCTTCTGCGCGCAAAGAGAATATCCAATTCCCGCCTGTGGCGCCATGCCGGCCGACGGGGCCGTCTGTCAAACGCATGCGTCGAAGAGACGGAGCCTGGTCGGACACCACGCTGTTGGAGCCCAGCCGCTCCTATGATCCTCTCCTGCCGGATGATCCAATCCCCGGTTTTGCCGAGTTCCCATTCCCTTGGAATGTCATGTCAGATACAGGCGTCTCGCCATGAGAGGAGATCGCCATGGATTTACGCCATCTCCGCCACGTCGACACGCTGGCCGCAACCGGCAGCCTGCACCGCGCCGCTCGCCACCTGGGACTCCGGCAGCCCGCCCTCAGTCAATCGATCCGTGCGCTGGAAGCCGATGTCGGGACTCGCCTGGTCGACCGCAGCCCATCGGGAACCCGCCTGACACCGGCGGGACGCGCCTTCCTGAGCGAGGTACGGCATATCTTGGCCGCTCTCGACCAGGCGATGGATGTGGCACGGCACACCACAGCCGCGGAGGCCGCGCCGTTGCGTCTCGGAATCACCAGCGACAGCGCCACCCATCGGCTCGCGGCTACGTTGCGCAACTTTTCGAAGGATGTGGTCATCAACGACGGGGACGTGGCGAACCATCGATCGTTGCTCGCCGAAGGAAGGCTGGACCTCGCCCTGCTACCGGCTTCAGCGATGACGGATCATGCCCATGGTGAAGCCCTGTGGCAGGAGGACATTCATCTGGTCCTTCCGGCAACTCACCCGCTGGCGGCGGACGGCGCCATCGACATCCACCGGCTGAGGGATCTTCCCGTGATCCTCGGCTCCGGCGACCATGCCAGCGCCGCCGATCATGCCCTGACCAGTGCCTGTCACGCCGCCGGAATCGATCTCCCTGCCACTCTGAGGGTGCATCATTTGGAAGTCCGGTTGATGCTGATCGCCGTTGGCCTTGGGGTCTCCGTCCTGCCCGCCGGCAGCCCGGTGCTGACGGGCGCGACCGGCATAGTCGGCCGGCCGCTCGCACCGCCGTTGAGCATAACCGTCGCCGCGGCGTGGCCGAAGTCGGGATTGACGTCGGCGGCCCAGCGTTTTCTCGACGTCGCCCGTTCCTTGGCGTGACGTGGTGATGCTCCGTTTCAGAATGAGACGCCGCCCTTCACGACCGGAAGTCGTCGGCCCGCAACGCCCCGCGCAGCACCAGAAGCAGCGGCTCGCCCGCCTCCAGGGTGATGACCGGCGCGCGTTCCAGCAGGTCCTTGGCCGCCCGGTCCAACGGGCTCTCCATGCCGCGTCCAAGAATGGTGCCGAGCAGACCGCCGCCACCGGTCAGCGCCGCCGAGGCGAGATCGACCGCGGTACTGGCGGCAATCAGCAAACCGGTCCCGACCCACGGCACCTCGACGGTGCCGGGCAAGCCGCTGGCCCCGGTGGCGTCGGCCGCCATGGCGACCAACTGAACCGTGTCGTTGCGCGGCCAGGGCCGGGTGATCACCGGCTTGGCGACCGCGATGCGCTTCTGGCCCTTGGTGACGGTGGCGCCGATCTCCATGGTCACCAGTGATCCCGCCGGCACCGCCAGGCAGGCGAAACCGGCATCCCAGACGTCGCGCGTGATCTGCGCGGTGACGATCCCGCCACGTTCCGTCACCACCCGGGAGATGGTCTGCGCCGCGATCGGCGTGCCGGGGGGCACGAGGCAATCCGACCCTGCGGCGGCGACGTCGGTCCGCCCCGGTGTTCCGGCGGGAGCGGCCTCGTCCGGCTCCTTGCGGCTCCAGCCCCCCACCCCGGCCTCCAGCGCCTTCTTGCGCAGCTCGTCGTCTTTCGCCGGGCTGTGCGCCTGGGGTTTCGCGGGTGCCGGCGACGCCTTCGGCGCCTCGAAGCGCGGCGTCGGCGATGGGGCCGGGGATGGTGGCGCGGACAAATCGGCGTAGCTCGGCAGCTTGGCGTCCGGCTCCCGCCGGTCGAGCAGGACCGACAGCTTCGGCACGTCACCGGCTCCCTGGCTACGGCCGAGCATATAGGCGGCCAGACCAAGACCGACCGCCACGGTCAGCACCAGGAGGATGCGCGCGATGTGCGGACCGGAGGTGATCACCCGGCGGCGCTCCAGCGGGTCGGACGGCACCGGCGCGCTGTCGGGGCGGTTGTTCATGGCCGGCTCCTGCGGATGTGGACCTCCTGGGCGCCCAGGCCCAGCAGCAGATGGTCGTGGATGCCGGCAACATGGTAGGTGGCGTTCATCCGGCCGTACTGCGCCGGCGTGCGGGTGCCGTCCCCGGCGATGCGCCACAGCACCGGCGCGCCATAGGCGCCGAGCGCGCCGGGGGTGAAGTTGATGATGGTGATCTCGCCGTCGTCACAGACCGGCGGCTGGCCGTCCGCCGTTGGAACGGGGCGCCACGCCGGAGTATCGCCGTCCAGGGTGTAGGCGCAGCGGCGGTCGCGGAAAGCCAGCTCGGTGGTGCGGTCGCGCGGCTCCGATGGGGAACCGCCGGTCAGGGCGGCGGGGCCGTTCAGCGCCGCCAGCCAATCCTCAGGATAGCGCCAGCGGACTTCGACATGATGGGTGCGCTTGTGGGTTTCGACGTTGAGGTCGTATTTGCGCTCGTTGGTGAAGACGGAGATCTGCTGGTTCAGTCCGGCGCGACGCGGCATGAAGGCGATGCACTCGGTGCGCCGGTTCCCCTTGCCGAAGCTGTAGGGCTGGTGCGGAATCCACACCTGGGCGCCGGGGGCGACGATGTCGCGCACCACCTCGCCGGGCTTGAGGCAGACCAGCGTCTGGTTGCCCTCGGCCATATAGACGAGATACTGCGCGTCGGGCTGGTACCAGTATTCGCAGCTCTTGCCCTGGAAGCAGGTCAGCGTCGGCAGGTCAAGGGCGGCCTCGTTGGCCTGCCCGACCCAGCCGCGGGTCTGCGCCCGTGACGGCCGGGGGGTGGGCTGTTCCCGGGGGACGCGCTCCGTCGTGGTGGGCGGAATGTGGAGGTCGGCCAGGGTGTAGGGCTGGGGCGAGGCGGCGGTGGCGGTGGGAGGCGGAATTGTCGTGTCGGTGCCGCAGGCGGCGAGCAGCGGCAGGGCGAGCCAGGGAAAGATCCGGGTCATGGCTGGGGCTCCATCGCGGGAGGCGAAGACGGCGGCGCGGCGTGAGGTTTGGCCGCCTCACGCGGCGCGAGCGCCAGCGCGTGCCGCTCGGCTGCGAGAAGCCGGAAATCGACACGCCGTCGAGCGCGCCGTCGCGCGGCGGGCCGTCCAGCGTCACCACCGCCGCGCTCATCAGCGCCCGGCTTTCCGGCTTGAAACGCCGGTAGACTGTCTCGGTCCACACCACATAGAAGGCCGAAGCGCCGGTTCGGGCGTCGGCTTCGCGCTCCTGGACGCGGATGTCGGCAACGTCGCGGGTCCAGCCCTCGGCCGGGTCGAGGTCGGCGGCCAGCAGGGCGTCCCATTTGCGTTCGGCCCCGCCGATCAGCCGGGCGCGGGCGGCGGCGCGGTCCTTGGCCAGCACCACCGGATCGGTGCCGATCTGGCGCTGCCAGCGGACGAACCAGGAGACCGCGTTGATCCGCGCACCCTTGGTGACGCTGAGGGTGGTGTCGAGCAGAACCAGGCTCTGGTGGCCGTCGAGCGCCTGCTCGACCCGGTAGACCGGCTTGGTGCGGGCGATCTCGACCAGCTGGCCGGCCATGCGCAGATTGTCCCAGGTCATCAGCCCACCCCAGGACAGGCTGATCACGACCAGCCCGAGGTACCAGCGTTTCAGGCGCAGCGCCTTGGCCTCGCGGCTGGCCCGGTAGGTCATGGCGTCCAGATAGCGGGCGCTGTCCGGCACGCCGGCCGGCGGCGGGTCGTAGGCGTTGACGACGCGCTGCTTCATTGGCCGTCTCCTGTGTCCGGGGCCTCGGGTTTCGGCCCGGCGCCGCCGCGGTACCAGGACTCCTCTCCGCCCCATCGCTGGATGAGCCGGCTGGCCTGTCCACGCGTCAGGTCGGCGGGATAGGTGCGGCCGGCGGCGAGACGGTCGAGCTGGCCTCGCTGGGCCTCGGTCATCGGCTTGTCCCAGCCGCCGCCCGAACGCGGGCTGGCGGCGGCCCCGGCCCGGAAGGTCCCGGCCGGGTACCGCCGGCCCGCCGCCGAGGATGCGGTGTCGGCTCCGCTGCCGACCGCGCCGGTGGCGCCGGTCACGATGCTGCGCAGGCCGCCCCAGGCGGTGGCGCCACTCGCCATGACGCTGCCGGCGGCGCCCGAGGACGCGGCGGCTCCACCGGCAACGCTGCGGGCGCCGAGCCAGCCGGCGGTCCACAAGGCGGCCAGCGCGGTGATGCCGTCCATCACCGGACCGCCGTTGACCAGACCGGCGGCGGCGCGCGGCGCCTTGATCGCCAGCACGAAGATGGCGGCGGCCAGCACCGCCACCCCGAAGGCCTGGTCCAGCGTCGGCGTGCCGGTGACGGTCAGATGGCTCAGGGTGGCGCCGCAGACGGCGATGATGGCGCCCAGCACCAGCAGCTTCATGGCCGAGGCCGCGATGTAGCCGATGGCGCGCTCGGCGACGAAGCTGGTCGGTCCCAACACGGCGAAGGGGATGGCGAGATAGGCGGCCAGCGACAGCAGCCGGTATTCCAGGAAGGCGAGAAACACCTGGATCGCCAGGATGCAGAAGCTGACGATCACCACCAGGGCCGAGAGCAGGTAGATGACGATCTCGACGAAGTTCAGGAAGAAGTCGACCGGCCCCAGCATCTCCTTGACCCGCAGCATCAGCGGGATCACCGCCTGGATGCCGAGATGGGCGATGGCGCCGGGGTCGTCCAGCGACATGCCGCCGCCGGAGCCGAGGCTCAGTCCCTGGTCGGCCGCCGCCCGCATCAGAGCGGCGGAACCCGCGGGGAACCAGTCGATGAGCGCGCCGATGGCGGCGAATTTCAGCAGCATGCGCAGGAAGGGGCCGTGCACCGCCGGCTTGCCCTCGAACAGCCAGAGCAGCAGGGCCAGGGTGTAGGACAGCGTCATCAGCATCCGCAGCGCGGCGTGGGCGTCCGGCCCGAGCAGGCCGAGGCCGGTGACCACGGCGGCTGTGAGCTGGTGCAAGGCGATCGACAGGCCGCTGACGTCCATGCCGGTTCACTCCCGCACGGGTCGGGGCGGAACCGGCGCTTCGTACCGGCCGATGCCTTTCCAGTCCGGGTTGTCGCGCTCCAGCCGTTCCAAGGCGGAGGTGCCGGTATCGGAGCGGGCGTAGAGCACCAGCGCCACGGCGCCGATGATGCCGATCGCCAGCAGGATGGCGAGGGCGAGGAGAATGAAACGAGTTCCCATGGTCAGCTCCCCGGTGCGCCGTAGGTGGCGAGACCGCGCCAGTTGATGAGCGCGTGCTGGCGGGCGCGCTCGACGGCGGCCTGTTCGTAATCGGACTGGGCCTCCAGCGCCCGACCGTGGGCGGCCTGCATCATCAGCAATTGCCCGGACATCTCGGCGTTGAGCAGTGTCGCCTGGGTCGCGGTGTCGATCGCGCAAGTCTGGCCGTCGCAGGCCTTCAGCACCGCCATCAGGTGCCGTGCCCGCTCCGGGTAGGCCTCGATGCCGGTCATGACGTCGGCCGACACCAGCTTGCTGGCCCGGCTGGCGGCACGCGCGAGCCGGGCCTGTTCGGCCTGGTGCGCCGCCAGCCCTTCAGCGGTCAGTTCCTCCGGCAGCGTGTCGGGATAGAGGCCGATGAACTGGGTGTCGACACCCTCCGTCGTCCACAGCACCGTGGCGATCCGGCCGGCGCTGCGGCGGGCATCGCTCAGGCGTCCGGCAATCACACCGCCGGTGTCGAGGTCGGACAGGGCGCGCATGCGGATCATGTTGTCGATCTGGGTCAGCATGTGCGCGGTCTGGGCGATGATCTCGACCTCCTGGCGCTGGACCATCCCCTCGACCATCAGCGGCTTGCTCTCGACGATCGGGCAGCCGGGCGCCTGCCCGCCAGAGCCGGTCAGGTTTGAGCCGGCGCCCATCGCCGCACCGGCGACGCCGCCGGTGGCGTAGCCGGCGACCGCCGACACAGCGGTGCCGAGCAGGCCGTCGCTTTTCTCGGAAAAGCAGCCGCCCCCACCGCCGCCGAAGAAGCTGTTGAGCAGGCCACCGAGGAAGGCGTGGGCCGGGGGTGGCGACGCGAGGGTGACGCCGAGCGTCACGGCCAGCGCCATGCCGGCACGCGACAGGGATTTTGTCATGGTGTGTCTCCGTCATCGGATGGATTCCCGTCCAGGGTGTTGGCGGCTTCCGCCAGCCCGTGCCGGCGCAGCCAAGCGGCGGCGAAGCCCGCCGCGCCGGCCTCGGACATGGTGGCGAAGGCGGCCCGACGCTGCGCCGCCCCACCGCAGCCGCAGACCGCCAACGCGATGGGATCGAGGGTGAGCTGTCCGAGCCGGCTGCCCTCGGGGGTCTTGAAGAAAATGTCGCGCCGGGGCATGGCGGTGCCCACCTGGGCCGCCTGGGTGGCGTTGAGGCCCCAGTCGAGGACGATGCGCCGCTTGGCGGCGTTGATGTCGGCCAGCAGCAACAGAACCTGGATGGTCTTGAGCATGGCGGCGATGGGGCTGCCCTCGATGTCGTCGAGCTGGTGGGTAGCGAGCACCAGGGCGACGTTCTTCTTCGGCCCGCGGCGGCGCAGCTCGTCCAGCTCGTCGGGCTGGTGCTTGAGCGCCTTGAAGGCCTCATCGACCAGGAACAATGTCGGGCGGCCATCGGCGAACAGTCGGTAGAAGCGGCGGAACAGCGCCCGGATCACCGGCACGGCACCGGGGCCGCGATCGATCAACGCGCCGATGTCCACCGTGGTCCAGGCGGAACCGAGGAAGCGGTCCTCCGCCGCATCGACCAGATCGCCGTAGGGACCACCCCGACAATAGGGCTCCAGGGCGATGCGGAGGATGTTGTCCTGCACCAGATGGGCGAGGTGCGAGAGGGTGCGCTCGGACGGCGGCGAGACGGCCAGCAGATGCAGCGCCGCGTCCACCGCGTCGCCGGCCTGCGCCGCCGAGAGGCCGCCCGGGGCCAGCACGCCCTGGAGCCGCAGCAGATCCATGACGAAGCCGTGGCCCCAGGCGAAGCCGCCAGCGGTGTCGATGTCGGCCAGCGGCTGCAAGGCGAGGTCCGCCACCGTGCCGTCGCCGCTGCCCATCGACAAGAACTCGCCGCCCGCCGCCCAGGTGGCGACCAGCGACGTGCTCTCGGTGGCATCGACGTCGATCCAGACGACACGGGCACCGGGCGCGCGGGCGAGAAACTGGTGGCCCATGAAGGCCAGCACGGTGGACTTGCCGGTGCGCGGCGGCCCGATCACCAGCGCCGCGCCGTCCGGACCCTGGTGCAGGTCGAACATCAAGGGCGTGCCGCCCTCGGCCTCCAATTGCATCAGCGGGTCACAGCGCAGATGCGGATTGATCGCCGGCCCGCCCCAGACCGAGGACAGGATGAGGAAGTCGGCGAGTTGGACCTGGGTCAGCGGCACCTTGCGCGGGTTGGGCCGGACATGGCCGGGCAGCGTGCCGTACCACGCCCGCTCGGCGCCCCAGCTCTCTTCGAGGACGGTGAAGCCCAGCGACCGCAGCGCCTTGACGAGGTCGCCCAGACGGGCCTCGGCCTCCTCGACGGAGGCGCCCCATAGCACGGCGGTCGGCGTCATCCAGCCGGAGCTGGTGCCGGCCTGCTCGGCCTCGAGCCGGGCGGCCTCGGCCTCGAGGGCTTCCAGCACGCCGACCGGGTCGTGGCGCAGCGCGCTGAAGCCACCCACCGCACGCAGCAGCACCGAGCGCCAGTCATAGGAGGTGTCGTCGTGCTTGCGCCAGAGGGCGGCGAAGACGCCACGGGCCTGGACATGGTCCATCGCCTCGAAACGCACCGACCAGCGGACGGGAAAGGGCAGCGCGTCGAGCGCGTTCAGCAGGCCGGGGTGGCTGACCTTGGGGTAGCCGCCGATGCCGACGAGGCGCAGGTGCCAGCGCTCCGCCCCGTTGCTCCAGGCCGGGAAGGAACCGGGGAGAAAACCGACATCGACGAGGTTGGCCTTGATCGGAAATCCCGGAATGTCGGGAGCCGAGACATACGGCTGCTCGATCGGCGAGACGCAGGAATGGAGGAAGGCCATCACCGCGTCGTCGTCGAGCATGCGTGCCCAGCCGACGGCGCGGCCGAACAGGCCGGCGAACTGCAGGACCAGCTGGCGGAACGGTTCGACATGGTCGCGCATGACGTCGGGCTTGGCGCGCTCGGGCGGGTTGCGGGTGAACCAGGCGGCCCAGCGCCGCGCCTGTTTGTGGGTCGGCGTGAAGGTAATGGCGAGGAAACTGCGCGAGCGCAGTTGCCGTCCGGCGGCGTCGAGCCGCTCCCGGCGCTCGGCGTCGATCTGGCTGGCGACGGGATGGGCGCCGGTTCCGTGTGGGTAGCCGTGGCCCCAGCGCCGTTGCGTCTCGAAGTGAAAGGTCCAGCCGCCGGTGAAGGGGAACAGCGCGTTGCTGGCGGCCATCGCGGTCTGCTGGATCTCGGCCGGATCCTGGACGCTCTGGTCGCGCCCGCCATACTCGACGACGGCCATCAGCGCGCCGTCCTCCTCCAGCAGCACGACACCGGGCCAGACGAAGCAATCCCACGGCAGATGCCGGGACAAGGCGTCGAAGCCATCGTCGAAGGCGGTCAGGTCGAGCATGGTCAAGGCATCCTCATCAGCGGGGGGCTTTGTAAGCGGACAGGCCGAGCGAGCGGCCCCGCGTGCGCAACGCCCGGGCCAGCCAGGCGGCGGTGCCCTGGCGGAGGATCTCCAGCCACCAGGGATCGCGCCGGGTCAGATGACGGGCGGTGAGGAAGACGGCGAGGAACCCGGCCACCGCCTGGGGCAAGGCGCCGAGCGCGAACCACAGCTCGGCGGCCAGCCAGAGGGCGATGGCCAGCAGTTCCATCGGCACGCCGAGCGGCATCTTGGTCGGCCGCACCGAGGTGCGACGCACCGGCTTCTCCCATCCATCCGGCAGCAGCGGAGCGTTCATCGCTCAGCCTCCGGCCAGCGCGATGATGGCGTCGCGCGCGCCATAGGCGGCGGCACCGGCAACGGTGAAGACGAAGACGACCACCCCGGCGATGCGCGAGAACATCGCGGCGACCAGCGCCAGCAGCAGTCCGGCGGTGACGGCGATCGGTACGAAGTTGGTGTCGAACACCGCCTGCCAGGACAGGAGTTCGGCGCCGAGATTGGCGATCACCTGGGCGCGGGCCGGCCCCGTCACCGCCGCCAGCGTCAGCGCCAGGACGAGCGCCCGGCGCGCGTTACCGTTGGATGTCATACTCACCTCCACCGTCAAAATCCCCTACCGCCAGCGGGCGGAGGACGAACCCGCACGCCGGGTCGTAACCCTCGACCCGGACGATCTCGTTGACGAAGCGGCGCCCATCGGGGTGGCGGGCGAGATGGACCACCGCGTCCACAGCCTTGGCGATCCAGCGCATCTGCAGGGCGTCCATCGCGACGCCGCCGAGACCGACCATCTGGGCGACGCGGTCGAGCGCGTCCCAAGCCGAACCAGCATGCACGGTGCACAGTCCGGGATGGCCGGTGGTCCAGCCGACCACCATGGCGCGGGCCTCGGCCCGGCGGACCTCGCCCAGCACCAGATGCGTCATCGGCACCCGTAGCGCACCGGCCACCAGGGCCTCCAGCGTCACCGGCGGGTCGGCCAGCGGATCGGCGACCATGGCGTAGGCGAAGGGACAGGGCGGCTCGAACTCGTAGGGGTCTTGCAGGATGGCGGGCAGCCCCTGCCGGAAGGCCGGTTCCTCCAGGCAGGCGCGCAGCAGCGTCGTCTTGCCGGTGTCGACGTCGCCGGCGATCACCAATGTGCGGCGGGCGGCGATCAGCCGGCGGATCAACGTCACCTGGAGTCTTGTCGCCGCGCCGGACGCCGCCCAATCGTCCAGCGTGATGCGCCCGCGATAGGGCTTGCGGATCGAGCAGGACGGTCCCGGCGTCACCGGCGGGATGTCGGCGTGAAGGCGCTCGCCGGTGACCGGCAGCACGGCGTCGAGCGTTGGGCGGTCGCGGCGCAGCTCCTTGCGGTGAAAGCCGGCGACGAGCGCCAGGAAGCGCAGCAGCTGGGCCGGCTCGACCATGCGGACCAGTTCCGGCACCGGCCCGTTCTTCACCACCACCCGGCACAGGCCGGCCCCGCCGGCGGGCGGCAGCACCAGCAGGTTGGCGACGTCGTCGCGGGCCAGCAGGTCGCCGAACAGGGCGTCGCGCAGCAGGACCAGCGAGGCCAGTAGCAGGGACTGACGGTCGAGCTCAGCATCCCGGTCCTTCATGACGCCGCTCCGTTCCGCCGGCCCCGGCGCTTCAGCCCGTCGTCGCCGAGCAGGATGTGCCGCCGCGCACCGGTCAGCGTCTTCTCGCCATCCGGGGCAGCGGTCAGCAGGAAGACGAAGACACCGGTGAGGTAGGAGAAGGCGGCGTTGCGCCAGTGGCCTTCCTTCTCGCCTTCGGTGAGGATGCGGGCGGCGTGCTGGCAGTCCGGCACCAGATGGGGACCGGGGCGCACCGCCATCAGCGGGTTGTAGCGGGAACCGCCCGGCCGGGCCAGGTCGAGGACGATGACGTCGCCGAAGCGTTCTCGCGCCGCCCCGCTGTCGCCGGCCAGGGTGCCCTTGAAGTCCCACACCACCGCGCTCTCGCGCCAGCCGGCGAACAGGGTGGGCAGCACCGTGGTGGTGGTCTTGCCCGAGCCGGTCGGGCCGATCACCAGCACCGGCTGCATGCTGCGTTCGCGCAGGGGCTGGCCGTTCCAGGCGCCGAGAACGATGCAGGAGTCCGCCGTCATCGCCGCCCCCTCAACAGAAGACCGCTGCGGCGGACATCGGCATCCTTGGCCCAGCGGCCGGCGCCGAAGCGGGGTGCGCGATCCCCCCGCAAGGTGAGCCCGACCCGCACCGCCAGCGCCAAGGCGGCGGCGACGCAGACCAGGGCGGAGGCCGTGACGATCCAGCGATGGCCGGGGGCCAGCAGGCCGCGCCAGCCGAGGAACTGGCCAGGTCCGTAGAGCGCGATGCCGCCGACCCGCAGCCCGCCAAAGACGGCGGGCCAAGCGAAGATCCAGCCGACCAGTTCGGTGACGGCCTGGACCGTGAGCAGCCAAACCGCGACACATCCGGGCAGCATGAGGGATCGCCGCGTCACAGCTCGCGCCCTCCCAGCTCCTGCAGGGCGTCGCGCCCGGCCTCACGGCCGCGCTCCTCGCGCAGGCGCTGCATCTCGACCAGTTGGCGCTCATAGGCCTGCCGCTCGCGCTCGTCCATCCAGCCGAGCGTCCGGGTGGTGACCTCGACGGCGTCATGGCGGAACCAATGGGTGACGACGTCGCGCTCGAAAAAGAGATCGCGCTCGTCCTGCACGCCGCGAATCATCACGTGGAGGTGCTGGTTGCCGTCCGGGTGGGCCATGTCGGGCTTGCGCTCGACGGCGGCCACCCACTCCAGCCCGCCGACCCGGCGCTCCCAGGCGGTCATGACGTCCCGGCCATAGGCCACCATGTCGTCGATGCGATGGCCGTCGTTCGGGCTGACGATGACGTGGAAGACGCGGCGGTCGTCCGACCAGGCGGCGGCAATCTCGCCCTTGTCGAGGCCGAGGCGGTCGCGGTCAAACAGCGGCCCGTCCTTGGCCAAGTAGTTGGCCAGCACGGCGACCGAGTTGGGAAAGGCGCCGCGGGCGCGGTCGTGGTAGATCAGCTTGATGTTGACCGGGCGGGCGTAGGCGCCGGACCCGGCCGACGCCGCGCGGACCTTGACCCGACGTTCGGCCCGGCGGACATAGCCGCGGGCGAGCGCCCGGCCGCGATCGGCCAAGGCCTTCATGCGGGCCTTGAAGCCGTCATCGGCCGCGAGACCGTCGAAGATCGACCCGCGCCATCCCATGTCCGCCATCCTCCCTGCCCCCGGCCCATCGACCAAGGGTCGTTGCCACCGTGACGATGAAACGAACGGGGGCGGCGGAACAGAAATCAATCGGGGGAGGCGGCTCAACGGGTCATGTTCGCCAATGTTCGCCTCCATTGAGGCGTACACGGCTGAAACTCAAGAAAATCAACGATCACGAACGACGGCGAACCGCCCCTTTATCTTGCTGACCGTTGATTTTCCTTCTTCCACAGATCATCCACAGGCACTATCGGGACTTGGACATTTTGTCCGCTTTCCTGTCTTTGCGCGCTGTTGCACGCCAGACTTTGCTGTTGGGTCGGACAGCACCGCCGCCCCCCTTGATCAGCCCGCCGACGAAGCCGATCCCCGACCAAAGACCTCCGAGACGAGGTGGCGGACGTCCGCCTCGGCCCGCCCGGCCATCTCCAACTCCGGCACCAGCAACCCAGTGCTCCGGCTTTCCGCAAAGGTCCGCCGCTGCCGCACCACCGCCGCGGCCACCGGCAGGCGCAGCCCCAGCACCGTCACTTCCGCCCCCGGTTCGACCGCCAGCCCGTCCAGCGCCCGGATCAGCACCAGCGCCGCCGTCAGACCAGGTTCGACCGCCAGCGCCTCGGTGACCAACTGCATCGTGGCGGCACTTCGGCCCATCGCTTCTGGGTCGGACAGCGTCGGCACCAGCACCGTCTCCGCCGCCAGCAGAGCCGCCCGCACCGCCGCCGGTGAGCGGGACGGGGTGTCGAGGAGGATGTGATCGAAGCCGGTGGCCAGTCCCCACACCCCGCAGCGCAACTGGCTGCTGGTGATGGCGATGGTGTCGAACAGGGCCGGCAGGTCGTTGGCCCGTCGCATCCCCGCCCACTCGCGCGCCCCTGCACAGCCATCGGCGTCGAGCAACGCCACCCGCCGGCCCTGCAACGCCAACTCGCCCGCCAGATTGACCGCCAGCGTGGTGCGGCCCACCCCCGGGGTCAGATTGACCAGAGCGGCGATCATGGCCGGTCCTCCCCGGCGAAGCGGGCTTCCAGCAATTCACGCAGCAGCACCGCCATGGTGACGCCCCGGCGAAAGGCGGCGATCTTGATCCGTCCCCGCAGTTCCGGCGTGATATCCACCGTCAGCCGCGCGGTGTAGACCTCCGCCTTGGCCGGCTGCCCGCTCTCGCCTCGCCGCACCCAGGCGTCGGGCGCACCGGGGCGGTCGCCGAAGCCGATCCGCTCGCCGCTCATGGTCCAACCTCCAGCAACTCGGTGGCGAAGGCGGTGATCTCGTGGGCGGCGGCGGAATGCGGTTCCAGCTCGAAGGCCAACCGGCCCGACCGCATGCACCGAGCAAAGACCACCCGCTGGCCGACCGACGCCGCCAGCGCCGGTGGCACCACCCCGGCCAACTCGTGCCGCGCGTCGGCCAGCAGCCGGGTGCGGGCGATGCAGCGGTTCAGCACGAAGCGGGCCGACAGCTCCGGTTTCCAGCCGCGCGCCTCGTCGAGCAGCCGCAGCAACTCCGCCGAGGCCCAGGCGTCGAAGGGGCTGGGTTGCACCGGGATCAGCACCCGCTCGGCCGCCAGGATCGCCGAGCGGACCAACGCGGTCACCCGGGGCGGCCCGTCGATCACGACATGCGCGACCCCGGCGGTAAGATCGGGTACCTCGCGGTGCAGGGTCTCCCGCGCCAAGCCGATCATCGCGAACAGCCGGGGCAGACCCTCCCGATTCCGCCGCTCGGCCCAGTCGAGCGCCGAGCCCTGGGGATCGGCGTCGATCAGCAGCACGCGCTGCCCTTGCCGGGCCAGTTCACCGGCGAGGTGAAGGGCCAGCGTGGTTTTGCCGACACCGCCCTTCTGGTTCAGCAGCGCCACGATCATGGCGCCGCTCCGTGACGCGGCTTCTCCCCAGGAATCCACCCGGCCAACAACAAAGAGTCGTTAGAGTCTTTGTTAGATAAGTTAAGAGCGCGAATCGCCGTTGTGGACCAGAGGGTTGCCAAGGGTTCGCGCACCCGATGGCACGACCTCGCCGCACCCGATGGCACGAGCGATTGCACACGTGATGGCACGAGCGGTTTCACCGGTTTTCCCCACGCGTCTGTGGATAAGTGTTCGGCGGCTCCGGGGGCGTGGCGAGGACGCCGCCCGGCCGGAAACGCAGGCGTTCGCTGCCATCTCGCCGACGCTCGACGCTCAGCCGGTAGCCGGGCAGCCGCTGCCGCCGGGCGATGCTCCGCAGGTCGATGGCGAAGTTGGCGAAACGGGCGAGACTGCCCGATTTGAGGTGCAGGTGGCGGAAATCGAAAACCCAGCCCTCGGCTTGGCGGCCGGCGTGCTTGCGGGCCAGCCGGTACAGCCAGCGCTCGATCCCGCCGGTCAGAGCGAAGTAGTCCCGCTCGATGGTGAGGACGAAGGCGTCCTCCAGCACACCCTGGTAGAACCAGTCCGGCAGAATCAGCTCCAGCCCGAGCGGCCGGCCGGCGGCATCCGCCCGTTCCTTCCACTCGTTGATCCAGGAGAAGCGATGGCGTCGCCGCTGGTCGGTCTGCCGCAGGTTGGTGACGATGGTGGTCGCCTGCAGGCGGTCGAGAGCGGCACGCAGGCGCTGGTAGTCGCGCACCGACGTGCCACGCCCGGTGAAGGTGAGGATCTGATGCGGCGTCGTCACCAACTGGCGGGCGGTGCGCAGTCCGGCGTCGCGCGCCTCCACCAGTTGGCTGGCCGCCCAGATCAGCACGTCGGCGTCCCAGATGGTGGCGATGCCGTGCTCGGCGGTGCCCTCGACCCGGATGCGCACGTCGCCGGCGGCGTAGTCGATCGGCACCGTGCGCCGGGACTTGGCGAGCGAGAAGAAGGGATGCGCCATCAGGTCCTGCTGATCGCGCACCGCCATGTCGCCGGGAAGCGTGACGAACAGATCGCGTTGCCGATGCGCGGCATCGCCGTTGCGAAACCCGTCCATCGCGCCGCCCTCAGCGCGTCGCCGGCCGGGCCGGCCGCACGGTGCCGGTCCCGGGATCGGAGGTCGAGGTACGCAGGCCCTGGTCGGCCCAGGCCTTCAAATCGTCGAGCGCGTAGACGATCCGCCCGCCGATCTTGCGGTAGCGCGGTCCGGTGCCGTAGACGCGATGCTTCTCCAGCGTCCGGCCGGACAGGCCAAGGAAGCGCGCGGCCTCGGGCGTACGCAGAAAGCGCGGCGGCAGATTGCCGGTGGTGTCGGACATGAGCGAGCCTCCGTGAACCGAAGCGCACCGCCAGGGGAGGCGGCGGGCGATGGCGGAAGGCTCGCGGAAACAGCGAAACGCCGGGGAGGGGAAAGACCGGAGAGGCCGGAGTCCCCCGGTCCCTTCGGCCACAGTCTACGCGGGACCGCGCCCGAACCGGCCGGCCAGCAGGTCGCGATAGCCGCCGGTCATCAGCCGCCGGCCCCGGCGGATCAGGTAGCGGACCTGATCGCGCAAGGGGCTGGAGCGGAACCAGTCGGTGGATGTCCGCTGGTCGCCGAACAGCGCGGCGGCGGTGTCGCGCAGGCTGGCGCCGGCCAGCGCGGCGTCGAGCCCTTGCAGAACCCGGCGCAGCATGTCGGTCTGGTAGCCGGTCAACTCGGCTGGCGGATCGGACCCCGTCATCAGCGCCGCCAACCGCTCGATCCCGGCGATCTGCGGCGCAAGCGGGGCGTCGAACGCCACGGTGGCCCTCAACGGCGTTCCCGGCTCGGGCAGTTCGGGGGCCAGGACGAGGAAGCGCCGCTCCCGTGGACCATCGGCGATGACGACGTGCAGACCGTCCGGCGTCGGCAGCACCGCCCGCCGCCCCGGCCCGGTCAAGGGATCAGCGGTCGCAGGGACCACTCGCCCGGATATTGGGGCCGGGACCAGCCGCACCAGCCCCGGCAGGAGGTCCGGCGTCCAGAAGATCGCCGTGTCGTGGCCGCTGCGGTCCGGATCCTCGACGACAGGACAACCCCCAACGCCGGGCGACGGCGGCGCGCTCCACGGCCCGCGCCGCCGTCGCCCGCCTCTCGGCCCGATAGTCCGGGTTGCGGCGCAGGAATTCCCACGCCCAGCCGGAGACCGACAGCGACACCGTGTCGGCGTAGGCGGCGGCGGACCGCCAGTCCTTCGTGTTCGTCATGGAACCGTCCTCGTCACGAATGGAAGGGACGGATGCGCATCCGGACGATGAGGTTGCGGACGGGACGCGACGCCGCTAGGCCGGTGATGCTTATCGGGCGATAAGCCCAGTCCGCCCTCCTCCGATCGAAAGGAAGGAAAGTCTTTGATCGCACGGGGATTTCGCGCCCGGCCGGCGTGATCCGGTACCAGTCGCGCCACAGCGGCTCCGTCGGCCTAGCTCGACCCGAGCAGGTGACGGTAGCCGTTCTCGGTCATCCAACGGGCACGGGCGAGGTGGCTGGCGTGGGCACGCCGGGCGCGCTCGGGTTCCTCGATCGGATCGATGCGCAGGACGATGCGAGCGACCTCATCCGGATCGGCACCCTCGGCCGCCGCGTCAAGCAGGCGCAGGTAGGTGACCAGATGCAGCCGGTCGTAGTCGGTGAGCGCCTCGTCGCTGGGCGCCTCGTCGAACACCGGCGCGTCGATGCGCGGCTTTTTCATGCGTGCGCTCCCTTCCCCTGGACCAAACCCGCACAAAGCCCCCCGGACCAGGGAGCCGCCATCGGAATGGGAGATGTATCCCGTGGAGACATCCCCCGCAATGAGGCTCCATCCTGGCGATGGAGGATCTGCCCGACATACTCGCCGCAAACATCCGGCGTCTGCGGCGTGAGCGGGGCATCACGCAGGAGAACCTCGCGCACAGGGCGGGCATCGACCGCAGCTATGTCGGCCAAATCGAGCGGGCCGAGCACAAGGCGACGGTGGTCACGCTCGGCCGGTTGGCGCAAGCGCTGAAGGTTCTTCCCGGCGATCTGCTGACGCTTCCGTCCCATCACCCCTATCTCTCCGAACTGACGGGCAGCCACCCAAACGGCGACGACGCTGGATAGCATACTTGGATATGGCGCAGCGTCACCGCCACCCTTGCTTTGAGGCCGAAGGGGTCGAAGTTCCAACGAACTTTCGTCGGAAGCCCGTCGAATTT
Organism: Azospirillum lipoferum 4B; assembly: GCF_000283655.1. NCBI lineage: Bacteria > Pseudomonadati > Pseudomonadota > Alphaproteobacteria > Rhodospirillales > Azospirillaceae > Azospirillum > Azospirillum lipoferum. Next base: position 38,418 of record NC_016586.1, on the reverse strand, counting down.
TGCGCATATGCACGGCAATTTCAGTGCGGGCTGGCGGAAATCCGTGAAACCAGCCTTCCGGCTTTCCGCTTTTCCGTATCGGCGGATTCGCCGACTTCCGCCCGGCGGTGGGCGTCACGGTGTCGGCGTGTCTATGGTTCGCGCGCCCGTCACCGCGCTCACCAGATCGGCCAGCGCGCCGTGCAGGAAGGGCCAGGGCTGAGCGTCGTGGTCCGGTTCGCGGCTTCCCCATTCGGCGGCGATGGTGAGTTTCGCCAGCACCCCGACCAGGGAACGCGCCGGGGTCGCCGCCGCCCGTTCCAGCACCGCCTCGGCCCGTTGGCTGGCGGCGGCCTCCTCCGCCTTGGCGGCGTTCAGGCCACTGGTGGCGGACTCCCGCTCCCAGCGCGCCTGCGTTGCCGCAAGGTCCTGTTTGAGGCGGTCGCGCAAGGGGTGGCTGACGAGGTCGGTGCCGAGCAATCGATCGATGGCGCGGGCGTCGGACGCGTAGACCGGTTGCGAGGGTGGCGGGTCCAGCGGCACTTCGACGCGCGGCGGGCCGATGCTGGCCATGAGTTGGCGTTCCAGCCTTTGCGCCGCCCGGCACGACCGGTTGACCGCGGTAGCAGCCCGCCGCCATTCCCGCCAGAGCGGCACCAAGGGCTCAAAACCGTCTGAGTCCCTCGCCGCCGCGTTCAGCAGACGAGCCGCCGCCGCGAGGCAAGCGCGAAGGGTTGACGGCCGGACAGCCACCGGTGGCGTCGGAGCGGGCATGGGAACCTCTTTGAGATCCAGCCAAATGGAAAAATGCCGTTTGGGCCGCGTCATCCGCGCGGTGGCTGTGTCCGGCGCTTGCCGGCAGACTCAGGGTCACTTATCCCTCTACGTTAGAGCACGCACCGCTCCGCGTCAAACCAAATGGGATCATTTTATCCCATATAGGATAAGATTGGAAAGCCGCACCGTGCCGACCGGCGAACAACTTCGAGCTGCGCGCTCCCTTCTCCGATGGGAGCGGAAGGATTTGGCCCTCGCGTCCAAGCTGTCCGAACCGACCATCAAGCGGCTGGAAGCGACCCGGGGCGCTGTGAACGCCCATCCGGTCACCATCGAGGCCTTGCTGCGCGCCTTCGATGCCGCCGGCGTGGAGTTGATCGAGGCGGTTGACGGCAAAGGTCCGGGCGTTCGCTTCAAAACCGATCAGCCTCCGGTGTGAGGCGAGTCCCCCGCCTCCAGGGCGGACACCGTCGCCTTCAGCAGATCAAAGAGACGATGGCGAACCGCAGGATGAGTCAGCCGATAATAGCATTTCACCAACTCCAGGGTTTCCCGGCGGTCGAACTCCGGGGGCGGAGGGTCAAGTTCTCCATTGCGTCCAGCACCGGGCAGGCCGTCGAAGAAGAAGCTGACCGGGACATCCAGGGCGTTCGCCAATTGCCAGAGCCGCGCGGCAGTGATGCTGGTGGCGCCGTTCTCGTATTTCTGGACCTGCTGAAAGGTCACGCCGACCCGTTCGGCCAGGGCGCTCTGGGACAGGCCGGCCAGGGTGCGGCGCAGTTTCACCCGCAGGCCGATGTGGGCGTCGATGACGTCCAGACCGGCCGGCAGCTTGGCGCGGCTCCGGCCTCTGGCTCGGACAAGGGGTGCGGTGGTCACGGGCGTCGCCCTCCTCGCGTCGGATTTCCCAAGTGCATTTCAGCCGGCCGTCCCCGCGCGGAACGGGTACGCGGCGCCTCGGCGCAACCGGTCACCGCGCAATGTTACTCATAGTCTGTAGACTGATCGGCTGCAAGATGGCTTTCTGCCGGGATGGACATTCGCAAGCGGATCGGCCTCAACGTTCAGCGGATCAGACGCGCGCGCGGCTGGTCGCAGGAGCAGTTCGCCTTCGAATCCGGGCTGCACCGGACCTACATCAGCGGCATCGAGCGCGGGGCGCGCAATCCGACGGTGACGGTGGTGAAGGACATGGCCGACGCCCTGGGCGTGACCCCGGCGGCGTTGCTGGAATACGAAACCGCCAGCGCGGAGACGGCGGAATAGCCGCTCCCTCCCGCCGGTGGTGGAGCGGTCATTCCGGGGACCGCCCGGCGGGCGGAACAACGCCTCAACCGGGCGCCGCATCCTCGGCGATCCGCGCGTCGAAGGCCCGCTCCCTCGCCGCCCGCCGGGCGATGAGCGCGGTCAGCGCCGCCTGAGCCTGGACGCGTTCACGGCGGGTCAGGACGCTGCCGGCCAGTTCGGCGCGCAACTCCTGGATCTGGCGGTCGATGGTGAGCATCGCTCCCTCCTCTGATTGAAGACAGGAGGGTCCCCACGATGCCGGATCGGCCTGGGTCGAGGATCGCCGCAGGCGACCGGCTGACCGGCAGGCGGGCGGGGGAGCCGAAATGCGCAGCATTTTGGGGGAACCGCTCGTCCTCGAGGCGGGCCGATCCGGCATGGTAGGCTGGGAGGTCTGAAGAGACAGACCAACGTTTGGGAACATGAGGAACGTCCCGGGATCGCGTCCCCCGGCTTTCCCGCCGGTTCGCGGCGCTCCGGATGGAGCGCCGCAGCCGATGAATGCGGGATCTCAGCGGGACCAGATCAGGGCGTAGCCGCCGTCGATCTCGACCAAGCTGGCGTAGATCGGGCCGGGGAAGCTCGGATCATCCAGCTTGACGGAATGGTAGAGACGTCCGGTGTCCTTGGCGGCCTTGCGCCACCCGGCACCGATCTCGATCGGCCCGCAAAGCGCCCGCAGGTCGGGAGATTTCTCGTTGTCCTTCTCGACGGGAACGAAGCGGGCCTTGATGTTGAGGGTCAGCGTCTTGATGGTCCCGGCAAAGGAGCCATCGTCATTGCGGGTGAAGGTGCGGCGCGACGATTAGGTTTGCCGGTTAGCGGCAACTATCTTTGCCGGTGAGGACCCGGCTGGGCCGGTCGGCGGGAGGGGCGGAGCCCCGACCAGAGACCGGCCCAGCCGGGTGGCGGTCTGGCGGACATCCGTGACGGTGTCCGCCGCCGGCTTGGCGGCGCTGGGAGTGGTATCGCGATCGTGTTCGTCACCACACGAAACGGTCAGCGATGCCTGGAACCCACCACACCGACAAGCAGGTCCAACGTTACATGACCCTCCGCAAGACGCACACCCAGGCGGTCGCGGCCGCCAAGGCCGACATCAGCGAGCGCTCCGCCCGCGCCATCGACAACGACCCGCGCCCGCCCTCCCAACGCAAGGCCAAGCGAACCTGGCGCACCCGCAAGGATCCGCTGCTCGCCGTCTGGCCCCGGGTCGAGGAGATGCTGAAGGAAACCCCCGGCTTGCTGGCGGTCAGCATCTTCGAGGCCCTCCAGGAGGAAAGCGGCGGCGACGACGTGCCCGACGGGGTCCGGCGCACCCTGGAACGGCGGATTGCCCGCTGGCGGGCCCTGCACGGTCCCGACCAGGACGTCTTCTTTCCCCAATGCCACCCTCCAGGGCGTCAGGCCCTGTCGGACTTCACGGTGGCCGACGACCTTGGCGTGACCCTCGCCGGCGCCCTCTTCCCCCATCGCCTCTACCATTTCCGGCTCGCTTACAGCGGCTGGGAGCACGTGCGCGTCATCCTTGGCGGCGAGAGCTTCACCGCCGTCGCCGAGGGCCTGCAAGAGGCGCTGTGGGGGCTGGGCGGCGTCCCGGCGGAGCACCGCACCGACTCGTTGTCCGCCGCCTTCAAGAACCTCAACCGCGACGCCCAGGAGGATTTCACCCGCCGCTACACCGAGCTGTGCCGGCATTACGGCATGGAGGGCACCCGCAACAACCCGGGCGTGGCCAACGAGAACGGTTCCATCGAGGTCTCCCACGCCCACCTCAAGCGGCGCATCGACCAGGCCCTGTTGCGGCGGCACAGCCGCGACTTCGCCAGCCTCGACGACTACCGCGGCTTCCTCGCCCGTCTCGTCGAGCGCCACAACACCCGTCGGCGCGCCCTGGTGAGCGCCGAACGCGCGGTGCTGGGCGCGTTGCCCGAACACCGGACCGCCGACTTCGCCGCACTCACCGTTCCCGTGACGCGCAACAGCACGATCAGCGTCGACAAGGTGCTCTACACCGTGCCGTCCCGCTTGATCGGCCAGAAGCTCAAGATCCACCTGCACGACGACCGCCTGGAAGGCTTCCTGGGCGCCACCAGCGTGATCACGCTGGAGCGTGGCCGCGCCAGCGGCAACCACCGGGGGCACGTCATCGACTTCCACCACGTCATCGGGACGCTCAAGCGCAAACCGCAGGCCCTGCGCCACCTGATCTACCGCGACGCCCTGTTTCCCCGCCCGGTGTACCGGCAGGTCTGGGAAGCGCTCGATGCCGAACTGCCAGCCCGCCGCGCCTGCCGCGTCATGGTTGGGCTGCTCGCTCTGGCCGCCGATGGTGGCTGCGAAGCGGCCTTGGCCCAACGCTTGGAGGACCTTCTGGCGGCCGGCGATCTGCCCGACCTGGAGGCGTTGACGGCGGCGCTCCGGCCCAAACCGGCGACGGTGACCGATGTCGCCATCACGCCGCCCGATCCGGCCGGTTACGACCGCCTGCTGCCCGCCGCCACTCGGGAGATCCCGGCATGAGCGATGCCAACACCGCCACCCTGCCGGTGCTGCTCAGCGCGCTGCGCTTGCCCAGCATCGCCCGGCACTGGACCCGCCATGCCGAAACGGCCGATCGCGAGGGCTGGCCGGCGGCGCGCCTGCTGGCCACGCTGTTCGAGTTGGAGGTCGCCGACCGTACCGCCCGGCGCATTCAGCGCCATCACGAGCAATCCGCGCTGCCGGCCGGCAAGACCTTCGCCACCTTCGACTTCGATGCCGCCCCCGGCCTGTCCAAGGGGCGCCTCCAGGCGCTCGCCGCTGGCGACCTCTGGCTCAAAAACGGCTCCAACGTTTTGGCCTTCGGCCCCAGCGGCACCGGCAAGTCTCACGCAGCAGCCGCCCTCGGCAGTGCCCTCATCGACGCCGGCTATCGCGTCCTGTTCACCCGTACGACCGATATGGTCCAGCGTCTTCAGGCGGCGCGGCGCGATTTGAACTTGGAGTCCATGTTGGATAAACTGGACAAGTTCGATCTGGTGATCCTCGATGACTTCTCGTATGTGCGCAAGGACCAAGCGGAAACATCCGTACTGTTTGAACTCATCGCCCATCGGTACGAGCGGCACAGCCTTCTGATCACGGCAAATCAGCCTTTTTCAACGTGGGATCAGGTTTTCCCCGATCCCGCCATGTGCGTCGCCGCGATCGACCGCCTTGTCCACCACGCCGTCATCCTGGAGATGAACGGCGAGAGCTACCGCAAACGCACCGCCGTGGAGCGTGCCGCCTCGCCACTCACGCAGGAGGCCGCCGTCACAAAGTAACAACGCTCAAAACAACCCGTCATACGGCGGGTAATTGACGTTTCAGGATCGTAACGTCAATTACCCGCGCCACAAGTATCCGAACAGCGACAACTATAAAAATGTCGGTGAACGCCGCCTTGTTGCCATATCAATGGCTCTGTGCTATCCATTGAAAACTACCCAGCGGAGCCTTCACAGGCAACCGTAATTGCCGAAAATCGGCAACCATAATTGACGCTCTACAACAAGTCCTCGCCAGATCAGGGGGTCCCTTTTCCGTGCCGATCCGGGGTCCCTATCTCAAGCCGATTGACAGGTCCCTGAGCTGCGCATCGTCGACCAGGATCTCTGGGACGCGGTCAAGGCCCGCCAGAAGGCCTTCGCCTTTACTCCGGCGGAGACCGAGGAGGTTGACGGAAATATCCTGACTGATCGCCGCCGACCAAAGCATCTGTTTGCTGGACTGGTGAAGTGTGGCTGCTGCGGTGGCGGCTACAGCATGATTTCGAAGGATCTGCTCGGCTGCTCGGCTGCTCGCAACAAGGGCACCTGCGGCAACTTTAGGAACATCCGGCGGGACGCTCTGGAGGCGTCGGTGCTGAACGGGCTGCGCGTCCACCTGATGGAGCCGACGCTGTTCAAGGAGTTCTGCGATGAGTTCACCCGAGAAATGAACCGGCTGCGTATTGAGAAGCGGACCGACCACGATGCCTGGCGCCGTGAGCTGGCCAAGATCGAGAAGCAGATTGGAGGAATCATCGGCGCCATCAAGGACGGCGTGTACATGCCGTCGATGAAAGCCGAGATGGAAGCGCTGGAAGGGCGCAAGGCGGAACTCACCGGCATGTTGGCAAGCGCGACCGAGCCCCCTCCCCTTCTGCATCCGAACATGGCCGAAGTGTACCGACTGCGGATCACGGCTCTGCACGAGCGCCTGCGGTCCGAGGAGACCAAAGCCGAAGCCGCCAACATCCTCCGCAGCTTGGTCGACCGGATCACGCTGCAGCCGGACGGCAACGGATTGGCGATCGTGCTGCGCGGCGATCTGGCGGCGATGCTGAGCTTCGCCGCGAATACGAAGAAGCCCGGCCTCCGTGTGGAGACCGGGCTTGTCTGCGATCGAGGATCGCAAGCATCGTTGGTTGCGGGGGCAGGATTTGAACCTGCGGCCTTCAGGTTATGAGCCTTGAGAAAGGCCGCACAAAATCAAACAGTATCAATGCCTTACCCAATCCATGTGCCAACTATGCGCCTTTCGGCTCACAGAATGTCCGCTTCCTTATAGGTGCCGGCACGCGGCTTGACGACAAAGCAAACGTAGGTATAGCCATCATCCCGTGACCCCGGCGCGAAATAGCGAGCGGTGACCTCGAATATCGTCCGATTGGTTGGTTCGTTCCGGTCCAAGCCTTGAGCGACGCCCGGATCAATGATCAGGTCGCCGACGATGGGCAAGTGACCGCCGAAATCGGAAAGATCGAACTCACTGCGGTTGAAGGACAGACCGTTCCCCTCATCCTCATAGAGGCGAACAACCGTCTTCTGCTGAATGTCAGCCATTTCCCAAATCTCCATCGGTTGTGTGAATTACTGAAATAGACGCCTTTCTATGTCCGCCATGCCCCGCTGGTGATCCTCCTTCGGGAACAGATGGCCGTATCGCTCCATCGTCATCTTATAATCGGCATGGCCGGCGAAGGTCATCACCTCCTTCACGCTGAAGCCTTGCTCGATCCACAGGCTGACAGCGAAGTGGCGCAGATCGTGCCAGCGGAATTGATCGACCTGCGGGTGTTCGTCCGGCTTCTGCCGGTGCAGCTCGTCCAGCGCCGCGAAGATCGGGTAGAAGTCGCGGTGCAGGATGGTGGCGTGGGATCGGACGGTTCCGGTCTTGGTCGGAAACACGAGCTGGTCGGGGCGAACGATGCGGTCGCCCCGATGCTTCTTCAAGACGTTCAGCACCATCGGGCCGGCCGGCACTTCGCGATGGCCGGCGGCGGATTTCGGCTCCCCCACGGCGTTGAAGCGGTCAGCCCGGCGGCGGATGTGAATCACCTGTCGGTCAAAGTCGATGTCTCCCCACTGCAAGGCACGCTGTTCGCTGGCCCGTAGGCCGCACAGGGCGGCGACGATCACATAGGGGCGGAAGCTCTCCGACGCTGCGTCGATCACCGCTTTCACGGCGGCCTTGGACGGGACGGCGATCTTTTGCTTGATGCGGGTATCGTCCATCACCTCCACCCCCTCGACGGGGTTGGTGGCGAGGATGTCGTTTTCGACGGCGTGCTTCGCCACAAGCCGGAGCGTCGCCAGAACCTTGCGCACCAGCGCCACCGATACATCCCGATCAAGAAGGCGGTCGCGGAAGTCGCGGACGGCCTTTCCCGACAGGGCGTTCAGCTTCACGCCGGCAAGGCCGCCGGCAGCCAGGATGAAGCGGTTGACGTGGCCCCGGTAGTCTTCAAGGGTCGCCTTCTCCATCCGCTGGCCGCGCCGCTGGCGTGTCTCGCACGCGGTCAGCCATTGTTCGGCAACGTCCTTCACCGTGGTCTTGGCCGCATCGGCGCGATAGGTGCCGACAGCGATCTGCCCTTCTACCTGAATGCGGAAGGCGTCGGCGGCCTTCTTGGTGGAGAACTGTTTCCGTTGCCGCTGGCCGGCTTGGTCAACAAAATCGACGCACCAGGCGCTTTTGCTTTCGCCCTTTGCGGTGGTCCAGGTGCGCTTGCGAACAGAAGCCATGTCATTCGGCCTTCCTCAGGCGGACACCAGGGCCACCGTCCTGAGAAGGCATGCCGGCATCAATGAATTCCGCCCCGGCAGCTTCCAGCACTCTTTGGAGCGCTCCCAGAGTTGTGGCATTCGCCTGCATATCTGCCTCGACCCGCGTCACCGTGTTCGGGGACACCTGCGCCAACTCTGCCAGTTCGCGCACCTTCAAATTCAGCGCCGCTCGCGCCATTCGGATTTGAGCACCATTCACCATATTGATACAGAATCCCAATATAGGCGTTGCATCACATGCACCATGTTGGTACTGTATCACAACACAGTGACTACGGAAGGAACGCCGCATGTGATTACGGCAGATTCCCAACGAGTTCCAAAACTGGCCCAGCGTGGTAGCGGAGCAAGCCAACGTCATCTGCTTTCCTGCTGAACGCCTTCCCTTACCCCGAAGATGAGGTTTTCCAATGCGTGAGAGTCACGCCACGGTGGACGCTTGCCCGGTTTCCCGACGCACCGTCCTGAAATCCGCTCCGGCCGCTATGGTGGCATTGCTGCCGATGGCCGCCATCGCGTCCCCAGGGTCGCCCGACTCCGAGCTGGTGAGTGCGTGGAACGCCTATGCGGCGCATCGGCGGTTCTGCGAAACGCTTCCTGTCGATGAAATGACGGATGAGGCTTGGGAACCCTTCGATGCTGAAAAGGAGCGCCTGGAAGCGCTAATCGACACGCTGCCCGCCCATACCAGCGAAGGGACCGCGGTCAAGCTGCGGCGTTTGTTGATCGAGTACAGCGGCAAGAAATGGGTCGAAGACGCCATGTTCTATCGTCTGCCGGCCGATGCTCTGGCGCGGCTGGAAAGCGATGACTGGCGGGATGCAATGCTGTTCCGGCTGCTCTGCGATGTGGAGAAACACGACAACATTCAGGCGACATGGGGGAATAAATGATGGTATCTCGCAAAACCACCCATAAAAACAGCGGTGATATTGTTGTTGAATGGGGTAAGGAGATAGCTAATCTTGCTCCTACGGTCTGGTCATTGAGTGAACGCGATGTAGATCCTGTCTTCCGCAGACTCTCGTTCCTTTCCGACGCCTTGTCACAGCAGCCGGCGACGACGTTGGATGGCGCATTGGCCCAGTGTGTGCGGTTGGTCTGTGAAATTGACGAACTGGTGAGCTGGACCGGCGACGAGGCGCGGGATGAGGTGGCGGCCGGAAGGGATCGGGCGTTGGGCCTCGCCTACTCGATCATGCGTGTACTGGAGAAAGCCACAGGACGGCACCGGGAAGAGCTGGGCGGCACATGGTCGCTCTCCCCTGGAGATGATCCGTTCCAAGCGCTCCGAACCGACAGCTGACTTTGCCATAGCAAGCTGCTTGACCGGCTTGCTATGGCAAAGTAAGGTAGGGATCGTAATTGCCGGCAACGCGCCGGAGAACGTGTTAAGCGGTCAAGAAATGCGGTTGTACGGTGAAATTCCTGAACTTGATGAAACTGAGGTCCGGCGATGCTGGATGACAACCGACATTGTTTTCGCCCTTGGAGGATGGGGTGCAGTCGGTGAAGCCATTAGCGGATATCCGGAACTCCGAAAATTCTGGGCAAATATTTCAGACAGGAATCTAATTCATTTCGAAAAAAGCGCCGGAGGAAAGACCAGCCCTCGCTTGTACTCGATGTCATCCGTTGTAAAAGCAAGGGTTATTTGGGAGATAACAAGAAGCGGCAGGGGCTTTGAGGTATCTGACAAGGTTGGAGAGAACTCTGTAAAGCTGCTGCTGCATTCTGTCTCAAAATTCCAACATATTAGGGATTTTCCTGATGATGACTTCCCTTGCATCTACAGCATCGACCCATCAGGAAATGTGAAGTCTGAGGTTGTTTTCGCAAAAAATCTGAATAACGCTCTGCTTATTGACGCTTCCTCTGGTTACGATTGCAGTGTCATCCAGATTGGAAACATTGTGAAGAATGCCCTTCTGAACTACCCAGAATATTGGACTGAAAATCTGCACTCACGCGGCGTTCTCACTGGTCCGTTATACGGGCCATAGATCGTCCAACACTTAGAGGAATGATGATGACTGCCTTGATAACGGGGAAGGTTTCCCCGAACAGCGAAGCTTTGTCTGAAGCATGCTTCTCCGACGACATGTTGCGCGGCGCACATGAAATCGCTGGCTTCTTGTTCGGCGATCCGAAGGAACGGCGGAAGGTTTACTATCTGGCGGAAAACTCACGGCTCCCGACGTTCAAACTCGGGGCCGTTCTGTGTGCCCGAAAGAGCACGATCATGGAATGGGTGAAACAGCAGGAAGCCAAGGCGTTTCGGGCCATCTCCGAAGAGGTTCCGACCAATGGCTGACCGTGGTGTTGCCTTCCGGGCGGCGCTGGATCGTACGATTGCGGCGGGGCAGCTCCAGCACCTTGCCCCGGTGCTGGCCGCGGTGCGGGAGGCTGACATCGGCTGTATCCAGCTCCGGCCGGCTGACCCGCTGGCCTGGGTTCTGAACATGGGAAGCGGGAACGGTTGGGTTTGTCTGGTCGGGGATGATCGGGAGACCAGCTCCGGACCGGGCGGCTTTGACGCCCCGTCGCTGGTACAGGTGCTGGAGAGAGCGTCGGCTGTTGCCGTCTATTCGGGCGCGGCCGATGCGAAGTTCTACACCACCTTCGCGGCGGCGGCTGTCCTGGGTGGACGGGTTGTCGTTATCGAGACGCAGCTTGCCCAGCATGTGGCATGGCTCGCCTTTGTCCGTGCGCATGCACCGGATGCAAACCTTCTCGACATCTGCCCGCCCGGCGGAACGGCGTGACGATGATCGTCCATAGGGGGTTTCCGGGGCCGGCTGATGGCGCTGCTGCGATGTGCGCGGCGACCTGCCGCCGCCGGGAAATCAGGCCAATGGCGGGCCGTCTGATGGGACGCGTGTACACGCGTTGGAAACGCTGATGGATAGCATCGAATCATGGATCGAACCGCCGCCGCCGCCCCTGTCGATCCGCGAACAGGATGAGCGGCTACGGGCCGGCATCGAGTCCGCCGCTCCCCCACCGGAACCGCCGCGCGTCGAAATCGTGCCGGGGGACTTGCCCATCACGATTTCCGATGCGGAAGATGCGCTGCTCGCCAGCGGCATCGAGCTGTTCCAAAGCGGCGGGCGGCTGGTGCGGCCGGGCGTCTGTCCTGTGGCGGTGACCGGCGGTGAAGTGACTGGCCTGAGGCTGGTGGAAGTCGGCGTGCCGAACCTCGTGGAGCTGATGACCAAAGCGGCGACCTGGGAGAAGATCGACGGGAGGTCGGGGGAGTGGGTGCGGACAAACTGTCCGCGTGCCGTGGCGGAGGGCTATGCCGCCCGTGTCGGGCAATGGAAGCTGAGAGTGCTGACCGGGCTTATCGAAGCGCCGACACTCCGACCCGATGGCAGCCTGTTGGACAAGGCGGGCTATGACCCCGCCACCGGTCTTTTGCTCCGCCCCAGCTGCAAGGTGCCCCGCATCAAGGCGCGACCGACCCGCGACGATGCGCTGACGGCCCTGGCGCTATTGACCGATCTCGTAGCCGATTTCCCGTTTCTGGAGCGTGGGACGCCCGATCACTGGCCGGATCGTTCAGTAGCGGTGTCCGCCATTCTGACGGCGCTGGTGCGGCGCTCTCTGCCTACCGCACCACTACATGGGTTCTCCGCCCCGGTGGCCGGAAGCGGCAAGTCCATGCTGGTGGACATCGTGAGCCTGATCGCCACCGGCCGGCGGGCCGCGGTGATTTCTCAGGGCAAGACCGAAGAGGAATTCGAGAAGCGGCTTGCCGGGATGATCCTGGCCGGTGACGCGCTGGTGTCGGTGGACAACTGTGACATTCCGCTGGGTGGCGACCTGCTCTGTCAGGCGCTGACACAGCCGACGCTGAAGCTGCGCCCGCTGGGCGGCTCGGTCATGGTCGATGCGCCCAGCAATGCGGCGCTATTTGCGACGGGGAACAACCTCACCCTGCGCGGCGATATGACCCGGCGGGCGCTGGTGGCCCGGCTCGATCCGCAATGCGAGCGGCCGGAGCTGCGCAAGGGGTTCAGGCACGACCCGCTGGCGCTGATAACCGCGTCGCGGGGGAAGTATATCGCGGCGGCGCTGACGGTGCTGCGCGCCTTCCATGTGGCCGGGCGGCCGGTGCGGCTGGACCCGCTGGGCAGCTTCACCGACTGGTCCAACCTTGTGCGCTCCGCATTGGTGTGGTTGGGGGAAGCGGACCCGTGCCAGACGATGGACGATACCCGCGCGGCGGACCCCATGCTGGACGCTCTGTCTGCCGTGCTGGCGACGTGGCGGAAGGTGATCGGACTGGATCGCGTCACCGTTTCGGAGGTGATCCGGCAGGCGACCGCGCCGCAATCCGGCGGGCTGTTCCAATCCAACCCCGACCTGCCGGAGTTCCGCGAAGCGCTGCTTACCGTGGCCGGCGATGGCGGTGCGATCAACGGCCGGCGGCTTGGTAAGTGGTTGGGGCGCAACAAGGATCGGATCGTGGACGGCATGCGGATCGTGCAGGATTCCAAGCTGGACGGAAACGTTATGTGGCGGCTGAAGACGGGCGATCCGTAGCAGCGCGAGCTATGGAGAAGTGGGTTTAGTGGGTTTAGTGGGTTTCATCTTCCCTATGTGTGGAAACTGTCAGAACAAAACGTGATGACATTTTTTGCGTATAGAGGTTTTGAAACCCACTAAACCCACTAAACCCACTTCCCAGCAACAGACGGCGGCATAGGAGAAGGGGTGAGAGTGTCATGAAGTCCAAAGAGAACAGGGGCTTAAGCGACGCTGGGAATGAGAGCTACACCAGCTTGCAGCCTTCGGCGCAGAGGTTCGCTTCCGCTGTCGCACTCGCCATGCAGCCACTCAACCTGCCACAACGCACGGAGTTTGTGGCCCATTTCGCCCCTTTGGTCATGGAAGCGACGGGTTGGGCGGAAGAGTTCCTGGATACCGTTCTGAGCGCTGCGCTCGAACTGCTCGGTCAGTCCGAGCTGGTCGACCATGCCGGCTTGGTGACGGAAGCCGACGAACCGGCGGTGTTCGGGGCGCTTCGCAACGTGACGCGCACGCTGACCGCCGTCAGCGGCTCCAGACAGTGAGGTGATGCAATGGCCCAACGTTCCCGTGTCGATGCCTCCGGCGCGCTCAAGATGCTGGCGGCCTATGAGAAGCAGCTCCATTACGCGATGGTGGTTGCGCTGACCAAGACGGCGCAGATTGCGAAGGAGGATGCGCGGGCTGCGATGGGAAGCGAATTCGACCGGCCAACCTCCTACACCCTGAACAGCCTCTATGTGAAGCCAGCGACCAAGGCCGATCCGGTGGCTGTGGTCGGCATTCGGGAATGGGGAGGCAAAGGCACGCCGGCAACCAAGTATCTGACGCCGCAAGTCTATGGTGGAAACCGGCGGCCAAAGCGTTTCGAGGTGGCATTGCAACAGGCTGGCATCATGCCGGCCGGCATGTTCGCTATGCCGGGGGAGGAAGCGCAGATGGACAGCTTCGGTAACATGAAGCGGGGGCAGATCGTCAAAATCCTTTCCCATCTGCGTGCCTCCCGCGACACGACACAGAACCGCTCGACATCCGGCCGCAACCGGGGACGGCGGCGGATGGAAACCTATTTCGCGGTTCCGGTAGGTAGCGACAATCCGCTTCCTCCGGGCGTCTATTGGCGAGACAAGGCCGATCCAAGACCAGTTCTGATCTTCACCAAATCGCCACACTATGCGCCAAGATATAATCTCTACGACATCGTAAAAGAAAGCGCCAAGCGGAACCTTCTTCCTGAGTTCCGCAAAGCATTGAGGAAAGCAGTCGCAACCATGAGGTGGTAGAAGGTCGATTTGGGTCCTTCCCATGAAGGTGTTACACGGGTAGTTCAAACCCCACCACCTGACAAATCTGTGCTTCAACTTAAAGGCTAAAGTGAATTTAGAGAGGGTGCCGTGAATACTATGACCAAGGGCAAGTTCGCGGAGCTGGTGGGGCGTTCACCCGCTGCCGTCTCGGGGTGGATCAGGGAAGGGAAGCTCCACGGGAACGCCCTGGTGGGTGAAGGCCGCTATGCCCTGGTCAATGTGGAGGTGGCGCTTCAGCAGCTCGGCCCCGCTCTGGACCTGGGACAACAGCTTGCGCAGTCGCGCCCGATCATCGGCGGGGGAACTGGAGCCGAGAAGCCGGGCAGCGATCAGGAACGGCTGCTGAAGGCACGGGCGGATCGTGAAGAGCTGGCGTTGCAGAAGGAACGGGCTGAAGCCGCCGAAGCGAGCGGTCGCTGGATGCTGACCGAAGCCGCCATGGTCGAATGGTCGCGCCAGCTCGCGGAGCTGGTGCACGCAACCGAGACATGGCTTGTGACCGAGGCCGCGGAAGAATGCGCCCGCGCCGCTGCCAGCGGTGCCGGCCCGAAGGAGCTGGGGGCGATCCTGCGGCGCAGCTACACCGGCCTGCGCCAGCGGCTTGCGGACGTTGCGGCCAGCGGCGCCGGCAAGACCAGCCACGATGTGTCCGACGATGATGAAGACGCCGACCTGGAGGGGACTGCCGAATGATCGCCCTTGCCGCCCCGCGTGCCGTGGCGCGCCGTGTGATCGCCAGCGTGATGCGGCCGGCTCCCCCGGTGGACCTGAATGCATGGGCTGCGTCCAACATCGTGTTCGGCCCGGAAAGCCCGTTCCCCGGCCCGTACAATCCGAACCGCTTTCCCTTCTTCCGCCGCATCCTCGACGTTCTGTCGCCCGAACACCCGGCAACCATGGTGGTGATCCGCAAGTCCGCGCAGCTCGGCGGCACCGTCCTGGCACAAATCTTCGTCGGGGCAATTCTCGACCGCGTGCCGCAGCCGGTGTTCTACGTCCACCCGACCGATGGAAACGCCAAGAAATGGAAGCGCAACAAGTTCGCCAAGATGGTCCAGGCGTCGCCCGCCCTGTCCGCGGTGATGCAGCCGGAAGGGGCACGGTCGGGCAACTCCGCCATGTTCTGGGCACGGCGGGACGCGCGGGGGTTTCTGCAACTGGCTGGGGCAAACAGCCCGTCTCAGTTGTCGATGGACAGCTATCCGATTGCCGTCCATGACGACATGGCGAAGTGGCTTGCCGACAACGGATCGGGCGACCCGGAGGTGCAGGCGGACAGCCGCACGAAAGCGTTCCTGACGACGGGCGGCAAGATCCTCAAGATCAGCACGCCGGACGTGCTGCCGGGGTGCCGCATCACCCGGTCATGGAGCCTGGGAACGCGGGAGCGCTATCACGTTCCATGTCCGCACTGCGGCACCATGCAGGCGCTGGAATGGTCGAACATGCTGGCGCGTCTGGACGAGGGTGCCCCGGACGATGCGCACTTCACCTGCGTCCATTGTGGCGAGCGGATCGAGGAACGGCACCGCGACACGATGAACCGCAATGGCGAATGGATCGCGGAGAACCCCGGTGCGGAGGTGGTCAGCTTCTACCTGTGGGCGGCCTATTCCCCCTTGGAAAGCTGGGCCAACATCGCCAAGGCGTGGCTGCGCGCCAAGGGCAACGCCGAAGCGGAACGCAGCTTCCTGAACGACAACGTCGGCGAAGCCTACCAGACCGCCACCAGCGCCCCGGATTGGCAAGGGATGCGGGAGCGCGCCGAAACGGCCGGCATGCCGCGCGGCACGGTGCCCCGCGGCATGCTGATGGTGACGGTCGGGTGCGACTGCCAGATCGACCGGATCGAGTGGCAGGTGGTGGCCTGGGGACCGCGCCTTCAGCGTGTGGTGATCGACTACGGGA
The DNA here is from genome assembly GCF_000283655.1 of Azospirillum lipoferum 4B. Lineage (NCBI taxonomy): Bacteria > Pseudomonadati > Pseudomonadota > Alphaproteobacteria > Rhodospirillales > Azospirillaceae > Azospirillum > Azospirillum lipoferum. The sequence goes on along the minus strand of NC_016586.1, from coordinate 22,553 downwards.
TCATCCACCACCACGTTTCGGCGGAAGCCGCGCACCACGAGCTGAATGGCTTGGTGGAACGGACATGGCCGGATGCCTTCGGCAACCGCCGGCCGGTCGATGCACTCGCCATCGACGGCGGCGCTTGGACGGACGATGTGCACGCCTGGGCTAAGCGGTGCAACTCTTCTCGGGTGATCGTGGTGAAGGGCGCTCGCGCTGACAACGCCCCGCCGCTGGCCCGTGTGAAGCGGGAGAGACGGCCGGACGGCCAGCTCATCAAGGCGCAACGCATGTGGTTCCTGGTGGGCGTGAGTGGCCTGAAGGCGTCGCTCTATGCCAACCTGAAGAAGACCGATCCTCTGGAGTTGGGATTCATCGGCTTCGTGGCCGGCCTGGAAGACGAGTATTACCGGGAGCTGACCAGCGAGGTGCGGAAGCCGCACCGCTTGCGTGACGGCTCCACCGAATGGCGCTGGGTGCCGATGCAGGGTGTCGATCAGGAAGCGCTGGATACGCACCTGTACGCCCAAGCCGCCGCAATCCGTGCCGGCTGGGCAGCCAAGAGCGACGAACAGTGGGAAGAGCTGCGCCGGAAGCTGGAGGTGGACGCTCCGCCACCGGTCCCGGACCTGTTCAACTTCACCCCGGCCCCCAAAGCGCCGGGACCAGTACAGGCGCCAACAAAGCCGGCCGTTATTCGGTCTTCCTACCTATCAAACTAAGATAACGTAATGTTGCGGAATCATAGGGAAACTTTGAGACTGAACATCTGATTGTTCCGAAATCTGTTCTCCAAGGAACAACATCGGATTTAGGCTCTCCCCACCTTTGATGGTGGTGAGATCATGCTTGGCGTTGTCAAGTCTATATTTCGTGCAACGTTCTCCCGTTCGCTGGACGCGGCCGGCGGTGGCCGCCTGAGCAAAGCTCGGACCGTCCGCAACCTGAACAGCGACATCCTGACGACGGCGACCACGATCCAGCACCGGGCCGCCTACTTCGCCCGCAACAATGCACACATCACGGCGGCGGTGAATGCCCTGGTGACGAACATCGTCGGCACCGGCATCAAGCCGTCGTCGCAGCATCCCGACCCGCAGACGCGCGAGTTCCTGCATGCCCTGTGGTCGCGCTGGATCGATGAGTGCGACATGGACGGATTCGGCGATTTCTACGCCCTGCAAGCCCTGATGGTCCGCCAGATGGTGGAAACCGGCGAGAGCTTCGCCCGCTTCGTCACCTTCGGCCCCGGTGACGGGTTGGAGCTGCCCTTTCAGCTCCAAATGATCCACCCGGCGCAAGTCCCTCTCGAAACCCTGTCCGCCCTGGTAGACAACCGCATCCGCGGCGGAGTGGAATTTGACGCCGTTGGCCGGCGGATTGCCTATCACGTCCTGCCCGCCCGCCCGGACGATCCGCTTGCGCCGCTGGCCGGGCTGTGGAACCCGGTGCCCATTGCAGCGCGGGACATGGTTCACCTGTTCAACCCGGTCGAACCGGGGCAGCTCCGCGGCTTGTCCTGGTTGGCCCCTGTGCTGCTGGCGGTGCATGAGGTTGACCAGCTTCAGGACGCCGCCCTGGTGCGCGCCAAGCTGGCGAACCTGCTGTGCGCGGCACTGGTGGACCCGGAGGGCAATGCCGGCGGCTTGCCGGGTGACAGCAAGGGCGGTGTGCTGGACATCGGCTTGGAACCCGGCACGATCATTCCGCTGAAGCCCGGCACATCGCTGGAGTTCTTCGACCCGAAGGAATCGGAGCACTACGGGGCGTTCATCAAAAGCCACCTTCAGGCCATCGCCGCTGGCCTGGGCGTGCCGTACGAGCTGCTGACCGGCGACCTGTCCGGGGTGAACTACAGCTCGATCCGGGCCGGGCTGGTGGAATTCCGCAAGCGCCTGGAGCACTGGCAGCACAACGTCGTGGTCTACCGGCTGTGCCGGCCGGCATGGGACCGCTTTATCCGCACGGCCGTGCTGTCCGGCCTGATCGACTTCCGTGCCTATGAGGCAGACCCGGCGGCATTTCATCGCGTCGAATGGATGCCACCAAAGTCGATGTGGGTCGATCCTCTTAAGGATGTCCAAGCGGAAATCAAAGCGATCCGGGCCGGCCTGAAGAGCCGCACTCAGGCAGTTGCCGAACGTGGCTATGACGTCGAGAGGATCGACGCGGACTTGGCGGCGGAGCGCGAACGGGAAAAGCGTCTCGGCATCCTCCTCGACAGCAATCCCGGACAGACCACCCAAGCGGGTCTCACACCAACACTGCTGACCGACGAATCCCCGGCTCCGGAAAAGACCGATGCATAATTCAATGATTCGAGGCTTGGGTGTCACCACGCCTACCACGCTCAACGCTGAAGCTCGCACGGTCGACGTGATCGCGCTGTCCGGTCTTGCACCCGCCGCGCGGCCAGCTCCGGCACCGGATGGCGCGCGGGAAGCCTGGATCGAGGAGCTGGACGCGGGCGGCGCAGACCTCTCCCGCTTCATAGGCGGGCCGGCGCTGAAGGACCATCGCCCGACCACGGACAACGCCGTTGGCGTGGTCGATGCGGCGCATGTGGACGGCGCCCGTATCCTGGCAACCGTCCGCTTCGCCACCAAGCCCGTCGCCGATGAACTCATGAGCGATGTCGGCGGCGGCATCGTCCGCGGTGTCTCACTCGGCTACCGCGTCACCAAGTGGCAGATGGCCGGGCGCCGCGACGGCTTGCGCGTGTTCCGCGCCATCGCCTGGGAACCCTACGAACTCTCATTCACCCCTGTGCCCGTGGACGCGGGCGCCATCGTCAGGAGCAAGATCGTGCCCAACCCAACTCCGAATCCCGATTTCAAGCCGTGCGAAGGTTGCGCCACGCCGAAGGGATGCGCCGCTTTCGGCGGATGCGTCCGTGATGCGGAAGCCGGCACCGAGGCGCCTCCCGCCCCGGCTCCGTCCCCGACCGGCCAACCCGCCCCTACGGACGGCACCCGCGCACAGATCAACCGGGAAATCCGCACCGTCGCCCATGTGGCTGGTCTGCCGGCCAGCTTCGCGGACAGCCTGATCGACAACGGCGCTACCGTCGAGGCCGCCCGTGCCGCCGCCTTCGCCGATCTGGCCCGCCGCGGTGGCGTCACCATTTCCAACGCCGCGCCGATCATGCTGGGCACCGACCACACCGACCCCAGCTCCATCCGCCGGAGCATGGCCGATGCACTGGCCGCCCGCCTCGCTCCCGGCCTGGTGAAGCCCGAGGGCCGGGCGCGCGAGTTCATGGGGCACCGCGCGCTGGACATGGTGGGCGAACTGGCCGTGGCGCGGGGGCAGCGCTTCAACCGCTTCGACCAGAACGCGCTGATGGAACGCGCCATCGGGGCGCACACCACCGGCGATTTCCCCCTGCTGCTGGCCGACGCCGGCAACAAGATCCTGCTGGCGCGCTACGCCGCCGCCAACCCGACCTATCGCCAGTGGGCGGCCCGGCGCGGCTTCACCGATTTCAAGCCGCACAAGTTCCTGCGCGTGGGGGATTTCCCGTCCTTCCAGAACCTCGCCGAGTCGGGGGAGGTGAATTACGGCACCATGTCGGAGAACCGGGAACAGGTCTCCGCGGCCGAGTTCGCCACGGGGATCATCATCGGGCGCCGCGCGCTGGTGAACGACGATCTGTCGGCGCTGTCGGACTTCTCCAGCATGATCGCCATCCGCACCGCGGCGGACGAAAACCGGCTGGTCTATGGCCTGCTGACCGCCAACCCGGTCATGTCGGACGGCAAGACGCTGTTCCACGCCGATCACGACAACAAGGCCGCCGCTGCCGCGGCTATCACCGTGGCGAGCGTTGGCGTCGCGGTGGCGGCGCTGCGCAAGATGAAGTCCCTGGACGGTATCCCGCTCAACCTGACGCCGCGGTTCCTGGTGGTCGGGCCGGACAAGGAGCTGGAGGGCCGGCAGGTTCTGGCGAGCATCACCCCGGCCAAGGCTGGCGACACCAACCCCTGGGCCGGGATGATGGAGCTGATTGTCGACGCCAACATCACCGGCAACGGCTGGTATGTGATGGCGGACCCCGCGATTTGCCCGACCGTGGTCTATGGCTACGTGGCCGGGTCCGAAGGTCCGCAGATCAAGACGGAAACCGATTTCGACACCCAGGCGGTGAAGGTCCGGGCTGGGCTGGACTTCGGTTATGGCGTCATCGACTTCCGGGGCGCCCATTCGAACGCCGGAGCGTAACCGTGGCTGCGCTGACAGAGCTGATGGCGTGGCGCGATACGCTCGAACGCGCCCGCTTCAGCGGCCACCGCACGGTACGGTTCGGAGACCGTGAGGTGACGTACCGAACGGATGGCGAAATGGCCGCGGCTCTCTCGGACCTTGAACGACAGATCGGGGCTGCCAGCGGCACGACACCAATCCGAATGATTCGTATCTCATCGTCAAAGGGACTGTGACCCATGAAGAACTTCATCCAGAAAGGCGACTCCATCACTGCGCCGGCTCCGGCCGGCGGCGTCACCAGCGGGAGCGGCGTCATTGTCGGCACGCTGTTCGGCGTGGCCGCGTCCACAGCGGTGGAAGGCGAGCTGGTATCGCTCGCGACCGTCGGCGTGTATGAGCTGACGAAGCCGATTTCCACCACCTTCACCAGCGGGGGAGCCGTTTCCTTCGATATCGCGACCCGCCAGTGCGTGGCGCCCGGCTCCGGAAAGCACCCCATCGGCGCGGCCATCGAGGCCGCTGGCAACGGCTCCACCACGGTCAAGGTCCGGCTGGACGGCGTGTCCACCACCGCTGCGTCCTGATCATGCACTTCACCGATGCTATCGCCTTTGCTTTCGATGGCCAGCTTACGACCTTCGGTGAGAAGGTCGTGGTTGGCGGTTTCGAAATGCTCGGCATCTTTGATCGCGGCTATCTGCCGGTAGACGTGGGCGGACAGGTTGCGATGGCTTCGACTGCGCCAACCCTCACAATCAAAGAAGGGATCGTCACGCTAACCACCAAAACGGCTGTGTCGGTCAGAGGTGAAGGCTACTCCATCATCGAAATTCAGCCTGATGGCGCCGGTGCGGTGCGTCTGGTTTTACGGGAGGCGTAAAGAGTGGAGCACGTTCGTAAGCGTATCCGGAATGCTGTGGTGGCGATGGTGACCGGGCTTCCCAGCACTGCCGACCGGGTGCACACCAGTAGAATGACGATCGTGCAGCCGGATGAACTCCCCTGTCTTATCGTTTACAGCGCTCATGAGCAAAACTCTCCCGGCTCACTTGATGGATTGCAGAGCCGGACCCTTCAACTCATTGTCGATGCCTATGCCAGAGCACGCCTTGATCTGGAAGACGAATTGGACGGTATCTGTGCTGAAGTGGAGTCAGTCGTGGTGCTGTCCAGCCCGATCTCCGGTCTGGTGAAGTGGATTCGATTGTCCGAAACCTCCATCCAACTCGGGGGAGAGGGGGACAGTGCGATGGGCATGGCCCGCATGCGCTTCACCGTCAATTATTACACGGAAGAAGGGTTTCCAGAGGCTGCTGTATAACCCGTGCCGGGTTCGGTCATGGTCGAACTTCTGACTGTCGTTCGCGAGAACATGAATAGAACAACACGGCTGATTTCATGTGCCGAACATGTGACACGGAACCGCCGGGAACCGGCGGGAATAGCAGGAGGAACGCCTCGTAACCGTTGAAAACTCTCGTTCTTTTGCCGCACTGCCATGCAACAGGCAATGGCACATGAAAAAAGCCCGCCGGATCGAAGCTAAGTGCTTGATCCGGCGGGCTTAATTTGGTTGCGGGGGCAGGATTTGAACCTGCGGCCTTCAGGTTATGAGCCTGACGAGCTACCGGGCTGCTCCACCCCGCGGATGTCTGTCATATGGGGCGATGGATGTCGTGACGATGCCAGCGTATATGCTTCGTGTTTGGCGTCTCTTGAGCCTGAGTGACCTGGCGGCGACCTACTCTCCCACGTCTTAAGACGCAGTACCATTGGCGCGGAGGCTTTTCACGGCCGAGTTCGGGATGGGATCGGGTGTTTGACACCTCGCCATGACCACCAGGTCACCAAGGCTCAAGACCGACGCTTTCCGAAGCGCATTCGCTGTCGTGCAAGTGATGTGAGGATGTATCGAACTGCGGTTCTTGCGTCAAGCAGGGCCTTAGCAGGCTTGCTGCTGCGCATGGCGCGGTAATGTGGTGTCGAGATCAAGCCGATCGAGCGATTAGTAAGGCTTAGCTTCAGGCGTTGCCGCCCTTCCACATGCCTCCTATCGACGTGATGGTCTGTCACGGCTCTCAAGGGAGCTCTGGTTTAGAGGTGGGTTTCCCGCTTAGATGCTTTCAGCGGTTATCCCGTCCATACTTAGCTACCCGGCCATGCCACTGGCGTGACAACCGGTGCACCAGAGGTATGTCCATCCCGGTCCTCTCGTACTAGGGACAGATCCTCGCAAAACTCCGACACCCACGGCAGATAGGGACCGAACTGTCTCACGACGTTCTAAACCCAGCTCACGTACCACTTTAATCGGCGAACAGCCGAACCCTTGGGACCTGCTCCAGCCCCAGGATGTGATGAGCCGACATCGAGGTGCCAAACGACTCCGTCGATATGGACTCTTGGGAGTCATCAGCCTGTTATCCCCGGCGTACCTTTTATCCGTTGAGCGATGGCCCGTCCACGTGGAGCCACCGGATCACTATGGCCGACTTTCGTCTCTGCTCGACTTGTCAGTCTTGCAGTCAGGCGGGCTTATGCCATTGCACTCGACGAGCGATTTCCGACCGCTCTGAGCCCACCATCGCGCGCCTCCGTTACACTTTGGGAGGCGACCGCCCCAGTCAAACTACCCGCCATGCAGGGTCCCGGACCCGGATCACGGGCCACGGTTAGATGCCAGAGACTTCAAGGGTGGTATTTCAAGGTTGGCTCCACCCGGGCTGGCGCCCAGGCTTCCAAGCCTCCCACCTATCCTACACATGAAGTCCCTAGCACCACTGCAAAGCTGTAGTAAAGGTGCACGGGGTCTTTCCGTCTGACCGCGGGAACTCCGCATCTTCACGGAGAGTTCAATTTCGCTGAGTTGGTGTTGGAGACAGCGGGGAAGTCGTTACGCCATTCGTGCAGGTCGGAACTTACCCGACAAGGAATTTCGCTACCTTAGGACCGTTATAGTTACGGCCGCCGTTTACCGGGGCTTCAATTCAAGGCTTGCACCTCTCCTCTTAACCTTCCGGCACCGGGCAGGCGTCAGACCCTATACGTCGCCTTGTGTGGCTTCGCAGAGCCCTGTGTTTTTAGTAAACAGTCGCTACCCCCTGGTCTGTGCCCCCCGCCATGGCTTGCGCCACAACGGGGCCCTCTTCTTCCGAAGTTACGAGGGCAATTTGCCGAGTTCCTTCAACACCATTCTCTCAAGCGCCTGGGTATACTCTACCAGTCCACCTGTGTCGGTTTGGGGTACGGTCTATACGGCGGGGCTATTTCCTGGAACAGGTCCACAGCATGTCCAATCCGATAAGGACATACACGCTTTCCCATCCGTCACCTCCGCCAGGCCCAGGACTATTAACCTGGTTCCC